>JBDSKN010000001.1:0-14049 GCA_039916865.1 Ilumatobacteraceae bacterium
ACCCCCCGCCGGACCAGACACAGGAGAAATACTTGTCAAAGTAGGCGCCGCACGATACGTAAACTTGCCTGTCAGTGTTGCGAACTGGGTGTCCGTGTTTTTCACCACCACATTGACCACCCCGGCAACATGAGCAGAGGTCACCGCCGTGATTGACTTCGCTGACACCGCCACACTCGTCGCTGCAGCCCCGCCAATTGTCACCTTGGCCCCTACAACGAAATCTTTGCCCTCGATCGTCACCGACGTCCCACCCGCCACCGGACCAGACACAGGAGAAATACTCGTCACCGTCGGCGCCGCACGATAAGTAAACTTGCCTGTCAGTGTTGCGAACTGGGTGTCCGGGTTTTTCACCACCACATTGACCACCCCGGCAACATGAGCAGACGTCACCGCCGTGATCGACTTCGCTGACACCGTTACGCTCGTCGCTGCAACCCCGCCAATTGTCACCGTGGCCCCTGCAACGAAGTCTTTGCCATCGACCGTCACCGAGGTGCCACCAGCGGCCGGACCGGACACTGGAGAAATACTTTTTACCGTCGGCGCCGAACTATACGTAAACCCTTTTTTTAACTTCCCTGACAGGAGTTCGAGAATGTTCGTTACCACCACGTCCCCGGTTCCAGTTCCTGCCGGAGTTGCTGCCGTGATCGTTGTGGCAGAGACCACCACAACGCTCGTTGCCGGAGCCCCGCCAATCGTCACGGTTGCCCCAGCAAGGAAACCTGTGCCCGTGATTGCCACTGCCGTACCACCCGTCGGCAGACCGCTGTTAGGTGTAATGGCCGTAACCGTCGGATTTGCCTTTGCGTGCGCGGCGAACACAGCCACATTCGACATTACGAAAATTGTGACGACTACTAGCCACTTAACTTTTTTCAACTTAGGCACAGGCCACCGCCTCGACTCCACGCTGCAATGGACAGATCTCTGCCACGTAAGGCAAGTCTACAGTCTTCAATTATCCATGCGATTCTTGTACATATTGAAGAAGTCGAATCATTTTACGATTCGGTAAATCTTGCCTCCATGAGTAAGGACGAAGGCAGCACCACCATTAACTGTGCGAATTGCCGTGATCGATCCGACATTTCTGAGGAGTGAAACTTCTTTCGTAGTCTTGCTGCCTTCCACCCAAATGGCGGTGACATCTCCGCTGCAATAGTCGCCAAAGACATACCAGTCCTTTAGCGATACGAGTTTTGTATCGCGAATTCGGGTGCCACCGGAAATCGAGCACTCGGTATTTCCGTGTTGATAGGCGAAGACAGGTGGCTGGTGACCGGTCGCTGGCTGATCGGTGTTGTACCGAGCATTTGCCTCAAGCGCGCTCCATCCGAAACTTTTATTTTTTCCGAATCCATTGCTGGCACGCGCCAAATTCACTTCCTCCCAAGCGTTTTGACCGACATCGGCGATCCATAGATTTCCCTTCGAATCGAACTCAAATCGCCAAGGATTGCGCAATCCGCGCGACCAGATAACCGCACCGTTACCAGCTTGACTTGCTGCATTCGGATTCAGTGAGATCATTTTTCCGAGGCGTGACTTTGGATCGAGAGCACGCCGTTCCGGATCTCCGCCGCTGCCTCCATCACCGGTCCCAATGAAAAGTCGTCCGTTCGGACCGAACGCGAGTCCTCCACCGTTGTGATTTGCATATGGTTGCCTCAAGGTAAACAAAACGACGCGCGAGGATTTAACTGCGGTGCCATCCAATTTCATCGCATAGCGAGCCACAACTGTGTTGCCGTTGACATCGGTGTAATTGACAAATATCGATTTACCTGTTGGGTGAAAAACCAATCCGAGCAATCCTTGCTCTCCGCCGGTGCTGACAAGTGAAGTGAGATCAAGCGTTACCGTTCTCGTACCGGTTGGCCCCAGTCTCACGATCCGACCCGACTGTTGGACAATGTAAAGACCAGTGTCGTTGGCTCGTGATGCAATATCGACGGGTTGGTCAAACACGCCGATTAGCGCCAACTTTGCGGATGGAAGTGGTAGAGCGTTGACCGGCTCGGCCGATCCTACCTTGACGACCCCGGCTGAAATGATCAGTGCCAAGGAAAGGATTCGGGTTCGAGCAACGAGCAGATGTGGAATCGACATACAAAGTCGCAAGACCGAAGTTAGGCGATTACGCTGTTGGATATATTCGACCGAGAAATGTGGTGAATTCACTTAACTAATGTAGGTCACCGCAGTTGCCCCTGATCCACGCAGGCACCGGGATTGTTGTGGAGCCAACGAAGGATTTCATCGACCGGACTTTTCCCAACTCCGGCTCGCCAGGCCTGGAGATACTTTGCTGGCCAAATGACGCCCCGTCGTACCCACCATTCCGAATTCGAGCATGGGGGCGAGATGCCGAAGTGGAGGTGACATGCGCCCGCCCGCCCGGTTCTGCCCACTGTCCCGAGTCGCTGACCAACTTGAACAACCGAACCTATGGCCAGACCGCCGCTAATTACGCCGAGATGGGCAAGGTAATAACGCACTCCGTCACGGCCTGCGATGCTGACAAATTTCCCTCCGCGAAACCATGGATTATCGGATTTCTTTGTCCACAAATCAGTGCGACGCAGACCACTTACCAATCCAGACACCGGGGCCAAAACTGCGGCGCCGCAATTCGCAAATATGTCGGTCGCCGGATATCCAAAATGTGTAGCGGAGAAAGTCGACGTTACGTTGCCAGCGATTGGATAGACGTACAAGACCGAAGCGTCGACTTGGGCTGAACCAATCCCAACAAATAATGCGATGGCAACCACCATCTGCCCGAGAGGTCGGAAACTAGCCGTAACCTGCGTCGATTCTTAGGTGTTTTTGTTAAGAATCGTTGCCGGACTGAGCGTCGGTCCATCGAGATTGCGCCGTCGCTCAAACAACTCTTCGGCAGCGGCCTGCGCATTGGCTGCAACTTGACGCAAATCAACCGATATGACCTCTCCGTCTTCAACAAGTTGGCGACCTTGCACCCACACATCGGTGACATCATGGCTCGAAGCCGTGAACACGAGGTGAGCCGGAACGTTGAAGTCCTGGCCGCGAAGCACCGGAACAAAGTGTACGCCTCGTAGGTCTACGGCTGCGATGTCGGCATGTTTACCCGGCTCGAGTGATCCTGTTATATCGCTCAGCCCGAGCGCCCTTGCACCAGACAAAGTGGCCATATCTAAGATGTCCCACGGATCTCCAACCGTCGGATCAAGCGTGGAAACTTTCTGCAGCAGCGAGGCAAATTTCATTTCCTCGAGCATGTCTAGATTGTTGTTTTCCTTTTCACCATCGGTTCCGAGCCCGACGGTAAGACCATGATCGCGGTAATAACCCACTCGAGCAGCTCCGGAGGCAAGCTTCATGTTCGAACAGGGGCAATGGGCAATGCTCGTTCCGGTGTGGGCAAGGATTTCCACTTCGGAATCGTCGAGCCAAACGCCGTGGGCAATGACAGTGGATGGACCCAGTATTCCGCGGTGAAAAAACTCCTCAATCGGACGTCGACCGAATTGTCGAATGCACTCTTCGACTTCCCATATCGATTCCGATGAGTGGGTATGGATACCCGTGTCAAACTCCTCGGCAAGGGCTGCGGCCTGGCGAAACATCGTCGCTGAGCAGTACAAGATGTGTTCGAGCCCAACCCAAGCACGAACACGACCATCTGCGGCGCTGCGATGAGTTTCGAGCAACCGACGATTCGATTCCATTGATTCGAAATAGTCATAAAGGTCCGCCGTGTAGGGGGCAAGCGTGGCCCGAATGCCAATATGTTCGGCCGCCTTTGCTGATCCTTCCATGAACCGCCACATATCAAGCACTGAAGTTGTTCCGCCTCTAAGACTCTCCGTGTAAGCCATCCATGAAGCCGCTTCGGCGATCTCTGGCGTCAGCGCGCGATGCGCCGGATCAACATGTTTTTCTAACCATTCCCACAGAGCAAGTGATTCCGCCGTACCTCGAAGAAGACCAGAATGGATATGGCAATTGTGAAATCCGGGCACAATCACATGCCCGCTCATATCCACGACGTTGACGGACGAGGCGGCCGGATGGCGGTCAATTTCTTCGGAGGTTCCAACAGCCTCGATGATGCCGTCAATGACAAGAACCGAGCCCGGGTCGAACGATACCTTGGTCCCTTCCATGGGTATCACCACACCACCGCGCAACAAAAACGTGCGACTCGTGGTCATAATTTAAATTCTATTGCTTGACTACAGGACCTCGCGGTTTGGGTCGCGCGCCGGGTCGCTCTCGGCGAGTGTGTCGGATGCCCACTCACTCGACTTCCAACTCGGAACCGGGGTCACGACCCCGCTTTTTGGTACGAAGCGAGAGCGTTCGACAAGTTCTAACTTGTGGATATAGCGGGGGCAATTGGCGAAAATCTCGCGCGCTCTCACACGCACGACAAATTGTGCTTCCGGAAACGCGCTCTGCAGCGGGTCCTTAAGGTCGATCGAAGCGGTTCCATTGAAACGCATTCGGTTGCGAGTCTCGAAGTCAATGAAGAGAATTCCCACTTCACTAGCTTCGAGTACGTTTCCCATTGAGAGATACATTCCGTTGCCGTCGTAATTCGGAAAAACGATCGTATGCTCATCCACCGCACGAACGAAACCGGGTTCACCACCCCGATATGAGCAATTGACATTCCCCCGTGCATCCACTGTGGCAAGGAAAAACATGTCTCGAGACGCGATGAATTCCTGTTCCTCACATGTGAGGGCGTCATGCACCAATTTCTCCTCAAGTCGGTCTGCAAGCCGACGAGTATCGAATTGATCTTGCAACTCACGATGGGTAGCTCCGTACATTTCGGACATGGTTCCTCGGTAATAGAAACTGTAGGTCAGCGAAAAGTGTTCGACCAGCCATATTAGAATTGAGTAAGATGTTTCAGACCCGATCGGAATTCCGAAGAAATGATCCCTGACACTCTTCATCCTGAATTGGTCCAATTGGACCTTCTCTATCAGCAGACATGCGCTGCCTTCGAAGGCGGCGAAATATCGGCGACGGAGGCAAGGGTACGAATACTTAATCTCACATTCAAGGACTTAGAGGGTCGGATCTGGCGCGTCGACACCAAAAAGTCGGGGCGAAGCGCCGCCTTTACGGACGAAATTGCCGATCAAACGAATCCGTCCACGAAATATATACATGATGTGCCGCGAACTGACTCAACCCCACGGGCATCTGCGGAACTTGCTCGACTTGATCAGACCTACCAACAGACGTGCGTCGCCTTTGAAAACGGTGAAATATCGGCCGCCGAGGCGAGGGCACGGATACTCAACCTCACTTACACGGATTCGGTTGGTCGTGTATGGCACATCGATACCAAAAAGTCGGGTCGCCGCGCAGCATTTACCGACGAGGTGGCCGGTCAGATAGTTTCGCCCACGAAATTTACTCTTGATGTGCCCCCAGCAACTCAGGTCCCATTCGAGTCTCTTGACCTAACGGTGGCAACCCAGATACCCGTTTCTCAGCGAGCGGTTAGGGAGCCACTATTTGAGACCCATCGTCCAGTCGCCACAGTTCGTCGACAACGGATGCAGATATTCGCCAAGGTCGCTGTCGTGGTAATCATGCTGGTGGCGAGCCTGCTAATAGTCCTCGCCGACAATGGGCCCGCGGCGACAAGTTCTGTGACGTCACTTCCTGTTGCAATAACGCAAACCCCGGAAATTCAACCGGCGATCCACATCTCCACTTTCCTTACCCGCGGCGAGGTGCCATTTGATAAGGACTTTGTATTCGGTCGCTCCGTGCGTGACGCGCCGCTGATGGTATACCGCCGTGGTGCACCCAACGGAATTCCGGTCCTCGTGGTGGGAGTCACTCACGGTGACGAGGATGCCGGTATCGCCGTTATTGACCTGTTACGAACGATGGATCTCAACCCAAAAATAGATCTATGGCTTGTGCCCTCGATGAATCCAGATGGTCAGATCGATCGCACTCGTCAAAATGCAAACGGCGTCGACCTGAATCGTAATTTCCCTATCCGGTGGAGTCCGAACGAACTTCCGGGAAATTGGCAGTACGCGGGAACGAGTGCGGCAAGCGAACCCGAGGTTCAATCGATGGTGCGCCTCGGAAACTTCATTAAACCGCAAATTATAATTTGGTATCACCAGGACTATTTCCGTATAGCCCCAGGCGTTGGTCGAGCCGGAGAAATCAGGGCTCGCTACGCGGAATTAGCACATCTACCCCTTCTTCAAATAGTTGGCGGAATTTATAGCGGAACGGGTGCAATTTGGTCTCGCTCAATTCAGGGTCCGAACGGAGTAAGTATCACTGTCGAATTTGGACCATCTCCTCTTCGTTCAGGTGAGGCCAAGTGGAATGCGGACGCGATTATGTCAATCGTAAACGAGTTCTTTTAGAGGCGGCGATCTCGAGTGCACACTGGCTTTCGTTTCGCGCCGTCCTCGTAGCACTGGATTTCCGTGTCTTGGACATCAAACTCGGTCATTAAATCGATCCTTGGATCGATCATTTCGGGAACCGCGCACGGATAGATGTCGGAAAACGGACATGAATTGTCGGCTGCATTCGCTACCAAGTGCGATATATACCACCCGAGAGCGACGGAACCCTCAATGCTCAAGTGAATACCGTCGCGAAGAAACCATTGCGACTTTCCCCAACTGAACAAGTTCCAGTCGGCGATCACGACGTCGCCCGAGTCGTCCGCGGCGACTAAATCTCGAAGGATTTTATTGAAGTCCGCATACACCGAACGTTTGCCCCTTGATCCCGGCGATGGAAATTTTAGCGACTCTTTGAAATTCAGAATAATTAATTTGACATCCATGAAATGGACTTCCTCGATAAAACGCTTCAATTCGTCATCGACGCGCTTGACGCTGCTGTCGTATCCGGCCATCAATATGACATAGTCAAGCGGACCCTCAAACTCCTTCAAAGCGCTCAGTGCGCTCGTAGGTTTTCGCTTTTCACGGCCGTAACACGATGAATCGGAGATTCGTCGACATGACTCAGCATCTAATTTGAAATTGAAACCATCAAGGCTGACCGTTCCCTGCTCGAACCACCGCAGGGCCGCCATGGTCGAGTCTCCCAACAACAATACGTTGACCAAATTTTTCGATCGAACAACTTTGATTGGAGCGGGCTCGGGTACTTTGGTGGTTGGGCGCACAAGATTTCCAGAACCTGCCGACACTTCGGCCGGACTAGATGGTGTTGCTAGGGCTAGGGACCGAGCGTCAAGTCGAGGCGCCACCTCGTAGAGGGCAAGCGCCCCGGTTAAGCCGATCGCGATGGCTGTGACGCCAGCAATGACACTTCGCCAGGGTCGTATGGACAACCACACATGTCGGCGAGTGGGTTGCTCGATGTAGGTATAGGTGGCCACGGAGAGCAACAGGCAGGCGACAAAAAGCGCAAGCTTTGTCGGCACCGATGGAATTCCAAATCGTGATTCAACCAACACCAACACCGGCCAGTGCCAGAGGTAAAGCGAGTAACTCCATGCGCCGACATGCTGTGCCGGGGCGATACGCAATATTTTCTGTGGCCCCCATTCCGTCTCTACTGCCGCAAGCACTCCCACCGTGCCGAGCACCGGCAACAACGCCGCCCAACCCGGGAACGCGGTTTCCGTATTAAAGGAGACTGCCGACCACATGATGAGCGACAGGCCAAGCCAGCCGACAACTGCGCGCAATCGCTGAGGCACTTTAAGAATTTGGGTACCGAGCACTGCGAGCCCCGCTCCGGCCAGGATCTCCCAGATTCGCGCCTGCGGCATGTAGTAGCCAAGTTCGGGATGCTTCGGGGTGATGGCGATTGAGTACATCAAGGAAGAAGCACCTAGTACTGCAACAACGACGGCAATCCATTTTTTCCAGTGTGTTCGTCCCAGTTTGATTACTGCAAACAAGATCAGTGGCCAGAACAAATAAAACTGCTCCTCGATAGCCAGCGACCAGTAATGCTGCAGCGGTGACGGTGGAGTGACCCCAGACAAGTAGTTTCCGGTCGTAAAGTACAGCACAAAATTGGCACAGAAACCTACGGCACCAAGGGCAACGGTCGACAATTCTCGGGCACGTCCGGGTTCCAGCATGTAGAGGCCGGCGATGACCGTGACCACGACAACCAGTAGCGACATTGGGATGATCCGTCGAATCCGGCGGGCCCAGAAGTTACTGAGGTGGATGTTTCCGTCGCGAGCGGCCTCATCGATCAAAAGCTTGGTGATGAGAAACCCAGAAATGACAAAAAATACATCAACGCCGACGAATCCGCCACCAATTTGCTCGACACCGTAGTGATATGCGACCACAAGCAAAACAGCGAGCGCACGCAATCCTTCGATGTCGCTTCGACGATTACTAGCGATTATCGACACGGTCCTCCATAGGCTGATATCGGCCTATATCTACTACTTCTACCAACAACGCTGCGCGCCTAAACAGTGGGCGCTGAGGGATTCGAACCCCCGACCCTCTCCTTGTAAAAGAGATGCTCTAACCAACTGAGCTAAGCGCCCGAGGGACATTTGATGTTATCGGGACGGTTCGCGGCGCAAGCGACCGACTGCAATACCAAGAACGACCGCCGCCGCAGTGGCGGCAAGAATGCCGAGGCTCGCCACCTGTTCGTATTCGGTTCCTTTAAGAGTCGCCGTCAAGCCGATGAGGGCCACGGTGAGTGCCGCCGCTGATGCCAAACCAACTGCCAATGCCTCGGACGGAACTATTCCAAGTTGCTTGCGAGCGATGAACAGTGTTCCACCGATGCCAATCGTCTTGCCACAAAGAACTGCCATCGCGGTTACACCAATGAGATACGCGGGTGCTCCAGTTGGCAGCGATAGGGGCACCAAGGTGTGTAAAAAAACAAAGATCGGCAATAACAAGGCTGCAATCCACGGATGTAGGTGCTCCTCCACACGTTCGGCCACCGACAAGTTATCCGGATCAAAATGCGGCACGACCATACCGATCGCGAACGCGCCGAGTGACGGATGAAGACCGGCTCGCAACATGAGATAAACGGTGACAGCGCAGGCCCCGATGGTATAAAATACGCCAAAGTTAAACTTTCGAATTGACCATCCGAATGCAATCACCAGCGCAACGACGGCGAGTGCGTACAGTATCTTCGGACTCTTCCCAGTCGTCGCCAGCGCCGCGATGCCACCAATGTCATCCAGTACCGCAATTGCAAGAAGAATGGTGCGCATCGAATGTTTGAACGCGCCGAGTCCGGCAATTGCAGTAGCCAGTGCGATGTCAGTGGCCACCACCGCAACCCAACCGTCACGCGCAGATTGAGGTGCGAAAGCGAAATAGATAAGCGCAGGTCCCGCCATGCCACCGATTGCGGCAATTAGAGAAATCCGAAGTGTGAACCCCGACAAGGTTCCATTGGCAAGTTCTCGGCGCAGTTCGAGACCGACAAGCAGGAAGAACCCGCCGATTGCAAGTTCAGAGATTAGTTTACTCAGGTCATTTTCAATGTGGAGATCGCCAACCGTCGCACTGAGCACGCCAAGAACAGCGGCACCGATAATTAACGCCGCGGCTCGCGCTTCAACGACAACAAATCGCTCAAGGAAATTTGCCGGATTGTACGGCGATTGAGCCATGACTCAGAGTACAGAACCAGAACTATTTGGCGTGGGCTTTGCGCAGGTCTCGCAACACAGCCAATAGTTGCGGGGTCGCTGCCACAAGTGGAGTCCGCCGCTCTCCGTATTCCGTAACCAGGAGTTCACAATCGTTGTGCTCTCCGATGGCTACGCCGGATTCCTCGCAAATGAGCAGACTGGCGAGGTAGTCCCACACACCGTGGCTGTTGAAATCGATCCAACCATCCAGAGAACCCTCCGCCACCAAGCAGATGTCGAGGGCCGCGGAACCATGGGCGCGAAATTGCGACCATTTGGGTGCTTGTTTCGGCAATCCGGAAATCCCGATTACGGCCTCACGAATGTCGGTGCAGTCCGAGTGAGCAAGGCGCTTACCGTTGTGGAATGCCCCTCCCCCTCGAGTTGCCCAATAGCGATCACGCTGACTCGCTTGGTTTACAACCAGCGAGGCCCGTAGGCCGCCGTGGTCGAGCGCACAGAGTGCGGTCGCAAACCAGGGAATACCACGGCTTGCATTGGTCGAACCATCCAGTGGATCCATCACCACCAAAACGTCTTGTTCGCCAAAGTCGCCGGTGCGCTCACTTTCTTCCGATAGCACGGCCATGCCAGCCTCACGAAGTATTGCTAGCGCTGCACCGTCGGCGCGAACATCGACTGAATACTGGGTTGGTCGCAACCCCGACAGCGACCAATCTTGGTTCGCCACTAAAACGCTGGAAACAGCGTCGGCGGCACGAGTTAATACGCCAAGGATTTCCTCATTTGACGAATTAGCGGAAGTCAACGGCTATCGCTCGTCGCGAACGAAGGGTTGACCAAGCATCGTGGGCGCACCGAGCAATCGTCGGGCCCGAGGAGTGGAGAGCACCACCAGCACCGCAATTGTTGCCAGATACGGCAACATCTGCAGAATTTCCGGGGGAAAAATACGAATCTGTTGCGCCTGAAGAGTGAAAGGCACTTGAAGGGTAAATCCGAACAGCACGGCCCCAATTATCGCGCGCAGTGGACGCCAGGCAGCGAACACGACGAGTGCCAGAGCAATCCACCCAATGCCATTGGTTGTGGCGGCCTGACTCCAGGCCGTGCCTCGGGCGAGCATAAACCATCCACCAGCAAGACCGACGAGTGCGCCGCCGGCGATCGTGTGGAAATAGCGAACTGCGGCCACGGACACACCCTGAGCATCGACGGTGGCTGGCGCGTCGCCAGTGGCCCGCAGGATAAGTCCGGATCGCGTTCGGAAGAGATACCACGAAGCGAACAGCGCAACGATCCACGTGAAATATGTGATCAGATCATGACCGAATACCACTGGTCCGAAGAATGGAATGTCCGACAACGAACCAAAATTGAGTGGCCTGATTTGAACCGGTCGCGGCTTTCCTTCGACAGATTTACCGAGGAATTGCGACAGACCCGTGCCAAAGATCACCAGAGCGAGGCCGGACACGATCTGATTCGAACGCAAGGTAATGGTGAGTACCGCGTGAACGGTGGCCATGGCCATGCCGACGAGTATGGACAGAAACAATGCGAGCCAGATGCTGTGGGTGCTGTCGCCGACAAGAAACGCGGTGACCGCGCCCATAAGCAACATTCCTTCTATTCCAAGGTTGATGACGCCGGAACGCTCGGTAATGATCGCTCCGATCGAAGCGAGAATAAGCGTCGTGGCGATGCTAATCGCGTCGGCGAACGTGAGCACCCAAACATTCGAGTTCATGCGCCGGCCTCGGGTGATATTACCAAAGGTTTTATTCGATGGATCCGGATCCGGTTGCGACGAAAAATTTCGCCGCCAAGGGCAAACAACAGCACCGAGCCTTGCAGAACAACTGCTATTGAGATCGGCACCGGATTGGTTGAGATTTGTAGTGATGCACCTCCAACCCGCAGTCCGGCAAATAAAATCGCCGTGATCACAACGGCTACGAAGTTGTATCGTGCAAGAGAAGCCACCACGATGCCGGCATATCCCAAACCGATCTGTAGTAGCCCCGGATCGATTTTCCCTGCCGGTCCAACCACATACATCGCACCCGCGAGACCAGCGAGGGCACCCGATCCTAGGAGTACCGTCACTGTCAATCGAGTTGCATTCATTCCCGCATACCGCGCCGTACTCGGCGAGTCGGCGAACACCGAGGTCTCGTACCCATAGTTGGAATTGCGAATGAACCACCACAGGGCAATAGCCAGCAGTATCGCGATGATCAGGGTCGGATAGGTATTCGTGGTGCCGAAATTTCCTAGTCGCGCGCTGGACCACACCAACCTGCCCTGCGGAAACGACGTAGAAGAATCTCGGAAAAAACCACGACTACCAAAAATGAAATAGTTCACAAGATTTAACGCCACATAATTAAGCAATAGCGTGCTGACGATTTCGCTGGTACCCAACTTGGCTCGCAACACCGCCGGTACCAGAACCCACAGACCCCCGGCAAGTGCGCCAAATGCAAGCACGACGGAAACGGCAATTGCCTTGGGCAAATGCTCGGCCAGTGCAATTCCCGCCCAGGCACCACCGATCATGCCCAGGTACATCTGACCTTCTTCGCCGATGTTAAAAAGATTCATGCGAAAGGCATATGCCGCGGCGAGGCCAGTGCAGATAAGCGGAGTGGCCAGACCGAGCGTGTCGGTCATTCCATAAAATGTCGAATAGCCGTTACTAAACAACTTGGAATAGGTACGTATCGGTGCGTGTCCCGTGAGCAAGAGAAATACACCTCCCACAACGAGAGCCAACAGCACCGAGGCGAATGGCACGGCCAGAACCAGCCATCGCGGCGAAGTCAGCCGTGGCTCAAGTTCGATTCGTGTGCGTCCAATATTCACATCAGCCCCGCCATGGCCTGACCAACCATCTCAATGTCGACGTCATTGCCGTTGGCTTCGTGCACCACCGAACCTCGATATAGCACGAGAATACGATCCGCCAAGGTGAGTACCTCGTCCAGATCCTCGCTGATCAGCAGCACGGCTTTATAGGCCGCGCGCGCGTCGTCGAGCAATTTGTGCACGGTTTCTACAGCTCCTACATCAAGTCCCCGAGTGGGCGAACACACCACAAGCACGCGAGATTTGTCACCGGTGGAAAAAATCTCGCGAGCAAGTAACACTTTTTGGGCATTTCCACCAGAGAGTTTGCGCGTGGGAGTGAGCGCGCTCGGAGTTTTAATCTCGAGTTGCCTGATGAGCGCCTCGGCCTCGACCTGTGCGGCTCGCCGATTGACCAAGAAATTGCGCCTCCGGGTAAGTACGAGATTGTCGACTATGGAAAGTGATGGAGCCAGTCCAGTTCCGAGCCGATCTTCGGGAACATAGGCCAACCCTGCGGCGCGTACGCGGCGTGCACCAATGCCGTTAATCAGAACATCCCCAACGACAATTGCTCCCGATGACGGTACCCGGAGACCTGCCACTAACTCCGCTAATTCACGTTGACCATTACCCGATACCCCGGCCACGCCAACAATTTCGCCGGCACACACATTGAGCGTGATATTTTTGACCACTTCAGCGCCGTGACGGCGCAATGTCACGTCGTCAACGACCAATAAATTTTTCCCAGTCGCTTTACGCGATAAACGTCTCGCCAAGTCGATATCTCGACCCACCATAAGTTCGGCAAGTTGACGGGTGTTCGCCTCACCGCGGGCAACCGAGCCCGTTACCCGTCCGCCGCGCATCACGGTTATACGATCCGAAATGTCCACTACCTCACCGAGTTTGTGGCTGACAAAAATTACCGATTTTCCGACCGCCGTCATCGCCCGAACCGTCTCAAATAACTTTTCGACCTCCGGCGGCGCCAACAATGCCGTCGGTTCGTCTAGCAACAAAATCTCTGCGCCCTGATACAACGCCTTGACAATCTCTACGCGCTGTCGCTGACCCGCCGACAGCTCGCCGACCGTTGCGCGGGGATCGAGCGGCAGGCCGTACCTTTCGGCCACTTCCGCCACTTGCGATTCGAGCGCCGAGGTACGCAACAGGAACGGCAAACTACGATGACCAAGACCAACGTTCTCGGCAACACTAAAACGATCGACGAGTCGAAAGTGTTGGTGAACCATGGCGATTCCGTTAAGTAATCCATCACGCGGGCTTGTCAGTCGCACTTGCGTCCCGTTGCGCAGCACGGCACCTTCGTCCGGCTTGTAGAGACCACACAACACCGCCGCCAAGGTGCTCTTGCCGGCGCCGTTTTCGCCGAGCAGTGTATGTACCTCGCCATTGGCGAGATCAAAATCCACATGGTCGTTGGCGAGCACGCCCGGAAAGCGTTTCGTGACTTGACGCGCCGAGAGCGCGAAGAGGGTCGCACCGCTTGCACGATGCGACCCTGACGCCGCCTCTGTCGAGGCTGTGTTCATTACTTCTTA
>JBDSKN010000002.1:0-4345 GCA_039916865.1 Ilumatobacteraceae bacterium
TTTCGGATCTTCCTAGCGCCCCCGGCATGAATCGAACATGCGACCTGCGGTTTAGGAAACCGATGCTCTATCCACTGAGCTACAGGGGCGAAACTTGTCGAGAGAATTAAACCAAATCCCGTACCACGCTCAAATCCTATTCAGACAAAGGGAACTACGCTTGTCTGATGCTCGTCGACGAAGCCAAATACATCTCGGGTAAGCGCTCTAGCGACGGATCGGCGTCTGGCGATCAATTATTCACATGGATCGGCCTTGTTAACGCATCCGAGGCCGAACTTCAGAAGTATCAGCGTCGCTTTCACCTCAACAACCTCGCAATTGAGGACGCTGCCTCGAACAAGCAACGAACCAAACTTGATATCTATCCGGAGCACCTGTTTCTAGTTTTGAAGACAATCGCATACGACTTGAACACGGAACGTATTGTCGTCGGCGACATCGCCATATTCCTGAGCACGGAATTCATCCTCACGGTTCGCCATGGAGAGGCAATCGCCTTGCGATCGATACGGGCCGATTTGGAGAATCATCCCGAGCGACTAGTGGGTGGCCCAACCGCTGTTCTCCACGAAATCGTCGACCGTCTCGTCGATCAATACATTGATGTTTGCGCTCGCATTGCCAAAGATGTCGAAGAAATTGAAGACATGGTATTTGATGACGAGCAACCGGCGCCAGCCAGTCGACTCTATTTCGTTAAACGTGAACTCATTGGATTTCGACGAACCATATTTCCTCTTATCAAGCCAATTGAACTTCTCGCCGCGGGCAAGGTCACTCACTGCAATGCAAGTTCTGCTCCAATTTTCTCGGATGTTCGAGATCACTTGCTCAAAGTTATCGATGAGGTTGAATTAATGGATGAGTTGATCGACGCCGCGTTGCACGCCAATTCGTCGCTGATTCAGGTACAGCAAAACACCGATATGCGCAAGATCTCGGCCTGGGTCGGAATTGGCGCCGTTCCCACAATGGTCGCTGGCATTTACGGCATGAATTTCGATCACATGCCCGAGTTGCGATGGCGCTATGGCTACTTCATCGTGGTTGGGTTTCTTGTTGCAGTGTGCGCGACTCTATTCAGACTTTTCCGAAAAAATGAGTGGCTCTAGATAGTTGCCTGTGTCGGAGTAAGATTGCAGTTGAGGAGGATTCCGAACATTGAGTCTCGACGAATTCATCACCACCACTGGATCGGCATTACGCGGCGACTATTCCCATGCCCGAGAAGACTTCACGGTTGACCAAGACCCGACCACCTATTCAGATGAGCAGCACGCACTCTGGCGCCGACTTTATGCACGACAGTTTGAACTTGTACGCGGGTACGCATTTGACGAATACCTCGGTCACCTCGGAAGTCTCGACATGTCGCAATCGATCCCGAACTTTGCCGATATTTCGACACGATTGCGAAGTTCCACCGGATGGGAAATTGTGGCAGTACCGGGACTCATCCCTGATCTTGCGTTCTTCAACCTTCTTGCCAATCGCCGATTCCCCACCACGGTTTGGCTGCGCAAGCCGGAAGAATTCGACTACATCGTTGAGCCGGACATCTTTCACGACTGTTTTGGACATGTACCGCTCTTATTTAGTCAGCACTACGCCGACTATCTACGTGCCTACGGAATTGGTGCATTGAAGGCGGCCAAGCTGGGTCCCGAGGCGTTGGTCATGATCGGACGCCTGTTTTGGTTTACGGTCGAATTTGGTTTGATTCGGGCGCCGACTGGAATTCGCGTATTTGGTGCCGGAATATTGTCATCGAGTGGAGAGATTGTGCACTCGATCGACAGCCCTACGCCGCGCCGACTGCCATTCGACTTAGAGCGGATCATGCGCACGGATTACCACATTGACCGCTACCAAGATCCGTACTTTGTAATCGAAAGTTTTGAGAAACTAGTTGCCGATACAGCACATGATTTTACGCCGGTGTATGAGCGGCTTCGAGATTTGCCAACATTCGGCAAGGCGCCGTAGCCACAGGTTAATTACTGCTTGCTTTTTTAGCTGACAACGAGAGTACCGCTCATGGAGTCATGAAACCTGCAGTGAAATGCGTATGTACCTGGTTTTAGTGTTGGAAGAGTTGCGGTTGATCCTCCAGCAACGGTGACATCGAATACCCCAGTATTTGCGGTCACGGAATGGAAAGTGTTGTCTCGATTCGTCACCTTGATCGAACTTGTGCTCTTTACATTGCTGGCGACAGCAAAGGTGAAGTTGTTAATCGAGATTTGACTGGCAGTAATAACCGAAGGTTGAGTTGTCGTAGTTGAGGTAGCCGGTCTGCTCACGACACGCGTCCACTTCATCACTTTCGTCGTGCCAACTCGGGTACATGTCAATGTCACTCCTGAGCTACTACGGGTTTTGAGTCCAACCTTTGCGCACTTTTCTCCATCCTTTATGAATGGTGAAAGCGCGGACGCGTGCTCAATCATTAAAGGCGTGAAAACTAGCGCACCCGCGAGCAACAAACTTGTGGCGCGCCGAGATCTGACCGATGAGATCATACGACGGTAAGTGATCCCTTCATTGATGAATGTATCTTGCAGTGAAACGAGTACACGCCAGGAGTCAGCGCGGGCAAACTTTCGGTGGTACCACCAATTACTTCGACATCAAAGGCGCCATCGTCTGCGGTAACCGTATGTTTGAAACTATCGTGATTAGTAACACTCACTACATCCGAAGCCTTCACATCTCCCGTTACAGAAAAAGAAGAACCCGCGATCGAAATTTGACTTGTCGATACCGTCGGGGCAACCGTTACATCTTCCGTCTTGCCGTAGATCCCGAACGCCGATGGGGCGTCTGTATTTTCGGGCCCAGTTGAGGAGGATGAACCGCACCCAAGTACCAACGCGGCCGTCACACCCGTGGCGATTGTGAAACAGATTCTTCGGTAAAAAGTTTTCATAGTCAATGACGGTACGTTGCATTGGGAACCTACGCAAGGCGGGTCTGGTACCGGAAGCCCGCCACCAGATCCCACAAGGGCCGGTCCGTCAACTTTTGTCAAGGCTGTCGCCAATCTGACATCCATCGACTACTAACTCAATCCCTTGAGCGCTGGGTATCCACCGATCACGTCACTGACATCATCAAACCCGTCAGATTCCAATGCGCTGGCGGCGATCGATGAACGAACTCCGCTTTCGCAATACACGACTATTGGCCGATCCTTGCGAAGCTGGTCAACATGGATTATTAACTGCTGCAGCGGTAACAGAATTGCTCCGACGATCACGCCAAGTTCGGTCTCACTTGGCAGACGCACATCGATCAATTGCAGATTCGATAAAGTCTTGCGTCGTTGATCGAACTCGTGGGCCGTTAATCGAGAACTTCGACTCACCAAGTGCGGATTTTCATGAAAAACAGTTAGTGGGTCTCGCATCGAGCCGAGTACTCGGTCAAAACCAATTCGAGCAAGTCGAACGCGAGCATCGTGCTCGGTTCCGGGAGCACAAACCAGGACAATATCTCTGTCGCTTTTGATCACCTCGCCGACAAATTCGGCAAATCTTCCAGCCAGTGGGACGTTGACGGAGTGCACAAGATGACCAACCTGAAACTCGACGGAATCACGCGTATCAAGGACCTTCGCGCCGCCCGCCATTGCTTGTAACACTTCATCGATCGAAAGTACGGCAGGCCATTGCGACTCATCCAACAAGGGTCGGTCTACTTTGTTGCGACCCGCGTTAAATGAAAAATACAATGGTGCAATCGATTGACCTTGAGTGACGACTTCAACGAAATCGCTCCGTGTCATGGGTGCCAGCGCATAATTTGTGGCCCTCTGCTTGCCAATTGTTGACTCGGTCTCATTCGACAATTTCTTACCGCACGACGAACCGGCGCCATGGGCTGGAAAGACGCGGGTTGCGTCGGGAAGAACTAGCAATTTGTCGTGTAGCGAATCATAGAGTTGAGACGCAAGTTCATCGGCGCTAACGCCCACCGATGTCAGTAGATCCGGACGGCCGACGTCGCCAATGAACAGCGTGTCACCGGTGAGTACGCCGTACGGCACATCATCATCGGGATGTTCGTTGACGACAATGCTGATCGATTCTGGAGTGTGACCCGGAGTAGCGAGAATTTGTAAAGTCACTTCGCCAAGGCTGAGAATTTGTCCGTCGGCCAGTGGCTCGACCGCAAACTCGGGATGAGCGGCCGCGCCGTAGGAAATCACCGCCCCAGTTGCGTGCGCCAACTCAAGGTGTCCAGAAAGGAAATCGGCATGAAAGTGGGTCTCGATAACTCGCTCGATGGAAAGTCCAAACTCTTGCGCATCGGCCAGGTAACCAGAAATGTCACGCTGCGG
>JBDSKN010000003.1:0-13608 GCA_039916865.1 Ilumatobacteraceae bacterium
CCTTTGGTGCTCACAGCATCATCTGTTTCCCACCGACCACAATATTCAACGAGCAATATATTCACATTGGTTCCGACACGATGATTGGCGAGCATGTTGCGCTTTCGGCGGGAATGATGCCGGGACAACTGTGCATGACAAACCCGGTGGTAAAAATCGGCGATCGTTGCCTGATTGGGCGGGGTAGTGGCATTGTCGGCCATTATTCGATTGATATTGGCAACGATGTATGGACCGGTCACCATGTCTATATCACCGACCAAAATCATGCCTATCAACAAATAGATATACCGATATCACAGCAGACTCAGCCGGAACGTGCGGTGGCCATCGGTGACGGCTCGTGGATCGGATATGGCAGCGTTGTGCTACCGGGTTCGATTATCGGCAAGCATGTTGCGATCGGCGCGAATTCGGTAGTGACCGGAACGATTCCGGACTACAGCGTCGCCGTAGGAGCTCCGGCCAGGGTCATCAAGCAGTATGTTCCGGGTGACGGCTGGAAACCGGCTTTGGAATTTGAGCAAAGAACTTAAGACACCGACTGCAATCTCCTCCCGCTACACCGATAGATCAATTGGAGGCTTACACGATGTCAGGTGATTATCGGAAGCAAATGTTGCCAATTTCTCGCTTAGAGGGAGTCGGTCCACCTGACTTTCGGCAAACGGCTGGTTGAGCCCTTCCCTCAATTGGCTCGCATAGTTGCGTCGATCATCGATGTAGATTCGATAATCGGCCAGCCATAAGGGAACAATTGCGGCACCCTTGGCGTCAGCAATTGGAAGATCTGCGATCTCATTCACCATATTCTCGAGTGTGTCGGTCGCCAGGTCAACGATAATTGCCCGTTCGCCGAGAGCATTTGGTCCGGCCTCGCTTACCAATCGTAAATCAATGAGTAGCTCTCGCTTCTTTTTCGCAGCAAGACATATCTCGTCGGAACTTCGCCTCCACTTATCATCTGCAACCCTATTCACAACTTCCTTGGAGGCGAAGAAAAGTGCGTAGATCCACATCAAACAAATCGCAAAAATGATGAGCGAAAGTATGACGCGAGTGAAAATCTTCATTCTGTGAAATGTAGGCGATTTTCGTGTCGCGAACTGCTAGAAAAGAGTGAGACATGAGTAACATAACCACCCCCCAAGCGACCACCGGAAGCGGACCCAATTTTGGTCTGCCGGAAAGTGAAAGTCGGCTTAAAAGCGCCTACCGCTTGCTGTCTGCCCTTGTTCGCGTTCATCCAAGGTTGTTCATCACAGCGGTCTCAGGAGCAACTCTGTTCGGCCTGTGCACGGTGGCCTCGGCCCTTGGCGTTCGCTGGATGGTGGACGAGGTGATTTTGCCCAGATTCAACGAGGGACGGACGGATACTCGGGCCCTCCTGATAGGTGCGATCCTGGTGATCGGAATTGGAGTTTTGCGGGCGGTGGGTGTCGTGCTCCGACGCGGATTCGCGGGTGCAGCTAGTTGGCGAACTGCCGAGACCGTTTCGCTCGATGTCTTGCATCGAATTGTCGCTCAGCCTTCGACCTGGCATCGCCAACACATGACTGGCGATCTGGTGGCCCGAGTAGGAGTGGACTCGGACGCAGCGGTGGCCGTAATGGGACCAATGCCGTTTGCCAGCGCCGTCGTCGTGATGCTTGTGGTTTCGGGGGCCTGGCTACTGGTCGTAGATGTTCCGCTCGGATTGCTGGCAATAGTCGTATTTCCGTTGCTGTTGATCCTGAATGTTGGCTATCAGCGTCGAATTGACACTCATTACAAAACCGCCCAAGATGAACTTGGTTTGCTCTCAGAGGCGGTGCACGAAAGTTTTGACGGCGTCATGGTGGTTAAAGCATTTGGTGCCGAGATGCGGGAAACCGAACGACTATCGCATATCACTGGTCGATTGAAGGATGCTCGCACGCGAGCAGTGATACTTCGCTCGACATTTGAGGCGCTACTCGATGCGATCCCATCGTTCATTAACATTGTTTTGCTGGTTGTCGGCGCCCATCGTGTGCAATCGGGGGCAATGACCGTTGGCGAACTCACCAGTTTTGTTTATCTGTTTACCTTGCTGATCTTTCCATTGCGAATAATCGGATATGTGTTTAGCGAAGTCCCACACTCCCTGAGCGGATGGAACCGCACACGACAGATAGTCGACGAGCCGATCGTCGCGGATCCGCGGGCGTCGATTCGCTTGGCACCGAGTAATGCGGCAGTCGTTGTCTCGGACATTTCGGTTGCGTACAGCGGTCAGACCATCTTGAAAAACCTTTCGTTGACGATTGATAGTTCGAATACAGTCGCAATTGTCGGGGCTACCGGCTCGGGCAAGACCACCCTGCTGCACGCAATCGCAGGTCTGATACCGGTTGATAGCGGTTCGATAGCAGTGATGCCCGGTGGCGTCGGAATGGTCTTCCAGGAAGCATTCGTCTTCGCCGATACCTTACGATTTAACGTCACGCTGGGCGACGACATTTCGGACGACATCGTGTTGGCCGCCCTAGAGGTTGCGGCCGCTATGGAGTTTGTCTCAAAGTTTGAGACAGGTCTCGACACGGAGCTGGGCGAGCGGGGGGCGAGCCTGAGTGGTGGTCAGAGGCAGCGCGTCGCCCTGGCTAGGGCAATTGCGCATAGGTGTCCGGTCCTACTACTCGATGACACAACTTCGGCGCTAGATCCAACGACCGAGTCCATAGTGATCGAGAATCTCCGCCGTCAACAGACGGTTGGCGCCACCCTGATCGTCGCCTCCCGCCCTTCCACAATTTCCCTGGCGGATGAGGTGTTGTATTTGGCCAATGGAGTAATTGTTGACCATGCTCCTCATGCGGTGCTGATGGCACAAAATGTTGAGTATCGAAAACTGCTAGAGGCGTTCGAGCATGATCGACGCGAGAACTAATGACTCAGCTCGACGTTCGCTTCGAAACAGTTCGCACTATAAACCGTGGTGTCGATGTCGCGCCCTCGTTTAGGCGCGGGCTCGGCATCACCTTCATGCTCGCACTTGTAGGATCTGGCGCCCGATTGGTGATCCCAATTATCGTTCAGCAGAGCATCGACAAAGGTTTACGTCCAGGAAACATCGACATTGGCTTTATCACCAAGCTCGGAATAATTGGGGCAGTGAGCGTATTTATTTCTGCTTACGCGCTTCGAATGTCGGCAATGCGTCTCGGCGTTCGCGCAGAGGAAGGTTTGTATACCCTGCGGGTGAAACTTTTTGACCACATTCATCGCCTTAGTTTGGCCGACCATAACGAGGAACGCCGAGGAGCCCTCGTCTCGCGTGTGACCAGCGACATTGAAACCCTGACCAATTTTTTCTCCTGGGGCGGTTTGGCATGGCTACTTGACGGATCTCAAATTTTGGCCGTTTCGATCGTTATGGTGGCCTACGACTGGCGACTTGCCCTTGTCGCGTTCGTCGTGGCGGCCCCACTTGTGTTCGTGCTCAAGGCCGTTCAGCACCGCCTTGTCGAGGCCTACAACTTGACTCGGGTACGAAATGCCACGCTCCTGGGGATGATCGGCGAACTTTTCGCCGGGTCGGACACCTTGCGGGTCTACGACGCTTCACCGCACATGGTCAAGCGCGTGCGGGCAACCGTGCGCAGCCGAGCCGACAGCAATATCAGGGCTGGATTCATCGGCGCATTTTTATTTCCGTCCGGAGAGGTATTCTCCGTCTTCACCGTCGTCGCGGTTGTGACCTGCGGTGTAATTATCGGCCCAACCGGGGGCCTCACCGCGGGGGCGCTCGTCGGGTTCGTCTTTTTAACGTTTCGATTTCTGGAGCCAATTGCAGAATTCACCGAAGTAGTCGATCAAACCCAAACCGCGGTTGCCGGTCTTCGTCGAGTTCTGAGCGTTCTCGATACTCCAATTGGACCGCCTGCCGCCGAATTTCCACTACCTCTGCCGACCGGAACTCTCTCGGTCGACGTCAAGAATGTAAGTTTTTCCTACGGCTCTCGATTAGACAGCCAGGATGATGACCTGCCAGTTCTCTCGGAGGTTAATTTTTCAATTCCGGCCGGACAGCATGTGGCGCTGGTGGGCGAGTCCGGCTCCGGCAAGACCACGCTTGCACGATTAATTGCACGCCTGGCCGACCCCACGGTCGGGGTGATTTATCTGGGTGGAGTGATGGTCAATCGCGTGGCCAATGACGATCTTCGTACAAGGCTCACCGTTGTTCCCCAAGAGCCATTTTTGTTTTCCGAAACAATTCGGTACAACCTGCAATTTGCCGTTCCCCTGGCAACCGACACCGAATTAGTCGCGGCGATCGCGGAGCTTCAGTTGGCCGACTGGTTCGAAGCGCTGCCGAATGGTCTCGATACCCATGTGGGAAAGCGGGGCGGTTCATTATCTGCCGGCGAACGACAATTGGTTGCTCTGATTCGGGCGTTCTTGGTGCGGCCAGACATTCTGATACTGGATGAGGCGACATCCGCGGTCGATGCACTTACCGAAATTCGTATTACTCGAGCATTCGATCGAGTTTCCGCCGGGCGAACGACAATTTCGATCGCCCATAGACTTTCGACAGCGGCACGCGCTGATCGGATACTCGTACTGGAACATGGTCGTTTGGTCGAAGATGGAACTCATGATTCGCTAATTGCTCGCGACGGACCGTATGCGCAGATGTACGACGCTTGGTTGGCCTCAACCAGCGCCGAGAGTGAAGTTCGTGGTGTTTAAGAGGCGGATTCGGAAACTTGCATCATTGGTTTCATTAACCTGCCTCGCCGCCGCATTGAGTGGTTGCAGTTCGATCGCCGAGCGCAGGGCATTGTGCGATCGGTCGGCGGGACTTGAAAACGAGCTTTCCATCGTCGCACAGACCGTCGACGACATCGCCAACTCCACTCCCCAGCAACTTGCGAACACGTTTACGGTGACTATTGCCACGCTTGCAACTTTGCACGACCTTGGTCCATCTTCGCTGAGCAGCGAATTTGGTCTGCTCCTCGGAGTTTACGAATCCCTAGGTTCCGCAATTGAGTCAACCGGTTGGGATGGATCTGTTGCCGTTGGGGATCGCGTTGTCAATGCCGCCCGCGCCGGGTTACTCTCGAACGCCGTTATTGAGGCTCGCGATTCGATTCGCACCTACGTCATCGATAATTGCTCGACGGGATTTAGCATTGAAAATGATCAATTTGAGGGGACGGCAACAACTCTCCCAGGTCCACCAATCGCTGACGAGAACGCACCGGATCCGACTACCGGATTTGACGATGACGATTCGATATCGAGTTCGTATGGATACTTCGTTGCCGAGCAATTCAATCTGGCGATCACTAATGACCAGGCGATATGTATCGGTCGAGCATTCACCGAGCAGGCGATTTTGGATCCGCAGGCGGCCGACAACGCATACATTGAATTTGTTTCCGCAACGCTCCTGGCGTGTGGAGTGGAAGCGAACATCTCTGGTTCTTGATCGCTTGCAGAGTAAGTTGACTGGATGGAATTTACGCTCATTCGGCATGCCGAACCGGAATGGGTGAAGGATGGTCTGAGCGTTGTCAACCCTCCGCTCACCGACAGAGGATTCACGCAGGCTGAACGTTTAGCGGCGCGGCTGGCCACGACCCACTTTGATCACATCTATATTTCACCGTTGCTACGAACACGTCAAACCGCCAAGCCACTACTCGAATTGAGCGGACGAAACGAGGTCATTGAACCATGGCTGGAAGAGATCCGAGAGCCTTCGTGGCACGGTGCGCCCGCCGAACAGACCATCAAGGCGTATCGAGACGAGGTTGAGAGAAATGCGGAAGACCGATGGTCGGGTCTGGAAGGCGGCGAGTCCGTAAGGGATTTCGTGGCCCGCATTCATGCCAGCTGTGCAAAGTTTCTTTCCGACCGTGGTGTCCATCGCCTGGATCAGCCACTTCCGGTATGGCACATCGAGGATCCCAGCGACAGCATTGCACTGTTTGCTCACGCCGGCACGGACAGCGTTCTCATTTGCCACTTTCTTGGATTGCAATCCACGCCATGGGAATGGGAGAGGTTCATTATCAATCACGCTTCAATCACGACTATCACGGCGATGAAGCTTGGCGATGGATACACATTCAGTCTTACTTCACTTAGCGATAGTGAGCATCTCGATCGCGCCGATCGGACGCGCTAACGAATGAATAAGGTTCGTTTTTATTCGCAACTATTTCAGTGTGGGCGGCGGAGATCTCACCTTCCGCCGCACCACACTTCACGCTGATTTAATCAGGCGTGAATCAAGATTGAGACGCTACAACGGTCAGGACTGCGGGAGCACTTCTGTCACATTGCAGGCGTCTACAACCTTGACGACCGGGTAAGGGTTTACGGCGTCACCGCCGAATGGATGCACTTCGAAGTGCAGGTGCGGGCCGCCAGCATTGCCGGTCGAGCCCACATAGCCGATGATTTGGCCGGCACGAACCGGAGTTCCTAAGCCGATACCCGCGGCAAATGAATCCAAATGGGCATAGAAGAAATATGTCCCATCGGATTTCGATAAGCGCAGCGCGTTCCCGCTCAAGGACCCGCCGGAGGTAACTTGCGAAATGTAGCCATCCGCTACCGCATAGAGAGCCTTGCCGGTGGCGGCCGTGATGTCGACGCCGATGTGCGAACGCCCGCCCGAGCGAGGCTCGTGCCACGAATCGGTGAACGAGCACAAACCTTGTACGGGAAAGAGATTGATTACAGTTATGCCCAGACTTTCGACGCTCGGGAGGACGCCGAGAGCGATTGCGGTACGCACATCCAAAGACTTTGAGACCGGAATGTTCTGCGATTCCTGAAATTTGCCAATGGAGATTGCGGTCGCAATTCCGAACACCCCATCGACGCCGCCTTTGACTTCTATGCCGGTGGCGACCAGGGCGTTTTGGACTATCCGAACCGCATCGCTTCGCTGCCCGAGCGTCGGTAGAGAATCGATGGTCAGCGGGGCGGAGACCGGAGCGATTGAAACGGCCACAGTTGCCACGGTTTTGTTAATCGCACCCAGTGCAACCGAAGTGGCTTCATCGAGGACTCCATTTGCCGGCAGGTTGTGACGGCTTTGGAAGGCCGCCAACGCGGCAATGGTCGCGGTGCCATAAATTCCGTCGACACCTCCATTGACTGTGATGCCATTGCGCAGCAACGCCGACTGCAGATCTCGCACGGCATTGCTCTGTTCCCATTGATTTGGATAAGTTGTAGAACTACTAGTCGCCGCCTTCTTGGCGACGACTGTGGCGACTGGGGTAGGGGCAGCGATCAGGCCGAGGCCAATCGCAGTTGGCTTATCGAGCACCTTGGTCACCGGCAATCCCTTAGCGGACTGAAATTTGCCTAGCGCAATGGTTGTGGCGAGTCCAAATTTGCCGTCCGCCCCGCCCTTTACGGTAATTCCGTTATTGATCAGCGCCTGTTGGAGTGTCCAAACCTGATCGCCGCTCATCCCAACTTTCGGGAAGCTGTTACTTGACAGCGGAGTCGTATCCACGAGCCCAAGAAATTTCGCTGTCTTGGCGTCCAATACGCCAGTAGCCCTGAATCCGGCCACTTTTTGTAGAGCCTTCAGCGAAGAGCGGGTGACCGCATCAAAATTTCCGGTTACTCCACCTCGAATTGTAAATCCACGGGCGATTATTGCCTGCTGCAAACGAATTACCGAGGCCCCGTTATCCCCAAACGTTGGCAAGTCCGTAGTGACAATTGCGGTTGAACTGGCATGGACAGAGGTACCGGAGATCAAGGTGACGCCGATAGCGCTGGCGATAACGATAGAAAGTACCGATAGTGCGCCGCAGTGCCGAATCGGTCGACAATTGACGGTTGTGGTTTCCATAATGTGCTCCCTTTTGTGGTGTGAGACCCGACAAAGGGATCGGCACAAGAAGGGGATAACTTGAGGAAAATCTCACGGATATTGCTTAATACACCACGGAGAGTGGTGACAAGCCACCTAAGGTGATGGTTTCGTCACCTTAAGTAGGCAAAGCCACATTGGCTGAGTAGGGGATAATCTGTCCCGATGTTCAAGCCGGTCGTCTCGCTGAGGACATATAGCCGAGTGTCTTGGGCCTGCCTTGTGTCGCTATACGCGATCATCGTCAGTGGATCACTGGTGCGCCTAACTGGGTCGGGGTTGGGATGCCAAGACTGGCCCCGCTGCAGCGACCAACGATTTGTTGATGTTTCAACTTCCCATGCGGCAGTTGAGCAGATCAATCGGCTGTTTACGGGGGTTGTGGCGTTCGCGGTTATCGCCTCGGTTTTGCTTTCGCAGCGGCTGCACCCGCGCCAGAGATCACTCACCTGGCTGTCGTTTGGGCTGGTGGGGGGCGTGGTGCTGCAGATTGCGATTGGGGGAATAGTTGTTGTCAGCGGGTTGCATCCCGCGTTCAACATGGCTCATTATTTGGTGTCGGTACTTTTGATAACGATCGCCTTTGAATTGCACTGCCAAGTGCGTCGCCGTCAACGGGTCGAGATCGGGTCGACCGATTTCGTGCCGCCAGCCGTGGGCGACCCGACAGTTTCGAGGCTCACCCGACGCTTGACATGTTCGGTCGCGTCGCTACTTTTTGTGGTTCTTATTGCCGGCACCGTCGTAACTGGCTCCGGCCCACACGCTGGCGATGAATCCGCGCCCCGTTTTCGACTTTCGATTCAAACAGCGACCCGAATTCACAGCGCGGCGGTGTGGATTGCCTTGCTATCGGTGATTGCTCTGTTTCTGCGGATCAGGCGTAGCTCGTTTGAGTGGCACCTTCTTTCTCGGGCCCTCGAGTCGCTTACGGTGGCGATCGTCGCCCAGGGCTTCATCGGGTACTTCCAATACTTTGCCGGAGTGCCCGCGGGAATAGTCGCAATCCATGTGGCAATCTCAGTTGCCGTTTGGATTTCGATGCTTACCGTCCTTGATAGCGCGCGAATTTCAGGGACATGGCGACAATTTGTGCTTGACTAGAGCGATTGCATGAACGCTAAATGGGGCATACGCGCGATGGTATTTATCGGTGGAATAATGCTGGTTTTGTGCTTTGCCGGAACTCAGGTTTCGGCGGCAGAAAATGATTTGTTCGTGATTGCACAAGTTAACCACCAGACTGTTGCTTCCGGAATCTCCACTCGAGAACCAGTTCAAGGCGTGAAAGTAGCCGTTTTAGACGAAGCAGGGGTTCTCGTCGGTGAAGCAGTCACGGATGATATGGGTGAGGCGAAAATCTCGGTTCCCAGTCGAGCCGGATATACGGTACAACTCGACACCTCGACTCTGCCTGACCAGTTGAGTCTGATCACCGGAACCTCCAACTCGTTTGTCATTCTCGCGGATGATTTCAAGACCCAAATCAAGCGAGTGAGTTTCTTCATCGGCGATGTTGGTGTTTCTACCACGACACTGGTGGAGAAAATCTCCCAGCGCGCCGCAGATGGGATTCGATTGGGTTTGATCATTGCATTGTGTTCGGTCGGCCTTTCGCTTGTGTTTGGCACTACCGGACTAACGAACTTTGCACATGGCGAAATGATTACGTTCGGCGGGCTGATGGCTTTCTTTTTGAACGTCACGCTGGGAATTCCTCTACTTGTCGCGGCACCGTTTGTGGTGGCCTTTGGCGGCTTATTTGGCCTGGGATTCAATTGGGTGATCTTTGCCCGACTTCGCAAGAGAGGGGTTGGCCTGGTTTCGCAGATGGTGGTGTCGGTCGGACTATCGATCATGTTGCGAAACATGTTTCTGTTTCAATTTAAGGGTCGGACCCGACCGCTCGATGATTTCAGTTTGCAAAAGGGAATGGATATTGGTCCGATCAAAATCACCCCACGGGACCTCACCACGGGAATCATTTCCCTAGTCGTTCTAATTACGGTGGCCTTAGTCTTGCAGCGGTCGCGAACCGGCAAGGCCGTTAGAGCCGTGTCCGACAACCCGAACCTGGCATCTGCAACCGGAATCGATACCCAGAGAATCATCCAAATTGTGTGGTGTGCCGGTGGTGCGCTTGCGGCACTGGGTGGAATCTTTCGCGGTCTCGACGAGCAGGTTGGTTTCCAGATGGGTTCCGGCCTGTTGTTCCTGATGTTTGCCGGAATCACTCTGGGCGGACTCGGTTCGGCATTTGGTGCTCTCGTCGGGGGGTTCATGGTTGGAGTTTTGGTGGAGATGGCTTCTCTTGTGGTGCCATCTGAGTTGAAAAATGCACCTGCCCTATTGATTTTGATATTGGTATTGATTCTGCGTCCACAGGGGATTCTCGGTAAGAAACAGAGGGTTGGCTGAACGTGGACTGGATTCGTATAATTGAAAATACCTTTCGCGCGTTTGCCGGGGTGGATGCCGCATACTTCGCTCTCGCTGCAATTGGATTAAATGTCCAGTTCGGATACACGGGTCTTCTTAATTTTGGCCAGGCAGCATTTATGGCATGCGGCGCCTACGGGCTCGGCCTAACCTCGCAATATTTTGACATCTCGTTTTGGTGGGGAATACCGATTGCTATGGCCCTGGTAATCATCCTGGCGCTATTGGTCGGCATACCTACCCTCAGACTTAGGGCGGATTATCTAGCCATAGTCACGATTGCCGCGGCGGAACTTGTACGACTGGTGGTTCGCTCGGTGAAATTCAAGCGGATATTTGGCGGCAGCGATGGAATTAACACATTCAGTAATGAATTTCGGGCCCTGAATCCATTCCAACCCTCTGCGCAATACGGAATATGGCCGTTCCGATATAACGGGTACACAATGTTCACGCTTCTCGTTGGCTGGTCCCTTGTGGCCGTGGTTTCGGTCCTTGTCTGGTTGCTAATTCGTAGCCCATGGGGTCGAGTTGTTAAGGCGATTCGTGAAGACGAGGACGCGGTTCGCAGCCTGGGTAAAAATATCTACAGCTACAAGATGCAATCGCTGATCATCGGTGGGTTTTGCGGGATGCTCTCCGGAATGGTCTTTGCCCTTGATCGAGGATCCGTGCAACCCGATAACTACAGCCGTGATGTGACCTTCTATATTCTTACGGCGCTCGTTTTGGGTGGGCTGGCGCGGGTAATGGGTTCTATCGTCGGGCCGATGATGTTTTGGGGACTGTATGTCTTTTCCGACAACTTTCTCCGCCAACTTGTGCAGTCCGCGCCCCTCCGAATCGGCGGCGTTACGATCATTCAAAGCACACAGGTTGGCGCCGTCAACTACATGCTTGTCGGTCTTGGATTGATCATTTTAATGTCCAAGAGACCGCAAGGCGTGTTCGGGAACCGAAACGAAATGGCGCTCGATGGTCGATAGCAAGCAAGTGTCCGAGGTCGCCACTCAGGCCCGAAATGCCTTTGCCGAGATACGCCCTGAACCAGGGGTGGCCAAGGCCGATCCGATTCTGCATGTGGTTGGTGTGCAGCGTCATTTCGGTGGAATAACGGCGGTCAACGTGGATCATCTTGATGTTCAACGCGGTTCCATTACTGCGCTAATTGGACCGAATGGCGCGGGAAAAACCACGTTGTTCAATGTGCTGACTGGATTTGATCCCCCGGACGCAGGGGAGTGGCAATTCGACGGCGTGGAAATGAACAGGGTTAGTGCCCACAAGATGGCAACGCAGGGCATGGTGCGCACATTTCAACTCACTAAGTCTTTGACAAAATTGTCCGTCATCGAAAACATGAAACTTGGCGCCACTGATCAGATCGGAGAGCACTGGTGGAATGCTCTTGTCCCAGCGCGCTGGAATGCACAGGAATCTCTCATTGAGCAACGGGCCGATGAGTTATTGACTCGATTCACCATTGGTCACATGCGCAACGAATACGCCGGTACCTTGTCCGGCGGTCAGCGGAAATTGCTGGAGATGGCGCGCGCCCTGATGACTCAACCAAGACTTGTGATGTTGGATGAACCGATGGCGGGGGTTAATCCGGCGCTTAAGCAAAGTTTAAACGAACACATTCGAGGGCTACGCGATGAGGGTATGACCGTACTATTCATTGAGCACGATATGGATATGGTCCATGACATTTCGGATTGGGTCGTGGTGATGTCCGAAGGACAGATCATCGCGGAGGGAACACCAAGCCAAATATCCGAAAATGCCAGCGTGATCGAGGCGTACCTTGGAGCACATCAAGGCAACACCATGTATGAGGAAACTCACTGATGAGTGACATTCTGACCGTCGGCGAACTCGTCGCGGGGTATATCCCAGAGGTAGATATTTTAAACGGCTGCAACATCACCGTTGCCCATGGCGAGTTCGTCGGAGTAATTGGCCCAAACGGGGCCGGCAAGTCCACAGTATTGAAGGCGATTCTTGGACAGTGTTCGGTCCGCTCTGGTTCCGTGATGTTCGAGGACACCGATATCCGAGACGCTAAAGCACATGAATTGGTCCGACGCGGTGTCGGATATGTGCCGCAGACTCAAAATGTGTTTCCAAGTCTCACCGTGACGGAAAATCTTGAAATGGGGTGCTTTCTCAAACCTCAGATCTTTGACGACCGATTTAAATATGTGACCTCACTTTTCCCACGGCTAAAGGAGCTCGCCAGCCAGCGAGCAGGCTCCCTTTCGGGTGGTGAGCGACAGATGGTGGCTATGGGACGGGCACTGATGATGGAGCCAAAATTACTGCTGCTTGATGAACCGTCGGCGGGATTATCCCCGGTGTTACAGGACGAGGTGTTCATTCAGTGTAAGCGAATCAATTCGGAGGGAATCGCGATCTTGATGGTCGAGCAAAACGCACGCCGGTGTCTGCAGATTTCTCACCGAGCCTATGTTTTAGATCAGGGTCGCAACGCTTACACGGGTACCGGTCGCGAACTGATCAACGACCCAAATGTGATTCGGTTGTACCTGGGAACCCTGACCAAGGCAACGGGCGGTGCCTAACTTGTAAACAAAAGAGCCCCGGGCTTGCGCCCGGGGCTCTTTCAATTAGTAATTGCGAATTGCTATTGGTTATTTACCCGAGTCGAAGTTCTCGCCGAGTGCATTACCCATGTTGCCATCCACGCCGTAGACCTTCTTGACTTTTGGCCCAATTCCTTGCTCAACCATTGTGCGCAAGATACGGGAACCTTCGTCAAAAGTGATCAGTACGATTGCGTCCGGATTGGCGGCCACGATCTCGCCCACTTCAGCATCGAATGTCGTTGCTGCTGGGTCATAGATTTTGGTACCAAGTACGGTCACACCGGATGCGGTAAGGACTTCCTCGATGACAGTTGCCAAGCTAGTTCCGTAAGCGTCGTCCAAGGCCAGGATGTATGCCGAAGCAACTCCATCACCAGCGATAATCTCAGCCAATACCGAACCCTGAAGATCGTCTGGTGGAGCGTTGCGGAAATAGAAACCCTTGTCCGCATATGTGCTCAACTTCAACGACGTGTTTGCTGGGCTGAATTGGACAACACCAGCAGCGCTGATCTTGTCAATGACGGTCAGTGTCACGCTCGATGACGCGGCACCGATGATTGCATCGACGCTTTCGCCAAGGAGACGATCAACCGTGACGCTGGCGGTGTCTGTGCTGGTATCGCCCGAGTCGCCTTGTACGTACTCGACTGGCTTACCAAGAATTCCGCCGGCCTCGTTGAG
>JBDSKN010000004.1:0-4318 GCA_039916865.1 Ilumatobacteraceae bacterium
TCGTCAAAGGGTACGCGGACATTGAGATCCCGCTCGAACGCGTGCCTACCGTCAGCAATTAAGTAGTAGCCGGGGTCGCTTAGTCGAGCCACCGACGACGGTTCATCACTCTCCGAACTCGACGCCGACTCCGCCATTTGCGCCGCCCTCGTCGCGACTTCGATTTCTGTTAAGCCAGATCCTCGCGCCAATTCTTCAACCGCGTGTCGATAGCGATCGCGCGTCGCAAAATCCATTTCTCCAAACGAACTTCGCGCAGAGAGAACCGAGTCGACAAGTCCGACACCCTCGACGAATTGGGCCCAGTCGAACCAAGAGATAAGGCGCATACTTGTGATGACGTTTCGTACCGTTACGTTCATCGTCGCCTGGCTTTGATGATCGAGGCGAATCATCTCATCGGCGGGCGTACCCTCAGCAGCGAGAAATTCCTCCAACCAGTGCAAAGCCTGAAATACCGAAGGATCTTGATCACGCAGACGCTGAAAGAGTTGCACCCGGGCAGCCGTAGGAAATGTCGCGGGCGAAAGTCGATGCAGCTTCGCCAACGCCACCTCTGGGCTGTCGTTTCCAAAGCCCAGTAGTCCGTCGGCGATTTCATCGGCCATCTGGCGCGCGATTCGTCGGCGCACGATTTGCTCCGCAAGTCGCCGCAGATTGTCGACAAGCAAAACGCGCAGACTGATGGCGATCGCCCACAACTCGCCAATTGTCAAGGGAGTCACTGTCTGGTAGGCCCCAACCATTCGCCGCAGACTTTCCGGGTCGAGGCGACTATCCGTGTGGGCAATATACGCCCAGGCCAGACCCATGATCCGCGGGTAACCGGCGAGGTGACCCTCGGCCAATTTGGGGAGCTTGCGGTAATAGTCTCTTGGTAAGTCGTCGCGGATTTCGCGGAGTTGTTCGTCAACAATGGGAAAATTGTCCACAAGCCATTCGGCGGCGGGGGTGATCGAGCGCTCGTCCTTGATCGCCAATGCGAGGACTCGGTACGACTCCAGTAAGACTCGGCCATTTTCGGCGACGCGGGGCAAGATGTCGTGTCCCCGTTGAGGTTTTAAGGTGACTTTCTGGGCTTGGGCAAGGGTCAGCGCATGCTGTTCGAGGCGTTCGACGCTGAAGATTTCGGAAAGGATGGGCTCTTCGAGTTCTGTCTGCTCCCAATACCTTCGGCGACCGCGACCCGGCAAGTCTCGGAAGTACTGGCTTGATCTCATCGCTTTGTGTACCCGCAATTCGGTTGCCGGGACACGCTAATCACAATAACTCTTTCATTGGCAGCACGGCACACGCAACACGACCGTTCATGGTAAGTCTTGATTATCAAACCTGATAACCTTTTTTGAAAACGGGGGGTTTCCATGAGCGAAGGTGCAACATCAATGTCGTTTACCAAACATAAGGCCGGTCTAATGGCCGATCTAAGTGCCAATCGAACCATTCGCGAACCGCTAACAATCGGCCGTGCGTTGCATGCTGTCGGCGGAGTTTTAATTGGTTTAGCAATTGTGTTTTTTACTCTCGATGTTTTTTCTAATGACTCGGGACCTAATGTTGCCGGTGGATTCATATTCAGTTTGGTCGGCATATTGGCGTTATGGTTTGTCGCATTTCGCGGTCGATCATTGATCATTTGGGCCACGGCGGGCCTTCAGATCATGGTTCCGTTTGCATTCCTGTGGTTGAGGTCCAACAGCTTCTTCAGCTTCGAATTTGCACTTTCGTTTATCTTGGCGAGCCTTGCGATGGCAGTACTTTGGTCGCTACCTGGTTTCAGAGCCCGCCCATCCATTTTGGCCGCAGCGTTACTGTGGGGCGTTTTGGGAATAATTCTGTTGATAGTGCAGTCGGATCTTGCAGACCTAATTAACGGCATGGGTCTTGGATCACTCGGCAAAGTGGCAAGCGATGCGGGATTCATCACGATGCTGATCGGGATCGGTTTGCTTTTAGTCGGACGAAGATTTGATCGAAAAATGTGGCCGAATCTGGGGACTCCATTCATCGGAGTCGGAGTTTTCTCGTTGATCTTTGGGACGTTTGGCTACCTAAGCAGGGACGATCTTGGCGATGTGTTGTCGGCCATTTTGGTTGTCGTATTAAGCCTTGCGGTTGTCTCCCTAGGTGTAAGTGCTAAGCGAAGAGCAACGACATGGATCGCCACGTTCTTCCTCTCCATCGGATTCATCACTCTGATCACTACTGTTCTCTCCGATGACGCGAGTTGGAAGGCGATCGCAATCTCCTTTGCGATAGTTGCTGCCGTCCTTGGCTTCTGTGGCAAAAGGGTCGGACAAGCGGTAGAGGCCGAAACCCGAGGATAACGCTCGTAAGTATTTAGAGGCTGTCGATGGCGAATGCAATCGCCTTCGCCATTTCAAATGCGCCGTCACTTTGCATATGAATCTTGTCGGCCGTAAACCACGAGTCACGGCCTTTGCTGATTTTATTCCAGTCAAGCAGGCGAAGATTTGAAATCGAATGAGAAAAGTAACGAAGTTGCAAATTGTAAGATATTGATTTTGCCTTCACATTTCCTTCTTCCCGATATGTCAACCACAGAACTAAGACACCCTGGCGCAAGGCCTCGTTGCAGATCGCCGATACTGCCTTGGAAAACGAGCTGTCGTTATAGTCGTTGTAACCAGTCGCGACTACCACGACTTTTGTGTACTTTCCGCGATTTGCTTTTACTAGTCTCAATGAACTCGCTCGGGAACTCTCCGTACAGCCCTTCTGAATCAGCCGTTGGCAACCTAAGGCACTGAAGATGAATGGGTGCTTACGCCCAAGGAGTTTCAGACCAGGGTTATTGCTTGCGATTCTCGCCATAACGGAATCTCCGACCAGCAAGACTTCCTTGCCAGACGAAGCAGTGTTGGGCACCGGAACGCTGGCCGATTGAAAACTGAATGAAGCCAGAAACACCAACGCCGCAATAAATTGTCCCATACCGGAGTCCTCAAATTGGTCATGAAAAGGTGACTTGCTATATCCCGATTCATGCCATTTGAGACTGAATAACTGCGAATTTCAGGCTTGATTTGTCCAGTCGAACTCGTAAAAGATCCAATTGCTGTCTTCGAACTTTAGGTGGACACCTTCGGCCTCAACATCGAAACTACCTTGACCGCACTCGCCTCGCTTCCAGATGAATCCAGTATTGAGATCGATTGCCACGAGGTGCTCCTCGCCGGTCACTGGGTTCTTAAGGCTGTCGCCCTTGGCACTACCGACTCCGGGAATGTCAATCCCGCTGTAAATCCCGTCGTCCTTGATATTCACTTCCGCCCGTACGACGCCGGCCACCGTAAATGTGGTTCCGAGAATCGACCATGGAAGACCTCCAAGTTGACCGGTGAAGATCTGAGCCAAGCACCCCAGTTGTTCGTCGGTCACCTTTGGCGGTACGACAAAAATGGCTTTTCCGTTTCCATCGTGAATCGCCTTTGGCCAGTCAATTATGGCAACGGCGTCGATGCCACTGAGATCGACCTTGCCGCAGAAGCCTTCGATGATCTTATTTCCAACTGCGGCTCTGCAACTGCCGTCGGATGAGGTTGGGAAGCCGGAAAAATTGCATGTACATCCGGGCTGACAGTTGCAGAACTCGTATCCCTTACCTTTAAGTCGCCATGCGGTGGTGGTTTCGGTGATTGTCATATCTGTTTCTCCTTTAATTGTTTGTGAATTTGTCGGTTACTCAGGTGATGGCCGTGATTGTCCCCGGTGTAACCAGCAGAACGGTACCGAGAATAAGAAATGCGACACCCGCCAACACCGCCACCCGCTCACCATGGCGGAACGTCTTTTCGGCAACTATTAGCGCGGTCAGGATCAACATCCATCCAATGTTCATCGTGCCAACCGCAACAAGGACGACGAACATCGTCCAGCAACAACCGACGCAAAACAGACCGTGAGTGGCACCCATTCGGGATGCTCCAAGTGGTCGTTTAATTTGTCCGCCATAGCGAAGAAAAAACGACATCGGTGACCGGCAATTGCGTAGACACATCTCCTTCAGCGGTGTGAACTGCCAAATTCCGGCGGCGACGAACGAACCACCGGCCAGACGCCCCACCCAATCGGCGCCCTCTGCCATCGGCACGTTCAGCGCTCGCCACGCAAAATAGGCCGGTACTCCAAGGACGAGCCACACCACGAGATATCCGCCAACAAAAAATGACAGAGGTGCCACTCTGCCCTGTCCCGAGGCGAGCGCGTACAACTTCACGACGGGAGTCATTGCAGGCATCATCATTGCGATCATCATCGCCAACCACGCCAGCAAAAATCCGGCGGCGCCCATCGT
>JBDSKN010000005.1:0-40924 GCA_039916865.1 Ilumatobacteraceae bacterium
CACGCCCACCCCCAACCATCGTTCCAGAACATCATCGTTGCGCCTTAGCTAACGCGTCGAGGGCAGCGTTGATGCGCTGGCCGGCTTCGTCAGCAATCGGTGCGAGTGCAGGATTGCCGGGAATTTCAGCGATGAGCTTGGGGTCGAGGGCCTCGACAACAGTGCGGCCGTTCTCGCGACGAACCACGACATTGCAGGGCAATAATGTGGCGATGCGTGGGTCGATCTCAAGAGCGCTATGGGCGAGCTTCGGGTTGCAAGCGCCGAGAATGATTTGCGGTTCGACATCAATATCGAGTTTCTCTTTGAGTGTCTTGCGGACGTCGATCTCGGTGAGAACCCCGAAGCCTTGGTCCTTGAGGGCCCCCTTGACGCGCGGGATGGCTTCGTCGTAGGTGGCGTTGAGTTCAATGCGGCGGGTAAAGTCCATGTTGTTCTCCTTCGGTAGGCGATGATCGGATGATAATGCGAATGGCGCCTTGTCTGGCCGCGGCAGCCCAATCGTCGTCAATTGCCACCACCGCCCGACCGGCCCGATCGAGGAGCGACGCGGCGATCGAGGCCCGATAACCCGACGAGCAGTGCACCCATACTTCCCCGTCGGGCAACTCACCGAGGCGTTTTTCTAGGTCGGGAAGCGGAATGTGCGTGGCACCATCGATTCGGCCCTCGGCCCACTCGTCATCGCGCCGTACGTCCAGGACTACGATGGTGTCGTTTGTTGACGCGCTCGCGAGATCATCGAATACGACCGATCGAAAACTGCGAATCTCCCCGCCCTCGCCCCATATCTTGAGTCCACCATCGTCGGAGCCGGCAGGTCGGTCAATCCCAATACGCACCATCTGTCGCTGCGCTTCGGCCACCTCGTCGGCTGTGTCACCCACAAGCGTGATCGGTGTCCCCCACTTCATCATCCACCCGAGATATGTCACGAAAGAATTACCCAGTTCGAAGTTGAGGGTGCCGGCGAGGTGCTCCCGGGCAAACGCCGTGCGCGACCGCAAGTCGACGACCCATTCACCAGCGTGGATACGGCGACGAATCTCGACTTGGTTCACCGGCTCGGGCGGAGATAGGTCGATCGCTGCTGGCCCGTGGCGGTTGATCGCGGCCATATGCGAGTAGTAGCGGGGATAAGCCGTGAGGCCGGCGAGTAGCCGTTCCACGAATTCATCCTCGTCGTCAAGTGTCAAAGCCAAGTTTTGTTGGCGCTCTTGATTAATTGTGCTCGAGTCGGTGCCGCTCGTCGCCGTCGACGAACAAAAACTCCCAAACCCGTGCGTCGGGTGCACTTCGACTTCGCCCGGTAATTCGTCGGCAAGGCGCCGTACCGATCGAAACTGTGCGCGCGTGAGCGCCTCGGTGGACTCAGCACTGATGAGGTCGGTTCGTCCCACCGTCCCGAACAGCATCGACCCACCGGTAAATACGGCCACTGAACGGTCTCTGTCGAACACGACATAAGAGAGGTGGGTCGGCGTATGACCGGGAGTGTGCATGGCCCGAACAATCAGCCGTCCGACCATGAATTCGTCGCCGTCGGCGGCACCGGAGTGCTCGTAGTAAACTTTGTCATCGGCAGACAAAACATATGTAGCGCCCGTGCGTTTGGCCAGTTCAAGACCTCCGGTCACATAGTCATTGTGAACGTGTGTTTCGAACACATGAGTTAGGCGCAGATTTCGATTCTCCAGCAGCGACTCGACGCGGTCGATATCGCGCTGCGGGTCGATAATCGCCGCAACATCGCCATCGACGAGAATATAACTGCGGTCGCCGAGCGACGGCGTCTCGATTGTGATGATCTCCATTAGATTTCCGTTTCCGATGTTAGGTGGAGCCCTCGGGATTTGTCGATTCGAGCCTAATATCGTCTTCACATGTCGGTACTCGTCTTTGCATTGGTCGGAGCACTCGCTCAGCTGATCGACGGAACATTGGGCATGGCATTCGGGATTACGTCGAGCAGCCTTCTCGTGGCCTTAAGTGCTTCGCCATTGGCGGCAAGCGTGGCGGTGCATTTTGCAGAACTAGGCACAACCTTTGCTTCGGGGGCGTCGCACTGGCGAGCGCGGAATGTTGACTGGCGAATTGTGGTGCGCCTTGGTATCCCGGGAGCATTCGGCGCAGCCCTTGGAGCCACGGTCCTGAGTCGCTTCTCACTGAACGACTCAAAAGTTTGGATGTCGTGGTTGCTCCTCGTACTTGGTCTCGTGTTAATTGCTCGATTTGGATTGGGCAAGCGGCTGATCCCAACTATTGCTGGTCAGCCAACTTCTGGTCTGCTCGTGCCTCTCGGCGCATTTGCGGGATTCGTCGACGCATCCGGCGGCGGCGGCTGGGGGCCAATTACTACTCCAACGTTGTTGTCTGTGACGAATGTCGAGCCACGTCGAGTTATCGGCACGGTCAGCGCATCGGAATTTCTGGTGGCCCTGGCCGCTAGTGCCGGCTTCATCGGTGGGTCGGCTACCGCGGACCTGGACTGGAAAGTTGTATCTGGATTGCTACTCGGTGGAGTGCTGATGGCACCTTTTGCGGCGTTACTCGCCGGACGACTACCGCATGCTCCGTTTGGAACATTGATCGGCGGAGTCGTCGTAATCACCAACGCTCGCACGATTATGACAACCGGCAATGTTTCATCGGGATTGATTCTGAGTATTCTGATTGCCGTGGCATGCGTGGTAATCACACTCACCTATGCCGCTTGGCGTCGCGAGCGTCGGCTCGGCGTAGAGCACTCATTCTTTGAAGGGCCGGTGGAGTGAATGTACATATCGTCCAACCTCATCGACGATTTTAAACGCAATGGTGTTGTCGTCCTGCGAGATCTAGTGAGCACAGAATCGCTGCACAAACTTGCCGCTGGCATTGAGATCAATATGGCCACGCCAGGACCTTGGGCAAATGAATACACACCCGCCGGTGCCACTGGTCGATTCTTTGACGACTACGTCAATTGGCAGCGAATTCAACAATTTGCCGATGTTGGTACTTCGGGACCAGTTCCGGTTGCCGCGCTTCAACTGATGGGCACACGCGAGGCACGACTTTTTCACGATCACGTGCTGGTGAAGGAAGCAGATACCAGCGAAGTCACACCATGGCATCACGACGACCCGTACTACGGAATCGACGGCATCGACAATGTGAGCATTTGGATTCCTCTCGATTCGATTAGCGAGGAGATCGCACTTTCATTTATAACGGGGAGCCATCTATGGAACAAACGGTTTATTCCGCGCCGATTTGCCGACCAATCTGAATACGTGAACCAAGCGCCCAACTTTGTGCACCTTCCGAGCGCCGACGAGCTGCGAACCCACCCAATGGTCACATGCCCGGTTCAACCCGGCGACGCCGTCGCGTTTCACTTTCGCACACTTCATTGCGCGCCCGGAACGGCCGGACACAACGTGCGGCGTCGTCGGGCGGTAAGTTTTCGATACGTCGGCGACGATGCCCGCTTCGCGATTCGCCAGTGGCGCACTTCGCCTCCGATGGAAGGCAACGGATTAAATCCCGGCGATGTCCTTGATGATCCTCGTTTTCCGGTGGTTGCCCGAGCCTGATAGACATAGGAGACACCAAGGAGGACTCCCCATGTCAACAGTGGTTACCCAAACCGTAAAATTTGACGCCGGAGTGGAGCGGGTGTATCAAGCGCTCGCCGATTCGACCGAGCATTCCGCATTTACCGGCGCACCTGCCCTATTGTCCAATGATCCTGGGGGCTCGTTTACGACCCACGGTGGGGCAATCGAGGGTCGTGTCCTCGAACTCAATCCAGGTGAACGAATCGTTCATGCCTGGCGTGTTGCCGATTGGCCCAAGGGCGTTTATTCGGTTGTCCGTTATGAATTCACCGGCGACAAAAATCACGCCGAGATCTCGCTGACGCACAGTGGACTTCCAGAGGATGCGGCCGAGCACATCGCCGACGGGTGGCACAAGATGTACTGGACTCCGCTTATGGACTATCTATCAAAGAAATAGTTGATGTTGTCGTCCTTGGCATGGGCCCCGGCGGCGAAGAAGTCGCCGGCAAGTTAGCCGAAGCCGGACTACAAGTTGTAGGAATCGAGGCCGCCTTAGTCGGTGGCGAATGTCCTTATTGGGGATGCATTCCGTCAAAGATGATGATTCGAGCGTCAAATTTACTTGCCGAAGCGCGACGAATTCCAGGAATGGCCGGCAATTCAGTTGTTCAGCCTTTTTGGTTGCCGGTCGCAGAACGAATTCGCGACGATGCAACTAGCGGCTGGGACGACACAATTGCCGTCGAGCGATTCCAGAACAAGGGTGGCCGATTTGTTCGAGGTCGTGGACACCTCCTGGCCGCCGACACAATTGCCGTCGGCGATCAACTCTTTCAAGCAACTAAAGCGATAGTGATTGCCACCGGTTCATCCCCCGCAGTGCCACCGATACCCGGGCTCAATAGCACTCCCTTCTGGACGAATCACCAGGCCATTGAGGCGACACAACTTCCTAACTCAATCATTGTGCTCGGTGGCGGTGCGATCGGTGCGGAACTTGCTCAGGTATACACGCGATTTGGTGTGGCGGTCACCATCGTCGAATCTTCGACTCGCTTACTGCCGCTTGAAGAACCCGAAGCTGGCGAGGTACTCGAAAAGGTGTTTCGCAACGAAGGCATCAACGTCGTCACAGGGACCAGTGCCGTTCGCATCGATTTCGAAGACGCTCGATTTTACGTTCATCTCGCCGATGGACGACTCGAAACAGCCGAGCAGCTTCTCGTTGCCACGGGAAGACGCGTAGATCTAAAAACAATTGGGGCGGATGCATTAGGTGTTGATCCATCGGCTCCTGCTATTCCGGTCGACGAACGACTGCGAGTCGCCGATCGAGTTTGGGCGGTCGGCGACATCACCGGCAAGGGAGCATTCACCCATGTTGCCACTTATCAGGCGGGCATCATCGTTGCCGACATCCTTGGCCAACCACATCCGTCGGCTGACTATCGAGCGGTACCACGAGTCACCTTCACAGATCCAGAGGTTGGCGCGGTTGGAATGACAGAAAAGGAAGCGATTGCCGCCGGAATTGATGTCCAGATTGGGCACACACTTGTCTCAACTACTGCACGCGGTTGGATTCACAAGTCCGGAAACGAGGGTTTCATCAAACTTATTGTGGACCAAAAACGAGGCATTCTTGTTGGCGCAACTTCGATGGGACCAAGCGGCGGTGAAGTGCTCGGTTTGCTTACTCTGTCGATTCAGGCCGCAATTCCCGTAGAGCAACTTCGCTCAATGATTTACGCCTATCCAACTTTTCATCGCGGCGTTGAGGACGCCATACGAGCCATCGCCTAATTCAGAATGCTGGAACTATCAGTTGTATGAGTCATGATGTCGGACCCAGTCCATTTTTCCGTCGGGGCCCGATTCGTCTCGACCCCTTGGCGCTATATCGAGTAAGTGATAGGCGCCGTTAAATACTTCGAGTCCGCGCTGAAATGACGAATACGTGTGATAGACAACTCCGTCTTCGAGTGCGAACGCACTTACGCCGGGTGACTCGCCGATTGGTGTAGTTGTCTGACGATAGTTGTGACGGGTCGAACCGGAGACCTCAAAGTCAAGGTTGAAGGTTGTTCCCGCCGTCGAGATCCACGGGAACGACCACTCCATTCGAGCGCGGAAGGCAAGAATTTGCTCTAGCGGAGCGATCGAAGCGGCCATAAACGTGACATCACGGGCAGCCAGGTGCATGCCGATGCCATCGAAATTGTCGGCCCAGAACGAGCAGCTCGGACAACCGGCTTCCCAACCATCGCCGAGCATAAAGTGGTACACGATTAATTGCGTTCGATTCTCGAACAGGTCTTTCAGCGTGCGTGAACCAAATTCCGTGTCAAAGACATAGTCGTGTTCTAGACGTACCCACGGAAGTGCTTGGCGTTCCAAAGCGAGGGCGTCGGCGCGACGGGTGAGTTCCTTTTCTTTTGCCAGCAGGGCGATGCGTTCCGCTTCCCACTCCGCCCTGGTTGCAATTCGATGTTGAACCATTGGTAGATATTTGCTAATAGTTCGTGGGGTGAATCGGCTGACTAAATGGCCGCACCCCAAAACGACGCGCAATCTCCAGATAACCGCCGCGATACAAAAGCCCCGATCGCTCGGCTCGACCGTAGGCGTCCGTGCGGTGAGCCAGATCCGGAACGTCGTACCACGCCACGCCCGGCTCGTCGTGGTGAGCGACGTGCAAATTGTTGTTCAACATTAGCAAACTCATTACTGGGCCCGCTTGCACCATTGCCGTACGCAACTCTTCTCCATCAATCCATTCATGTTCGGCAAACGGTCGCAACATATTGAGGATTCGCCCACCGTAGACAACACCAATTGCGTACACCCACAATGGCATCCCCGCAGAATTGACAATTGCGAGGACTGCGACGACACCAACCAGATGCAAGGTCACTGCCTTGCGGGCGTTGTTTTGATCGAGGATCGCTCCTCGAATGTTGACCGCGATGAACGCCACGGTACTGATTATCGACCACACAAAAAGTCGAAACATCAGAGTGCGATTTGCCGTATAGATCGCCTGCCTAAACCGCCCAGCTGCATGCCAGTCATCGGACGAAACGTAGAAACTCTCGGAATCGAGTTTCGGGACTGTTAATGGCGCCGCGTGATGCGACAAGTGTTCGCGTTTGAAACTGAAATATGGAATCCAAAGAGTAAGCGGTATCGAACCGATCAAGTCATTAAGCCATACAAAACGACTCGGGTGGCCGTGCACAACTTCGTGCTGCAAACTTAGATGCCATGCACCGAACCAAGCCAGCAACGCCACACTGGACCATGTCGGAATCGAACCGTAACTGAGAACAACTGCTAGCCACCCGCCATACACCGCCGCGGCAATCAATACGGTGCGCCATTCTCTTGGATTCCGCAGAATCAATTTGCCACCGGCCACTGTCCTGACACAAGTTTTCCTTCTCGCACAACTGCCGCTACCTGTTGCACCCCGGGCCGATACGAAATATATGAGTGGCTCGGGGCGTCAAGCACCACCATGTCGGCGCGCTTACCGACACTCAATTTTCCGACATCGTTTCGACGAAGTGCCGCCGCCCCGCCCGCCGTTGCCGACCACAGGGCCTCAGCGGAAGTCATTCCCATGTTGATGACCGCAAGAGAAATGACCAACGGCATAGACGAAGTATACGACGACCCGGGATTGCAATCGGTGGCAATCGCAACGGTTACTCCGGCATCGATGAATCGTCGCGCATTGGGGTAAACCGATCGAGTGCACAATTCGGCTGCCGGCAGCAATGTCGCCACCGTGGACTTACTAGCCCCGGCGAGGGCTTCGATGTCATCGTCGTTGACATTTGAACAGTGATCACATGAGGCAGCACCCATCTCAACGCCGAGCCGCACTCCTCCGCCCTGTTGCAGTTGGTTGGCGTGAATGCGCACTCCGAGGCCGGCGGCCTTACCAGCGCCGAGAATTTGTCGGGCCTGATCGACATCGAAGGCTCCGCGATCGCAAAATACATCAATCCACCTTGAATAGATCTTGCATGCACTAAGCATGTCCGAACAGACTTGTGCGACGTATTCGTCGGCTGTTGTTCCGATTGGAACCACATGGGCTCCCAGAAACGTCGTATCGCTCGTCACCGTACGCGCCGCCACCAAGGATCGAACTTCGTCGCGGACGGTTAGCCCGTAACCGGATTTGACTTCCAAAGTTGTTGTTCCGGAACCCAACGCTTCGTTCGCCAGTCGCTGCACATTGCGAGCCAGAACCTCGTCGCTCGCGGCACGTGTCGTGGCCACCGTGGAGTGGATTCCACCGGCCGCATACGGTCGTCCGGCCATTCGCTCCTCAAACTCATGAGATCGGTCACCGCCAAAAACCAAGTGAGTGTGGCTGTCAACGAATCCTGGAATGACTGTTCTCCCAGCGATATCAATCGGAGCGACATTGCAGTGATCGGCGACGAATTTACCTTCGCCCGCCCATGTCACTAAACCGTTGTCAATCACAATCGCCGCGTTGCAAATAATCCCGAGCGGACCACCGTCAATTAGTTCATTATTTGTAACTAGTTGTCCGATTCCCGAAATTGCAAGCATCACATTCCGTGTATGGCAACGAGAGCCTTTACTCGTTCGACAAACGCCTCGTGATGAAAGCGTTCAAATGAGTCCCAGGTGGTAAGTGTCCGTGAATCAACGACCCGGTCGAGGAACAGGATGCCATCTAAATGGTCGACCTCGTGCTGATATGTGGCTGCGGTGATGCCGCGAATTTCGGTTTCAATGTCGATTCCATATCGATCCATTGCCTTGACATGAATGCGCGTATTTCGAAATACTCCTCCACGAATTCCTGGCACCGAAAGACAGCCTTCCATATTGAGGAATAGATCGTCGTCGAGTGGAGTCAGCACGGGATTGACCAAGATCGTTAGCGGCACCCGCGGCTTATATGGATATCGAGGGTTGTTGTCAACTTCTACGGCACAGATGCGCTGATGGCGGAGCACTTGCGTTGCGGCTAGACCTGCTCCATTTGCCGCCCGCATTGTCTCGACTAGATCGTCAATGAAAGCCTGGGTATTCGCCTGGGCGAGTTCGTCGCGCGACACCTCTGTGGCGACAATTCTCAGATTTGGATTTCCAACTTGAGCAATCTCGAGCGTGGCCATAGCCCTTAAATACTAACGACTTGGGTAATTGCATTTCGGAGTCCGTTCACCACATCTTCGATATTTGTATGCAATCCGTTTTCAACTATTCGTCGCCCCCCTATCCAAACGTCGGTTACATCGGCGGGAGCGGCCGAGTACACGATGCAGGCCGCCGCGCTCTCGGCGCGAAACGAAGCGAGTCGAGTCGAATTCAGCGATAGGGCGATGAAGTCGGCCGGCGAACCGGGTTGGATACCAATTCGACCGGCGAGCTCAATCCAGCCAAGGGAGTGCGCGCCCCCGCTCGTCGCCGCGGCGAGTAGGTCGCCTGGGCGATGCAATCCGCGTCGGGCGGTAATTAGTCGTTCGTTAAGTTCGACGGCTCGTGCCTCTTCGAATAGGTCGATGACGGCATGCGAATCCGACCCAAGGGCAAGTGGCGTACCTGCATTCACTAAAGCAACGGCGGGCCCAACGCCATCGGCCAAATCTCGCTCGGTGGTCGGACAGAAACACGCGGTCGTGTTGCTCGAACCCAAGAGTTTGATGTCTTGGTTTGTTAGGTGTGTGGCATGCACCGCGGTCGCAAATGAACCGAGCAACCCGACTTCGGCAAGCACGCCGGTCGGCGTCTTTCCGGTTGCGGCAAGACATGCAACATTTTCCTCGAACTGTTCGGATACATGGACATGCACGATGCGTCCATATCGAGCGCCAACTATTTCATCCAATTCATCCGCATAAACGGCACGCACGCTGTGAGGTGCTAACCCGATGGTCCAACCGTCACCACCATCACCGAGTCGATCGACTCGATCCAACCAGGCATCGATACTTTTGTCGGCGAACCGTGTCTGCTCTGTAAGTGGTTCGGGCTGGTCGAAGCCGGCATGTAGATATGCAGCATCGAGAATCGCTAGGCGAATGCCCGCTCGCTGCGCTGCTCGGACCACCGCGAAACTCATCTCGTTGGGATCGCTATACGCCGTCCCGTCGGTGTTGTGATGTACGTAGTGAAATTCCCCGACGCCGGTAATGCCAGACAGCACCATCTCGGCGTACACCATCGCCGATAATTCGGAATAATTCTCGGGTGTTAAGGCATTGGCAACTTTGTACATCGGTTTTCGCCATGACCAAAAATCACCATCGCCGTTGTGGGTTCGTCCACGCAGCGCCCGATGGAATGCATGACTATGGGCATTCACAAGACCTGGCATTACCACTCCGGCGATGTGTTCGTCTCCTGAACGAGGTTCGACATTCTCTGCGACCGCGGAAATAATTCCATTTGCCACTTCGATTCGTACGTTGGTTGCAGCTGCTTCGCCGCCCCGCCAGGCAAAATCGGCGTGATAAGTCGTAGGCACCCCTTAGTCGCCTTCCCGCATTGGCAACCGAATCCCACGCTCGTCGGCAACTGAAATCGCTCGTTCGTAACCCGCGTCGGCATGACGAATTACGCCCGTTCCGGGATCATTCAGCAAGACCCGAGCAAGTTTTTCCGCCGCCAGGTCGGTGCCATCGGCAACACACACCATTCCGGCATGAATGCTTCGCCCAATTCCCACCCCGCCTCCGTGGTGAATGCTCACCCATGTGGCCCCGCTGGCCGTATTTAAAAGCGCATTAAGCAACGGCCAATCGGCAATGGCATCGGAACCGTCGAGCATCGACTCGGTTTCGCGATACGGCGATGCCACCGACCCAGAGTCCAGATGGTCTCGGCCGATGACGATGGGGGCCGACAGCTCGCCGCGCTTGACCATCTCATTGAATCGCAAACCAAGGCGATGCCGCTCTCCGTATCCCAACCAACAGATTCGAGCCGGTAGTCCTTGAAACGCCACCCGCTCACTGGCCATTCGCATCCAGCGACTCAGCCCTTCATCGTCGGGAAACTCTTCAAGAACCGCGCGGTCTGTCGCCGCGATATCGCTTGGGTCTCCTGATAGTGCGACCCATCGAAATGGTCCTTTTCCCTCGCAAAATAGCGGTCGAATGTAGGCGGGCAAAAACCCCGGATAGTCGAATGCGCGGTCATAGCCGCCCAGTTGTGCCTCTCGTCGCAGCGAGTTGCCGTAATCAAATACTTCCGACCCGGCATCTTGGAATCCGACCATGGCCGCACAATGTGTGGCCATCGCGGAACGCGATCGACGAATGTACTCGGTTGGATTTGTGGACAACAAATTCGTGGCCGCCTCAACACTTAAGTCATTGGGAACGTAACTCAGCGGGTCGTGAGCACTTGTCTGATCTGTCACAATGTCGGCAGGAAATCCCATCGCCAGGAGCTTGGGAAACAAATCGGCCGCATTGCCGACGAGGCCAATCGACAGTCCGCGGCGTTCCAGTTTGGCCCGTTCGCATCGCTCGACCGCATCGTCAAGCGACTTGGCCACTTCATCTAGATATCGAGTTTCAATTCGACGGTTCACTCGCGACGAATCAACGTCGATGCACAGAGCAACACCGTCATTCATCGTGATCGCAAGCGGTTGGGCGCCGCCCATTCCGCCAAGTCCAGCCGTGAGAGTGATTGTTCCGGCCAGGGTGCCATTGAATCGACGACGGGCTATTTCGGCAAAGCACTCGTAAGTGCCCTGCAATATTCCCTGGGTTCCAATATAAATCCATGACCCAGCGGTCATCTGACCGTACATAGTCAGACCGGCAGTCTCAAGTCGGCGAAATTCGTCCCATGTCGCCCATTCCGGAACGATGTTTGAATTCGCCAGTAACACTCGCGGGGCCCACTCGTGAGTACGAAACACCCCCACGGGTTTTCCCGACTGGACGAGCATCGTTTCATCGGGTTTCAAACTTGTCATCGTGCGAATCATCGCATCGAAGGCGTCCCAGCTACGCGCGGCTCGTCCGGTGCCGCCGTACACCACCAAGTCATCTGGACGCTCGGCAACTTCCGGGTCAAGATTGTTTTGCAGCATCCGAAATGGGGCTTCAATTTGCCAATTTGCGCAATGCAACTTCGCGCCTCGCGGGGATCGAACGGGACGCGGGCCCGATTTATTCACGACGGGGCAACACCACTTCGGCAATTGCAACAAGATCACGGATCATCTCGTAATCACTTGCGTCCCGATTCACGAAGCCTACGATACCAATCTCGCTCATTTCGTCGCGCAGCAAGTTATCTCCTACAACGCGATGCAATACCGAGCGTAGGTCCGACATCGGGGCCGTTCGAGTTTTACTGGCAATGATTGGCGTGGCCGGCATCGGTGGACCACTGCCAATAATGCGGAGACCATGCACGAGAGATGGGCGAAATCGACGGAACAATTGGTATGTTGCTGGATCGATCGAAGCGACATCGGCGATTCCATCCTGTAGTAGCTGCAAACTCCCCGCATGGTGATGACCGATGAGATACGGCTGCACAAAATCTGGATCGCGACTAACTTCGGCGAGCGCGCAACCAAGACTGCACCACCCACTCAGGCTTTGGGTCGTGCTGATTACCGGTCGAGCACCGCGAAGTTCGCTTGCGGTCGTGGCGCCATGTTCGCCACGGACCACGATATGTGTCCGATAATTGCCGAAATCATCGCTGATGTCGTTCCATCGAAAGGTGCCGAGTACATCAACGACCGTGCTTAGTTCCTCAACATATGGCAAGCCACACGACTGGCTCATATACATCTGCCCGCTCAGCCAATACGACATCAATTCCGAGTGTTCGGAACTTTCTGGCGAGTCGGCAACGACATCTTCACCGAGCCCGCGCAACTCGCGGGATATCGATTCAAGCAATGTCGACGTCGATGCCTTGACCTCAACGAAGTCGTACATGGGAAGCGACACTAGACGCGACATGCGTGCGCCGAACTTCAACGACTACTCAGATACGAGAAATTTCGGTTTGCCAAACACCTCACGCAGGCGAGACTCAAAATGCTCAAGCGGCAAAGTGTCATATGACGGATCGAATGCCTTTTGATCCCACTCATCGGCGAATTTGGCGGCAAGTTCGTACGAAGGATGTCCTTCATATTTCTGCCGTGCGTCGGGGTTCATTCCGAAGTGCCCGTAATAGTGCTTGCCCTGAAAGTCTTGATGGGCCTCGATCATAAAATGCACCTCAGGACGAACATAGGGCTTCAGGATCGCGGCGGCAATTGCCGGATGATTGGGAACGCTAATTGCCTTGCCAATATCGTGACAGAGTGCAGCGATCACGATTTCGTCATCGGCGCCGGCTCGCTCGGCCATGGTCGCTGTCTGTAATACATGGGTGAGCTGGTCGGTAGCAAATCCATCCACAATATTGCCCAAGGATCGCAACATGGCCAACACGCCGTCTGCTACCCGTGATTGATTTTTAGCCGTTTCGGCACCAATGAAAAGCCACTCTTCCCTCGTCGACACATCCATACTCGTGAACGTCGCATTACCCATGTTCATACTCTAATTGACAGATCCGGTACCGTCGGATAGGCGCTGGGCCAGCCAAGCAATCGGCAACGAAATGAACATCACGACCGTGGCCACGACGGTCACATACGGCAGAACATTCGGGCGCGAGAAATTGTTGAGAATCCACTGCGGCAGCGTTTCCACGCCTGCTCCGGCCGTAAATGTCGTGACGACGACTTCGTCAAAACTAAGGGCAAATGCCAAAATTCCGCCGGCAAATACCGACGATCTAATCAAGGGCCATGTGACGAGGCGGAATGTTTGCCACCCATCCGCACCTAAATCCGCGGATGCTTCCCTCAGGTTGGGCGACAGCCGCCGCAGCCGGGCAACCACATTGTTGTGGGCAATGACGATACAAAAAGTCGAGTGTCCAACGATGACCGACATCAGTCCAAGATCCCAGCCAAATCGAATAAATGAATTACGCAGGGCAACTCCGGTGACAATTCCCGGAAGGGCGATCGGTAATACCACAAGGAAACTCACCGCACTTTTACCAAAGAAGTCAAACCGCTGCAAGGCAAACGAAAGCATCGTCCCCAGCACAATCGCGATCAGCATGGCAATAAATGCCAGACGAGCCGATGAGACAATTGCATTACGCGCGCTCTCCACGTTCACAATTCCCGTCCACCAGGACGTGGTGAATCCACGAGGCGGCCATGCCAACGACCTGGCGGAATTGAAGGAGAGAATTACCACCAGAATTAGTGGCACATACAGCACGACAATCACTCCATAGGTAATGGCCCGCATAGATTCGTGAGCGGTTCGCGATATTTGCATCAGAGATTCTTAAACGCGCCGAGGCGCCCCATCACGATGAGATATACCACCATGATCGATATTGGCCACAAGGTGAAGGCCGCCGCTAATGGTTGGTTTGGCGCCAAAAGTGCGCGTTCGATGATATTGCCGATCATCTGCGAGGTACCGCCCACGACTTTCACTGAGATGTAGTCGCCAAGCGAGAGCGAAAACGTGAAAATGCTCCCGGCGGCAATGGAAGGTACCAAGAGTGGCATGACCACCGAGCCGAATGTTCGCCAGGTTCCCGCCCCGAGATCGCTTGACGCGTCCAACAGGGAATCGGACAAGCGTTCAAATCCCGCATAAATCGGCAACAACATATACGGGAACCAGAGATAAGCGAGAGTAAAAATTACGGCAACGTAACCAAATCCGGGCGACCACCCAATGGTGCTGGCAAGAAATCCGCCCCGACCAAATTCGGACCCTGGATCGAATACGGCCCGCAATGCATACGCTTTGACTAGGTATCCGGCCCACAGCGGCAACAACATTGCAACAATGAGACCTCGCTTGGCCCATGGTGCAGCACACTTCGAGACATAGAAGGCGGTCGGCACTGCAGCCGCCAAGCACACAAGAGTTGCCGCTGCCGCAACTCCGACACTCTTAGCGATCAGCTTGAGGTACGCGCTCTTGGTTAGAACCTCGTTGAGATTATTTAGCGTCCATTGCGAAGTTGATTTGCCGGTGAAACTGTCTAGCCGAAAAAAAGCACTCACTACGAGTAGAGACAACGACCCGATGTAGACAATCAGTAGCCAGGCCAATGGTGCGGTTAGCACCGAAGCCAACGCTAAGCGCGGCTTAATGCGCAAAGTCATCGTTGCCCGGCGAGGCAACGATGACTTTGGCACTAATTGTTGCGCTATGCGCGCAGTTCGTTCCAGGCGTTCACCCACTCAGAGTACGGCACACATTTATTGCCGCGACCATCCAGGCACTCGCTGGTTGGAGTTGTCCAATACCAGACATCTGCCCAATATGCCGTCTCACCTGCGTGATAGGTCGCACAATGATTCGGATCAGCCGTGAGAGCACATGATTCTTCATTTGATGGTGCCTCACCAAACCATTCGGCAACACTGGCATTCGCTTGTGGCGAAATGATGTGGTCCATCCACATGTACATACAATTCGGATTCTTCGCCTTGCTGGAAATCATCCATGTATCGGACCACCCCGTCGCCCCCTCCTTGGTCTTCACCGCGCCAATCTTGGCGCCATTTGCGGTCGCCAAGTTAACAATGACTTGCCAAGAAGTTCCGGCAGTTACTGCACCGGATTCAAGTGAGGCCTGCTGATCGGTGTACAGAGACCAGTATTGACTGACCCGCGACTTTTGATCTGTCAACAACGCAACTGCAGCGTCAAATTGACTCTGATCTAGAGAGTACGGATTTGTAATACCGAGTTCAGGCTGCGTAGCCATGAGATACACCGCCGCATCGGCGATGTAAATCGGGCTGTCGTAAACCGAAATATTTCCGGAGTACGGGCTGTCGGCCGAGAACATTGCCGATAACGAGTCCGGCGCTGGTCCAGCCTCGGTGTTGTACACCAAGACGTTCGCACCTCGACCGTGTGGCACCCCATATGCAACTCCGTCCTTTGAGTTCCATTGCTTGTTCTTGAGGTCCTCAAAAACGCTCGCGTAATTTGGAATGAGGTCTGTGTTGACCGGAGCGACATCGCCACCAGCAATGAGTCGCAATGTGGCATCACCCGACGCAGAAACGCCGTCGTATTCTCCACTTTGCATCAATTCGACCATTTCGTCGGAAGTATTTCCAATCTTGACATTGACGGCGCATCCAGTTTCGGCTTCGAAATCTGTGACCCAGTCGACCGCTGGATCCGTTGAACCATCTTCGACATATCCGGCCCAAGCGATGATATTCACTTGACCCTCGCCGTCGCCCAGCGATTTGAGCGCGCCTTCATCTTTACCTTGGATTCCACTGCACGACGCGAGCAGAAAGACTGCCACTGTGCCGAGGGCGTAAACCTTATGGATTTTTTTCATGCATTGCTCCCCTATGTTGACAACGACAGCGGTTGCCGCCGTTACGACGTGACTGTAAAAACTGATTCAGGTGACCACGAGAGAACGACGCTCTCTCCTGGCACTACCCCTGTTGGCGCGTCACTCGCCACCCGAGAAATTACCTTACTACCATCGCTCAAGGCACAGTAAATTCTGGAATCGGCACCCAAATATTGCACCGCAGTCACAGTTGCATCAACATTTATTCCAAGGCCTGTCACTGTTCCGGGGCGATGAATCTGGACATGCTCGGGTCGAAGCGTATATACCCCGCGCCTTCCAAGTAATCGCTCCGCTACATCATCGGAAAATAAATTGGTCGTGCCGACGAAGCTAGCCACGAAGGCGCTCGCCGGCCGCTCATAGAGATCCCTCGCCGTTCCAACCTGTTCGATCCGACCGCTATTGAACACGGCGATGCGGTCGCTCATCGAAAGAGCCTCCCCCTGATCATGGGTCACATATACAAAGGTGATTCCAACTACTTGTTGAATCGATTTGAGCTCAACCTGCATTTCCTCCCTCAATTTGAGGTCGAGTGCGCCAAGCGGTTCGTCGAGGAGGAGGACCTTTGGCTGATTCACTAGTGCCCGTGCGAGCGCGACGCGTTGGCGCTGACCACCCGATAGTTGCGACGGCCGTCGAGCTTCGAGGCCACTCAGCCGAACCGTTTCCAATATCGCGCTTGCACGCAGGGAACGTTCCGATCTTTCGACGCCTTTGACTTTCAGACCGTATTCAACATTTTTCTGAACACTCATGTGTGGAAAGAGCGCATAATCCTGAAACACCGTGTTCACGTCGCGATCAAATGGTGCTCGACCTGCGACCTCTTCGCCCGCAAGTAGGACACTTCCCTCGTCTGGTTGGTCGAAACCAGCAATTAATCTCAGCACGGTTGTTTTTCCGCTTCCCGATGGGCCAAGTACCGAGAAAAACTCTCCTTCGTTGATCTGCAGATCGACATGATCCACCGCAACGACCGATCCAAATCGCTTTGTCACCCCATGAAGAGAAACCGCCGACCGGTTCTGACGCGATTCCATACTGCTCATACCGTAGTCGGCGTCAACCTGAAACCGAGAGGTACCCTTTCCACGGTCATGATTCGATCAATCGCAGGTCTTGCACTAGTGGTCTCAATTTCGAGTTGCACCCAGAAAGGTGATTCAAGTTCGACAACGATCATCGTGACGAATACTGCCGCGGAATCTACAACATCCACCACAGTTCCTGTTGCTGTCTCAAAAAACTCCGCATCGCCGGGCGGAAAACCCTCAGACCAACGAACTCTCAATTTGCTTGACACCATTTCCGGAAACAATCTGCAACCAAAAAGCATCGTCTATTCGGGAAGCGGTCTCTTCTTTGCTCAAAACATGATGTATCGGCACAACGTGTCGGTATTTGATCCGGACGGCAACGAGGTCGCCGTGATTTCCGACAGGATAAACCTTGCCGATTTTGGACTTGAAGGAGGAGTAGTTCGGGGCTCGCCCGTCGAGGCCGCCTTCAGCTCAAATGGGGCATATGCCTATGTCTCGAATTACAAGATGTACGGAGATGGGTGGAACCCAATTGCCAGCGATGACTGTCAAGGCCGCAGCTGGGACCCGAGTTTTGTGTATCGAATTGATACAGCAACGTTTTCAATCGATCAAGTTATCTTGGTCGGCGCGGTTCCCAAATTTTTAGCGGTTACTCCGGATGATAAGACCCTCTTGGTGTCAAATTTTTGTTCTCAAGACGTATCGATAATCGATTTGGCGATTGGTGCGGAAGTCCAGCGAATCGAAGTTGGGCTTCATCCTCGCGGAATTGCAATAACTAAAGACAGCACTCGTGCATATATTTCGGTGATGGGCGCGAGCCGAGTGGTGGTGCTCGACCTGAAAACTATGACCACAACCGAGATCGACTCGGCTGGGCCAACGCCGAGGCATCTACTGCTTTCGCCAGATGACACGATCCTGTACGTGTCTAACAATCATGCTGGTACCGTGCGAGCAATAAGCACATTGACCGGAAAAGTGATTGCCCAAGTGCACACGGGCGAACAGCCGAGATCAATGGCCCTGTCCGACGACGGGGCCAGTTTGTATGTCGTCAATTACATCGACGACACCCTAAGCAAGATTCGCACTTCGGACTTCACCATCATCCAAACTATGTCTACCGGTGTTCGCCCGGTGGGTGTCACATACGATCCGGTCGAACGACGAATTTGGGTCGCAAATTACTCAGGGACTTTGTCGATCTACCAGGACGAATAGTATGTCTGGTGGCATAACGCCGACCTAGATGCACTAGAACTGGCGTATGCCGATGCACACTCAGGCCATTGCAATTGTTGAGCTATATAAGTCGTTTGGCGGTCCACCAATTGAGACTCAGACTCCTGGCGAAGTTCGCGCCCGTTATGCCAGCACCGCCCTACCGTCGGACGAAATAGTTGCTGAAATTCGCAATGTAAGTGCCAACGGAATACCCGCCAGACTTTACCGACCTCGACTAGACGAGGTGCTGGGCTTGTGTGTCTATTTTCATGGTGGCGGTTGGGTAATCGGAGACTTAGAGACGCACGACGATGTCTGTCGAGCAATTGCCAACCGTTCAGGTCATGCCGTGCTGTCGGTGGATTATCGTTTGGCTCCGGAATATCCGTTTCCGGCCCCGCTCGATGATTGCATTGCGGCTACTCAATGGGCCTACGAACACGCCGATGAACTGAATTGCGACCCCAATCGAATTGCCATCGGCGGCGACTCGGCAGGAGGAAATCTGGCAATAGCTGTTGCTCTAGAGTCCGATGTTCCGCTATGCGGTCTTGTTCTGGTGTACCCAGGAACCGACGCCACCCAGAAGTTTCGATCGCAGAACGAGAATGCGAATGCTCCAATTCTGACCAAAGCAACCGTGACATGGTTCCTCGATCACTATCTTGGCAATGAAGTCAGCCGTGACGATCCGCGAGTATCGCCACTGGTGGCTCTCGATGAAAAATTGGCGAAGTTGCCGCCCACGCTGGTGATTACGGCCGAATTTGACCCGCTGCGAGACGAGGGCGAGGCGTTCGCTGCCCGAATTTCATCGCTCGGTGTTCCGACATCATCGGTTCGATTTGCCGGCCAGATACATGACTTCATCAGAATGTCGAGATTTCTAGACGATGCGCACAATGCGCGGGCGTTGATCGGCTCGACGCTAAGTCGGGCGCTACAAGTGAATTAAGCGCTTACACGCTCGCGGGCCAATCGTTTGCCGACACGACCGGTGCGCCCAATGCGCTCGATAACCGCTTCACGGGCCTGATTTGCTTCCGCCGAGAGTCCTTCAATCTCTGAAATTTTCCAGTGGCGCAACACCACAGGCTCAAGAATGTGATCGTGATGTATCTCTAAGTCATAAATTCCGGCACGGGCAATTTCACGAGCCATGCGATCGAAATCCGTGATACCGATTCCAGGCATCGAAAATGTGCGCACCGCGCGCTCGATCCCAATGACCATAGACGACGGATCAACTTCCAGCGCTGCGGTAGTTAGGTCACGGTAAAACAGATAGTGAAGGTTCTCATCATTTCCGACACGCGACATGATCGCCGTGCCGATCTCATCCTTCATTAATTTGCCGGTGTTGCGATGCGCAATCCGAGTCGCCAATTCTTGCATCGTGAGGTACGCCAGGGCCTCATACAAACTTGTAGGCGTCGGCACCTGGCCACCGCGCACCTGTTGCATTCGCGCTCGTTCCAGTGCAACCGGATCAATCGCTCTGGTGACCGTGAGATAGTCACGAATGACTATCGAATGACGACCTTCCTCGGCTGTCCAATTTCGTCCCCATTCGCCGAATGCCGAATCGTTACCAAACAGTGAACTGATATCGCGGGTGTAATACGGAAGATTGTCCTCGGTGAGTAAATTCACGAATAGCGATGTACGAACAGCGTCATCCATTTCGTGCCCGACATCGCCAAAGTCGGCATCTTCGGGCTTCCATTGCTCCCCCGGTGTGAAGTCGCGACCGCGACTGTACGGAATGAACTCATGGGGGAACCACTCCTTGGTAACGCCCATATGTCGAGACAAGAGCTTCTCGGCGGCCGGTGCGATCTCCTGGAGCAACGCCTTTTCATCCACACACATACTCTACTCTCGAAGCCGAGGCAAGAGTTCCCACAGAGTCATTTCAGAACCGCAATCGGCGCACCAGTCTTTGCAGCGGAATCACAAAATCGTCCAGAAGCGGCAAACCCGCCGAGCGCAATGCCGAGTTATCTAACACAGAATTAGAAGGCCGCTTGGCAGGACGCGGTGGCTTCAAAGCATCCGTTGATATTGGAGACACTCGCTGCGAATCTAGTCCGGCGATGCTCAAGACATCTCGAGCTAAATCGAACCAACTCGTCACCCCTTGATTTGTCAGGTGCCATATTCCGGTTCGTTGTTCCTCGGCGAGACGAACGACTGTCGTGGCCGCGTCGTCGGCGAACGTGGGGCTGCCAATCTGATCATTCACAAATTGCAATTCTGGTTGACTATCGGCCAATCGCAGGATCGTCTTGACCATATTTGGCCCGTGGAATCCGCATACCCACGAAATGCGAACTACCGCGTCACGATCCGACATGGCGTCCTCACCCGCCAACTTCGATGACCCGTACACTGATTGCGGGTTTGGTCGATCTGACTCGACGTAGCCGCCTGACTTTTCACCGTCAAATACGTAGTCGGTGGAAATGTAAATCACCCGAGCACCAACGGCGCGCGCTTCAATCGCAACCGAATGTGTCGCCATCGCGTTTACCGCAAATGCTCGCTCGGCGTCACCTTCGCAGGCATCTACCGCAGTCCATGCCGCGGCATGAATGATTGCATCGGGGCGGGTCGCGGCAAAGGCGTCTCTGATGTCGGAAGGATTTGTGATGTCCAGATCTTCATGGCTAGTGGCAAAAACACTGTGGCCATTGTCTTGCGCAACTCGCACGAGTTCGTGGCCGAGTTGGCCGCCGGCGCCGGTTACGAATATTTTCATTGACCGCGAGACCTGAGTGGCTCCCACCACCAGCGGTTGTCGCGGTACCACGACACCGTTTGCTCCAACGCCTCATCCAGCGACCTTCGGCGCTTCCATCCAAGATCGGTGATCTTGGCGATGTCAACCGAATAACGACGATCATGCCCAAGTCGATCCGTTACATACGAGACGCTTGACTCATCTTTGCCTAACAATGCCAGCAGCTTGTCAACCAATTTTCGATTTGCGGTCTCATTACCGGCACCGATGTTGTAGATTTCGCCGACCGCTCCCCGCTCCAATACCAAATTCACTCCCGAACAGTGATCGTCGACATACAACCAATCGCGTTCGTTTAGGCCATCTCCATATAACGGAATTTGTTTCTCATCGAGCAGGTTTGTGGTGAATAACGGAATTGCCTTTTCGGGATATTGAAATGGACCAAAGTTGTTGGTGCATCGTGTGACCGAAACGGGCACACCATGAGTACTGAAGTAACTCAGAGCGATCAGATCTGATCCTGCCTTCGACGCCGAATATGGTGATCGAGGTTCGAGTGGGTCGCTCTCCTTTGATGAACCAGTTTCAACCGAGCCATACACTTCGTCGGTGCCGATGTGCACAACGCGGCTGATATCGAGTCGTCGGGCAGAGTCCATGATGACATTGGTGCCAAAGCAATTTGTGAGAATGAAATCCTCGCTACCGACAATTGATCGATCGACGTGGCTTTCGGCCGCAAAGTGGACTACCGCGTCCTGTCCGCGCATCGCCGATTCGACTTCTTCAGGTTGACAAATGTTGCCCTTGATAAACGAGAATCGCGGGCTGTCATCGACATCCTTAAGGGTCGACAAGTTTCCGGCATAGGTCAATGCGTCGTACACCGTTACCGAGTGATCGGTATTTGCCAAGACCCATCGCACATAGTTTGAGCCAATGAAGCCCGCTCCACCGGTCACCAAAATTTTCATCGATGACCGCTCAGGTTCGCAGGGCGAAGTGCGGTTGAAACTGCGGCGAGATTGCATTGCGCATGGGGTTTGCTTGGTCGCGTTTGGAGAGGATTGGTGCCGTGAAGCCCCAATCAATTTGGACCGAAGGATCGTTCCATGCCAAGCCAAGTTCGTCGACCGGGTTGTAATAGCTGTCGACGAGATAGGTGATCGCCATATCTGTCAGCGATGAAAATCCGTGGGCGACCCCCGGCGGTATAAATACCCCGCGATGATCATGGGTCCCGTCCGGACGTTCACCGAGATCAAGTACTTGCGTTGCTCCGTCAGTTGGCGAGCCAGTACGCAAATCGTGCAATACGACACGGCATCGACCAATCGGCACATACCAATAGTCCGACTGATGGAGGTGGTAATGCAAGCCCACTACGCACCCCTGTTGGCGATTTCCTCGATTTCCCTGGAGCATCTCTCGCCCGAGTGGAAACCACTCTCGACGGTAGGTTTCAATGAAGTATCCGCGTTCGTCACCGTGCATTTGTGGCTCGACGATTTGTACATCTCTAATTATTGTGGACTCTGTAACTTTGGCCATCTATTCGAGCTCAACTTTCGAGTCATCGCCAAGCATTAGTCGCAGGGCACGAGGTTTCAGTTCAGATCTCAGCACCTGCACATCTCTACCAATTAGCGAGTCGGTGAGACGATTGATTCCAATAATAACGCTCCCATCCAATATCACGGAGTGTTCCATCTCGGAGTGCTCTACGGTGCAGCGGCGACCAAGAGAGGTGTATGGTCCGATATAGCTGTGCTCCACATGCGAGTCGGCACCGATAACAACCGGGCCCCGGATGCGTGAATTACGGACAACCGCGCCTTTTTCAATAACCACCCGACCTTCAATTTTGGAATCTTCATCGATGTCACCGTCGTTGCGCGGTTCAAGCACCTCTAGAACCAGTCGATTGCATTCAAGAAGCGGATCCTTCTTGCCGGTGTCGATCCACCAACCTTTCAACACCTTGTGCTGGACGGTGTGATGCTGGTCTACGAGCCATTGAATCGCATCTGTAATTTCCAGTTCGCCGCGATCCGAAGGCTTGATTGCTCTTACCGCATCGTGAATCGTCGGATCAAACAGATACACGCCGACGAGGGCGAGATCGGATGGCGGATTAGCCGGTTTTTCCACAAGCCGAACTACGCGCCCATCGGCATCGACTTCGGCCACCCCGAATTGTCGCGGATCGTCGACATGACAGAGCAAGATTTGAGCCGACGGAGCATTTGTCCCGCCGTTGCTGCGCGCCGACTTAAACTCGTTTACGAATTCCTCTAAGCCCTGTTCGAGCATGTTGTCGCCTAGGTACATAACGAAGTCATCGTTGCCGAGAAAATCACGGGATATGAGCACACAATGTGCCAAACCCAATGGGGCTACCTGCTGAATATAGGTAACGCTGACCCCAAATTGCGCGCCGTCGCCGACGGCAGCGATGATTTCCTTGTGGGTTTCCCCGACGACAATTCCGATTTCACGAATACCGGCTTTCGCCATTGCTTCAATTCCGTAGAACAAAATTGGCTTGTTGGCGATCGGTACTAGTTGCTTGGCATTCGTATGGGTAATGGGTCGCAAGCGTGTACCCGCACCGCCTGACAAAATGAGGCCCTTCATATCGCACACCACTCTAGGTGAAGGTACGAACTAGCGTCATTCCTATGCCGTCGGCCTTTCTACATCCATTTGCCAAACCCACTCGCGAAGAATTCATCCGCATTGTCCGAGGCGAAGGTGCTCGAGTGTGGGACTCAAACGGCAACGAACTGATCGACGGCATGGCAAGCCTTTGGTATTGCGCGGTTGGTCATGGACGCCGCGAGATTGGAGACGCGGTTGCCCAGCAGATTGCCACGCTAGAGGCCTACTCCACGTTCGATCCGTTTACGTCCGAACCGGCCGAGCAGTTGAGCGAACTGCTTCGCTCGCTTTCGCCGATGCCAGACGCTCGAGTATTTCTATGCGACAGTGGATCGGAAGCCATCGACAGCGCGATGAAGCTATCGCGACTTGCGCATGTTCAGGCAGGTCACCCTGAACGCACGCTGATCATTTCGCGCATGCGTGGCTACCACGGAACGAACTACGGCGGCACCAGTGCTCAGGGCTTGCCGCTGAATAAAGTTGGTTACGGTCCACTTGTAGGTGATGTGATGCAGGTGGACAGCGACGATTTGGAGGCCGTGTCGGTTCTAATGTCGAAACGCGGACACGAGGTGGCTGCAGTGATCGCCGAACCATTGCAAGGGGCCGGCGGCGTGTTCCCGCCAGTTGCCGGCTATTTAGATGGGCTGCGCAAGTTATGTGATCAGCACGGTGCGTTTTTGATCTTCGACGAGGTGATTACCGGTTTCGGACGGCTCGGTAATTGGTTCGGCGCGCAACGTTTTGGGGTAAACCCGGACTTGTTGTGTTTCGCTAAAGCGGTTACTTCCGGTTATCAGCCCCTCGGCGGAGTTTTGGTCGGTGCAAATGTGCGTTCGGCGCTGGAGGCCGATTCAGAATTTTTTCTCCGCCATGGCTATACCTACTCCGGACATGCGGCCGCATGTGTCGCGGCATTGAAAAACATTGAGATCATCGAACGAGAAGGTCTTGTGGAGCGAGCCAATCATGTCGGCGTCCGGCTCTCGTCGGGACTCAATGCCCTGGCCGCCGATGGGATCATTGACCACGCCAGGGGTGTCGGAGCCGTTTGGGCTGCCGGTTTACGTTCAGATCAAAACTGCGTAAAGATTCGAGATCGAATGTTGCAACTTGGTGCGATCACCCGCGCCATAAATGCAGACACAGTTACTTTTTGTCCGCCGCTGGTAATCACGGATGACGAACTCGATAAATTATTGGACATCTTTGCAATTGCAGCCTCCGGAAAGTAGACAAAGGAATCGATCTTGGGTCAACTGACTGGTCAGCGTGCACTTATCACCGGAGCGGCGAGCGGAATCGGTGCCGAAATTGCTCGAAGATTTAGTAGCGAGGGCGCCTATGTAGTGGTAACCGATATCAACGATATGGCTGGCCGAGCAATAGCCAACGAAGTTGGCGGCGAATATGAGCATCTTGATGTGGGCGACTCGAACGGGTGGGACAAACTGATCGCAGCCCAAGGAGAATTTGACATCGTCGTTTTAAATGCTGGAGTTGCTACCTCGCCAAATGTTATTGGAGAAACTCCGGCATATCCTCTCGAAGGTGTCAACGACGATGTTTATCATCGGATCATGCGAACGAACCTGGACGGGGTGGTCTTTGGAGCCCGAGCGGTGATTCCGGGAATGGTGGCTAGAAAGAGTGGTCACATATTGGCCACGGCGTCACTTGCTGGATTAGTCGCAATTGCCCCGGATCCAATTTATGGGCTAACCAAACACGGGGTTGTCGGCTTGGTCAAGTCGCTCGGCGATGCATTGGCGCCCCACGGGGTTTGTATCAGCGCTCTATGCCCAGGGTTTATCGACACCCCGCTCGTATCGCCGATCTCGCAGGAAATCATCAAGTCATTTGGCATGGGTATTCTGCCGGTCGAGATTGCCGGCGATCTGGCGATGCGCGCGCTCACCGAACGGATCAACGGATCGCAGTGGACTGTGATCGCCGGACAGCCAATCGCACAATACATTCCGGCCTCACCCTATGCGACACAATAAGGTAAGTGTCCGAGCCTCTCTTCAATCCGTTTGACCCAAAGTTTCGGGCCAATCCGTACCCGTTTTACGACACTCTCCGATTTACCGAACCGGTTCACCGGACTGCTCTCGGTATGGTCGTACTAACGCGATACGAAGACGTCTCTGCAACTCTTAAGAGCAACGATTTCAGCCGCGACATCGAAAAGTATTCCGAACAGTCGTCTTCGCCCGCCCGACGGCGACGACGGGAACGCAACGTTGGCCCAGCTAAATCGATTTTAAATTTGGACCCTCCCGACCACAGTCGATTGCGCCGACTCGTCTCCAAGTCATTTACTCCGTCGGCCATCGAACGCCTTCGTCCACGCATCCAGCAGCTCGTGGATGAGATTCTTGACCGAGCCCAGGAACGTGGATCGCTTGAGCTAGTCGATGATCTCGCATTCCCCGTGCCGTTCCAGGTGATCTCGGACCTGCTTGATATGCCAACCGAACGAGTTGATGAACTTCGTTCGTGGTCACAAACCATCACCGCATCCTTAGAACCAACCGCGACAGATGCCGAGCTAGATGCGACCGAAACTGCATTTGAATCTTTGATTCCCTATCTCACTGAGATTATTGAGCATCGGCGTAGACATTTGGCCGACGACATGTTGAGCTCGCTCATCACGGTCGAGGAAGCCGGCGAACGAATGACGACCGGGGAGCTAATGGCTTTTGTAGTCCTGTTATACATCGCCGGACACGAAACTACGGTCAATCTGATTGGCAACGGCACACTTGCCCTAATTCGCAATCCCGGGCAACTTGCGTTTGCCAGAAGCAACGGGTTCGGCGCGGCAGTCGTCGATGAACTGCTTCGCTTCGACGGACCGGTTCAACAAACGGTGCGCGTACCGATAGTGCCCATCCACTTTGATGTTGCCGGAGATCGAATTGAAGTGGAGCCCGGAACGATTGTGTTGACCTCACTCGGGGCGGCCAACCATGATCCGGCGATGTTTAATTCGCCAAACCAGTTGCAACTCGCCCGCCCAAATGCCAACCGCCACTTGGCATTCTCGGCCGGCATTCACTACTGCTTAGGTGCTTCTCTGGCCAGGTTAGAGACGGAAGTCGCAATCGGATCGCTGTTCAATCGCTTCGCCAAACTGGAAATAAACGGCGAACCCGAATGGCGGGATCGGTTGACTATCCGAGGCGTCAGTCGGCTGTCACTCAGTTGCTCGTAAGTAACTTAATCAGGCTGCTGGTATCCCAGCGACGACCGCCCATAGCCATCACCTGCTCGTAGAACGAGTCGACAAGTTCGGTCATTGGAATTCGGGCTCCATTGCGTCTGGCTTCGTCGATGCAAATGGCCAAGTCCTTTCGCATCCATTCGACTGCAAAGCCAAAATCAAACTCACCGCTAACCATTGTTTTGGAGCGATTCTCCATCTGCCACGACTGAGCAGCACCCTTGGAAATCACGTCGACAACTTGGTCGGGATTTAGTCCTGCTCGCATCGCAAAGTTAAGGCCCTCGGACAATCCCTGGACTACACCAGCGATGCAAATTTGATTCACCATTTTTGCCAATTGACCCGAGCCAGCATCACCTAGGCGCTTGCACATTCGCGCATACGCCGCGATAATTGGCTCCACTCTTTCGTAGATGGCGATTTCGTCGCAACCGCACATCACCGTCAACAATCCATTTTCTGCCCCAACTTGGCCGCCCGATACAGGTGCATCAACAAAGCCAACACCAATGGCAGTACACGCAACCGTGAGTTCTCGTGCCAGCGTTGCCGATGCGGTGGTGTGATCCACGAGCACGGCTCCGGGTCGCATTCCGGCGAGTACACCAAGGTTGCCAAGCACGACCGATCGAACATCGCTGTCGTTACCTACGCAAACAAAGACGACTTCACTAACCTCTGCAACTTGCTTTGGGCTCTCGGCTTGCGCGCCACCATTGGTGGCGACCCAGGCGGCTGCTTTTTCGCCGTTGCGGTTGTACACGGTGACGTGGTGACCGGCTGTGGAAAGGTGCCGTGCCATCGGCCCGCCCATGGCCCCGAGACCGACGAAACCTACATTGACCATCGGCGCAATTATTTCTTTTTCGCCGCCGCTTTGATTGCAACTGCCGCCGCGGACTTTACTGGACTGTGGGCGGTTGTCTTATCGGACGCTTTCACAACAGGTTTCTTGACCGCTTTGGCTGGCTTTAACACCCCTTCTTCAAGTGCGTGATCTAGCCACTCTTCGGCTTTTTCGGACGAGACTTTTAATGCGGGTGAAATCTCGGAAATTAGATTGATGCGCGCCCGGTCGTACATCGTCTTCTCCGCGGCCGACAATGCCGAGTCTCGATCGCGGGCGGCGAGGTTTCGCACCACTTCTGCTACTTGATACACATCACCGCTCTTGAGTTTTTCTTGGTGGTTCTTGAACCTTCGCGACCAGTTGGCAGGCACACGGGGATCGGCCTTGGACAATACCGATCGAAGGTCTTCCAGTTCGCTCTTCGACACCGGCGGTCGCACACCAACTTGGTTGGCCTTGGCTGTGGGTACCGACAGAGTCATCTCATTGATCACGGTCTTTAATATGAGGTATTCCTGGGTGGCCCCAAAGGCCTTCATTCGCTTAATGCCATGGACTATGCAGGCCCCATGTTGTGGGTAAATCACTGTGTCACCTTTTTTGAATTTCACGTACTCGCCTCTTTCGCCTCAACCCCGAAAGGATACGGCGTTTACCGCCAATACCCTTCGAATGCTGCTACTAGTCGATTGATGATCCGGATTTGTGGGCACAGAGAAGGATCGCTGGCCCGTTGGGATGGTCCTTGTTGTCCTCTCCGACCTCTATCTCGCTGTATCCGAGAGCGACGAGGTATTCCATGAGCGATTCCTTGGTGATCCACATGCTGTATTCGGCGGAACCTCCGCAAAACCCCGACCAATTCAGGGCATCCTGATAGTTGTAGCGCACAATTTCGACATCAACTCCATTTCGAACAATTAACTCCGGCGCACCAAATTTTCGAGAATTCTTGTCTGATGAGTTAGCGATTTGCGCGTCGTAATAGTGCGTCCAGAGCAAGATTCTCGTTGAATGTCGGCTGATCAGATCGAGTAACTCGAGTGGATCCTTCATGTGATAGAGAACCCCGCTGGCCACGATCCAGTCGTACGACTCGGACGTTCCGCGCAGATATTCGACAAAGTCCCCGAGCATCAGGTTTACACGATCGGCGGAGAGAATTTCTTTGACGATGAGGCATTTGAGAAACGCCCGTGTGTTGGCCTCGATGGCATCGATGCGTTCCGCCGCCAATCGGTGGAGCATGTACGAATGTCCGAGTTCGAGTGGTCCGAGTTCGAGCACTTTCCTGCCGGCAAAACCCCCAAACAGGGTGTTCGCCCACGTGATGCGGAAATCCTCGTACAGGGGTGCCAACCCGGGCACGGTTTTTAACCCAAGGTGCTCGGGAAACTTCGAGCTCCACTCCCCTGCAAAGATGTCGAGTGCCTTTTGCGCCGACGGCTCCCCGATCACATATTGGTCGAGTATGGATGTGTCGGGAGCCGGAGTAACCGCAGGTGCCAAGGAAACCGGTTTTCTTCGAAGCACGCCGACAATTGTAGTGACCGTGCAACTTCAACTTGGCGCCCTCGGTAGGAATCGAACCTACGACCTACGGATTAGAAGTCCGTTGCTCTATCCAACTGAGCTACAAGGGCATGAGTATCGCTCCAAATCTATCGCCCAACCCTGTCACGATTGCGAGACGCTGGTGTTAAACGCAATTGTTAAACATGACTTTGGATCGCTATGACTTAGTTTTATTCAATGCGTGCGCGAGCCTTGGTGCTGTTTTCCGGTGTCTGCTTCGCCACTACCGGCACTGCTCAAGAGCTTGGCCCCGACTCGGCACCGTCTCTGGGAGTAGCCACAATCCGACTTATCGTCGGGGCCATAGCGCTTCTCGCATTTAACTTGGTAAGGACTTCTAGATCAGTCGAAGCAAATCGTCCGAATATGCCATTGGTGCAGTTATGGATAGCTGGCGCAGCGATGTCAATTTACGGAGCAACGTTTTTTGCCGCCACCCGATCTACTGGAGTTGCGGTGGGCACTGTCGTGGCACTTGGATCGGCTCCGATATTTACCGGAGTAATCGGATAATTAACTCATGTGGTGACGCCGCGGCGGTCTTGGATGCTGTCCACCGCGGTAGGCATTGTTGGAATCGCTCTGATCGTAGCTAGAAGTAACTCTTCAAGTGTCACGACCGGAGGCGTCGCGCTGGCACTTGGAGCAGGACTCGGTTACTCGATATTTGCTCTAGCCAGCAAGAAAATATTGTCGATAGGTGTTAGGCCGGAATTGGCAATGTCCCGCGTGTTCCTGATAAGCGCTCTTTTTATGTCACCAGTATTGCTGTTTATCGACAACTCATGGATTTTCACGGCTAGTGGAATCACCACTGCGCTGTGGCTTGGTGTGGTCACGATTGCCATTGGTTACTTCGCCTACTCGCTCGGCTTACGCTCGCTTCAGCCAAACGAAGCAACAACGTTAACTCTTATCGAACCCGCCATAGCGACTCTGCTCGGCGCTGTTGTTCTTGCCGAGCGTCCGAGCATGCTGGCCTGGATTGGAATCGTGATAGTGCTACTTTCGCTTAGTTTTGAAACGTAACAATGTCATTTACTCTCCAGTCCCTCGGCCAATGTGAACAACATTGGAAAACGGCCGCCGCATGGTCGTTTGCGGCGTGGGCTGATGAATTTCCCGCCGACACAGTGGCGACATATCTCGATCAATATGCAGAAGTCCAGCGTTCCACAACCGGATTGCCGGAGGTAGTTGCGGCAATTTCAGTAAGTGGTGAACTTCTCGGAATTGCCACGCTCGTGTTGGATGATGAACTGCCGGGAGCCACGGAGGACGGGCCATGGCTAGCCGCCGTGTACGTTTCGCCGCGAGCACGGCGGCAAGGAATCGGTCAAGCAATCACGATGTGGGTGACTGCGCGGGCCCAGATGCTCGGCTACCCCGCTATATACCTATATACAGAGGACAAACGCGAATGGTACGAGAATTTGGGGTGGAAATTTTGCCGCATCAGCGCGATCAATGGCCTTCCGGTATCAGTCATGAAGCTGATGCTCTCAACAGATGCCGCAAGCATTTTTCACATCACCACGCACACGGATTGGAATTCGCGAACTGACAATTACCACCACGCGTCGCTCGACAGCGAAGGATTTATCCACTGTTCGACACTGCATCAACTCACTCCAGTGGCCAACAGGTATTACCTAGGTGAGGATGAAGCCCTTGTCTTGGTGATCGCAACCGCCGCGCTGGGCTCAGACCTGCGCTGGGAGCCTCCCCGCCATCCAGACGGTTCGCCCGCCCAGTCCGTCCAATTGCTGTATCCACATATTTACGGCGAGATCAACACAACCGCGGTTACGGAAGTAGTTGATTTGACCCGCGACTTACGCGGAAGATTTCGGCTACCCGCTCAACTTGTTGATCGGTAGCGATGGTTACTTTAGCGACCAGCGGATTTCAACACTTACCGTAATCTGCTGCTCACCGAGATCAATTTTTGTTGCCACTTCTGTAGAACCTGCCGCAACATCGCGACCCATGATCCCAATTCCGATCGGTGCGGACGTTTCGTTGATGTATTCCACGCTTCCAAGTTCAATTCCGAGCAACTTGGCATAGTCTTCGGCTTTGGCGAGAGCATTGTCAATCGCATCGGCTCGCGCTTTCTTTGCCGCGGCGGATGTCTCAAGAATGATTGGGCTAACCCCGCCGACCTGAACAAGGTCTCCACCCGCGGCTACCACCGCATCTAATACCGCGCCCGCCGTATCCGCCTCGTGAATTACCACTTCGAAACTCTGTGAGGCTCGATAGCCAGTGAGAGTCGGTTTCCCGGTTTGCGGATAGTTGTACTCGGGGTAGACGGTCACCGACTGTGTCGAGATGTCCTTGTCGTCGACTCCGTTGTCCGAGAGTGCCCCGCGGACCTTGTCGGCTGCCGCCGATGCTTCGGAAAGCGCATTCTTTGAAGTGTCGGCAAGCGCGGTAACGGTCAAATACATCCTCACCGCATCGGGAATCGCCAAGGCGATGCCAGTGGCCTGCACGGTAAGTCCGCGCGAGTTGGAGTTGGTTGAGACCACGATTTCACGGTCATCGCTCCCGCATGCGGCGAGCACTAATACGGATGCAAGTGAAATGGCGACGACTCGAACAAACGACTGACGATGAAGATTCATTTCTCCATCTTGGCTCATCGCGAGCAGAAAGTCTCGTCACCCTGATTGGATCGTGGTGCTGGTGGGTGTGCGACACTTCACATATGCCTAGAGCGCTCATTTCCGTTTATAACAAATCCAGCATTGTTGAGTTTGCTCGCGCCTTGCATGAGATGGGTTGGGAAATCGTTTCCAGTGGTGGCACTGCGCGCGTTCTTGGCGAGGCAAATATTCCCGTTATTGATGTTGCCGAAATAACCGGATATCCGACAATATTGGGACATCGAGTGGTAACTCTTCATCCGGCAATTCACGGTGCGCTGCTTGCCGACCTGACCAAGTCTGAACATCTTGACGATCTCGCGCGCCACAATATTGTGCCTATTTCTCTGGCGGTGATCGATTTATATCCATTTGCCGAAAATCCAAGTATTGAGCTCATCGATGTTGGTGGACCAGCGATGATACGGGCAGCAGCCAAGAACCACGCCCAGGTCGGGGTGCTCATTGACGCCAGTCAGTACAGCGATGTCATTTCCGAACTTCGAAGAAGTGGTGTTCTATCTTTGGAAACGAAAAGGCACCTCGCCCAGGTCGCCTTCGGCTACACGAGTGCCTATGACGCCAAGATCGCGCATTGGTTTGCCGGCACATCTATGACCGAACCGCAGTTGGAACTGGAGGAGAAAGTTGTCCTTCGCTACGGCGAAAACCCACATCAATCTGGGGCACTGTACCAATTGGTCGGTCAGTGTGGCTGGCTTCGGACCGCCAAGCAACTTGGTGGCAAGGAACTTTCGTATCTCAATGTGCTCGACGCCGATGCCGCCTGGCAACTGGTGCACCGTACGCACGAGCCGGCCGCCGCGGTGATCAAGCATGCCAATCCTTGCGGTTTTGCGATTGCAGGATCGATATTCGAGGCTTATGTCCTGGCCCACGACTGTGATCCCATTAGCTCGTTTGGCGGAATTGTTGCCCTAAACCGCGAAGTGACGCTCGAAGTTGCCAACGAAATCAACAAGACATTCACCGAAGTAATCATCGCCCCTAGCTTTGCGCCGGAGGCCCACGAGGTGCTTGCGGAGAAAAAGAATCTTCGCTTCATTCAGGCCGGTCCACCATCGGTCGACTCAATTCATGTTCGAAGTGTGAATGGTGCAGTCCTCGTTCAACAGCCGGACCCAGTGGATGACTCACCGGATTCGTGGCGGGTTGCCACCACGCGGTCACCATCATCGAGCGAGCTTCTTGACTGCATCGTGGCCTGGAAAGTCTGCGCCGCCGTGTCGTCCAACGCCATCGTGATTGCCAATAACCGACAGGCCGTCGGCATTGGTGGGGGTCAGCAAAACAGGGTTGACTCGGCTCGAATTGCCATCACCCGCGCCGGCGCTCGCAGCAAAGGCGGTTCCGCCGCCAGCGACGCGTTTTTCCCTTTTGCCGACGGCTTGGAACTTCTTGCCGCCAGCGGAGTACGTGCGGTTATCCAACCGGGAGGAAGTGTGCGCGACGAAGAAGTGATCGCGGCTGCCAACGCTCATGACATCGCCATGCTGTTCACGGGAACAAGACACTTTCGCCACTGATCGGTTAACCGGCAGGTCATCTCTAGATTAACTTTTTGTTCACATCGCGTTGCCCTAATTCGGACACAACTAGTCTCTCCACGTGGCAGGCGGTGTGGGTCCTCATTTGACGACCCATCGCCTTACCATCACACCAAAAGGGCACGATCCGCGGGTCGAAAATGTCCTCCAAAATGCCCGCGATCTCGGTTTGGACGGCCTCCGCAGCGTCGAGATTGCCGATATTTATTTTCTCAGTGGAACCTTGAATCAGGCCGACCGAGATGGGATCCAATGGATTCTCGTAGATCCGCTTCTGCAAACTGGCTCATGGGATCAGTACACCAATTCAAAGGGTGACCATGTTGTTGAATCGATGTTCCACCCCGGAGTTACCGATCCAGTGGCCACGGAATTGCAACGTCTTGCCGGCACGGCTGGCATTGAAGTTGTTGCGACGACCGGCAAGCGCTTTGCATTAATCGGCGAAATTGAACGCAGTGATGTCGATCGGCTGGCCAGCAGCGTCCTAGCTAATCCAATAATCGAACAGTGGTCAATTGACTCCTTCGCTAGTCCGCTTCAATTTCCAAATCCGGACGGACAACGTCCACTCGCCGAAGAAATTGATCTATCTTTGGCCACCACCGATGAAGATCTCATCGCACTGAATGTCGAGCGAGGGCTGGCGCTCGACATCGGCGAATTGCGCGCGATCCGCGACTACTTTGACAAAAACGCGCGCTCCCCAACCGATGTCGAATTGGAAACGCTTGCCCAGACCTGGAGCGAACACTGCGCACACAAAACCTTTCGCGCCAAGATCTCGACCGATGACGGTGTCGAACGAGATTCGCTGATCGACACTCTTCGCCGCTCAACCGATGACATCGCTGCTCCATTTGTGGTTAGTGCATTTGTAGGCAATGCCGGCATCATTTCATTCACACCAGGGCGAACTCTGGCCGTGAAATGCGAAACTCACAATCATCCGAGTGCAATCGAACCATTTGGTGGCGCTAACACCGGCATCGGAGGTGTGATTCGCGACATTTTGGGTGCCGCACATTCCCCAATCGCGTGTACGAACATTTTGTGCTTTGGACCACTGTCACTCTCGGCCGCCGAAGTACCGGCGGGAGTATTCCACCCACGCAGGGTTCAAGCCGGTGTCATCGATGGCATTGCCGATTACGGAAACAAGATCGGATTACCTACGGTCGCCGGCGCAGTTCTGTATGACAATGGATACACGGCAAACCCGCTGGTATATGCGGGCTGTATTGGTTCGGCCAATTACGCCATGGGCGCAACGTATGTCGAGTCCAAACCGAGCGTCGGTGATCGGATCATTGTTCTCGGCGGAAAGACTGGCCGAGACGGTCTTCGTGGCGCAACTTTTTCATCGATGACTATGGACGCCACTACGGGAGATGTGGCGGGGGCAAGCGTCCAGATTGGCGACCCAATCACGGAAAAACTTCTTTGTGACGTGTTACTTCAGGGACGATCGACATACACCGCCATCACCGATTGCGGGGCCGGCGGACTCTCCTCGGCAATTGGCGAGATGGCACAAGATCTTGGGGCCAAAGTCGATCTGACGAATTTGCCGATGAAATACCCCGGACTTGCCCCATGGGAAGTCTGGCTCTCGGAGGCCCAAGAGCGGATGGTTGTAGCCGTGAAAGAAGTTGAAGCACTTGCCGCCCTATGTGACGAACACGATGTTTCTTATACCGATGTGGGCATCTTTACCGGCGACAAACGACTCGTGGTGCGTTGCGATGGGAATATCGTGCTCGACCTCGACATTGATTTTCTGCATCACGGACGCCCCCAGCGACAATTGGTTGCAGTAATGCCTAAACCAAATCGGAGCGCGTCGCCAACCTTTTCCGCAATGCTCACCAACATTGATCCACTTGAACATCTGCTGCGACTTGTTGCTCATCCGAATATTTCTTCTAAAGAATCGGTCATCCATCGCTACGACCACGAGATTCGAGGTACAACAGTTGTTCGACCACTCGTCGGCGCAGAAAGTGACGGGCACGGCGATGGAGTGGTACTCGCCGAACCGACTGATCAGCACGGCATCGCCATTGGGATTGGAGTGAACCCGTGGTTCGGGCTTGTCGACCCACAACGAATGGCTGCAGCTGTGGTGGATGAGGCGATCCGAAATGTTGTGGCAGTAGGCGCCGACCCATCCAAAGTTGCGCTGCTCGACAACTTTTCGTGGGGTGATCCAACTCGATCAACGACGCTCGGTGAACTTGTGGCCGCCGTGGATGGATGTGTGCAAGCGGCTCGAGCATTCAATGCACCTTTCGTATCCGGAAAGGATTCGCTGAACAACGAATTTCATGGATCGGATGGCGAGCGACACGCCGTACCCCCCACCCTCGTCATCACAGCAATTGCCCATGTTCCGGACGTCGCTTTGACCGTGACTTCGGATCTCAAACTTGCCGACAATGTGCTGATGCTCATCGGCGCCACAAAAAACGAATTCGGTGGGAGCCATCTGTCGATGATTTACGATGCCTTCGGAACGGGCGCTGTCCCAGAGTTTGATCCCGGATCTGCGGAGCGCTTTCGAAAAATGCATGCGGCAATCCAGCAGGGACTCGTAATCTCCTGCCATGATTGCAGCGAAGGTGGGCAAGCCGTGGCGCTTGCCGAAATGGCAATCGGAGGAAGACTTGGCGTGAAATGTGAGCCGACAGAATCGTTCGGCGATAACAAACTAAATGTTGATCTCTTTAGCGAATCGCTGAGCCGATTTGTGATTGAAGTAACGCCAGAGAATGTGAGCAAAATAGCCAGGTTGTTCTCGGATGCTTCTCGGGTGATCGGCCGGGTAACTAGCGAGCCGATGTTCGTTCTGCCAAATGGATCGCAAGTGCCGATATCCGAACTGCGATCACATTGGCAAGGCACCGCGAAGTGAAGCCCCGCGCGCTCGTCATTTCGGCCCCCGGAACCAACCGTGATGCCGACGCGATGTTTGCCCTTCAGTTAGCGGGGGCAAGTGCATCGGCGATGAGCATCAAACAACTCATAGCCTCGCCAAATCACATCGATAACTCCCAGATAATTGTCATCCCCGGAGGGTTTTCCTATGCCGACGCACTTGGGGCTGGACGTCTGTTTGCTCACGACTTGATAGGGGTGATCAGTGACGCCCTCAATCGGGCGATCGCCCTGGGCAGACCAATCATCGGAATTTGCAATGGGTTTCAGACGCTTGTTCGAGCCGGAATCTTGCCTGGCGGCGCCGACCGGGTAGCCCTCGGACACAACGACGGTGGCACATTTGACTGCAGGTGGGTGCGGATGGAGGCCGTTTCACAGCGTTGCATTTGGACACGTTCGCTCACCAGCGAAATTGAGTGTCCAATCGCTCATGGCGAAGGCAAATTTATTTGCGAGCCAAACATGTACGCCAAACTCGTTGACAATGACCAAGTCGCACTGCGCTATTTGTCCCCAAATCCAAATGGCTCGATGGGTGCGGTGGCCGGAATCTGTGATGAAACAGGGCTCGTGCTTGGCCTCATGCCCCATCCGGAAAACCATGTGCTGGCACGACAGCATCCTCAATTTCATCGCGGTGTCAGTGGAAATCTTGGATTGAGCCTGTTCGCCCAAGGAGTCGCCTATGTCAACAATTGAAGCCTGCACTGACATCCACTTGGATCTTGGCGGCAGACGCACCGGCAAGGTGCGAGTCTCCTACGATCTGGACTCTCACCGCCGACTCTTTGTCACTACCGACCGACTATCGGCATTTGACAACATCGTTGCCGCCGTGCCGTTCAAGGGACAGGTGTTAAATGAACTTGCGGCGTGGTGGTTTCGTTCGACTTCCGACATTGTCGACAATCATGTCCTTGACGTACCCGATCCGAATGTACTCATCGCCCATGCAGCGAGTCCGCTGCCCGTTGAAGTGGTTGTACGCGGAGTCATGACCGGCTCGACGTCGACATCGCTATGGCATCAGTATTCGCAAGGGGCGAGATCGATGTACGGGTACTCATTCGACGATGGCATTACCAAGAACTCGCCCCTGCCACAGGCGATTATCACTCCGACCACAAAGGGCGACGCCGGGGCCCACGACGAGCCATTGTCGTGCGCCGAGGTAGTTGAGCGTGGACTGGTGGAGGCATCCTTATGGAGTCAAATTCAGGAAGTTGCTTTGGCCTTGTTCGCTCATGGCCAATTCACCGCTAAGGCGGCGGGACTTCTGCTTGCCGACACAAAGTACGAATTCGGATTACACCAAGATGGTCACTTGATGATCATTGATGAAATGCACACTCCGGATTCGTCACGCTTCTGGGAATTAGACACCTACACAGAACGAATTTCACAAAATCTGGAGCCGGAAAGTTTGGACAAGGAGCCGATACGGCTAGCCCTCGCCGCACTTGGCTACCGCGGGGATGGAAAGCCACCCCGGCTGGATAATCAGGTCATCGCCGAAACCTCCACCCGATACATCACGGCGTACGAGCGTTTGACGGGAGACTCGTTTCGCCGTGGAACCTATCCCGTTCAAGATCGAATCGAAAACGCACTACAGAAACGAGCAATACTTTGAAACCACTTGTTGTCATATTGATGGGATCGCCCGCCGATTTGGATCATTGCCAAGCGATCAAGAAAGCGGCAGAAAATCTAGGACTTGATGTCGAGATGCGCACCGGATCGGCACATCGGACTCCAGAACACGTGCTCCAATTACTTCGCTCCTATGAGCAAGATCCGCGACCGAAGGTGTACGTCACTGTTGCCGGAAGATCGAATGCTCTGTCCGGATTCACCGATCCTCAAGTCTCGGCACCGGTGATCGCCTGTCCACCCCCCGGTCCTGAGTGCGATATTTGGAGTAGCGTGCGCATGCCGCCCGGTGTTGCCTGTGCCTACATTGCCGAACCGTCGAATGCCGCGATGTTCGCGGCCAAGATTCTGGCGCACCATGACAATGAGGTTGCGTCCAGCATTGCTCGCCAGCAGGCCAGTCAACGCGAACGGGTTATCCTCGCCGATAGCGAGTTACACAGTGCTTAATCAGATCGAAGTTAACAGCGACTCTCCGCGCGAAGAGTGTGGCGTCATTGCGGTTTCCTCGGCAACCGACGATGTGGCTCAACTCGCATTCTTTGGACTATTTGCATTACAACATCGCGGGCAAGAAGCTGCCGGAATCGCGGTGTCTGACGGACGACAAGCGCGATTGCACAAAGATATTGGCCTGGTCGGGCAAGTATTTACTCAGGAAACTCTCGCGCCCCTAGTTGGAAACCATTCCATTGGTCACACTCGCTATTCGACAACCGGAGTATCGGGGACCCGAAACGCCCAGCCGTTTCTGGTCGAGACGATGAATGGACCACTCGCAGTTGCGCACAACGGAAATCTTGTCAATGCCGTCGAACTTCGAGATGAGTTACTGGCCAAAGGATTTGGGCTGACCGCCAGCTCGGATTCCGAGGTCATGACGCTGATGCTCGCCTCGGCCGGTGGCAGTACATGGGAGGATCGCTTGGAACGAACTCTCTCATCTTGGCGCGGCGCATATTCCCTCGTCATACTCGTGGCCGATCGAGTCATCGCCGTGCGCGACCCGTGGGGATTCCGTCCACTATCCGTCGGCAAGCTGCCACTCGGTGGATTCGCCATTGCATCTGAAACCTGCGCACTGCGCACTCTCGGCTGCACCGAAATCAGCGAAGTTGCCCCCGGTGAAATCGTTACCGCTCAGGGCACAACCTTGACTCGGCGGCAAGCAATTGCTCCAGCGATTAAGCAGGCGCGCTGCACATTCGAGTTTGTCTACTTCTCGCGACCGGACTCGCAATGGGATGACCGGAGTGTTCACTTGGTTCGACAACGACTCGGTGAAGAGCTCGCACGCGAGAGTGCTGTGGACGCTGATGTTGTCGTGCCAGTGCCTGACTCTTCGATCCCTGCCGCGGTTGGATACTCGCGCGTCAGTGGGATCGAGTTCAACGATGGCCTCATTAAGAACCGCTACATCGGTCGAACCTTTATCGAACCGACGCAGTCAATGCGTCAACGCGGTGTGGCGATGAAATTCAATGCGTTGTCCGAGAATCTGGACGGCAAACGGGTGGTGTTGATCGATGACTCGATCGTCCGCGGCACCACGGCTGGCCCGCTGGTGAAGCTCTTGCGCCAAGCGGGCGCCCTTGAAGTTCACATGCGTATCACTTGCCCGCCAATTATCCACCCGTGCCACTTTGGGGTCGACATGGGCCACGACAATGACCTCATCGCCGCCCGAATGACACCGGATGAACTCAGGGAATTCATCGATTGCGATTCGCTTGCATTTCTCTCCCTCGAAGCCATGATGCGTGCGATTAGTCGGACCGAGGGATATTGCAATTCATGTTTCACCGGCGACTATCCAATCGAAATCAATAAGCGACATTCCAAGCATCTGTTCGATCAGGTTCTTGCGTGATATCTGGCCATCCGCTAACGATTTTGGTCGTCGGCAGCGGCGCCCGAGAACACGCCTTGGCCCACAGCATCAAACAGTCCCCAAGATGTAAACGATTACTTGTAACACCCGGTAATGGTGGGACACCGGGTCAACGATTCAACTTCGCCGTCGATGATGTGGCGGAGATTGTCGCACTGTCCGTTCGAGAAAAAGTGGATCTGGTGGTCGTTGGCCCCGAAATTGCTCTGGCCGCCGGTATAGCCGATGCCTTGGCCGCCGCCAAAGTGCCCTGCTTTGGCCCGACACTTGACATCGCCCAATTGGAGCTGTCCAAGGCCTTCACTCGACAGCTGGCAACGCGACTCGACATTCCAGGACCACGCTTCGCCACATTTAGCAAAGGCGATTCCATGGCGGCACTCAGCTGGTGGCATGAACTCGGCGCGGGGGTGGTCGTGAAACTGTCGGGGTTGGCCGCAGGCAAGGGCGTTGTGGTGCCCGAATCTCCCGAGGAAACCGCCGCTGCGATTGCGGATTTGCTCGCCATCGGCGACATCGTGTTGGAAGAACGGCTGATTGGTAAGGAGTGCTCCCTAATTGCGTTTGCCGACGGCCAAACTTCAGTATCGCTCCCCTTGGCTCAAGATCACAAGAGAATCGGAGAGGGCGATACCGGTTTAAATACCGGAGGAATGGGTGCTTACGCGCCAGTTTCAGTTGGCATAAGTACCGAAGAACTGAACGCTCAATTTATTCAGCCGGTCGTCTCCCACTTCGCCGCGCTCGGCACTCCATATGTCGGCATGTTGTATGCGGGACTGATGATTACCGCCGATGGCCCTCGCTTGTTGGAGTTCAATTGCCGATTCGGCGATCCCGAAGCACAGGTGCTGTTGCCATTGCTTGCATCAGACTTGCTCGA
>JBDSKN010000006.1:0-8683 GCA_039916865.1 Ilumatobacteraceae bacterium
GGTCGTTGGCGAGCACGCCCGGAAAGCGTTTCGTGACTTGACGCGCCGAGAGCGCGAAGAGGGTCGCACCGCTTGCACGATGCGACCCTGACGCCGCCTCTGTCGAGGCTGTGTTCATTACTTCTTATTCAGCCGATCTTGCCGATGACACCCTCGACGAGATATTGCTGGCCGAGCAGATCGTTGAGTGATGCAATTGCACCCGCCGCGATTTGCTCCTTACCGGTATTGTCGTTGATTGGACCGGTGAAGACTGCAAACGATCCATCGATGATGGCGGCCTTCTTGGCCTCAATTACGGCCTGAGTTTCGGCGCTGACCGACGAACCATACACGCCCAATTGGATCATGCCGTCAGCCATGGTGCCGTAATACGGATCGACAAGGCACGTGCCGTCAATCATCGACTGTGCAGCCTTGATGTAGTACGGGCCCCAATCCCACACCGGACCTGTAAGCCAAGTGTCGGGGAAATCTCCGGCCTTTGTATCGGAGTCATTTCCGGTCCACTTTGCACCGGCTTCCTTTGCGGCCTCTCCAGTTGCGGTGGAGTCTTGGTACATGCCAACGACATCGACCCCGGCCTGCAGGAGCGACTGAGCCGCTTCCTTTTCGATTGCCGGATCAAACCAGGTTGACGTCCACGTGACCTGCACGGTTGCGTCCGGGTTCGAAACTCTTGCGCCAAGGGCGTAAGCGTTCACCGCGCGAACGACCTCGGGGATCGGGAAGGCGGCAACGAATCCGATCTTGCCAGTCTTGGTCGCCGCTCCTGCGGCGATTCCGGCCAAGTAATGCCCGTCGTCCAACGCACCAAAGTAGTTGCCCATGTTTGGTGCCGTCTTGTATCCGGACGCGTGCTCAAAGCAGACATCAGGATACTTGCCGGCCGTTTCCAGCATTGGGTCCATGTAGCCGAATGACGTACCGAAAATTAGGTTGTAACCATCGCGGGCCAATTTGTCGAAGGTTGCGGTTGCTTCCGCACCCTCCGGAACATTTTCGAGGCGAGTAACGGTGATACCGAGTGCGGCTTCAAGTTCTGCAATTCCCACATCGTGCTGATATGTCCAACCCGCGTCGCCAGGAACTCCGATGTACACAACAGCTACCTTGAGTTCGGTCAACGGTGCAACCGTGTCGGTCGGGGTGGTGTCGACCGGCGGCTCTGACGTCGCCGTGTTATCACTTCCTCCGCAAGCTGCGAGTCCAAGAACCGCAGCAACCGCAAGGGCAAATCCCTTTACATGTTTGTTTCTCATGTACTATCTCTCCCCCTATGCGTGACGCATATGCTGATCTAATACTCCGCGCCCCAATGGCGTGAGACGACAATAACACGCCGACAATGCCCGACTTCGCGTTGCCGATACCGGCCTCGCCCAAAATATGGCGAACTCTCAACTAGCCTGACTGGGGTGAAAACCGAACTTGGCAGTTTGGTCGACGAGTCGGTCACCATTATCCGTGAGGTCGCCGCCGAATTCGAGAATCCGGTCTTGCTCTTTTCTGGGGGTAAGGACTCGGTAGTCATGCTCCATTTAGCAGTTATGGCATTTTCTCCGGCACGAATCCCCTTTCCGGTCATGCATATTGACACCGGCCACAATTTTGCCGAGGTCATTGAATTCCGCGACCGCTGCGTCGCCGAAATGGGAGTGCGCCTAATCGTGGGCTCGGTGCAGGCATCGATCGATGCCGGGCGGGTCGCCGATCTGAGCGGTCCGCGCGCCAGTCGCAACACCCTACAAACGGTCACCCTTCTGGATGCCATCGCCGAACATCGATTTGATGCCGTATTTGGCGGTGCCAGGCGCGACGAAGAACGAGCTCGGGCCAAGGAAAGGGTGTACTCCCACCGTGATGTATATGGTCAATGGGATCCCAAAAATCAACGACCCGAACTATGGGGTGTTTACAACAGCAAGCACCAGTTGGGGGAACACTTCCGGATTTTCCCTTTGTCAAACTGGACCGAGTTGGACATATGGCGTTTCATCGGCGAGGAAAACATCAAGTTACCGAGCATCTATTTCGCCCATCGTCGCCAAGTCTTTCGTCGTGACAATATGTGGATGGCGATAACTCCCTTCCTCCAACCCGAGAGCAGCGAGTCCGTTAGCGAGCAGATGGTTCGATTTCGTACTGTTGGAGATGCAACGTGCACTGCGGCGATCGAATCGGCGGCCGCCACAGTAAGTGACATCATCGCCGAGACAGCCGTCGCTCGGATAACCGAACGCGGCGCAACTAGGGCTGATGACCGCATTTCCGAGGCAGGAATGGAAGACCGCAAGCGGACGGGTTACTTCTGATGGAACGACTGCGATTCGCTACTGTCGGTTCCGTTGACGACGGCAAGTCAACGTTAATAGGACGTCTACTTTTCGACTCGAAGAGCATCTTTGAAGATCAGCTCGAACATATTGAGGCTGTAAGTAAGCGGCGCGGCGATGACTACGTCGACCTCTCGTTGCTTACCGATGGGCTTCGGGCCGAACGCGAGCAGGGAATCACCATTGATGTGGCCTACCGTTATTTCGCCACGCCGAAGAGATCGTTTATCATCGCCGACTGCCCTGGACACATTCAATACACCCGTAACATGATCACCGGAGCATCCAACGCGGATCTGGCGCTCGTGCTGGTCGATGCCCGAACCGGAATTGTTGAGCAAACTCGGCGACATAGTCTGCTGGTTTCATTGTTGGGGGTTCCTCACCTAGTGATTTGCGTCAACAAGATGGATCTTGTTGAGTACGACCCCGAAATTTTCAACTCGATTCGTGAGGAGTTTGAAACATTTGCCTCCCGCCTCGATCTCCAGGATGTAACTTTCCTGCCTATCAGCGCCCTCGCCGGTGACAACGTGGTCAGCAGGTCGGTGAACATGAATTGGTTTGAAGGTCCGACATTGCTCCATCACCTCGAAAATGTTTACACCGCAAGTGATGAAAACCGGATTGACACAAGGTTTCCGGTTCAGTGCGTGATTCGACCGCAGCGCGCAGACAATCCCGACTATCGCGGATATGCCGGATGCGTCGCCGGCGGTGTGATCGGCGTAGGAGACGAGATCATGGTGTTACCTTCGGGACTCACCACAACAGTGACCGCCATTGACTCGCCGAGTGGCCCGTTGACCGAGGCGGGTCCAGGCAGGGCCGTTACATTGCTTTTCGCCGACGATCTTTCGATAACACGAGGAGACATGATTTGTCGTCCGAATAATCGACCACGGTCATCTCAAGATTTAGAGGCAATGCTTTGTTGGATGGATGACGTTAACCCGATGCAACTCGACAAGATCTATACAATTAAACACACCACGAATGTTGTCCGTGCCAAGATCAACTCGGTTTTGTACCGACTAGATATTTCGCACCTGCATCGCGAGACCGGAGTCACTTCCCTAACTATGAATGAAATAGGCCGCGTCGCATTACACACCACCTCCCCGCTGTTTTATGACGATTACCATCAAAATCGCACGACTGGGTGTTTCATCGTCATCGACGAAACCACGGGGCAAACCGCGGGAGCCGGCATGCTGCTGTCGCCCCGGTCGTAACCTTAAACTTGTGCGCATTGGGATATCGAGATGAACAGTCCAGTTTGGCATGAGCCAGCAATAACGCGCGCAGACCGTTGGAGTTTGCACAATTTGTTCGGGATGACGGTTTGGTTGACGGGTCTTTCTGGTTCGGGAAAGTCAACAATTGCCAATGAGGCGGCGCGCCATTTGCATCGCGCGGGAATACTCACCTATGTGCTCGACGCCGACAATGTTCGCCACAGACTGAACGCTGATCTTGGCTTCGACCACTCGGATCGAGTAGAAAATATTCGCCGCATGGCCGAATTGGCGCATATATGTAGCGACGCGGGGTTATTGACATTTGTGCCGATCATTAGTCCCTTTGCCCAAAGCCGAGCCCACGCCCGACAGATCCATGCGGACGATGACTTGACATTCATCGAGGTCTATGTCGCGACACCATTGGAGGAATGTGAGCGACGTGATCCAAAGGGCATGTATGCCAAAGTACGTTCCGGCCAGCTAACCGGACTGACCGGAATAGACGCCCCCTACGAAGCTCCCCAGTTGCCGGATGTAGTAATTGGTGCACATGGTGATTCGCTCGAGGCAAGTACCCAAACGCTCATCGATGCGATAATCGCACGTCGCAAACTGAAGCAATAAGTCATCGCCATGGCCAATCCACTCCCTCAATTTCCCCAACTGATCGGGTATGCGCTTGTAGCGCCAAAGCTGAAGATCATGTACGTGCCAACCACCAAGGTTGCCTGCAGCAGTATCAAGTTGCTGCTCTCACTGTCCGAAGGTTCATACAACCAAGAGGCGACCAAGATCATAATTACTCCGAACATCTCGCAGGAACAAACAATCCATAATTATCGAGTGCATGGCCTGACACGATTTTTTGACCTGTCCGAAAAGGAGCAATGGCACATCATCACTTCGCCCGAGTGGATTCGAATCGCCACCCTCCGCGATCCGCTCGCACGGGCATATTCGTCATGGGAAAACCGTGTGTTCCTGCGCTCACCTGGCACACCTGCGGTGATCATTGAGCGCTCACCTGATGTACTTGTGGCAGGCAAGATCGATCTAGCTGCATCGTTCAAAAATTTTGCGCAGCAATTTGCTCTGGACAATCCGGCATTTATGATCGACGATCATTTCAGGCCCCAGTTCAACACCATCTACCGCGACCAGATCGATTACACCTACACGTTCCAAGTCGACAAGCCTGGCGAGATGGACCGACTGGCACAGGTACTAAATGATCGATCGGGAAAGAGTTATCAGCCGGAGCGACTCAACAGCGGACTGGGAATTAAGCCCGTTCAGGTGTACGACCGAGAGACCGCCAACATCATGGCAAATATTTATTCCGAAGACTTCCGCTGGTTCGATTTCGAGCCGCACCAATTTATCGCTTTGTCCGTTTCGCTTCCGCTAGATCCGTTGCAGGCGGCGCTACTTCGTAACCTGCGTGAAACCACCGAACGATTAACTTACATTTCTCGCTCCGCATTCAGCCGAGTTGGGTTTCGATACGGCTTGTCGCAATTGCGTAAATCGCTGTGGATTCGAATTACCAACCCAAAAGCCAAAGGCGACACTCGACTTCTGCAGTGGTAGGTTCCCTAGCAATGACATCGAATCACATCCCTGCCAGGATCGGAATTGTCACCGTTTCCGATCGTGCTTCGGCAGGTACATATGAGGATCGCGGCGGCCCGGCAATTGCCTCGTACTTTGTCGAGCATTTGGCAAGTCCCTGGATACCGATAGCGCGGCTAGTGCCCGACGAATCTGATGTCGTCGCACGCACACTCATTGAACTCGCCGACCAGGAAGGCTGCTGTCTCATTGTGACGACTGGCGGTACTGGACCGGCGTCTCGGGATGTCACACCAGAAGCAACCGAAGAAGTATGCGAAAAAATGATGCCTGGATTTGGGGAACTGATGCGCGCTACATCACTCAAAGTCGTGCCAACGGCAATTTTGTCCCGTCAAACCGCCGGAATTCGAGGATCATCGCTGATCATTAACTTGCCGGGCAAGCCATCTTCAATTGCCGAATGCCTAAACGCCGTTCTTCCGGCGGTGCCCTATTGCGTGGATCTCATCGGCGGACCACGCCTCCAACTTGGAAACGGCCTAGTCGGATTTCGCCCCAAGGGGTCCTAACTTTATTGTGCGTCATACGGCTGGCCGGAGGCTTTTGGTGCTCGACTACGGCCGACAAACCCCGCCACAACAATAAGAGTTACGAGGTACGGAGACATCAGCAGGAACTCGGATGGTATCCCAGTTTTAAGATTAGACAATTTCAACTGAATGGCTTCGGAGAATCCAAACACTAACGCCGCGCTTAGCGCGCCGACCGGGTGCCAGCGTCCAAATATCACTGCGGCCAGGGCGATGAAACCTCTACCACCAGTGATGTTCTGGTCGAATCTTCCGACCGTACCAACCGGCCACCAAGCACCGCCCAGTCCGGCAACTGCTCCGGCGACGAGCACATTGCGGTAACGAAGTTTGATCACATCGACTCCGAGAGTTCCCGCCGCCTTCGGATATTCGCCAATTGCACGGGTGCGCAATCCCCATCTGGTTCGAAACAATGCCCATGTCGTCACGGCGACCACGGCAAACGATGCGTAGACAAACAGCGTTTGGGTAAAGAGAATCGTGCCAATGACCGGAATCTTGGAGAGCAGGGGAATTTTGTACGGCTTAAATGGAACAAGGGAGTTGTATTGCGGATACGGGGTCAAAATACGCGACGTAAGGAAACTCGTAAGTCCAAGGGCGAAGAAATTAATCGCAAATCCGACGATCACCTGATCGACACGATATTTAATTGAAAAAACTGCGAGGATTCCCGATAATGCCACCCCCATCAAAATTGCGGCTCCGATTCCGGGCCAGGCACCGAGAATCGAACCTACGACGCTGCCAGCAAATGCCGAACCCAGCAATTGTCCTTCGATCGCAATGTTGATGATGCCGCTGCGTTCGCAGAGAATGCCGGCGATGGCACCCAAAGTAATCGGTACGCTTCGCGCCACCGTGTCTTGCAACATCCCGGTCAAACTAAATGATCCACCGGAGGCGGCCCACGTCAAGAAACCAACTACGAAACTGATTGTTGCCACCGTGAGAACAACATTCGTCCAGCGTCCTAGGCCGCGCAATAATTGTGCCGCCCCAAGGGCAACGAGCACAATCGCCAATGCCGATGCAAACGGCCGAGCCGGTACGACTAGTAAGTAATCATCTTGCAACTTAAAGCCAGCGTTGCCAGGTCGATTGGTAAATATGACTGCCGAGACCAATCCGAGCACCACGTAGGCAAACCCCACGTTTCGCGCCCGTTTGCGTTGCTCGGACGACAAGACCTTGACGGATTCCGACGATGTGCTCATCCGCCCCATCCCCTAAAAGTCTGCCCCTCGGCCGTCTGAGCAGTTTTTACTCGCCAGATTGCTTTGATCAACAGCGGGGCTGCAATGAACATGACGATGAGCGCCCGCAAGACAACGATTAGATCGATCGGGACATCGGTGTTGGCCTGCATTTGTCGACCGCCGGCTTGCATGGCCCCGAACAAGACGGCGGCAAAAGCCGTACCCAGCGGCTGCGACCGACCGAGCAGGGCAATTGCAATCGCGTCGAAGCCTATGTTTCCGGCAAAGTTCTGAGACGCATACCCATAGGTGCCGAGCACTTCACTGGCGCCGGCCATGCCGGCAAATGCGCCGGCGATCATCATTGCCGACACCATCAGACGCTTGGTATGCATTCCGGCATATTGAGCAGCATCGCTGTTGAGACCAAACGCGCGAAATTCGAATCCGATTGTGCTTCGCTGCAGCAACCACCAGTACACAATGACTACCAAGACCGCCACGACGAATCCGGTGTGCGCGAGAAGGTCGTTTCTGTCGCTCAGGAATCCAAACATTCGCGGCAATCGCCCGGCCGGGTCAACAAGTTTGGAAATCGGATCCGTCCGATCTTCACGCTGATACAAGGATGTTTTCAGAAGCCATAAAACGAGAAATGCCGCCATATTGTTGAGCATGATTGTGGTGATGACTTCATGGGCTCCCGTTCGAGCCTTAAGAATTCCGGGAATGGCGCCATAGAGTGCACCGCCAACAGCGCCGGCGGCAATCGCCAGTGGCACTTGAATGACCCCGGGCCCGTGCATCGAAAACCCCACCCACAGCGAAGCCATACCGCCGGCCAGCATCTGACCGGTGGCCCCAATATTGAAAAGACCAGCCTTAAATGCAACAGCGACCGAAACTCCGCACAGTAAGAGTGGAGTTGTGCTGCTAATTGTGTTCGACAGCGCTCGTAGCGAACCGAAAGAACCAGTGAAAAGGGCCGAGTATGCCTTGATTACCGTGTTGAACGCCGTACCGAAATTGCCTTCGCGAAGCGAGGTGATATCGGATAGGACGATAATGACAGCCCCAACAATCATCGCCGACAAGAGCGCCAGAACTGTTAGGCGAAACGAACTTGCTCGTTCCACCCGCTCGGCGAACCGCTTGATTGAATTCTTGGTCATGTCGGGACTGGTCGCTGTTCTGGCGATGAACCTGCCATATACAAACCAACATCCATTGCGCTCGTCGTGACTGGGTCGAGATCGGCAACGATTCGACCGCGGTACATCACCAACAATCGATCCGCTAGGGCCATTACCTCATCAAGTTCGGTGCTGACAATGAGAACCGCGGTTCCAGAGTCGCGTTCTTCGACGATGCGCTCGTGGATGTATTCGATCGAGCCAACGTCTACTCCGCGGGTCGGCTGCGATGCTATGGATATTCGTAACTTGCGACTCAACTCGCGAGCCACGATTACCTTCTGCTGATTTCCACCGGACAATGTGCTTGTCAACATTTCGCTCGACGGCGTGCGGATGTCATATTTCTCGACTAGGTCCTTAGACAGTTGCCGCGCCTCATCCCAATGCATTGACATTCCGCTACTAAAGGGTGAATCGTGGTATCGAGTCAGGACGAGGTTCTCGGTGACCGTTAGCCCACCTATTAGCCCTTGGCGCATTCGATCCTCTGGAATATGAGCGATGCCCATCTCGTGACGCCTGCGAGGTGATGCGGCTGTG
>JBDSKN010000007.1:0-41477 GCA_039916865.1 Ilumatobacteraceae bacterium
GCGCACTCTTCGTGAGGGCTGACGGTGAATCCTAAAAAGGCTGTATCGACGGACTTGCCATCTGGGGAGATATTGATTCGCGCGCCGGGTGCCGGTACACGCTTGACACACACAAGAATGTTCATGACAACGTGAAGTATCTCAGCTTTTCATCCGTGAATCGGTGGGATCGAACAACGGCCGGCTTCCGGCGCGTGCCACGCGGACCGGAAACATTTCGTTCATGTACATCACCCGTAATTCGGTGTCTTCGACCGCGTATTCTGGCGGCAAATAGGCCATTAGGAGGTATGTGCCAAGCGATGGCGCCGCGCCGGCGGTGGTAACGCGTGAAACTCTGCCCTTGGCGTCCACAATTCGATCACCAGCGAGGGTGAGAATCGGCTCATTACCTCCGGTGGGAAATCGCTTGATCCCGGCGGCACTTGTTTGGTCGAGCATCTCCAGCGTGCACATGATCGCGGCCGGAGTTTCGTCGCGTGCTTTGAGATAGGCGGCCTTACCCATGAAGTCCGCCGACTTGACCTTGGCCCGAGACAGACCGGCCTCGACTGGGTTGTATTCGCTTTCCAGTTCGGCGCCCATCAGTCGGTAGCCCTTTTCAATGCGCCCAGTCACCGCGTATACACCCATGCCCACCGGGATGATTTCAAATTCTTTACCGGCCTGCGCAATCGTGTCCCACAGGCGTAGACCGTGTTCCATCTTGGTGTAAATCTCCCAGCCGCTTTCGCCGACATAGGAGATGCGAAACATTGTGCACGGCACCCCGTCGACAAATACTTCGCGGACCGAGCCGTAGGGAAAGTTGGCCTGCGAAACGTCGTGCGGCAGGTGTTGGCTGGTAACGATTTTGGCCATTGTCTGCTCGGCGTTTGGCCCCCATACGCCGATGGTGCAAAGTGCGGAACTCATGTCGGTGAAGATCACCGAGCCGTCACTTGGCATATAGCGATTGAACCAATAGTTGTCGCGACCACCATCGAACGCTCCGGTGATGACTCGAAAGTGCTGTTCGCCCAGGCGCATGATCGTCAGGTCTCCACGAAATCCGCCATCTGGAGTAAGCAACGGCGTGTAGACCGAGCGACCGACCGCAACATCCACGTTGTTCACCGTCATAAATTGCAGAAAATCCTTTGCACCGGTACCGGTGAAGTCGAATTCGTTGAATGCCGTCAAATCCACCATGCCCACCGACTCACGCATCGCCAAATGTTCGGCATTGGTAATTGGCGACCACCAGCGGGCGTCCCACTCGTGCGGCCGAGGGTCGCACTTGCCCTTGTACTTCTCCAGCAGGAACCTATTGGCTTCAAACCATTGCGGTCGTTCCCAACCGCGGGCATCAAAGAATGTCGCCCCACTGGTTTCCTCGCGGGGGTAGAAGGGACTGCGTCGCATATTGCGTTGCGAAGCCCATTGTTCGCGAGGGTGAACGATGCCATATGTCTTGTTGAAGTGTTCGTCGCAACGCGCGTAGATATGGTGCTCGGTGCGTTCATGGGGATAGAAACGACTGATATCCGAGGAGTGCGCATCACACAGATGCGGATATCCGTATGTCATCCATTCGGCCACCAGCTGAGCGATCCCCGGTCCTTCTTTAATCCACACGGCGGCGGCGGACCATAGATTTCTCACCTCGACCGTTTCGCCTAAAACAGGCATCGCGTCCGGCGTTAGCGAAAGCAAGCCGTTGATCGAATATTTGATTTCGGCGTCACCGAGCATGTCCATCAGCTCGATTGCTTGCTCCATCTGTGGGTCGAAGTCGTCCTGGGTCAGTGGCAGTTCGGTCGGCGACAATGCCGAGTTTTCAATCGATGGGATGTCGTCGGGATGGTGAAAAATTGCGCGGTGGGCATATGAGCCAACTTCCATTGAGCCGGCCGTTTGTCTCTCGTAACAAAACGTATCCATGTCGCGAATGATGGGGTAGGCGACTTCTGCGTTCGACTTCTGAAGCACATCGATCGGTCCGACATCGGCCATCTGGTGCACGGCTGGGGTAAGTGGAATCGTTGCTCCGGCCATTGCCGCGAGGCGTGGACTCCACACGCCGCAGGCAATAACAACGAATTCGGTTTCGATCCGTCCTTTGCTTGTCACTACCGCTCTAATAGTTCCATTCTCGACTTCTAGATCGAGCACTTCTGTATTGGCAAATACCGCCAGATTGCCCGCGGTGATGGCACTTTCGCGCAACAGGGTTCCAGTTTGTAGCGAGTCCACCACCGACACACTTGGCGTATAGAAACCGCCGAGGAGAATGTTTTCATTGATAAACGGAACAAGTTCCTTTATTTCTGCCGGCGTTAGCAATTGGGCTTCGATTCCCCATGCTTTCGCTGACGTCATTCGTCTCTTGAATTCCTCGAGGCGATCTTCGGTGCGGGCAACTTCGATGCCACCACAAGTGTTGTTTAGCCCCAATTCGGCGTATTGCATTTGCGACGCAAGTGTGAGTAACGCCATCTCTTTGTTGTGATCGGTGGGAAAAATAAAGTTTGAGGCATGCCCAGTAGAGCCACCGGGATTGGGGAGCGGACCCTTGTCCAAGAGCACCATGTCGCTCCAGCCGAGTTTGGAGAGGTGACCAACTAGACAGTTGCCAACGATGCCGGCCCCAATCACGACAACCTTGGCGCGGTGCGGAAATTCACTCACTTTGAGACCCCCGAATGAACTACCACCGCGCTGGCGCGAGATATGGCAGGGATTGGTGTTGGTAGTATATCAGTGCAATATCACTGGTCTCAAGTCGATCGCGGTGGTGGAGGGGGTGAGACGATGAGTGTGTCACTAAGTGAGCAGGCGTACTACGGAATTCGCAACAAGATTGTGTGCCTAGATCTCGCACCGGGTGATGTCATCCGCGAAGACGATCTGCAGAATCAACTTCGCATCGGTCGTACTCCAATTCGCGAGGCGCTTCAGCGTCTGGCCCGTGACCAGTTCATCACGGTCATTCCTCGGCGCGGAATGCTGGTGTCTGGTGTCGACGTAACCGAATTGTCGATGTTGTACGAGACGCGCGCAATTCTCGAGCCGTATGCAACGCGATTGGCATGTGCCCGGGGCCGGAGTGAACACTGGGAAAGCATGGCAATTGCTTTGGACAAGGCTAAACGCTCGGGAATATCCAACAATGAACTGATGTCCATCGATCGCACTTGTCACGAAATCGTGTGGAACGCTGCCGGCAACCGATTTCTCACCGACACTCTTGACATGCTGTATGCCCAAAGTGACCGGCTGTGGCACCTCTATCTCGCCGATGTTGCCGACATGGCTCACGCCGTCAATGAGCACAAAGAGATTCATGCAGCACTCGTGGCCGGCGACAGCAATCGTGCCGCCCAACTTGCGGAGGCACACATGCGGTCGTTCGACCAGGAAATCAGCGAAGCGGTTCGCCGCCGGTTGGGATCGCCGCTCGGATAAACCGCTCGGACAAAGCTGTTCTCTAGTCCTCGCGATTCTGTACGTGTTGAAACCCGAATCGACCTTTGATGCAGAGATTGCCGTGTGTGACCGAATGATCTGAGGGCGACGTCACCTTGACGATCTCGTTGTCCTGGACATGAAGTGTCAACGCGCAGCCAACGCCACAGTACGGGCATATGGTGTCGGTTTCGGTTTGATGAGATTCGTCCCACGATCCATCCGCACGCATATTAAATTCGGATGTGAACATGAGCGCTCCGGTTGGACACACTTGGATGCAATTTCCGCAATAGACACAGGCAGAATCGGTAAGGTCGACGGCAAACTCGGTGGAAATGCGGGCATCGAAACCGCGGCCGGCAACACTTATCGCAAAAGTGTTCTGCCACTGCTCGCCACACGCGTCGACGCATTGATAGCACAAAATGCATTTTGAATAATCGCGTATATACAACTCGTTGTCGATCTTGACCGGCTGATGAACGTTGAGCACGGCGGATCCGTCGGTGCGATGATGATGCCCGGCTAACGCCGCATCTCGGTCGGAAGTCGGCGCGGCAAGCGTGCCAAACCGTGACGGATCGGCGCCGTATTGCTCGTTCCAACGATTCACATTCTTTGTCAGCGAAAGATCGACGGACGAACCTAACAACTCGAGTACCAGTTTTCGACTATGTCTAGTGCGATCGGTATCGGTGCGCACCACCATTTCCGATTCGGCTGGTCGGGAGCACGACGGAACGAGCACCCTGGATCCTTCCACCTCGACCATGCACACCCGACAGGCATTTTTTGGGGTGAGCGTGTCGCCGTAGCAAAGCGTCGGAATTTCCTTGCCCACCGATTTGCAGGCGTCAAGGAGTGTGGTGCCCTCAGCCACGGTGATACTTTCTCCGTCGATCGTCAGCGACACTGATCGTCGAACTTGGAGACCGGTCGCGATATTGGCATTCATGAGGCGAAGACTCCGAGATCTGTGATTGCCGATGCGATGGCATTATTTGCGGTTTGACCGAGTCCACAGATACTGGCATCTCTCATTACCTGCCCCAGCTCACGGAGCAACTCTAAGTCGTCGCCGTTTACGTTTTGAGATAAACGCAAAAGTACTTCCTGTTGACGGACGGTACCAACGCGACACGGCACGCACTGACCGCAACTTTCGTCTCGAAAGAACGCCGCAATTCGCTGAAGTTGATCGATCATGTCCACGCTTGTATCCAAAACGAGTACAACCCCTGAGCCAAGGGAACTGCCGACCTGGCGAGTTCCTTCCAATGTCAGCGGGAGATCTAGACCGTTCGGGCCAACGAATCCACCGGCCGCACCGCCGAGCAGAACTGCCCTCAAAGTTGAACCATGGCGCATGCCACCGGCGAGATCAATCAACTCTCCAAGGGTGACGCCAAATTCGACCTCATAGACACCTGGATCCGTCACGGCGCCGGAAACGCAAAAGAGCTTGTACCCGTTCGACCCAGCGGTTCCCAATCCTGCGTATGTCGCACCGCCTAGTTGGAGGATCGGCAATACATTGACGAGAGTCTCGACGTTATTGACGAGTGTGGGCTTGCCGAACAATCCGACCTCAACGGGGAATGGCGGCTTGTTTCGTGGTTCGCCCCGATATCCCTCGATGGAATTGAAAATTGCGGTTTCCTCGCCACATATGTACGCGCCGGCCCCGCGGATTATCTCAATGTCGAACGAAAATTCCGAACCGAGAATATTCTCTCCGAGAAAACCCTTTTCTCGCGAGGTCTCGATGGCGTGGTGCACGGCCCGCCATGCCCGGGGATATTCGCCCCGTAGATAGATCCAGCCTTTTGTACATCCGGTGGCGAAACCGGCAATGATCATTGATTCGACCACCGCAAACGGATCACCCTCCAAGATCACTCTGTCCTTGAATGTTCCCGGCTCGGATTCGTCCGCGTTGCAAACGATGTAGTGCGGTTGGGCGCCTTGACTTGCAACCGCATCCCACTTACGGCCCGTGGGAAACGCCGCGCCGCCACGACCAACGAGTCCGGCGGTCGTAATTTCCGCAATAACCCGGGTCGCGCCAATTTCAAATGCGATGCCTAGGGCCTTAAATCCGCCATGCGCTTGGTAGGCGGCAATATCTGTCGACGCATTACTTCCGACTCGGCGAAGTAAAACCAGCGACCCGTCTGGCCGATTGAGTTGGGGCACTGCCGAGGCAACTTGCGATTCCTCGCTGGGCCAGCCTCCGGCAACAAGTGCGGCGATTTCGCCCGCTGTCGACGGCGCAAGAAGTTCGCGGCGCGGCGAGTTGCCAGCTTCGATGACGAGTGTTGCCGGTGCTCGCTCGCAGACACCAAGACAAGGCGATGGAAGTGTTCCGACTGGCAGATCGTACTCCTTGTACCCGCCGGCGGCGCGGCACGCGAGGTCGATGCACACATGGATTTGTCGTCGTGGACGTTCGATTGTCGAAAACAAAGCGTAGAAACTTGCTACCCCGTAGATTTCGGCTGGGGCGACATCAAGGCGTTGAGCGATCAAGTTGATCGCTCCGCGACTTATCCAACCAACTTGATCGTTGACCGCATGGAGGACCGGCAGCATCTGATGTCGCAATTGACGCAGTGATTCCCCGCCTCGAACGACTCGCAAATTTTGCGCATTTCGAACTAGAGCGCGCGAAGAATCCGTTTCGGGACCGAGAATACTGTCAACCGCACGCCGTTCCTCGGCCGAGGCAACGGAGGTACTTAACTTTAAATCCACAGCGTGGATAGCGTAATGGACTTACCGGCTAGCGATCGAAACATGTTCGGAGAGTTTTTCGACACGCACGGCGGCGGCCTTGAATTCCGCCGTTCCCGACTTTGGATCGGTGACATCGATGGTCAGCAAATTGGTGTCCACTTCGTCGGGGAAGTGCATCGTCATGAACACGAGACCAGGTCGAAGTCCAGTGTCGACGCGTGCTGGTGCCAGTAGTGATCCGCGGGGCGAGGTCACGCGTACCGTTTCGCCGTCGACTATTCCAAGATCCTCGGCGTCCTCAGGAGACACATCAATCGTTTCCTCGAATCGCAGCGGGCTCTGGTATCCGCCCGATTGGACCCCAGTGTTGTACGAGTCAAGTCGTCGCCCGGTGGTCAGACGCAGCGGGAATTCGTCGCTCACGGCCTCGACTGGAGGATCGTCAATGACGACGCTAAAGGGAGCGAGTAGTCCACGGTCGGCGAGATTTTCGGCCCACAGTCGGCCGTGCAGAAACGAGGGCTCCAATGTGTCTTCCGAATAGCAGGGCCATTGAATTCCGCCCAATTCATCTAGCCGCGCGTACGACATGCCTGCGTGCATAGGAGACAGGCTGCGTAACTCGTTCCACACATCTTCGTTCGAGCCATAGTTCCAGTCGTGACCCATTTCGCGGGCGAGGTCGGTAATTATCCGAATGTCGTCGCGTGCATTGCCCGGTGATGTGATTGCTTTGCGCACCAATTGAACTCGGCGTTCCGAGTTAGTCACGGACCCTTCGCTTTCACACCACGATGCCGAGCCCGGAAACACGACGTCGGCGAGTTCCGCGGTTTTGGTCAAAAAAATGTCTTGTACGACCAGGAAGTCAAGACTCTTGAGAAGTTTGATGGCATGATGACCGTCAGCCTCGGATTGGGCCGGGTTTTCACCGATGACAAAGAGTGCCCGCAGCTCGCGACGGCCCATCGCCTCAAACATTTCGGTTAGATTCCACCCGTTTTTTGGGGGGATGGTGCAATTCCATTTTGCTTCAAATTTTGCGCGGGCAAAATCGTCCTCGAGGTCCTGAAAGCCCGGCAATTTATTGGGTAGTGCGCCCATGTCTCCGCCGCCCTGAACATTATTTTGACCCCGCAGCGGATTGAGCCCGGAACCCCATCGACCGACGTGACCGCAAAGCAGGGCTAGGTTGATCAGCGCGAGCACGTTGTCGACGCCATTGTGGTGTTCGGTAATTCCGAGTGTCCAGCAGATCTGGGCTTTCGATGCAGAGGCAAATGTGCGCGCAATTTCGGCAATTGCCTCTGCCGGAACCCCGGTAACTTCACTTCCACGGTCCAGAGTCCATTCCGCGACAGAGGCGGCGTAGGTTTCGAAATTGGTCGTCGATCGAGCAATGAATTCTTTATTTGCCAATCCGGTGTGGATGATTTCGCGGGCGATCGTGTTCGATAGAGCAATGTCGGTTCCGACATCGATGCCGAGCCACAGGTCCGCCCATTCGGCAGAGGGAGTTCGACGCGGATCGACCACATACAATTTCGCGCCGTTGCGAACACCTTGCAAGACATGGTGGAAAAAGATTGGATGCGCCTCGCGAGCGTTTGAACCCCACATCAAAATGACGTCGGTGTCTTCAATTTCCTTATATGACGAGGTTCCGCCACCGGCTCCAAAAATTGTGGCCAGACCGACCACAGATGGAGCGTGTCAAGTTCGATTACATGAATCGATATTGTTTGAGCCGACTACCACCCGAGCAAATTTTTGGGCAATGAAATTCATTTCATTGGTCGACTTCGAACAGGAAAAGAAGCCAACGGCATTCGGTCCGACCGAGTTCTTGACTCCATTGAGGCCGGCCGCGGCGCGAGTTAGTGCCTCGTGCCAGGTCGCCTTACGCAACTCACCGTTGTCACGCACCATTGGCTCGGTGAGTCGGGCAAGGGGTGCAAAACGGTGTTTCTGCGCCATGTGCTGGTCAGCCTAGCCAACGCTCACTGATCGGAAATGACCCCATATTTCACTCCCATCGTTTGCAACCATCTTCGATATGCGATTGATGACTTGTCCGCCCTAATCGGCGTTTCTCGGGAAGGCGACAACGGCAATCGCTTCGGTACCTGGTTCTCCAAAATGGGTTTATCTTGGGAGAAAATACCCAGTTGAAACCGTCGTAGACCCGTTTTCGATGTGACATCATCAATTACAGATAGCAGAGTGTGCGCCCGAATTTCTTCCTGGCCGAGCGGCTGGATAAATAAACCAATCACATCAAGTCGCCGCGCATCAAATGCTCCCGTTTTATACAGCAACACGCAATAGGGATGTGGGATGCGGTAGGTATAGTCCGTGATTATTGGCTCGACGGACCCCGGCGCGGCTTGCGGCTGAGGGAATTTACATCCGGTTGCAAAGATTTCTCCGTTCCGAATTTCAATCTCATAGTCGACAACTTCCGTAAACGGCTCCGCCCCGAGTACTCCCGTGTGCACGAACGGAAAATGTCCCATGTCAAGGAAATTCTCCACCGCCCTCGGGGCGGATGTCGCGACACCGATTGACGCCGCGTTCAGGTTTCGACGACCAGGTTCATCGAATTCCGGGATTTCAAATAACGGTGCAGGATTCGAGCCCAACGTGGTCCACAGGTATCCAAATGAAGATTGTGTCGGCAGGAACCCATCTACATCTGCGGGAATTGGCTGTCCTGGTTCGACGAGATGCGTTTCCTGTCGCCACGCCTTCAGCGCGCCGTCACGGTCGACGCCAAAGCCAATTCTTACTTCCAGCAGGACCGTCTGGTAGGCGATACCGATTTGCAGTTCATCGAGTGCCGAAATCGGGTACCACTGATTCAAGATGACCAGATCGGTGCATCCAGACGTGTGATCTACGGTAGGGGTCTCTTCACGGAATGTTGGCGATAGTGACCACTTCATCGGAGATCCTCAGTGCCGAGCTGGCAGATTCAGTTGCATCTCGCGCATTTTCTCTAAAACTAGTTCTCGCTCTTGGCCAATTGTCGTCGAATTTCCGTGTCCGGTGTGAACAACCGTCGAATCGGGCAGTACCAGAAGTTGGCTGAAAATTGATTGGATAATGGTTGCCTCGTCACTATAACTGCGACCCGTTGCACCTGGACCACCACAAAACAACGTGTCTCCCGTAAAGACGACTTCGGAACTGGATTCGACAAAGCAACAACTGCCAGGAGAGTGCCCAGGCGTGTGAATCATGTGGAGACGGTGACCACCGACATCGATCCTGTCGTTCGGCAATGCGTACAAGTCTGGTTTGTCGCTTGGCCACACCGCATTCCAGAGCATCGTGTCGTTTGGGTGCAAATAAATTGGGGCATCAGTTTCGTCGCGTAACGGAATCGCCACATTTATATGGTCGTTATGACCATGGGTGAGCAAAATAGCGCGTAACTTTCTTCCGTGTAGTGCCTCGACAATTTTTGAATGATCGTGGGCCGCATCGATAACAACCAAATCGGACTCGTTACCCACGAGCCAAATGTTGTTAGTGACTTCCCATTTGCCGCCGTCAAGTTCGAAAAATCCCTGTGTGGTAATTAACTCGATTGACAACAAGGATCTACCTCCTGTCTCATGGCGCGTCACATCGCCACGACGCTACGGAGCACCTCTCCGCGCTCCATTCTATAAAATGCCTCTTCGACCTGTTCCAAACCAATCGTTTCTGAAACGAAGCGGTCAAGATCGAGCCGTCCATGGAGATACAAATCAATGAGCATCGGGAAATCCCTCGACGGCAGGCAATCCCCATACCAACTGGATTTGAGGGATCCTCCCCGTCCAAATATCTCGATGAAAGGCAGTTCCAAACGCATTGTTGGATTTGGCACACCAACAAGGACGAGTGTTCCGGCCAAGTCTCTGGCCTCAAACGCCTGCTTGTAAACTTCGGGTCGGCCAATTGCTTCGATACATATATCGGCGCCATTTCCTCCCGTGACTTCTCGCACGAATTCGACCGGGTCTTTCACCTTCGAGTTAACTGTGTGCGTCGCCCCAAATTGCTTGGCGAGATCTAACTTGCGGTCGTCAATATCGATAGCAATGATCTTTTCTGCGCCGACGAGTCGTGCCCCAGCGATCGCCGCGTTCCCTACGCCGCCGCAACCGAACACCGCGACTGAGTCTCCCCGCGACGCACCCGCGGTATTGATAACTGCACCTAGACCCGCCATTACCCCACAGCCGAGCAGGCCAGCGGCCTTCGGACTTGCGGCGGGATTAACTTTGGTGCACTGACCGGCCGCAACCAGAGTTTTTTCCGCAAAGGCGCCGATCCCGAGGGCGGCAGTAAGGGGCGTGCCGTCAAGAAGCGTCATCGGCTGTTTCGCGTTAAGCGTAGAAAAGCAATACCAAGGTCTGCCGCGCCGGCACGACCTGCATGTGCCACATACCGCCCGCCAGTTAAGTATCACAAAGTCTCCCGGTTGGACGGTGGTCACATCGGGACCCACGGACTCCACGATTCCGGCTGCTTCATGACCCAATAGAAAGGGAAAGTCGTCGTTTATGGCTCCCTCGCGATAGTGCAGGTCGGTATGGCAAACCCCACAAGCCTGCACCTGGACCAGGGCCTCTCCGGGTCCGGGATCGGGAACGATGATCGTCTCCAGCGAGAGGGGCTCGCCTTTTTTTCGAGCGACTACGCCATTGACTTTGTGACTCATGACCCCCCCAGATGGTGATTAGATTCGCAATTGAACATGTCTCCGAACCAGCCGCAAAAATACTACGGTTCTAACCCCGTGACAAGCGGCGCGATTAAGTCTAAATGAATCGAGTCATTTCCATAAAGGAGTTAGCAGGTGAGTGATCTGAGGGAACTGAATTGGTATCCGTTGGTCAACTCGAGCGATCTGCCCTATCGCCACCCGTACCGCTCAAAACTCCTTGGTCACGAGCTCGTGATCTGGAGGGCAGACGATGGATTCGTGAATGTATGGCTGGACCGTTGCCTTCACCGCGGTATGAGACTTTCCCGTGGCTTGATTAACGGCAATGAAATTAAGTGTCAGTACCACGGTTGGCACTATTCAAACCGAAGCGGCGGCTGTACCTATATACCTGCGCACCCGATTGATTCTCCTGCTCAAACACTTTCCTGCGAGACATTCAAATCGATTGAAAAATATGGGCTCGTATGGTCCGGAATCTCGCCTCGAGGTCTAGTCCCCGACCTGAGCATCGAAAGTGGCGAATCGATTGTCAACCTGAGAAGCATGTTCATGCGAGCGCCGGCTAGTGATACAACATCTGCCTTAATGGAATACGAGTTTAGCCCGAAACTCAAGTTCTTCGTCCAACCACTAGATGAACTCACTTCAATTGTTCACGGACTCGTCGACAACTCTCAAAATTCTGGAGACGTCGAGGACATCCTGCACTATCACAATGACCAACTTGTCAAGATCCGAACTAAAGTCGAATTTTCGGCATTAGCGCGACCGGTGCGAGTCAATGGGTTGGCAAACACCAAAACATCGGATCCAACGACAAAACCCGCCAGTCCACAATTCAGTCAGTCATCTCGATTGAAGGTGAAAGTTTCTCGCAAGTGGATCACAGCCACAGATATCGTCGGTGTCGAGTTGAGCCCGATTGACTTCGAGAGTCTGCCAACATTTCTGCCCGGCGCCCACATCGATCTCGTCCTCCCTAACGGACTGGCTCGACAATATTCATTGACAAATGGACCGGGGGAGCTAGGCACCTACCGAATCGGGATCAAACGCGAGCCACAATCGAGTGGCGGTTCTCTGTTTATCCATGACGTATTGGATGAAGGTGATGTGGTGGAAATCTCCATGCCCCGAAACAACTTTCCCTTGCGGCAAGACTCATCTCGAACAATTCTCATCGCCGGCGGCATCGGAGTAACGCCTCTACTGGCGATGTCGCAAGTGCTAGCGAAACAAAATCTCCACTATGAACTCCACTATTTCGCTCAATCACATGAGCACCTTGCATTTGGCGAAATCACCGCGACTCTCGAAAACAATTTTATTTCACATCTCGGACTTTCGCCAATGGAAACCATGCAAACCATACGATCTGTGCTCGGTGCGCACAACACGAGCGAAAATGTCTACATCTGTGGACCTAAGCCGATGCTCGATGGCGCTAGGGACATCGCGCAGAGCCTCGAATGGCCGGATAACTCAGTACATTTTGAATATTTTAAGAACTCGAATGTAATCCATTCAGATTCAAGCTTCATAGTTGACTTGGCGAGATCGGCATTATCGCTGACGGTCGAATCCGGTCAGACGATCCTTCAGACTCTCCGCAATAACGGAGTGGCGGTTCCTTCGTCATGTGAGCAAGGTGCTTGTGGAACATGTTTGGTGAGGGTTCTTGAGGGAACTCCGGACCACCAAGATGTTTACCTTAACGAGAGCGAAAGACAGCGCGGTGATCAGATACTTACGTGTGTTTCGCGCGCGCTTTCCGAAAAGTTGACTTTGGATATCTGACACAGGGGATTTGTAAATGAGAAAGTTATATGACTTCGAACTATCGGCTAACTGTTATAAGTGTCGTCTTCTCATGTCGATACTCGGGCTCGATTTCGAAATAGTTCCGGTTGATTTTTATCCTGGATTTGAACACAAGACGGAAGAATTCAAAAAAATTAATCCGCTTAATCACATTCCGGTTCTCGATGACAATGGGTACTTGATTCGAGATGCTCATGCGATCCTCGTTTATTTGGCCACGAAATACGACGCTTCCCATACTTGGTATCCGATCATGAATCCTGAACTTCTCGGAGAAACAGCGAGTTGGCTGTTATTTGCGGAAGGTACGACAAACACGGCGTCGGCCGCCCGACTCCATATCAACCTTGGTTATGACTTCAATCTCCCTGTGGTCCAGGCTGGGGCTCATAAGTTATTTCGATTCCTTGACGAGCATCTTTGGTTCAGGAGCAGGGCAGGAATCGAGTGGGTCTGCAATGCAGGTCACCCGACGATCGCCGACATTGCCCTCTTCCCCGATGTGATGCTGGCCGAAGAAGGCGGGATTTCGCTTTTTGAATACCCATCGCTGCGTCTTTGGACCGATCGCGTCAAACGCATCCCCAATTTCATCGTTATGGGAGGAATATTCCCCGCATCTCCCGCGCGCAATTAATCTCGGGCCAAATATCGTCGTATACCAAATATCGTCGTATAGTAGTGCGAGCAATGACCGCTCTCAATGACGAGACCGGAGCGAGAGCAAGGGAAGTTATGGCATTTCCATCGGACCTCGAAATAGCACGCGCTGGAAAACCCAAGCCACTTCCGGAAATTGCATCCCAAATGGGAATCGGTGAGCATCTGTTAGAGCCATATGGCGCAAGCTTGGCCAAAATCCGCCTGGAAGCGATTGACGAATTGAAATCCCGCCCCAAGGCAAAGTACGTGGTGGTTACGGCAATTACCCCGACTCCACTTGGCGAGGGCAAAACCACCACCACGGTTGGGCTCGGACAAGCAATGAAGCACATCGGCAAGAAGGCCGTCCTCAGCCTGCGTCAGCCGTCGATGGGCCCAACATTTGGAATCAAGGGTGGCGCGGCGGGCGGCGGATACAGCCAGGTCATTCCAATGGAATTACTCAATTTGCATCTCACGGGTGACTTTCACGCTGTTACTGCCGCTCACAATTTGCTCTCGGCAATGGTCGATAATCACCTCCATCAAGGAAATGCGCTCGACTTCGACCTACACAACATTTCGTGGCGTCGAGTAATCGACATCAACGATCGATCACTGCGCAACATCATCGTTGGCTTAGGCACAAAGGAAGACGGGGTAGTTCGCCAAACCGGATTCGACATCACCGCCGCATCCGAGGTAATGGCCATTTTGGCGCTGGCCACATCTATGGACGATATGCGTGCTCGACTAGGTCGAATTGTCGTCGGTTACAACTCGAAGGGGGCGCCGATCACCTCCGAAGAGCTGAGTGGTGCGGGTGCGATGGCGGTCATCATGCGCGAAGCGATAAAGCCGAACTTGTTACAAACTTTGGAAAACACGCCGGTCATTGTTCACGCCGGTCCCTTTGGAAATATTGCCCACGGGAACTCGTCCGTCATCGGCGATCTCATCGGAATTCACTGCGGTGACTACTTGCTGACCGAGGCCGGATTCGGTGCCGACATGGGCGCAGAACGATTCTTCAACATTAAGTGTCGGACCTCCGGGCTGGTGCCCGATGCGGCTGTTCTTGTTTCAACAGTTCGGGCATTAAAGGCGCATTCTGGTAAGTACAAGATTGTTGCCGGCAAGGACCTTCCCGCCGACTTATTGGCTGAAAATCCAGCCGACGTGGAGGCGGGTGCCGCTAACTTGCGGAAGCAAATCGAAAATGTGCAGGCACACGGTGTGACACCAGTGGTGGCGATAAACGCATTTCCTACCGATCACAAATCCGAGCATGAGGTCATTCGCAGGATTGCCTCAGATATGAACGCTCGCGTAGCGGTGTGTACGCACTTCGCGGACGGGGGAGCGGGTGCAACCGATCTAGCTCATGCTGTAGTCGAGGCTTGCGAGGAACCAAATAGTTTTCACTTCCTCTATCCAATCGAAGCCTCGCTGAAAGAAAAAATTGAGGCTGTAGCGACAAAAATATACGGGGCGGCAAAAGTGGAGTATTCGGCATCCGCAAATCGTCAACTCAAGTCGTTCACCGACAACGGATTTGCAAATTTGCCGGTGTGCATAGCCAAGACGCATCTTTCGATTTCGGGCGACGCATCACTAAAAGGTGCTCCGACCGGCCATACTCTGGCCGTTCGCGAAGTGCGTGCTTCGGTCGGAGCGGGATTCATTTATCCAATTTGCGGTGAAATGCGAACCATGCCCGGACTTGGCACCAAGCCTGCGGCCGCCATCATTGACTTTGACGAAAATGGCGAAATAGTTGGACTTTCATGACGGACTCGTTGCGACGCACATCGGGCGGGGCGATCCTCATGGACGGCGAGGCAGCCCGTGATGAGATTGTGTCTCGCCTACGAAAGGAAATCGAAGCGGCGGGGTCCCCACCGGTTTGTCTGGCGACTGTTTTGGTTGGAGATGACAAGCCCAGTCGAATCTACGTCAGCTGGAAGCACAAAAAAGCTCAAGAGGCCGGAATGATTTCCAATGGACTTGAATTGCCATCAACGGCATCCCAGGCTCAGGTCGAAGATGCGGTTTGTGCTTTTGCCGCCGATCCCGGGGTGCATGGAATTCTCGTGCAGCTGCCGATCCCAAAAAATTTGGATACCGAAAAAGTGCTTGCGCTTGTACCGCCCGACAAGGACATTGACGGTCTGACCGAAATATCAATGGGCCGCTTGTTGCGGGGAATACCGGGACATGTACCGTGCACACCGCTCGGCGTGATGCGACTGCTCAAGCGTTACGGCATTGAAACCCAGGGCAAGCGAGCGGTGGTTGTCGGCCGTTCCACTTTGGTCGGGTTACCCCAGGTTTTGCTTCTGGCGCGAAAGGGCACCGATGCAACTGTCACGTGCGCCCACTCGCTGACCACAGATCTCGTCGAAGTGTGTCGGCAGTCCGACATAATTATTTCGGCGGTTGGAGTCGCCCGCATAATTACCGCCAAACATGTCAAGCCCGGCGCGACGGTCATCGATGTCGGAGTATCTCGCGTCGAATCCAAGATCGTTGGCGATGTCGACTTTGAAGAGGTTCAGAAGGTTGCCGGGGCAATCACACCGATGCCCGGCGGAACCGGTCCGATGACCATTGGTTGTCTGTTGGAAAATACTCTTGAAGCAGCCAAAATGCTCGGCGCCTTTCCGCGTTAATTTAACTGCTACGCGGATGCAGGTGCCTGCATCCGTCGCGCCGCGGACTGCGTAAGCCGATCAAGGATGGTCGCCATGATCACGATTGCCAATCCGACCTCCGCACCGAGGCCGGAGTTGGATCGGGTCAAGGCCTCGACCGAGCGATAACCGAGACCTTCCCCCCCGACCATGCCGGCAATGATCGCCATTGCCAACACCATCATCACCATTTGATTAATTGCCAAAATGATCGATGGCATCGCCAACGGAATGCGTACCCCCCATAACACTTGACGTTGGGTTGCGCCGAAAGTGGTCGCCGCTTCGATGGATTCGGCGTTCACTTGTCGAATACCAAGCGAAGTAAGCCTGATCCCTGGTGGAATCGAATAGACGACCGCGGCAAGTACACCGGGAACCGGACCAACCGTGAAGATCATCACAAATGGAATTGCGTAGATCAGTGGTGGAATGGTCTGTAACGAATCGAGCAGTGGTGCAAGAGCGGCCTCGGCGCGGGGGCGTCGACCCATCCAAATTCCGATGGGTAGCGCAATCAGGATTGAAATTGCAACCGCCACGATTGTCTGGGCCAATGTATAGCTGGCCTCGCCCCACATTCCCGTAACTCCGATGATGATTAAACCGCACGTCGTCGCGGCCGCCATTTTCCAGCCGGCGACAATTAAAGCCAGCGTCGTTGCCACCACCACGACCAGTTGCCAAGTCAGCGCGCTGTTGAGCAGATCTCGAGCTCGGATCAGTAACTCACGAACGACAAAGTCATTGAACGGTCGAGTGACGATATTGAATGTGTCGCGAAACCAGCGGACAAAACTATCGACCGGATCAGCAAACGATGTTCCCCACGAAAACGGAAAATTATGCACCCCAAATAGTCGACTTACTACGGAGACTCCGATCACGCCAATGACAAAGAACATGACGACCCGCCAACTCATCTTTCGTTGACGCAGACCCGGAGTGACAATTAGGGAACGGCTCAGACGGTCGAGAACGACCGCGACCGCCACGACGGCCAGCCCAACGAGCAGTCCGCGGCCCGGGCTCAACAGTCTCACGGTCTGCATAATTTCTTGACCCAGTCCCGCCGCACCCACCAATGTTGCAATGACGACGATTCCTAGTGCCATCATGACCGTTTGATTGATCCCAGTAATGATCGATGGGACGGCGAGGGGCATTTCAACTCTCAGCAAAGTTTGCCTGCGCGTGGCTCCAAACATCTTGGAAGCCTCGACAGCGGCCGGCGGAACCTGTTTGATTCCGAGTGCGGTGAGTCGAACTACCGGCGGCAATGCATAAATGACTGTCGCAATTGCTGCCGGCACTTGACCTATGCCAAAAACGAGCACAACTGGAATCAGATAGACGGTGGCGGGAACGGTCTGCATTGCATCCAGCACCGGACGAAGCAATCTCTCGACTCGCGAATTCATCGCCGTCCATACTCCAAGTGGTAGTCCGATGATCACACTTATCGTGACGGCCACCGCCATCAGTGAAATGGTTTCAATACTTTCCTGCCACACGCCGACCACACCCGGGTACATCACGGCGCAGGCGGCCAGGAGAGCTGACCTCCAGCGACCGGTTCGAGCAATGATTGCGAACACCACGATCGGCGCGACGAACCATGGGAACCAGCTAATTGCTGAGGTGACGGAGTCCAGCGCCAGGTTGACGACATCGGTTAACGGATGAAAGAACCACGTGAACAGCCAATGGTCGCTTCTGTTGTCTCGAATCCAGGACTGCACATTGTTGATCGGCTCGGCCAGTCCAATGTTCCATGAATCCGGAAATCCTCTTGCCCCAAATATTTGTGCGAGTAAACAAACCGAGACGATGCTGAGGCCCGTGACACAAAGTCGCTGACGGTTGGAGATATTGCGCGGGCCAACCGAGATGGCCAAACTCATCTCTGCTCATCCTGCAAGAGTTTGGCGACACTGATTCGGTTGACTATTCCAATTGCTCGTCCATCGTCGTCGATCACATTGATTGGTTCATCGTTATCAAGCAACATCGGTATAACCCGTTCCACTCTGGTATCGGCACGAACTGACCGACCACCATTACTTGCGGTCCCAGCGACCGCGACCGATCGAACGGTAAGTACTTTTGCCCGTGGGATATCTGTGGTGAATTCCCGCACATAGTCGGTTGCGGGGCGTGTCACTATTTCCTCGGGAGTACCGACCTGATCAAAAGATCCATCCTTCATGATTGCGATTCGATCGCCGAGCCGCAGAGCCTCGGCGAAGTCATGGGTGATGAAGATGATGGTGCGTTGCATTGACTCCTGCAGCCGACACAACTCATCCTGCATTTCTCTGCGTATTAGGGGATCGAGTGCGGAAAATGGTTCATCAAAGAGCAAAATTTCGGGCTCCACCGCCAAGGCCCGACCGAGACCGACACGCTGTTGCATCCCGCCGGAGAGTTGTTGCGGATAATGCTCGGCCCAGCCACTGAGTCCAACGATGTTCAAAATGCTTGTGGCGCGTTCGATGCGCTTGGCCTTTGACATTCCTTGGACTTCCAGCCCATAGGCAATGTTGTCGATTACTTTGCGGTGGGGAAACAATCCGAAATGCTGGAATACCATTGATATTCGTCCGCGCCGGACTTCGCGCAACGCCTTGTTGTCCATCGCCAGCAAATCTTCGCCGTCAAGTAATACCTCGCCACGAGTAGGTTCAATTAATCGCGAAAGGCAACGTATGAGCGTCGACTTTCCACTGCCAGAAAGTCCCATGACGACGAATGTTTCACCGCGGGCAACACTGAACGAAACGTCGCGCACGGCGACAGTTTGTCCAAGTTGTTGGAGAATTTCGGATCGAGTCGCCCCGCTGTTGGCGCTCGTAATAGCTAGATCCGGTAAACCAGAACCAAACACTTTCCACAAGTTGCGCACTTCGATTGCAAGTGATGCTTCCCCAGGCACGTTTGAACCTTACCCGTCTTCCCAACCTGGTTGAAATATTTGGGTATGCTATGGCGACTACAGAATCTAAAGTGGGTTCTACACCGAGGGGGATTCATGCGTTCCAGCAAAAAATTGTTAAGTGTCGGATTTGTTGTCGTTGGGTCGCTGCTGATAGCGGCATGCGGTAGCGATGACAACTCGTCGGGTGGCGGTACGGAAACCATCCGAATCGCCCGCAATAACTGGACGGCGTCGGCAATCGAAGTCGAGATCGTCAAGCAGCTCATCGAAAAGCAACTTGGTAACCCCGTTGAGATCGTGGATATCGATGAGAACGCCATGTTCGCTGGATTAAGTTCTGGCGATCTGGATGCCAACGTGGAACTATGGCCATCAGGAATCTCCGCCGATGAGCAGGCGTACCTCGATGACGGTTCGGTCGTTCAAATGGGCGAACTTGGCGCTGTTGGAAAAATCGGTTGGTTCGTACCGCAATACGCAATTGACAAGTATCCGTCTCTTGCGACATGGGAGGGACTCAAGGATCCAGCAGTGGCGAGCGCATTTGCGACTGCCGCGACCGGATCAAATGGGCGATTCTTAGGGATGGATCCGTCGTTCTCGCAATACGACGAACAGATCATCACCAATCTTGGGTTGCCGTTTACGGTTCAATATTCGGGCTCGGAAGCGGCCACACAGGCCGAGATCCAATCCCGCGCGGCCCTCGAAGAGCCAGTCCTTATGTATTACTGGACTCCATCGGCCGCCGTTGGAAAGTACAACCTGAAAAACGTCGCTTTGCCGACGCCAACCGTGGATTGTTCAAAAGACACGGCCAAGTGTGACGGCGATTATCCAGAAGATATTTTGATCAAGATTGCGTCCGGGGGCCTCAAGGCGAAAGATTCCAAGGTCTTTTCGTTCTTTCAAAAATTCACCTTGACAACCGACCAGCAGTTGGCGCTGTTGCCAGCAGTCGAATTGGATAAGCGTGATGCGGCAGATGTTGCCGCCGAATGGATAGCGGCCAACGAAACGGTGTGGTCGGATTGGTTCAGCTAGTTATCGGTAAATGAATTAGGAAAATATCCAGGAACGGTGGCGGGGTGCGAGCCCCGCCACTTGACAGAATGAACTCGTGACTTCGGCCGAATCTGACCATCTGCGCGATTATGACTATGTAATAGTTGGTGGAGGTTCGGCCGGTTCAGTAATGGCCAATCGGTTGAGCGCAAATCCACGCAATCGAGTGCTTGTTCTAGAGGCCGGACGCCCCGATTATTGGTTCGATGTTTTCATCCATATGCCGGCGGCATTGATGTTTCCAATCGGCAACAAATTTTACGATTGGATGTACTCATCGGATCCCGAGCCATTCATGAATGGTCGCCGAATCTCCCATGGTCGGGGAAAGATTCTTGGTGGTTCGTCGAGCATCAACGGCATGATCTTCCAGCGAGGAAATCCCCTTGACTTCGAACGCTGGGCGAACGATCCTGGAATGGGTTCGTGGAGTTATGCCCACTGTTTGCCATATTTCAAACGCATGGAAACTTGCATGGCGGCCGAACCGGATGATCAATACCGTGGAAATCGGGGACCGCTCGTAGTTGAGCGCGGCAAAGTCAGAAATCCACTATTCGCGGCTTTCTTTGCCGCCGTTCAACAGGCCGGATTCTCGCTGACAAAAGACGTCAACGGATATCGACAAGAAGGATTTGCTTCATTCGACCGGAATATTCGTCGCGGTCGTCGGTTTAGTGCCGCTCGGGCATATCTGCATCCCGTCAAGCATCGCAAAAATCTCGACATCCGGTGCCGTGCGCTAGTGACGAAGTTAACTACTGACGGCAAAGAGGTAACGGGCGTCGAGTACTTGCTTCCGTTTGGTCGTCGGCGACAAGTCTCGGCCTCCGAAGTTATTTTGTGTGGTGGGGCATTCAATTCGCCCCAACTCTTGCAGGTTTCCGGAATTGGAAATAGCGAACATCTCGGAAGAGTTGGAATCGAATCGGTGCACCACCTTCCAGGCGTCGGCGAGAACCTGCAGGACCACCTTGAGGTATATGTCCAGCATTCTTGCACCCAGCCCGTTTCTCTAAATCCATTGATGAAAATGCGATCGCGACCGTGGATCGGTTTGCAATGGATCTTTGGTCGCGGTCCAGGTATCTCCAATCATTTTGAAGCCGGTGGGTTTGCCCGTAGCAATGAAGCGGTGACTTATCCGAACCTGATGTTCCACTTCTTGCCGATTGCAGTTCGATATGACGGAACCGCGCCGGCGGGCGGCCACGGTTATCAGGTGCACATTGGGCCGATGTATTCGGATTCGCGAGGATCGGTTCGAGTCACCTCTGGCGACGTCCGAGTAAAACCATCGCTGCGATTCAATTATCTTTCCACCGAGCAGGATCGTCGGGAGTGGCTGGAGGCAGTCCAAGTGGCTCGCGACATTCTCAATCAGCCGGCGTTTGCCCCGTTTAGCGGGGGAGAAATTTCACCCGGTCCGGATGTTGATACCGCAGAGAAAATTCTTGAATGGGTGCGAAAAGATGGGGAAACCGCGTATCACCCGTCGTGCACATGTCGCATGGGTACGGATGAGCTATCGGTGATCGATCCACTTTCCATGAGAGTGCGGGGAATGACTGGTATTCGAGTAGTCGATGCATCGGCAATGCCCTATGTCACCAATGGCAATATCTATGCCCCGGTGATGATGCTTGCCGAGAAAGCGGCCGACATCATTTTGGGGAATGAAGCACTTACTCCGGAATCGGTTAATTTTTTTCGTCGTCATATTTAGTGTTAATTAGCGATCGCTTGGCAATCGGCATCGGCACTGGCGTCGGTACTGGTAGCCTGACCAGTGCGGTGATATATCTGGGTACGAGATGATTTCACTGGCCAGAAAGCCATATTTCTAGGGGAGTAGTGATGAGCGAGTCCGACTTCGACGACATTGACTTGGCAAGTTTGCCTGACGATGAATTGGTGAAGCAGATGTTTGACGATCTCTACGACGGCTTAGGCGATGAAATCGTCGAGGGGACCACAATCTTGCTCGATCGGGGCTGGGGTCCCGACAAAGTTTTGCAACTTGCACTTGTTGAAGGAATGCGGATTGTTGGAGTCGACTTTCGCGATGGCATTTTGTTTGTCCCCGAGGTTCTTCTGGCGGCGAATGCGATGAAGGCCGGTATGAAAATACTTCGACCGTTGCTAGCCGAAACTGGTGCGGAGTCGGTCGGCAAGGTAGTCGTCGGCACGGTAAAGGGCGACATCCATGACATCGGAAAAAATCTGGTGGCAATGATGCTCGAGGGCGCGGGTTTTGAGGTGATCGATTTAGGAATCAACACCGATGCCGACAAATTTATTGCGGCACTAGAGGAGCATCAGCCCGACATTCTTGGCATGTCGGCCCTGCTCACAACAACGATGCCATACATGAAAGTCGTCGTTGACACTCTGCAAGCCAAGGGGCTTAGGCAAAAATACATCGTGCTGGTTGGTGGAGCTCCCTTAAATGAGGAATTTGGTGTAGCGGTTGGCGCCGACGCCTATTGCCGGGACGCCGCCGTGGCGGCCGAGACAGCGAAGAAACTAGTTACCGCGCGTCGACAGCTCTCGGCCGAACCTCCCGGCCCGTCGGTCGCGTAATTGATCGAGTCGCGCATGTCTTTGGCCGACCACAATCGCCCGCTGATTATTGCCTGTGGGGCACTTGCCAGTGAGCTTCGCGAGGTGTTGGCGCGAAGTGGTCTTGCGGACGTCGTCGAAGTGAGATACCTACCGGCTAACTTGCATAATCGGCCCGACGGAATAGTTCCAGCACTGATAGCGCATCTTGATGGCCGGGGCACGCGTCCAACCCTTGTCGGATATGCGGATTGCGGTACCGGCGGGGCGCTCGATGCGTTGTTGGTTCAATACCCGGATGTGCAGCGACTTCCGGGTGCGCATTGCTACGAATTTTTCGCTGGCTCTGAACTCTTTGCCGAGCTTCATGACGAGGAGCCGGGAACGTTCTACCTCACAGACTTCCTTGCCAAACACTTCACCGCCTTGGTGTGGGATGGACTTGGTCTCGATCGTCACCCGCAACTTCGCGACACTTACTTTGGCAATTACAAGAAATTGATGCTGTTATCGCAATCCGATGACCCCGCAATTGTTCGAGCCGCCGAGCAAGCGGCCCACCAACTCGGCTTGAAATTTGAACACCGTCATGTCGGGCGGGCGGGACTGGCAGATGCAATTCCCGTGTCGTTCAAAAGGGTGACAATTTCATCGAACTCGGTAATTGGTCAGTGAAATCATGACTCGGACCGGCAACTCTGTGGTGGTCATACTTTGGCGAGATATTCCGGCCCAGGTGAATGCTCAAGTTGGGCGCGAGCGCCATCAAATTATGCTCTCGGCCAAGTTTCAGAGAGCCATTGATCGAGCCAAGCGAAAGGCCCACATCTACACGGCGGATGAGGATGTGGCCCAGTGGCGCCGGTTATCAATCGTGTTCGACGGCGATGTTAAGGAATCGGCTCAGCGCGAAGCAGATCGAGTCGAACTTGAATTTACGCGTCGACGACTTGGCATGCTCGCGTTTGCCGGCGGATTCGAAAATGATGTCCAAGAACATGCAACTGCGTCCAAAGAACTCGCCGCGCTGGAAGAACTTCTATGACTCAGACGATTCTGAGTTCGGCAACACGGGAGGTCATCATTGGATTTAACCGACCATTTGTGATGATCGGAGAACGGATCAACCCAACCGGTCGTAAATTACTTGCCGAAGAGATGAAAGTCGGAAACTTCAGTCGAGTTGAGGCCGACGCGATTGCTCAGGTTGAGGCCGGGGCGCAGATGTTGGACGTCAACGCGGGAATCCCACTGGCCGACGAGCCAGCTCTGCTAGCTCGGGCGATACAACTCGTCCAAACGGTGACAGATGTTCCGCTGTCGATTGACTCATCGATCATTGCCGCACTTGAGGCTGGACTCGCCGTGTACAAGGGTAAGCCACTGGTCAACTCGGTTACCGGCGAAGACGAAGTTCTCGAGCGTGTGTTACCCCTGGTCGCACGCTATGGCGCCGCCGTAGTCGCAATCTCCAATGACGAAACCGGAATTAGCGAGGACCCAGATGTACGCTACGAGGTCGCAAAAAAAATCATTGGGCGAGCCGCAGACTTTGGAATTCCGGCCTGCGATGTCGTAGTTGATCCGCTGGTAATGCCAATTGGGGCAATGGGTACCGCGGGTCAGCAGGCCTTCCGTCTCATTCGCCGATTGCGCGAGGAACTGAAGGTTAATACGATTTGCGGAGCTTCAAACGTAAGTTTCGGTTTACCAAACCGTCACGCAATTACGGGCACATTTCTCTCGATGGCGATCGCCTCGGGAATGACTTCCGCGATCATGAGCCCCCTTCATCCCGAAGTGAAACTCGCGGTTATGGCGGCCGATGTCCTGGCGGGTCACGACCGCAATTGCTTTGAGTGGATTCGAGCCAATCGAGATCCGAACGCCCCTACGGGCGCCCGCGCCGATCGCGAAGGCGGTCGTCGTCGTCGAACGGCTCAATAGTGATGTGGGTAGTTAGACGTCGCCGATGAATCGAATAATTTTTACGCCATCGGGTTTGGACGCATCCGTCGAGTCGGGAATTTCAGTGTTAGATGCCGCTCGTCAGCTTGGGGTCGACTTGGATTCGGTCTGTGGCGGTCGTGGAATCTGCGGGAGGTGTCAAATTACGCCGAGCATCGGCACCTTTGCCAAATGGGGAATCCACACCACTGCGGACTCGCTGTCCGCACCAAATGACCTGGAAACTAATTACCACGGCAATCGTCCACTTACTGCAGGTAATCGGCTTGGCTGTAGTGCCCGCATTCGTGGCGATGTTGTCATTGATGTGCCTGCTTCGAGTCAGGTTCATCGTCAGGTTGTGCGCAAGGATCTCGATCTTGGTCCCATACTTGTAGATCCCGTATTTGCGCTGTACTACGTCACCACGAAAGTTGCGCTTTTGGGTGATTCCGTTGCGGCGGCCGACGCGTTGGCCACGGCCGTTGTCGAACAACATAATGTTGGTCGGCCGAAAGTATCGGCGGCCGCGTTGCCTCAAGTTCATCTTGCCGCCGAACAGGGAAATGCGGGAGCAACCGTCGCAATTCGACTGCCCGAAACTGCAAGTCAGAATTCCGAAATAGTCGCGGCCTGGCCGGGATACGTGGGTTCGGCATTCGGAGTCGCCATCGACATCGGTTCGACGACCGTTGCCGGACATCTTTGCGAGATCTTTAGCGGGGAGGTAATTGCCAGCGCAGGTGTTATGAATCCGCAAATTCGATTCGGTGAGGATCTGATGAGTCGAGTTTCGTACGTAATGATGAATAAGGGCGGCGACAAAGAACTCACTCGTATTATTCGCGTTGCGGTAAACGATCTGATCGGAGAACTCGTCGCAAAGGCCTCGGTGTCTCGGGACAGGATTCTGGAAATAGTCATGGTTGGCAATCCGATCATGCATCACATACTTCTGGGAATCGATCCGACTCCACTTGGAAGCGCGCCGTTTGTGCTGGCAACCGACAAGGCGGTCACTGGGCAAGCGTTGTCGCTCGATCTGGATGCACCCGTGGCAAGTTTTTATGTCGGTCCGTGTGTTGCCGGACACGTCGGTGCCGACACCTCAGCGGCGATTCTGGCGGAAGGTCCACATCGGGGAGATTCGATGCAATTATTAATTGATGTTGGGACCAATGCGGAAATTGTGCTTGGAGACAAAAACCGCCAGTTCGCTGCATCGAGTCCCACGGGACCGGCCTTTGAAGGTGCGCAATTGAGTAGTGGACAGCGGGCGACAACGGGCGCGATCGAAAACGTGAGAATTGATCGTCGCTCGTTGGAGCCTTCATTCAAGGTAATTGGTTCGAGTGAGTGGTCAAATTCGCCGGGATTTGCCGAGTCAATGATCGGCATTCCGATCACGGGCGTGTGTGGCTCCGGAATTATCGAAGTCATTGCCGAGTTGTTTCTGTCGGGTGTGATTTCCCAGGACGGAGTGATTCAAGGTTCCTTTGCCGAAACCACCACGCGGATCATTGCAGACGAACGTACATTTTCATATGTTCTGTTCGAATCCGGCGATGTTCGGCTGCTGATCACACAAAATGATGTGCGCGCGATTCAATTGGCGAAGGCGGCTCTGCGCGCAGGTGTAGACCTGCTAATCGAACACGCTGGTTCGCCCGAGGTGCACGACATTCGCCTCGCCGGTGCATTTGGAGCTCACATCGATCCCATTTATGCAATGGCGATTGGATTAATCCCGGACTGTCCAATTAATGGCGTTCGTTCGGTCGGAAATGCCGCCGGTTCCGGGGCGGTACAGGCCCTACTTTCGCGAGAAAAGCGTGTTGAAATGCAAGATGTCGTGCGCGGAGTGATCAAGATTGAAACGGCAACAGAACCGCGATTCCAAGAACTCTTCGTGGCCGCGATGGCATTTCCGCATGCCACGGCTCCGAATCCATATCTTTCGACCGTGCTCCAATTACCCGCAAGAGTCTCAGGGTCGACTGACGGTAGCCGGGGTGCGCGGCGACGCCGAGCAACTAATTTGATGGGAAAATTTTAAGTGGTGCGCAGATATGAATTCCAAGGGAAGGGGATCTCATGACCGAAGGTGAAGGACATCGGCGATCTGGAGGTCGAGCCGCTCGTCAATCCACGCGCAAGTCGGCGACAGTTGAACGAGAACCGTATCTCACGCGATTACTGACGCCGTTCGAACTGGTTTCGCTCGAGGTGCTTGAGCAATTGGAGAGCAACGCCGACACGATTCTTGAAGAGATCGGTATTGAAATTCGCGATTATCCAAGCGCGATTCAACGATTTAAAGGTGCGGGGGCGATTGTCGACGGCACGCGCATTCGGTTTCCTAGGGGGATGTGTCGCGAAATAATTCGGGCCTCGGCCCCAAGTGAATACATTCAACATGCTCGGAACCCGGCAAATAATGTAAAAATCGGCGGAAACGCGACGGTGTTTGCTCCAAATTATGGTTCTCCTTTCGTGCACGACCTTGACGGTGGTCGACGGTACGCAACGATTAGTGATTTCCAGAATTTTGTCAAGCTCAGTTACATGTCGCCGTATATTCACCACTCCGGTGGCACCGTGTGTGAGCCGGTCGACATTCCGGTGAGTAAACGCCACCTCGATATGGTGTACAGCCACATTAAGTACAGCGACAAAGGTTTCATGGGTTCGGTTACCGCGAGTGAACGAGCCCAGGATTCGGTTGATATGGCCCGCATCGCGTTCGGTGGGGATTTGCAGGATCGCACCGTGATCACGAGCCTGATCAATGCCTCGTCTCCGCTCGTATGGGACGCCACGATGCTTGGATCAGCGGAGGTGTACGCCAGCAACAATCAGGCCACAATAATTACCCCATTCATATTGGCCGGGGCAATGGCACCGACGACATCTGCCGGCGTCATCGCCCAAACTCTTGCCGAGTCACTGGTGGGTATGGCCTTTACCCAGCTCGTTCGCCCGGGGGCACCCGTGGTGTTTGGTTCGTTTGCGTCTTCTATGTCAATGCTTACTGGCGCACCAACCTTTGGAACTCCCGAACCGGCATTGGTGCTGTACACCGTGGCGACACTTGCACGACGACTCGGAGTTCCATTTCGATCCGGAGGATCACTCACCTCGTCCAAACTTCCCGATGCCCAGGCGGCCTACGAGAGTGCCGCAACGCTCATTCCGACGATTATGGCTGGCACAAACTTTGTCTTACATTCGGCCGGCTGGCTCGAAGGTGGGTTGGCGATCGGCTACGAGAAGTTCGTGCTCGACTGCGACCAACTGGGAATGATGATCACTTTTGCCAAGGGTTTGGACATGTCAGAAAACGGCCAGGCCCTCAGCGCAATGCGCGAAAATACGCCTGGGCAACACTTTTTGGGAACCGCGCATACCCTGGCAAACTTCGAAACCGCATTCTATCGATCCGACATCGCCGACAACAACAGCTACGAGCAGTGGTTAGAAGACGGCGGACTCGATTCGGCTCAGCGAGCCAACAAACTATGGAAGAAACGGCTTGAGTCATACGAGCCTCCGGCGTTAGACGAGGCGATTGATGCCGAATTGCAAGAGTTCATCGCCCGTCGCAAGGCAGTACTGCCGGACGCGTTCCAGTGAATCTCCTCGGTCTGACAATCGGGGCGACTCGGCGACCAAGCGCGCCGACTAGAGAGATGCAGCGTCTCGTGCGCAATATGCGCTACGAACTTTTTCCGCTCAAAACGCTTGATCAGACGATCGCAGGCCTGCCGCACGGCGCTCCGGTTTCGGTGACATGTTCGCCGACAAAGGGAATATCCGCAACGCTCGATCTGTCCGCCCAACTGATTGATCGCGGGCACGACGTCGTGCCACATCTGGATGCACGCCTTGTGGAAGGACCGGAACACGCATTCAAACTTGCTCAATGGGTGAAGCAACATGGAGTCAAGGAAGTGCTCATTATCGGGGGAGATATAGAGAAACAAGTTCACTACGCGGACGCCATCTCGTTTATGCGGGATTTTCTCAATGGGGATCCGGGTGTCCAAGCGATTGGTTTTGCCGCTTATCCGGACGGACACGCCGCGATCCAGTCGCCAAAGTTGCACACCGCACTTTTCGCCAAGCAAGAATTGCTGGCAAGTGCCAGGGTCAGTGGTTTGGCCACGACCCAGATGTGTTTCGACTCCGACAAAATTCGAACGTGGCTGCAAAGCGAACGAGAGACCGGTTTTAACCTGCCGATCAAATTGGGTCTTCCGGGGGTCGTCGATCGCACCAAACTGATGACCATTAGTTTGCGCCTTGGTGTCGGCGCATCGATGCGTTACCTGAGCAAGAATCGGAGTTCGATCACCCAAATGTTTGCGCCCGGCGGCTTCGATCCGACAACTCTTGTTGAAAAATTGGCGCCTGTGGCCGAGCATTTAGGAATTGTTGGCATTCATTCGTTCACATTTAACAACACGGCCGACACCGCGTCGTGGCAGCAGGCCATCCTCGAATCGCAACCGTGAATTCCAAATCGGCGCAAAAATCCGTTGACGCTGTCGTCATCGGCGCGGGTGTCATTGGCGCGTCAATTGCATTCGAACTATCCCGCACCGGCCGCAAAATTTTGTGCATAGACAAGGGTGGCGCGCCGGGCGCGGGTTCGACCAGTGCATCTTCGGCGATTATTCGCTTTACCTACGCAAATTACAACACAATTTTAATGGCTTGGGAGTCGGCATTTTTTTGGTTTGACTGGAACAACTTCCTCGGGATCCAAGACCCGGCTGGCATGGCCAAGTTCATCAAGACCGGTTACCTGGTATTTCTCACCGAGGGTTACGACGGAGTCAAGGTCCGTGAGCTTTGGGATGAATTCCACATTCCGTATGAGGTCCTCAACGCGAAACAGATTCGAGAGAGATTTCCTTCCTTGGATCCGGGTAAATTCTGGCCGCCAAAACGCATCGACGACCCCGCATTCGGCGACGATCCTTACGATGAACTGGCCGGTTTGTACGACCCAACGAGCGGATTTATTGACGACCCAATGTTGGCAACGCACAACTTCGCCCACGCGGCCAAGTCGCACGGCGCCGAGTTTCGCTTTCACGAGGAAGTTTCGGAGATTCATCGCCACTCTGGCAAAGTCAGCGGTGTGACGCTCAGCTCTGGCGAATCGATTCAGGCACCAATTGTGATCAACGCTGCCGGACCTCACGCATCAAAAATCAATCGGATGGCCGGTGTGGCCGATGAAATGAAGGTGCGGCACCGCCCTCTTCGACAGGAAGTCTTCTCGCCGCCCGCTCCCGTTGGTTTTCGGTTGCAGGACAACGCCCCAATCGTCGCCGATCTGGACATTGGACAGTACTTTCGTCCGCACATGGGTGACACGCTAAATGTTGGTGCCACTGAGCCGGCGTGTGACCCGCTCGATTGGATAGATGACGCCGACGACTGGAAACAGGAAGCCACGGTCGAAATATGGCAGACCGCGATGTATCGGTTGGCGCGTCGGATTCCCGATTTCGGTATTCCGCTAAGACCGGCTGGTATCGGCGCCCTGTATGACGCCACCGATGACTGGATACCTATATATGACAAGTCGGGGCTTGATGGATTCTTCATGGCCTGCGGCACGAGCGGAAATCAATTCAAAAATTCTCCGTTGGTTGGTCAATTCATTCGCATTCTGATAGATGCGGCCGCCGCCGGCCGCGATCACGATATTGATCCCGTGCAATTCATCGGCGCCCACACGGGTCGAGCCATCGACTTGTCGGCGTTCTCGCGGCTTCGATCGCAGGGGATTACCTCCGGCAATGTGATGGGATAAACTCAATTCGTGCGCGCATCTCTCTCGGATCTATTGTCTTCCGGACAGATATTGCTGGCCGATGGCGCAACCGGCACCAATTACTTTGCGATGGGTCTCGAATCTGGCGAGCCACCCGAATTTTGGACCACCGAACACCCCGCTCGGGTCATTTCGTTGCATCAGCAATTTGTGGATGCCGGCGCCGACATAATCCTCACCAATACCTTTGGCTGTAACCGCCATCGGCTCAAGTTACACAAATCCCAATCGCGGGTCCACGAACTTGCCAAGCGAGCCGCCGAGCTGGCCCGTCAAGTTGCGGACCGTGCCGATCGTCCGGTTGTCGTGGCGGGCTCGGTCGGCCCAACGGGTGAATTATTTGAGCCACTCGGCGCCTTAACCGAGACCGAGGCCGTCGACACATTCTCCGAGCAGATCGCAGGACTTAGAGACGGGGGAGCCGATGTGGCATGGATCGAAACCATGTCCGCTTCGGAAGAAATTCGTTCTGCCGCACAGGCCGCGATCAATGTTGGAATTCCGTATGTCGCGACAATGTCGTTTGATACGGCCGGTCGAACGATGATGGGTCTCAAGCCCGATCTGCTCGAGTCCGTATTCGAGGGCCTTGCCGTTCCGCCGTTGGCGATTGGTGCTAACTGTGGGGTCGGTGCATCCGACGTGCTCGTTTCGGTTTCCGAAATGAGCAACTTTCAGAATATAATTGTTTCCAAGGGCAACTGTGGCATTCCAAAATTTCACGGAACCACAATTAGCTATACCGGTACACCCGAATTAATGCGTAACTATGCCACGCTTGCGGCCGATGCCGGCGTGAGAATAGTTGGTGGATGTTGTGGCACGACTCCGGATCACGTGGCGGCGATGCGCGATGGGCTCGATCATCGAACGCCAGGTCCGCGGCCCACGCTTGAAGATGTCATTACCAAAATTGGTCCGCTAATCAATTCGATTCCGACAGACAAATTTTCTGGCCGGAAGCGCCGACGCGACAACAATTAATGAGAGCGCAAGCCGCGCTTTGGACCCCCTCCAAGGTGCGATGCGAAAAAAGTCGACTCCGTAATTTCGCGCGTTCGACACATTTACTCCGTGGGAGCACGAGTCTTGAATATACGCAGTTACATGATTGGTCAATCGAACATCCTGATGATTTCTGGTCATCGATCTGGGATATGTGCGGAGTGCAGGGCCAAAAAGGTGAGCGAATATTTATCGACGATGCCGCAATGGAATCGGCCCGATTCTTTCCCGATGCATCGCTGAGCGTTGCGCAAAATTTGTTGTCGCGCACTGGCGACGGTGAGGCGATTGTCGCGATTGACGAAGCCGGAAATCGAACTTCACGAACTTGGGACGAACTCGCCCGGCGTGTTTCATTTGTGGCCGGTGCCCTGTCGCGGCGCGGGGTGGTGGCCGGTGATCGAGTCGCGGCGTGGTTACCAAATGGCATTGAAGCGATCGAAGTCATGCTGGGAGCGACTTCGATCGGGGCAATCTTCTCTTCTTGTTCGCCGGATTTCGGGACTACAGGCGTTCTCGATCGCTTTGGTCAAATCGAACCCAAGGTTCTGGTGGCCGTAGATGCGTACCGTTACAACGGAAAGAACTTCGACTGTCTGGAGCGACTGGCCGAGATTCATCGCCAACTGCCGACTCTGGTTGACACCATATTGGTGTCAACCAATCTGGGTTCCAATCCTCCCGATCTGTATACGCGTTATGACGACTTCATTAACTCCGGACTTTCAGCGCCGAAGTTGCCGCAACGATTCCCCTTTGATCATCCCTGGTATCTACTCTATTCGTCCGGGACAACCGGGGTACCCAAGTGCATCGTGCACCGCACGGGCGGAGTGCTCGTTCAGCACATGAAAGAGCACCAGTTACATTGCGATATTGGCACTGGAGATCGAGTGCTGTACTTCACCACGACCGGATGGATGATGTGGAATTGGCTGGTGTCAGTTTTGGCAAGTGGTGCGACAGCGGTGTTGTTCGATGGTGCGCCAATGGCACCGACCGTCACGCGTCTGTTTGACATCGTTGACTCTGAACAACTCACATTGCTTGGAGTATCCGCCAAGTACATCGACACGCTGCGAAAGTCAACGGCCCGACCAATCGACACTCATTCGCTGAAGTCGCTCCGTACCATCTGTTCGACCGGATCCCCTCTGGCACCGGCGGGATTCGAATGGGTATATGAAGCAGTAAAAACTGAAGTACATCTGGCATCTATATCTGGCGGCACCGATATCTGTGCTTGCTTCGTCGGAGGCGATCCAACATCTCCCGTGTATGCCGGAGAAATTCAGCGTCCTGCACTAGGTATGGCCAGCGACGTCGTGGACGACCGTATGAATTCGCTCGCCACTCGGCCCGAAACATCTGGCGAACTTGTTTGTCAAAAGCCTTTTCCGTCGATGCCACTCGGTTTTTGGAACGACGGGGTGATTGGTATGCCTTCACCGAGTCGGCCCGGGCCAAAATATCACGCCGCTTACTTCGAGCACTTTCCTGGGATCTGGACACAAGGGGACTTTGCATGCAGAACCGTTAACGGCGGATTCGTCATTCAAGGTCGGAGCGATGCAACGCTAAATCCAGGTGGCGTCCGAATTGGAACTTCCGAGATCTATCGCGTCGTTGAGCAACACCCCGACATTGTAGAGAGTTTGATATTCGGACAGGAGTGGCAAAATGATGTACGCATCGTCTTACTAGTTCGCCTAGTCGGTTCCATTCAATTGACTGATTCGATGGTGATCGACCTCAGGCAAAAGATTCGATCTTCTGCCACTCCTCGCCATGTTCCAGCCATCGTCTTGCAAGTCGATGATCTGCCTCGAACTCGGAGCAATAAATTGGTCGAACTTGCGCTAAGCGATGCAGTAAACGGTCGACCGATTCGGAATAGAGGATCGATTGCAAATCCTGAAGCAATAGATGCAATTGTTGCTAGACCCGAGCTTCATCGATAGTTTTCTGCAATACGCGTCTGCGACTCTCAAAATCCTCGCGATTGTGATAGCAGCCGATGAATACTCTGCGACCTTGATATGCCAGCCGACCGTGCAGTATCCGCCAATTGTCAAATAATAGGGAATCGCCTGGTTCCAGCCGCACGATCATCCAGCGAGTGCGGTCGATCAATAAATCGTGAAATTTACCATACGCCCGGTAGAACTCGATTTCCAGATCGGGCGGCAGCCGAAACGGGGCCCGATCGTAATTGTTGAACGAAATTTGTTCGATATTGCCAAGATGACCTAGTCGAACGACTGGTCGATCTGCGCTGAGATGAACACCCTGCTCCACGTAGTGCGATCGGACGAGGACATGGGTAAGCACTTCAAAGGCGGCCGGATCTGTGGTTCGAAGTTGTTCGGCAATCGCAAAACCGTCAACCAGGATGCTTTCGCCACCGTCGCCCTCGCGCTCCATGCAACAAAACATTTGTAGCCCTGGCGCATCACTCGAATATGTGCCGTCGGTGTGCGGTTCAAGGAAAGATTGTGAATAGGCCGAATCGTTGTGATCGGATTGGTCCGACGAAAGCGTCCACAAACCACCAAAGATCGTTTCCCGTGGATATCCGACTCGTCGAGCCAGTGTTTCGACCCCTCCACGTGTTTTCGGAGTGTTACCCACGAGTCCGTAGCCAAATTTTGCCACGTCAGTCAGCCACGCCGAGAGTCCTTCATCGGTCGAAACAACTTCGTCGAAAGTCGCTCGATGCAAATTGTCGGCCGAAGGCGAGGAGTTCCACGGCTTGGTCGGCGATTCGTGAACCACAAGGCCGGCCACTTCTGCGAGTAGACGAATCGGGAATTGTCCGAATTCCGAATTATCCGACCAAGTGACTTGAATCGACTCACCCGCGATGCTGGCATTGACCCCTCGAACCACTGGGTCAATGATGAATGTGTCAACCTTGCGCTGCTTCGTGACCATGTCGTACCGAGTTCGATCTTGGCTGTGATCCTGTAACCACCTCCACGAATAAAACTCGGGTGTCTGATGCGACTCAAACGTCACGCGGAGACCGACTTCGGTGATCTCAGTCGCGATAATTGTCGGAATTTTCATGTCAGTTTGGCTCGATCCTATTCGACAAGTCGTCGGTGGGTATCGGTAGGATTTAGCGGTCTACCTTCCGGGGTAGCTCAGTTGGCAGAGCAACGGACTGTTAATCCGTTTGTCGTGGGTTCGACCCCCACCCCCGGAGCCAGTTAGTATGAGGCCCAAAATTCGGCTCGCGCGAAGCGCGAGTGAGTGTGGCGGGAGTGGCGGAATTCCAAGGATTCACAAAGATTTCCCACGATTTTTTCGGAGAGAAATGCAGAGCCCTTAGCGATAATTCCGGCTTGTTTGCTGTCTAAAATGCAAAGTCGCATCGGTTCGTGCTTGCCTTGGTGCATCTCGTTGTTATAGCGAAACACACCATAATAAAACGGATTGGAAAGCGTGTGTTGAACGAGCGAAACCGATGTGACGTTTCTACTTTTTCCAAACAAGCCGATTGAAATTGCGGTATTTTGTAAATCTTTCGTGGAGAGGGGTTGTGCGAGGGCGGACTCCGAAGATCCGTAATTTAAAATGGACTCAGTCCCATTTTATGAGTAGGGCATACTCCAGTTTTATACTTTCTCGCAAAAATAAGAATGCTCAAAGTAAGTAACGCGTTAGCGGTTTGCAGAAAAATAAAAACGATGTCGTGGATCAAAATCGCATGCGTAAGGAGAAGCAGTGCTGCAATAAACCATATCACATAGGCTTTGCGACTGATGCCGGCAGAGCAGTGCTCTTGTATCAAATGTTTAATCTGTGGCACATAAGCCCAAATAACGAGACCACTGCCAATGAATCCTATAATTTCAATTAAAGTCATATATTTTTTAGAGCTCGTTTTATTTTTTGCAACTCTCGAACTCTAATAATAGCTTCCCCACGTAGAGGAAAATGCATGACGAAAACTTTCGATGCGTCTATACTTTTCTGCCAACCAAAAGTAAAATCCTTTGACCCGACATACTTTTCATACGCGACCTTGCCAATGAAGCATACGATCTTCGGTTTTTCTTTTTGTATGATGTGGGAAATCTTTTTGCGACCCGGCAGTTCTTCGCCCTTCTTAATTCCGGTAATATCGCGTGTCGGTCTGTCGATGATATTTATGAATCCAAGCCCATATACTTTATTGAATTTCTCTTTGTAAACCTTTCGTAGCTTTGCATCGTCTCGCAGATCTACAATAGTTTCGTCGATGAGACTTGCCCGCGAGAGCAGATACCAAAATAATTTGTTGTTTGAAAAAGGCACACCTCGATCATGCGAGCCTGGGTGAGGATTGATGCCTGCAAAAAGTATCTTGGGGTTTTTAGTGATATAGCGGATCATTTTTGTTTAACTGGTAGTACCGGATATACAAGGTTTCCTTTCTTCACTCTCAAGAAAGGCGTTAGGCGATGCTTGGATGCTGTTTTTAGAGTCATGATGTCAAACACATCCCATTTTTGTTTCGTAAGTGCGTCGCCAATAAGAGAACGATGGCAGCGCCATGGAACTGCCTCGGCACACATGATTGCCGTTTTTCGTTGTTCCGCAATCTTTTCAAGGTTTTCTAGTCCTTCAGTAAACTCGGGAGTTCCCATGTAGTCCGCAAATCCTCTGAACGAGGTATTGCGCCACCCAAGATTTATCGAATTTTTTGTTGTGTGACGCAGACCACCGAGTTTCTTTAGGTGTTTGTACTGAATATGCACATGCAGTAGCGAATCCTTGAGAATATCCGAATTAAATTGAGGATTGTGTCGAGACTTGGGAATAGTTCGCACATCGACTATTTCTTTAATATTGTGCGCTTGTAACAACGCCACAAACTCCTCAATTGAATGAGTTGAGTGACCTATAGTAAAGATAGTTTGCTTTTTAATAATGTCATCGTATTATACTCCTTTAGATCAGGGGCGAAAAATAGTAGAATGGCAGAGGCACAATATTGAATTTGTATTTTCTGTTTTTTTGTCCGCCCCGAATTTCCCCAAAACAAAAAGAGGAGCAAGTTGCCGGGTGAAGCGAGGCAGTGGCGGAACGATTCATTGGTCGTCAGGATTTTGCTCAAAATGCGTTTGGATTTCGTCTTACAGAGGGAGCAATTCGTGGTGAAGTCGCATTTAATTGCGATGAACGACGAGCGTTAGCGGGGCCAGTAGCTCAGTGGTCAGAGCAGGGGACTCATAATCCCTTGGTCGTAGGTTCGATCCCTACCTGGCCCACCGCTAGTTTGACAGTTATGTGGAACTCGATAACTCACTTAGATATCTCGGTTGCGGAGAAAATCGTCCGCCCGATAATTATCTATTCGTTCCTCGTGATCGGTCTCCGGCTCAGCGGAAAGCGTGAGATTGGGCAACACAATGCGCTTGAACTCGTGGTTCTTCTGGCTGTCGCCAATGCCGTTCAAAACGGGATCATCGGTCAAGACACATCGATTACCGGTGCCCTCATCGGTGCCACGACCTTGTTTACAGTGAATTGGTTGCTGGAATATTCGGTCAGTCGTAGTCATCGGTTACACCAATTGATAATCGGCAGACCGGCAAATCTTATAACTGGTGGTGTCGTGAACCGTAGGGCCTTACGTCGTCAGCGAATTAGCGAAGATGATCTGCTTGAGGATGCGAGTGAACAGGGGGCACGAAGTCTCAGCGATGTCGAAAGTGCAGTTCTCGGTGCAAGTGGCCACGTCGTCATTACGTTACGAACCGACATCATTTTGCAGGATCGCATAACCGAATTGACGAAGGAGATTGCGGAATTACGTCAGGTGATTACCGATCGCAATCGTAACTAGTGGAGCCCGTTGTCTCGCCGCTTACTGGCACCGTAGTCGCAGTAAATGTAAAAGCAGGGGACATCGTTTATGTCGGGAGTGAGGTCGTCGTAGTCGAGTCAATGAAAATGGAGCATCCCGTGCTTGCCAAGGTGCAGGCGATTGTCGGCCAGGTGATGGTCGCCGTAGGCGACTCTATTGTCAACGATCAGATTCTCGCAATCCTGACACCAGGTTCGTCGTCTGATCAGGGCGGTGCGCAAACACCTTTTGACGGCTCCGCGGAAACACCACGCATGGACCTTCTTGGTTACCGGCTTAGGCGCCAACGCACCACCGATGAGGCGCGACCGGATGCTGTGCGCAGAAGGCACGAGCGAAACCAGCGCACCATTCGTGAAAATATCGCCGATCTCTGTGACGACGGATCGTTTGTTGAGTACGGAGCGTTTGCCATCGCCGCCCAGCGCCAGCGTCGCAGCATTGACGAATTAATCGATCGAACGCCGGGCGATGGACTTATCAGTGGATTTGGAACGGTCAATGGCGGGAATTTCGATCTGCAGCGCTCTCGGTGCGCCGTCGTCGGGTATGACTATACGGTTCTTGCCGGTACCCAAGGATTCATCAACCATCGCAAAAAGGATCGATTGTTTGCGATCATAGAAAAGTTGCGGTTACCGGTGGTGCTATTCGCCGAGGGCGGTGGTGGGCGACCCGGCGACACAGATGCGACAGGAGTTGCCGGCTTGGACGTGATGTCGTTTGCCAGTTTCGCTCGACTATCGGGTCTGGCACCAACGATCGGTATTGCATCGGGGTACTGCTTTGCCGGCAATGCGGCATTACTTGGAAGTTGCGATGTCATTATCGCTACCGAAAATTCAAACATCGGGATGGCCGGTCCGGCAATGATCGAAGGAGGCGGCCTGGGAGTTGTCTCACCAACGGAAATTGGACCGATTGGTATTCAGTCCGAAAATGGTGTCGTAGACATTCGGGTTGCAGATGAGGCGGCTGCGGTATCTGCGGCCAAAAAATATCTAGCTTTCTTCCAGGGTAGTACGCCGAATTGGCAGCGTCGCTCGGATGATTCGTTGCGTTCGCTCATTCCCCAACAGCGAAGTCGAATCTATGACATTCGATCGGTAATTACCCATCTGGCCGATATCGAAAGCGTGCTTGAATTGCGAGCCCAATTCGGAGTAGGAATTGTCACGGTTCTTGCTCGTCTTGAAGGTCGACCGGTCGGGATTATGGCCAATAATCCGGCCCATCTTGGCGGCGCAATTGACTCCGACGCTGCAGACAAAGCGTCTCGATTTATCCAGCTCTGCGACGCATACGATCTCCCGATAATTTCCCTCTGCGACACGCCGGGGTTTATGGTCGGTCCCGATGCCGAAAGAAGCGCGCAGGTGCGACACTTTTCCCGCTTGTTTGTCACTGCTGCAAGCGCCGATGTGCCATGGCTAACAGTGGTATTACGCAAGGGTTACGGTCTTGGCGCTCAGGCGATGGCCGGTGGAAGTTTTCATGCCACGGAATTGATCGTGGCCTGGCCCACTGGCGAATTCGGTGGGATGGGATTAGAGGGAGCAGTAAAACTCGGATTCAAACGGGAGCTTGATTCGACTGCATCGCTAGAGGAGCGGGCAATTCTGGAGGCAAAATTAGTTGCCGACGCCTACCAGCGCGGAGGCGCACTGAACATGGCGAGCCACGTCGAGATCGACGACGTCATTGATCCGGCGGATACCCGTCATCGGTTGATTTCGACATTGAACATCTGTCCCACTCCGCCACCACGAATTGGGAAAAAACGCCCGATGATTGACACATGGTGAGTAGTTCACCCTAAACATGGGATTGCCTGATCTGTAGTAGGCTTCCTGCACCAAATAGACACATGAACCAATCGGTTCATGAGAGGGAGAAAATAATGAGAAGGAAGACTTTGAAAGGTCTCGCGCTGGGTGTCGTGGCAGTTGTCGGTCTCGCGGCATGCGGCAGCGATAGCTCGTCAACAGATACAACAGTTGCGGCATCAGATACCACAGAAGCACCGGCGCCAACAGGACTTGCCTGCCAAGTTACTGACTCTGGTGGAGTAGACGACAAGGGCTTCAACCAGATTGCATATGAAGGTTTGTTGCAAGCCGAGGCACAACTTGGAGTAACTACTGACTTGCTTGAGTCTGTAACCGATGCCGATTATGCCCCGAATATTCAATCGTTCGTGGACAAGGGTTGCAATATCATTGTCACCGTAGGTTTCTTGCTCGCAGATGCGACCAAGGCCGCTGCGGAAGCAAATCCAGCTATTCACTTTGCGATAGTCGACTCGAATACTTCGGCGGCCAACGTGGAGGGACTCACGTTTGCCACAGATCAGCCATCATTTATGGCCGGTTACCTGGCTGCTGCGACCACCACAACTGGCATCGTTGCAACTTTTGGCGGAGTCAATATTCCACCGGTAACGATTTTCATGCAGGGCTTTGTCAAGGGTGTTGAGTATTACAACGCTCAGAAGGGCACTTCTGTGAAAGCACTCGGTTGGGATCCAGCCGCTCAGGACGGAACATTCGCCGGAAACTTCACTAACTTGGACGACGGTAAGAACATCGCCAAGAGTTTTGCCGATGAAGGCGCCGATATCATTTTCCCAGTCGCCGGTCCACTTGGACTTGGCTCCTCGGCGTTCGCCTTGGAATCAGCTGGTGCTGTGAAAATAATTGGTGTTGACGTTGACATGTCAGTGTCGAACCCAACTCAAGCAACCGTATACATCGCATCGGTTTTGAAAAAGATTGATGCTGCGGTACTTGCGGCAGTCGAGAGCGCCCTCAACGGCGAAGGCGGCGGCACCGATTATCTCGGTACCCTTGCCAACGGTGGTGCGGGTCTCGTGATTACTAGCGATATATCTGCGGAGCTACAAGCCGAACTTGATGCAATTGAAGCTGGAATAATTGACGGTTCAATTACTTGGTGATTGTGATTCTCAGTTATTAATAGTTAAAAAATAGTTGTGAAGCGGAGGCCACGAAAGTGGCCTCCGCTTTATTTATTGGCGTGGTGTATGAGTTCGCTCGCCCAGTGGGACGCGGATTAGTGTTTCCTTCGATGGCATGGGGGCGCGAGTGCAACTAGAACTCAGGGGAATCACCAAGCGCTTTCCGAGTGTTGTCGCTAACGACAATGTCAGTCTCTCGCTTCGGACCGGCGAAGTACTCGGTCTCATCGGCGAAAATGGGGCAGGCAAGTCGACGCTGATGAATGTGCTCTACGGCATGTACAAGCCAGATGACGGGGAAATCGCCATTGATGACTCGGCGATTCAATTTCTGTCGCCGGCCGATGCAATTGCCGCCGGGATAGGGATGGTCCATCAACATTTTATGCTCGTTCCGGTCTTCAGTGTGGCCGAAAACGTTGTTTTGGGAATCGAACCAACTGGCCGGTTTGGAATCTTGGATATTGTCAAAGCCCGATCAATGGTGCGCGAAATTTCTGATCGCTATCACCTAGGTCTTGATCCGGATGCGATTATTGAAGACCTTCCGGTCGGCGTTCAACAGCGTGTCGAGATTGTCAAGGTGCTTTTGCGCGATGCACAGATAGTTATCTTTGATGAGCCAACTGCCGTCCTAACCCCAAGCGAGATCATCGAGTTCTTTGGCATTGTCAAGACCCTTATCGATGCTGGCCGGGGGGTTGTCTTTATTACCCATAAATTGAAGGAAGCACTTACAGTTTCGGATCGAATCATTGTGATGCGCCGCGGCCAAGTTGTCGGGGAAGTGGTGCCGTCAGAGGCAAGCGAAAGCCAAATTGCTGAAATGATGGTTGGACGTGCGGTGCAGCTAACCGTAGAGAAAAAGCCGGTCCAACCTGGAGCCGTCGTATTCAGTGTTGAGGGATTGCAGGTACTGGATCCGGACGGTCGGGTGATGGTTCAAGACGTCAGTTTTGATGTGCACGAAGGCGAAATTGTCGGAATCGCGGGCGTCCAGGGAAATGGCCAAACTGAACTTGTCGAGGCGCTAACCGGATTGCGCAAATGTTTTGCCGGCCTGGTCACTCTTGACGGCGTTGACATCACAGCCGCATCACCTCGCAGGCGTCACGAGATGGGCATCGCTCATATTCCAGAGGATCGAATGCGCCAAGGGCTAATAGGTGGGCTAACGGTCACCGAGAACCTCGTCCTGACTCGATACCACGAT
>JBDSKN010000008.1:0-4744 GCA_039916865.1 Ilumatobacteraceae bacterium
TGTTCGTGTCGAGTGCTGCCGAGATCTTTGAGGTCTCGGGCCAACTTGCTAATACGATCCTGAATTCTTCGCCGATCGACTTCCAGTTTCGTTTCACCTGGACCACGAGTGCCGATCCCGCCACCTTGCTGAGACATCGCCCCGGCCACGCCTCGACGCAGTCGCGGCAATCGGTAACGCAACAGCGCGAGTTCGACCTGCACCTTGCCTTCGAGTGTGTGCGCATTTTGGGCGAAGATATCGAGAATCACCGCGGTGCGATCGAGAGCGGTTCGACCGAGCAGTTTTTCAAGGTTGAACTGCTGGGCCGGCGCAAGCTCGTTGTCAAACACAACGGTGTCGGCGTCAACCGCGAGGCACAACTCTTTCAATTCCTGTGCCTTGCCCTTGCCTATGTAATAGGTGGAATCTGGAGCGGCCCGCCGCTGGGTCAGACGACCGGCCTCGTCGGCGCCAGCGGTGTCAATGAGGCGCGCCAGCTCGTCAAGACTCTCGTCGGTTTCCAATTCATCGTGACCATCAAAGACGACACCAACAAGCACGATTCGTTCCCGTCGTCCACGCTCGATGAGCGTTTCGCCTAATGCTTCCTGATACGGAGAACTCATATGGTCATCTCTGCGGTCTCATCGTATAAATACTCGGCGGGCCCAATGAGTGTGACGCGACCTGGAAGCGGCGAGTTCACTCGCACCCGCGTATCCCCGCCATCCATATGCACAAGAATTTCGTCGAACTGGGCTGGAACAAGCCCCCATTTCACGGCAGCCCACGCGCTAACGCATGCCCCCGTGCCACATGCCCGAGTGATTCCGGCTCCGCGTTCGTGCACTCGCATCGTGATCGCATTGGTTTCGGGACCCGGTTCGATGACCTCCAGATTGATGTCGGGAACTTTGAGGCCAAGTTCTAACAGGTTCACGGACTTCACATCGTCAACCGCCACAACCGAGTGCGGATTTCCGACGGACAAATGCATCACCGGACGGCCGGGATCACACCCGATCGAATTCCAATTGCTTGGCTCCGGCAGCGGTTCGATGGGGCCCATGTCGACACTTGCGTTCACAGTATTGGCAAGTAAATTATGCGGCGCCACTTCGACGCTGCGCTCGCCCACATCGGTTTCGACCATGTATGTGGTTGAGTCCGCTCGCGCGTCACGCATGTGAGCAGCTTGCACCAGACAGCGAATCCCGTTGCCGCTCATCTCCGCTCGCGAGCCATCTTGATTGAACAGTCTCATGGTCAGGTTGTTTCCGGCACCGTGCCCGAGCAGCAGCAGTCCGTCGGCTCCGATTCCCGACGAGCGATCACACCAATTGCGAGCACGCCGCGACCAATCGGCGTCAGACTCGACTTTGGAGTCAATTTGATCCAGGTCCAGTACGAGAAAATCATTACCGAGACCATCATGTTTAGTAAGCGTGACTTTCATTATCCAACCATCTCTAGTTTGTGTACTTCATAGTTTTAGCGCAAATACTCGGAAAGTATCGGTCCGATTTCCGCCACGGGATCACGCTCAACATGAATCCAGCGAATTCGAGGATCCCGCCTGAACCATCGTTCTTGACGGACAGCAAATTGCCGAGTGTGGGTGATCATCGCATTCACGGCCTCGGCAAGCGAATATTTGCCATCCAGATGTTCTGACAGTTCCTTGTAGCCGAGAGCTTGACGTGCGGTCGGCGAAAGCGAACCCGTGGCGCGCAGTTCGCGCACCTCGTTTAAGAAGCCGTTGTCCATCATCCGATGCACTCGCTCTTCGACTCGCTTGGCGAGGGTTTCCCGATTCCACAGGATTCCTACTTGTACGACTCCGTTATCCGGATACGCGCCGGTTCCGGGTCCGGTCTCGCTAAAAGGTCGACCACTGCCGATGCACACCTCGAGCGCCCGCTCGATGCGACGGCGATTACTCGGTTCGATCCTTCTAGCTGCGGTCGGGTCCAGTTCTTGGAGGCGAGAATAGAGCACTTCGACCGAGGGTTCCCTTTCCAACTCGGTCCGCACATCGGGCCATTCACCAGGGAAGTTCAAGTCATCGATAAGTGCCGTGAGATACAACCCGGTTCCGGCGACTACCAGTGCACGTGCCCCGCTGGCATGAACCTGACGCACAGCCTGACGAGAGTACGACTGATACTCCGAAACCGTGAATCGCTCGGTTGGTTCCACTAAGTCAAGACAATGATGAGCCACTCGCGAGCGGTCGTTATCGGTCGGTTTTGCCGTTCCGATGTCCATGTGGCGATATACCTGCATCGCGTCACAAGCGATGATCTGCGTGTTGCCATGCGTTATTGCCGCTGCCATCGCGGTATCGGATTTACCACTTGCCGTTGGGCCAACGATGACTATCGGCGTAGTCGACACATCAACATCGAATTAATGGACGGCCTGAACCGCAAGTCGCATTTTGTGAGTCGGCGTATCTCCAACTTCGCACAGCACGCCAACCAGGTGATGCTTGCCGGCGTCGATGACTTCCACGGTGGCGTAGGTGCCCGGTCGCAACGGTGTCGGGCTAACAAAGTGCACGAGTTTGTTTTGCCTTGTGCGACCCGTCGTGCGGTCGGGATTTTTGCGGCTCATTCCTTCGACGATCACCTCTTCGATTCGTCCGATGCGGGACCTGGACGCGGCAAGCGCCGTTCGCTCGGTGACCACGCGCAGTCGCTCAAAACGCGAAATCATCACCTCGCGATCGATAAATCGATCCGTCATTTCTGCGGCCTGCGTGCCGGGCCGCGGCGAGAACACAAACGTGAACACCGCATCGAACATGGCTTCGGCGGCAATTTCAAGTGTTTGTTGAAAGTCTTTCTCGGATTCGCCAGGGAAGCCGACGATAATGTCGCTGGTAACCGCCAAATCCGGAATACTTTCTCGGGCCTGTGCAAGCCTTTGCAAATAGCGTTCTACGGTGTACCCACGATGCATCGACGCCAGAACCTCATCCGATCCAGATTGGAGCGGATAATGCAGGTGCTCACACACGGCTGATGTCTCTGCCATCGCCTGCAACACATCCTCGCGCATGTCCTTGGGATGGGGGCTGATAAAGCGCACGCGGCGAACGCCAGAAACCGCGCCTACCTCGCGCAATAACTGGGCGAACTGGGGTCGAATCTTCACGCTCAAATCACCCAGTTGTCGCTGGGACAACGATAAATCGCGGCCGTAACTATTCACATTCTGTCCAAGCAGAGTTACTTCGGTAACGCCGCTGGCGGCAAGTTGGTGCACCTCGCCGACAATGTCGTCGAATGGTCGACTTATTTCCTTTCCACGAACCGCCGGCACGATGCAATAAGCGCACGTGTTGTCACAGCCAATTTGAATCGTTACCCAAGCGTTATACGAGGTCTGGCGCTTTACCGGTAGTGCGCTTGGAAAGAGCGCGTAATCATCAATCACGGCTTCGTCAAAAATCTCGGTGATTGGTCCCACCGATTTAGCGTGATTCAATAGTTCGCTTGCCCGATGAACATTGTGGGTGCCCATGACCACGTCGACATATGGCGCCCGCTGGCGCACGATGTCCTTGTCTTTTTGCGCCAGACAGCCCGCCACGACAATTTGACGCCCGGGTTGAGCGTCTTTCCACTTCTTCAGGGTGCCGAGCGTGCCGTAGAGCTTTTCGTCGGCATGCTCACGTATACAGCAGGTATTGATCACCACAACATCGGCGTCGTCTTCAACGGTGGTTGCCTGGAGGCCATCCACTTCCAGCAGCCCGGAAATTCGCTCCGAATCATGGTTGTTCATCTGACACCCGAAGGTGCGCACGATGTATTTGCCTGTCACAGTCTGAAGAGTTTACCGCCACTGTCATTGGCAGCCCTGTCGGTGGGCATGTAGGGCACACCCACCGACAGGAGTATTAGCCGACTAGCTAACGATGTCTAGTCGAGCTCGATCGGCTCATCGTCTTGGGCGCTGAACTCGGGAACCACGGCTGCACCGATGCCGGCCAACTGACGAACACGGTCGGCCATTTGCACCATGATCTCCGGATTTTCGAGGAGGAAGGTCTTGGCGTTCTCGCGACCCTGACCAAGCTGCTCCCCCTCGTATGTGAACCATGCGCCGGACTTCTTGCCGATACCCATTTCGACGGCCATGTCGAGCACCGCACCTTCTCGACTGATTCCCTTGCCGTACATAATGTCGAATTCGGCTTGACGAAACGGTGGGGCGACTTTATTTTTTACCACCTTCACGCGAGTGCGCGAACCGACGACTTCCATGCCGTCCTTGATGGATTCGATTCGGCGAATATCGAGTCGAACCGATGAATAAAATTTGAGCGCGCGTCCGCCGGTGGTGGTTTCTGGAGAGCCGAACATGACGCCGATCTTCTCGCGCAATTGGTTGATGAAAATAAGCACGGTGTCAGACCTGCTGAGACCAGCGGTAAGTTTGCGCAGCGCCTGACTCATCAGGCGAGCCTGCAATCCCATATGGCTGTCACCCATTTCACCTTCGATTTCGGCGCGCGGGGTCAGTGCCGCAACCGAGTCGACGACAATGACATCGAGCGAACCCGATCGCACGAGCATGTCCACAATCTCAAGTCCTTGTTCGCCGGTGTCGGGCTGAGAGATGAGTAAATTGTCGATATCGACACCGATGGCTGATGCGTACGCGGGATCCATGGCGTGTTCGGCATCGACATAGGCGCAGATTCCGCCGTTGCGTTGGGCTTCGGCCACCACGTGCATGGCAAGTGTTGACT
>JBDSKN010000009.1:0-63495 GCA_039916865.1 Ilumatobacteraceae bacterium
TGGGCGTCGTCGTCGGGACTGGAGCCAGTCGGCGGGCCGTCGCGTTCTACGATCGTGACCACATGACCACGACGAGCCAGAAACAAAGCGGCAGAGAGGCCGGCGAAACCGCCACCGGCAATAATGACATCCGTCAATTTAATTCCCGGAAGTCGTCGACTAACAGTCTGGATTCAAAAAATTTGTCACGTCACACTGCGTCGGCAACGCAGCGAATAACGACGATTCGACCTTCGTCAACGTTGCGCTTGAGGTTCGCTCCCTTGATCGGCATATTCGGAATGAGTAGGTGAAGTCCAAGCGGGGATCGCACCGGTGGTGTCTCACTCAGTTGGGCGTAAAAATTGGCTGCCTCTTGGGTGAGGTCTTCCCAGATGCGCACGGAGAATCCGGCCTCTTTTACATTGGCTCGAGTCTCGTCAACGGTGGCAAGGAAACTGGTCGATTCGTCGTCGGCCCATGGAACGGGGAAGTGGATCGGTTGCAGTGGACCGGCAAGTATGTCGAAGAACGCCAGTCGGCCACCTACCTTGGTTACGCGTCGCATTTCGGCGAATAGTTTGGCTTTATCGGCGATGTTCATCGACACATGCTGTGTCCATACCACATCGAACGAGTCATTTTCGAAAGGTAAGTCGAGTGCGTTGCCTTGGCGAATCTTGACTTTGTCTGACAGTCCAACTCGTCGTGTGAGATCTTCGGCGACATCACATAATTCTTGGGTCAGGTCAAGACCGGTGACATGACTTTCATATCGTCGGGCAAGCAATCGTGCCGGACCGCCCAGACCGCTGCCGACATCAAGGACATTGTCATTGGCAGTGATTTTTGCGGCTTCGGCGAGGGTGACGGTCGCGGAGCGACCAAGAGTGTGGAATTCTTCGACTGGGGCTAGTGCCTCGGGATCTAAATGGTCGGGGTCATTGCCAGACTCAACAATTGCGGCAAGAACTGCCTCTAGCAAGTGACCGCGGGTGTAATGCCTCTGTACATCGTTATCGAGCATCTGATAATGCTAGACGGCAGTCACTTCTTCTTTACACCGAATGAGATCAGCCCTACTATCTCTAACTAGGTAAAGCAATCAGGAGGTGTGGAGATGGAATTCATGCGGGCGTCGGAAATGGTTGCTAAAGCAAAGGAGCAGATCGAGAAACTCACCGTTGGTCAAGCAGCCAAAGAAATTGGCGGCGGAGATGTTGTGGTCGTTGACCTACGGGAGCAAAACGAGCGCGAGCTCAACGGAGTCATTCCGGGAAGTGTCCATGCTCCGAGAGGAATGCTCGAGTTCTGGGCAGATCCGACTTCTGCGTTTCACCGTCCAGAATTTGACCCGAACCGCAGGTTAATTCTCCACTGTGCCGCGGGCGGGCGCTCGGCCCTAGCCACGGAAACCCTCCAGCGAATGGGCTACACGAATGTCGCCCATCTTGAGGGAGGCTTTACAGCATGGAAGGCCGAAGGTCAACCAATTGTGTCGGCTGCAGACTTGCCCGAGGCCTCGGCGCACTGAATTAAGCGCGTCTAGTAGATAACTAACGATGCGTTAGCGTGGCGATGTGGAGCCCGACCGCGCAACTCGAGCGATTCGTATTCTGGGGGCCATGGTCGGTGGTGGTTTGATCATCCTTGGCTTCGGGGAACTTATTGTGCGCTTGGACGAACTCGGGCCGCTCCTGTTTTGGCTACCAACGCTTTGGGGCGGTGGCGGTTTAATTCTGTTTGGTGTATTTGGAAAAACCGTGACACCTCGTAACTCGCAGCTGTTAGTAATTCTGGGTGCCGTCATCGGCCTATTGCCAACGATGTGGACGGTGATTTTGCCAGTCCTTTCAGTCGTTTTAGTGATTCTGACGATCAAACGAGCGAATCGAACCTCCGGTTCAGCCGAGATAAGTACCTAGCAAGAATTTCGTTTCAAACTCGCATATGCAACTGATATATCTGTTGCCAACTCCGCCTAGTATGTGTGCCATTCGTAAAGGGGAATATGTATGGAATTGGCGCGGAGGCTAGAGCGACTGGGTACGGAAACCGCTTTTGCGGTGGCGGCCACCGCTAGTGAGTGGGCCTCTAAAGGGAATGAAGTATTTCCCTTTCATTTGGGAGACCTCAACCTGCCAACACCCTTAAATGTGTCGGATGCCATGCAGCGCGCTGTGGCCGATGGGCGAACCGGCTATTGCCCGAATGCAGGAATTCCGCTTTTGCGTCAGGCACTCGCCGAATCGATCGGCCGACAGCGCCTCGTCAACTTCGGCCCGGAGAATGTGGCAGTGCAACCAGGCGGGAAGCCAGTTATCGGCAAATTTCTCCGAAGCGTGATGAATCCGGGCGATGAGGTGTTGTATCCAAACCCCGGATTTCCAATCTATGAGAGTCAAATTGAGTTCAACGACGGCGTAGCGGTTCCGTATCGCTATCTGGACACAGGGCATGGATTTGAGATTGATCTCGAATTTCTTGCCGGACAAATTTCTACTCGAACCAAAGCACTGATCCTCAACGATCAACAAAATCCACTTGCCGCCGAGATGACCGATACCGAGCGCAACGCATTGGCCGAATTGGCGATCAAACATAATTTGTGGGTGCTTGCGGACGAGGCGTATTACGACATTCGATATTCCGGAGATAGCAAGAGCATCGTCACCCTCCCAGGAATGCAGGAGCGAACCGTGATCTTGTACACATTTTCGAAAAAATATGCGATGACGGGTTGGCGACTAGGAGCCGCGATTGGTCCGTCCGAGATTATTGGTCGGATTGCCTGCCTGAATACGAACGAGGAGAGCTGCACGACTCAGTTCGTGCAGTGGGCCGGTATCGAAGCCATTGAGGGAGATCAAAGTGGTGCGAAAGAAATTCTGTCGACTCTGAAAAGTCGTAGGGACATCGCAATCAACCAGATCAAATCGATACCTGGGATACGTGTGCATACTCCCGACAGCGCGTTCTATATTTTCCCGGAGGTTTCGGAAGCGATGGCTCGTACCGGTCATACGAATGTGACCGAGTTTGCCCTCGCCGCGCTGTACAACACCGGAGTGTCATTTTGTACCCGCCGCCACTTTGGTAGGCAATTCAAGGGAGAGACTGGCAACTACATTCGTCTGGCTTACAGCGGCATCAATGCTCCGGAGATTGAACGGGGCCTGTCGCGCTTTGGTGACTGGGTGAACGCTTGATGACCTCGCGGGTCGTCGTCACGGGCAAGATTCCCCAGGCGGGTCTGGATGTATTGGCAAACGCCGGCCTCGACGTGCAGGCATGGACAAGCGATGAGGCGATAACTCGAAATGAACTACTGAAGCGGGTGGCGGGGGCCAATGTTCTCATCACTCTGCTGACGGAGAAGATTGATCTAGAAATCCTTGATGCCGCCGGTCCACAACTCAAGTCGGTGTGCAATGTCGCTGTGGGTTACAACAACATCGATGTTGCCTCCTGTACTGAGCGAGGAATCAGAGTGACTAACACGCCAGGCGTGCTCACCGAGGCAACCGCCGACATTGCAATGGCGCTGATTCTGATGGTGACGCGTCGGCTGGCCGAAGGCGAGAGAGTTATTCGTCTCCAGGCACCGTGGCAATGGGGGATGCACTACATGCTTGGCACCGGAATTCAGAACAAGCAGTTGGGAATCATTGGCTTGGGTGCGATCGGGGCGGCCACGGCACGGCGCGCTCGCGCTTGTGGAATGACGGTCGCCTATACAAATCGCCGCCCAGCAAGCCCCGAAATAGAGCACGAATTGGAATCCAGGAAAATGTCGCTCGACGACCTGTTGGAATCCAGCGATGTCGTGTCGGTCCATTGTCCATCCAATGATGCAACTTTTCATCTCTTAGGTAAGCCGCAATTTTCCGCAATGAAAAAATCGGCCTTCCTGATTAACACCGCCCGCGGCCCGATTGTCAACGAAGACGATCTAGTAAACGCTCTGATCGGTAACGAGATTGCCGGTGCCGGTCTGGATGTGTATGAGAATGAACCGTCCGTGCATCGCGGGTTATTGGATCGTGACGATGTCGTACTCCTGCCGCACTTGGGTTCGGCAACGCATGAGACTCGTTCGGCGATGGCCACGCTGGCTTCACGCAACGCGGTAGCAATTTTGGCCGGTTCCGCGCCGCTCACCGCGGTGAATTAGCAATCGATTGGGCTCCTAGAGCGCGGAGGCCCATCCGACCATCGCCAGCGAGATTGCTGCGAGGCATAAGCCAACTGCTTGAGACCGATGAAGTCGTTCGTGATCGAGTCGCAGCGCGAGCACCACGGTCGAAACCGGGTAGAGAGCCGTGATAACCGCAACAAGAGAAAGTAATCCATGCCGGACTGAAGTTAAATAGAGCCCATTGGCCGCTGTATCAAGAATTCCGCAAATCAGAGTTAGCTTCAAGACATTCCTCCGGGGGGAAATTTTGCGCCTGAGAATGAGGGCCACGATTGCAACCGTGGGCACGCTCACCAGGCGTTGGCCGACGAGCGGCCACAGTCCGCTGTCAGACGAAGTTTGCGCCAAGCAAACAAAGATGAGTCCAAATCCCACGCCCGCGAGACCGGCTAGCCCGATCGCGCTCCAAGGTGTAGGCAGGTTGTGGTGATCCAGGACATCACCAACTAACGAAACGGCAATGACGGCGATGAGGATTCCTGGATAGGCGATGATCGCAGGACGTTCGCCCTGCAGCAGGCCGATCATCACAGGAATGCTCAAACCAACCACTGCAGAAATCGGCGCAATCACTGTCATCGCCCCGCGCGACATTGCCCGATAGAAGGCAAGCAGTGCAACGGCTCCGCCAAATCCACCTAGGCCGCTCCAGACCCAGTCGTGTAGCGAGGGCAAACGCGCGCCGGTTAGTGGAACGATGGCCAGTAACAAAATGAGAGCCGTGGACTGTCCAATAAACGTCACCGACTCAGCAGGAGCGCTGCGCGTCGCTCGACCACCGGCGTAATCGGCAATTCCGTAAGCGGCTGCGGCGCCAATTGCCAAGAGTAGGAACATTGCGGCAAAGGTACTCGCTCGGGGCAATGTGCCCATCACACCACACGAGTGCAAGCAGATAGCGTCAGTCGTCGTGCGAGGGCTAGGAACACTTATCAACACGGCCACCGTGCTTGCCGGCGGAGGTGTCGGGTTACTCATCGGCAATCGTATTTCGGATCGAATGCGTTCCACAGTGGTACAGGTGATTGGGCTTGTCGTGATCGCCATAGGTCTGCGCGATGCTGTCAACACTCGCAACATGGTATTTCCACTGGTGGGAATGGTGACGGGGGCAATTATCGGTGAACTTCTCAACATCGAAGGGGGTCTGGAAGCAATTGGTCAGAAATTACGTGCTCGGTTCGTCCGACCCGGTTCCGAACACAAATTTGTTGAAGGGTTCGTGACCGCGACACTGCTGTTTTGTGTCGGGCCTCTGACAATTCTCGGGGCTATAGAGGACGCCAGCGGACGAACCCCGCAGTTGTACATCATTAAAGGGACACTCGACGGTTTTATGACGGTGATCTTCAGCGCAATCTATGGGGTCGGTGCGATTTTCGCCGCCGTGAGCGTGTTCGTCGTGCAAGGAACGTTGACGATTTTTGGTACGGGGATCGATTCGTTCCTCACGGAGCGGATGCGGGTCGAGCTTTTTGCTGCCGGAGGAATCGCGATGATGGCAATTGGAATTAACTTGTTGGAGATCAAGAAAATTCGGCTCGGTTCGCTTCTGCCCGGTTTGATTATCACTCCATTTTTGGTGTGGATTTTCGCCGTGCCTAACGGGATCCTGCACTAGGCCTTCGGATAACACCATGTGTGGTCGATTTGTCTCCACCTCAAGTGCGGCAGATGTTGGGCTGGCGTTTGAAGCACTTGTGAGCGCGGTGGATGTTGCCCCCAACTTCAACATTGCCCCGACTGCCACGATTTACGGCGTGGTGCACTCGGGCAACCAGCGAATGGTGGAAAATTTTTCGTGGGGATTGGTGCCGTTGTGGGCAAAGGATCGATCTCGCGCCTCAAGTTTGATCAACGCCAGATCGGAAACGGTCGCAGAAAAACCGTCGTTTCGAAATCTGCTCAAGAGACACCGATGCGTCGTGCCACTCGCTGGCTATTACGAATGGATGTCCGTAGAGGTTCCCGGGGTGTCGAAAGTCATCAAACAGCCGTACTATTTCACCCCAAATCAATCGACTCTCTTTGCGGTGGCGGGTCTGTGGACCACATGGCACCAGCCCGGATCGCCGCAAGATGCGCCGGTGCTTCACAGTTGCGTGCTGATCACCACGGATGCCAACAAAACCGTGGCGGCCGTGCACAATCGAATGCCGGTTCTTTTAGATGAGGATGGTATCGATCAGTGGATAAGTGGTGATGAACAGGCGCCGCTGCACCTGCTCAGGCCGGCCGCCGACAACTTTTTGTCTGCGGTTAAGGTGGGAACGGCGGTGAACAGCACGCGCAATCGAGGACCCCAACTAATTGAAGAAGTAGATCGGGAATCCGGCGATTCGCCAGAATCAGAGACCTTGTTCTAATTCTTTCATCGCCGCGGTTATCTGATTGGCCGCCGACTCAAGCTCGTGAGTGGAAATGCTCTTGGCCGCCCTGTCGAAGTTGAGGTCGGCCATTGAATTTGTCGGAATGAGATGAAGGTGACAATGCGGGATTTCAAACCCCGCGATGACAAGGCCAACCCGCTCGCACTTGAACGCAAGTTGTTGGGCCTTTCCAATAGTTGCGGCGACACCAAACAAGTGGGCGATGAGATCCCTCGACATATTGCTCCATTGATCGATCTCTTCGATGGGTAACACAAGTAAGTGACCCCGCGTGAGCGGGTTGATGGTCATGAATGAAACAGAGAGTGAATCCCGATGGACGAACGTTCCCGGAATTTCGCCCCGAATGATTTGTGTGAAAAGAGTTGGCATTGGGATTCGGTCTAGTTGTATCCGCCGGATGCGGAGAAGATTTCTCCTGTGCAGTAGCTACTTTCTGGTCCGCACAAAAAGCGCACCAATTCTGCGATCTCATCCGGACTGCCCATTCGTCCGATACCGATTCGGGATGTGATGATTCCCTTCATGCTGTCGCCGAGTGGATCCAATAGCGGGGTATCGATCCATCCGGGACAAATTGCATTTACCCTCACTCCGAACCCTGCGGATTCCTCGGCCACCGACTTGGTCAGTGAGATAATGGCGGCCTTAGCGGCGGCATAGTGCGGGGCGGCCGCGGCATGGCGCAAGCCGAGAATGGAAGAGACATTGACTATCACGCCACGGCGGGCCGGAACCATGTGTCGAAGCGCACCACGACAGCCGTAAAAGGTCCCATAGAGATGGACCTTGAGCATTCGGTCCCACTCCTGATCAGTGAGATCGGTGAGATAATTTGCGGGTACCAATCCGGCGACGTCGCCTTCAAATCGACGCATTTGGTTGGCGATTGAAATGTCTAGTTTTGCGTCGTCGGTGGGAGGCGCGATACCGGCATTATTAATCAGGATGTCCAGTCGATCGTGTTGGGCAACGACCGAACCAATTGATTCGTCGAAACTTTCCGAATCGGCTACATCGACCGTAAAATAGGTGCCGTCTATTTCATTGGCCACTCGTTTGGCATTGGCGGTGTTGATATCCAGCACCGCCACATGGACTCCGTCGCTCGCCAGTCGTCGAGCAAACGCCTCACCCATCCCGGAACCCGCACCGGTGATGACCGCAACTGAACCCCGAAGGTTGTCGCGCACCCGTTCGTCGGTCATGTCTCGATCGTAGGGGAAGGGCAGGCTTGTAGTCTTTTTGGGTGATGACTGAAGCCAAACCACAAAATATTCTCACGTTTCCCAATTTGATTACCGCAGTGCGCCTGGCATGCCTGCCTATTTTCCTTTGGCTTTTATTTGGACGTGAAGATCACGCCCAGGCCGCTTTTTTGCTTGGGGTACTGGGGATCACGGATTGGGTCGACGGATGGATCGCCCGCAGGTTCAATCAGTCAAGTGACTTCGGGGCGATCTTTGATCCTGCCACCGATCGAGTGTTGTTCATTGTCGGAACCGGGGCAGTGCTGATTAGCGGTGCCATACCCCTGTGGTTTGGCCTGGCCATCGTCATCCGGGAAAGTCTTGTCAGCGCAGTGATGGTGCTTGCCACGTTGTTTGGCATGCGTCGATTTGAAGTCAGCCTGCTCGGTAAGCGGTATACGTTTTTGTTGATGATGGCGGTTCCGCTGTTGCTACTTGGATCGAGCGACCACGTCACCGCATCGCTGGCCGAAGTTACCGGGTGGGTACTTGGTGTGCCAGGGCTTGTCCTTTGTTACTACACGGCATTTGCCTACATTCCCAAGGTTCGCGAGAATCTGGCGGTTGGTCGCGGGCAACGTAATCTGGCTAAGGACAGTTAATCGCGGTGTACAGAGGCTGTATTGTGGTGGCAGTCAACCTCAACCTGATGGAGAGACCTAAGTTGTTTGCATCTGCTAACCGCGGTGGATTGTGAATTACATCTTTTGCAATTCCTGTGGGCATCGCAACCCGCCGGTATCCAGTTTTTGTTCGGCCTGCGGGGGAGTATTGGATCTGCCTGAGCAACGAACGATCGTGCTTGCCAAAACTGATCCATTACAAGATGCACCGGGCGACTCCGACAATGTGCACGTCACGATTACCGATTCCCCAACCGGGCAGGGACTGTTGGTCATTAGATCGGGTGACCAAACCGGTGAAAGATTTGCTTTGGATGATCATCTGGTATCTATCGGTCGGCACCCCGACAGCACCATTTATCTTGATGACGTCACCGTTTCCCGACGCCACGCCGAAGTCCGCCATGTTGCCGGGGCGTATGTAGTGCGTGATCTCGGGTCGCTCAATGGCACATATATCGCTCAAGAGCGAGTCGAGGAACGGCGTTTAATGCACGGCGACGAGCTGCAGATCGGAAAATTTCGGATGGTGTTTCTAGACGGCGCCGAAGTCGTAGCGTGACGAATCGTGTCGTCTGTGAATAATAGAAACTATTTTTCAATTGGCGAGGTTCTCGGTTTGCTCCTAGAGGAGTTTCCGGACATCACGATCTCTAAAATTAGATTTCTTGAAAGTCAAGGATTGATAGAGCCAGAGCGATCGGCTTCCGGCTATCGAAAATTTAGCGATACCGAAATCGAGCGATTGCGATTCATATTGCGTGAACAAAAGGAACGGTATCTTCCACTGAAAGTAATTCGAACCCGACTCGAAGGTGATACGAGCGACGGTGCCGAGCGACCGTACGACGACTCGGCACCTCGCGGAATACGAAATGTTTCAAGTCAGGGCGGACATCCAGCGGCAAGAAAATCGATTCCCCGTGCGCCGGAGGCAGGTGCTCGGTCTACGGCCAAAAAGCGTGACGATACTTCCTCGCTCACTCGCTCAGAATTACTTGATGAGCTTCTTATTAGTCCCGCTCTGCTAAAGGATCTAACTGCATCTGGACTGGTAAAACCGCGAGTCGTTGGAGATGTCGAGTTGTACTCGGCTTCCGATCGCGAAATTGTTGCCGTGGCCGCCAAGTTTCTTGAACTCGGCATTGATGTCCGGCACCTGAAAGGATGGAAACATTCCGCGGATCGAGAGATTGCACTCTTTGAACAGCGCATTGTTCCGCTTCTTCGACAACGAAATCCGGCCTCTCGTGACAACGCATTGGTGCTGCTAAATGAACTGATGGAATTGGGCGAGCAACTGCGTTCGGCGCTTGTTGCGGCCGGGTCCCGTCAATACACGGACGGTCGATAGGGGCAACAGTCGGCGGTACGATTCAGAACATGGTGGAGATGGAAGTCGAAGGGGTGAAGCTAGAGGTCCCAGCCAATACTCCAGTACTTATGCTTCGCGAAGTCGGTGGAGAGAGACGAGGATTACCGATTTACATTGGTGGACCTGAGGCGTCTGCGATTCACTTTGCACTCGAAGGGATTGTTTCGGAGCGACCGCTTACCCATGACTTGCTGATGAACGTGATCAACGAGATGGGCGGCGAACTCTCCAAGATTGTAATAACCGAAGAACGTGAACATACGTTTTTTGCCGAGTTGCACATCGACAGTCCAGCCGGCAAGCGAATCGTGTCGTGCCGTCCCTCGGATGCGGTGGCGTTATCGGTTCGAGTCGGTGCCCCTATTTTTGCTACCACCGAATTAATAGATCAGGTTGGCGTCGAAATAGTTGTTCAGCCAGCCGACGAGGAAGAGATCTTGGACGACTTTCGCCAGTTCATTGACAGCATCAATCCGGACGATTTCCAGAGTTGATAACCCATATGAGACTGCAAGCGAGATCCGTTGACGGATTCGGCTTGTCGCCCATAACCTGAGAGAACTATGCAGCCAAGCTTCAGCGGCACAAGAGCGGCGCAAATTGCCGGCATTTCCTATCGCCAGCTGGATTATTGGGCTCGCACAGATCTCATACGCCCGTCGCTTTGTGACGCCTCGGGGAGTGGGTCCCGGCGGGTGTATCAATATCGCGATCTGCTCGAATTGCGAGTGATCAAGAATCTTCTCGATGCCGGAATTCGACTCGAGTCGGTTAGGGCGGTATTCAACTATTTGCGCGCCCATGTCGATACCGACATAGCGGCCGCGCACATTGTCATCAGCGGCCAAAGCGTGGTGCTCTGCCAGGGCGATCAACTAATTGACGTCATGCGCAACGGGCAAGGGGTACTTAATGTTTTGCCACTGGCCGGTGTGAAACAGGAAATTGATGCGAGCATTATCGAGATTGCCGCTAACGAAGCCAAGCGGACTCCTCGAGCTATTACGCGTTCGATCGCGCTCTAGCATCACTCGGGTTTAGTGCCGCCCGACTGCGGTAGAAATGCAGAAAACGGGCTGAGACGCTTGCTTAAGTCATTTAGCGCGCTGGCAACGTCGCCAAGTTTGGCGGCAGCTCCAAGTGCCGTCGCCATTTGAGGCATAAGTTTTCGAAGTGGTTCCTCAACATCGTCGAGTAACCGATTAACTCGGGTGGCTACTTGATTGACATTGTCCATCGATTGCACAAACATTTCAAGAGATGCAATCAGAGCGTCGATTGTGCGCTTGCCCTGCTCTAGAGCCTTGACTCCGTTGGTCAGCGGATTGAGCGATCCGAGTAGGCCAAGCAATTCATCCAACGGCGCAACCGACGGCTTCAAAACATTTGGATCGGCATCAGACATGGCGCAACGCTACTTCGAATGTGCGCCCCACGGCGTTACGGCTATGTTTTTGTCATGACGCAATTGGGAGCACTAGAAACAATTCGAGCGGTATCGCCGCTGATCAATGACATCGGCGGGCGGTTTATGCTGCACCCGGACACTCTCAAAATCGGAACCGACGCGGGCTATCCGAATGGCTATGCATGGTATGTCGCGGGGCGCGGCGGGGTCCTCGGAGATGTGGATGCCGATGTGGTGATTTCTGCCTTCGCTTACTTCAATCCCGAAGTTGTGCGCAAGATGTGGAATGCGGGAAATCAAGTCGAAAGCGCCCGCCAGTCCGGATCTCGCTTCGCTACATCGTGTGCGGCCTGGGGCCGACAGCGCTTACATGACGTCGAGGGTTGCGAGCGGTTTGTCGAACTCGCCGAGCGTCTAGTGAATTCTGTGGATGTCGCTGGTCTGACGCTGTTCGCCGCGTGGCGCAGCGAACCTTTGCCCGTCGATGCGGCGGGTCGCGCGTATCAACTTTTACATGTGATGCGGGAGTGGCGGGGGAGTGTGCACATTGTCGCGGTGCTCAGCGGAGGAGTCACACCGCTGCAAGCCGTGCTCGCAGCCGAAGATGGATCGGCCCATGCGAAGGTATATGGCTGGGGTGATGGTTTAAGCAATGCAACACATCTCAGGGATCAGATGGCTGGAATCGAACTGCTCACCGACAATATGATGTTGCGGGCCTTCGAGACAATGCTTAACGCAACCGAGCGCTCCGAGTTCGTCGAATTGGTGATCAGATTCTCCAACGCATTACGGTTGGTGTCGTGAACATTCCTGAGGAACTCAAGTACACCAAAGAACACGAGTGGGTGCGGCTAAGCGGGCCTACCGCGCGGATTGGTATTACCGACTATGCCCAAGACGCGCTCGGCGACATTGTGTTCGTTGCTTTACCTCAACTTGGTGAATCTGTCTCGGCGGGAGACTCGTTTAGCGAGGTGGAAAGCACCAAGAGTGTTTCCGAGATTTATGCTCCACTTGCCGGCAAGGTGACCGCAATTAATGGTGCTCTGGAGGAGACCCCCGAGTTGATGAACAGCGATCCATATGGCGAAGGATGGCTGTGTGAATTCGAGTTCGGAGCAAGTTCGGGCGCCGATTCGCTCCTCGACGCTTCCGGATATCGCGCACTCGTTGAAGGTTGAAATGCGAACTTCGCCCCTAGGCGAGCGACATCGAAGTCTCGGAGCCAAGATGGTTCCATTTGGAGGCTGGGAGATGCCCTTGTCGTATGAGAGTGGCACCGTTAGCGAGCATCTGAGGTGCCGCAGCGATTCCGTTGTGTTTGATGTGTCGCATCTAGGCACGGTGCGGGTGAGCGGGAGCGACGCCAAGGAAGGCCTGCAACGCGCCTTCACCAATGACCTCAACAAAATCGGTCCGGGGCGGGCGCAGTACACCCACTTATTAGATGCCGATGCCTCGGTGCTTGACGACATCATCGTGTGGTGGATCGACGATGAAACATTTGACGTGATGCCAAACGCCTCCAACACCTCTCGAGTGATCGACGCCATCTCAGGACGCGACACCACAGAGTCAAGGGCCATCTTGGCGGTACAGGGACCGCGCGCGCGACAGCGAATGCAAGCGTTGAGCGCTGAGGCCGCCGCTGTGCCACGCTTTGCCGTGCAACGGGTTGGCATTTTCGAAACTCAGTGCTTAGTAGCCGGAACCGGTTACACCGGCGAGGACGGCATCGAGATCGCCGCACCGGTCTCCGTTGCGGAAAAAATATTCGATGCGTTGCTCGACGCCGGTGTGACCCCGGCAGGATTGGGCGCGCGTGACACGCTGCGCCTTGAAGCAGGGCTCCCTCTGCACGGTCACGAATTGGGACCGGGAATAACGCCTTTGCATGCCGGTCTCGGTTGGGTAGTTGCATGGAACAAGGGAGACTTTCGCGGCAAGGCGGCATTGACCGCAATTCGCGAGGCTGGTTTGAATCGCAAATTGGTTGGAATTTCAACGCCGGGTCGACGACCGCCACGCGAGGGTTGTGTTGTGTCTCACCTGAGCCACAAGATCGGAACCACGACGAGCGGAAACTTTTCTCCCACGCTCAATCACGGAATCGCCTTCGCCTTCGTCGATATCGAACACATCGAGCCGGGCACCGAAGTAGCCATCGATGTACGCGGCACCGACCTGGCGGGGTCAGTGGTAACTACCCCGTTTGTCAAGAAGCAAAGTGGCTAAGCGGCTCGCACGAACACATGAGATTGCGATCCCCGTAGGCAGCGTCAATTCGCGAAACAGGTGGGAAATACATTCGGCCGCGCAGAGATTGCAGCGGATACAAAGCTTGCTCACGCGAATATGTTCGATTCCAGTCAGCAACTACATCTTCAATCGTATGCGGCGCATTGCGCAGCGGGCTATCACCTAAGGCAATTGCGCCTTTCGTGATGTCGTCGACTTCGCCGGCGATTGAAATCATTGCGGCACAAAATCGATCGATCTCTCGAAGAGTTTCGCTTTCGGTTGGTTCGACCATCAGTGTTCCCGTAACCGGAAAACTCACCGTCGGTGCGTGAAAGCCAAAATCAATCAATCGCTTGGCGATGTCGTCAACCGTCACTCCAGAGGTCTTGGTGATTGGGCGTACGTCCAGAATGCATTCGTGGGCCACGAATCCACCCCTACCGGAATACAGCGTCGGAAAGAATGGGGCTAGTTTTTTGGAAATGTAGTTGGCGTTGACTATTGCTTGAGCAGTAGCATCGCGCAAGCCGCTTGCGCCCATCAGGGATATATAGGCCCACGAAATCGGTAATATTCCCGCCGATCCATACGGGGCGCCGGCAACCGGTCCGACCGGATGAGTCGCGCTAGCCGCCCCGTCGAGGACGTCGACGAGCGGGTGAGTCGGCAGGAATGGCGCCAGGTGTTTTTTAACTCCAATGGGACCAACACCTGGCCCGCCACCACCGTGTGGAATGCAAAAGGTCTTGTGCAAGTTGAGGTGACTTACATCGGCCCCAAACTTGCCGGGCTGGGATATGCCGACCATGGCATTGAGATTGGCGCCGTCGATATACACCTGGCCGCCATGCAGGTGGACAAGATCGCACATTGCAACAACTTCTTGCTCAAATACTCCGTGGGTGGATGGATAGGTGATCATTAATGCGGCCAATGTTTCGGATGCACGTTCGCATTTGCTCCGCAGGTCATCTAGATCGACATTGCCCTGCGCATCGCAATTGACCACAACGACTCGCATCCCTGCCATCACCGCGCTTGCGGCATTGGTTCCGTGCGCGCTAGAAGGAATCAGGCACACCTTGCGCTGTTGGTCACCGCGGCTGGCATGGTAAGCGCCGATGGCAAGTAGACCCGCGAATTCGCCCTGGCTGCCGGCGTTCGGTTGAAAACTGACCGAGTCGTAACCCGTAATTTCCACCAGCATGGCCTCTAATTCGTCAATGAGTTGCACATACCCGCGTGCATCCGCAATCGGTGCGAACGGGTGAATATTGGCAAACTCCGGCCAGGTGATCGGGATCATTTCGACCGCTGCATTCAACTTCATCGTGCAAGAGCCGAGGGGAATCATCGTTCGATCGAGCGAGAGATCCTTGTCGGCGAGGCGGCGCATGTAGCGCAACATTTCGTGCTCGCTGTGGTACCGCTCAAACACGACCTGCGTCATGAACTCATCGACCCGTCGAGACTCGCTCGGTATTCCCAATTTTGGATTGCTTGCGCATAACTGTTCCACGGTCTTGTATGTGCAATTCACACCAAGCGACCGCAATAACGCCACAACCGTCTCAATCGTGGAGGTTTCATCGAGGCTGAAGCCAACGGTACTTGCATCAATGTGCCGCAGCAATATGTTGTGCGAACGAGAATCTTGATGAACTGTTTCTGCATTGGGTACTCGAACCCGAACGGTGTCGAACCACGAATCGTTCAGCACATCGAAGTTCGCCAAACGAAGCGCTGTCACTGCCGCACTGGTCAAGGTTTCAATGCGCCGCGCGATGCGAACAAGGCCGTCACGACCGTGCCAGACTGCATAGAAACCGGCGATGTTAGCGAGTAGTGCCTGAGCGGTACAGATGTTTGATGTGGCCTTGTCGCGGCGAATGTGTTGCTCGCGAGTTTGCAACGCCAGCCGCATTGCGGGTCGCCCGACCGTGTCGACGCTTACACCGACGAGACGACCAGGGAGGGCGCGGGCCAAAGCTTCGCTGGTGGCCAGGAAGCCTGCATGAGGTCCGCCGTAACCCATCGGTACACCAAAACGTTGAGCGGAACCGACCGCGATATCGCAGCCGAGCGATCCGGGCGGGGTGATCAGCATGCTCGCCAGCAGATCGGTGGCACATACGACAAGTGCACCCCGTTGGTGAGCAGCATCGGCAACAGTTCGGACGATGCGATCGTCTGCGATGTTGCCGAAGGTCGCGGGGCGGGAAACAAGGAGTCCAAAGCAATCCACCGCGGCAAGCTCGTCAAGTGCGATCAGCTCGATGCGAATACCGATCGCGGACGCTCTGGTCTGTAATACGGCGATGGTTTGCGGATGTGTATCGGCATGAACCGCGAACACATTGCTTTCGTTACTGGACAGTCGGTGGGCCATTCCCATCGCTTCGGCCGCAGCAGTTGGCTCGTCCAACAATGAAGCATTGGCAATTCCCAATCCGGTGAGTTCGGAAATTAATGTTTGAAAGTTGAGTAACGCCTCTAGCCTTCCCTGGCTAATTTCTGGTTGATACGGCGTGTACGACGTGTACCACGCCGGGTTCTCGAGAACATTTCGGAGTATCACCGGCGGCGTGTTGGTGGCGTAATAGCCAAGCCCAATCAGCGAAGTGCGAACCGTATTGGCGGCGGCCAAATTGCGAAGGGCGGCTAAGACCTCGGATTCACTGCGGGGCGAATCCAACGAAAGTGGCTTGTTCATCAGAATGTTGGCCGGAACGGTTTTGGCGATGATCTCGTCGGCGCTCGCGACGCCGATCGTGGCCAGCATGTGCGCCAGGTCGCCGGAGTCCGGTCCAATGTGTCGAGACGCAAATGAATCGAGCGGATGGGTTGAAACAAGATCGGACGGTTTCACTGCTGGACCTCAAATGTGGTGAATGTGGCGAGTGGGGAGATCGCACGACACCATGCGGTGCCACGCGCCCTCGCTGTTTGCTCACCTGAGAGCTTCCCGAGCGACTTACTTCTCGGTTTCCCCGTCGGTGGGGTAGTGGTAATTGGCCACGACCCACTTTCCAGCGTCGCCTGTCCACACGGTCCGGGTACCTGAGAGGTTCCTGGGCGGTTGCTCCTTCGGTGTATCGGCGCACTGGTTGGGCGTCGATACTCTCCCGCGTGAATGAAACGGCACCACCAGTGTAGTTCGGAAATTGAGGCAACGACGCCGAAGTAATGGTTAGGTGCGAACGTGAGGCTAAATTAGGCGATGCGAATCCATTCAATCCTTAAGTCAGTTGCAATCGTCTCCGTTCTTGGAGTAATCGCGTCCTGTGGGGGTAGCGACTCCAGTAGTACATCGGGCGGCGAAATTTCCAAGGCCGATTTCGTCGAACGGGCCAATGCATTTTGCACATCATTAAGTGAAAAACTTGCCAATGCACAGGCCGACCTCGGCTCGTCACCGACCGAGGAACAAATTTCGGGCTTCATGACTGATGCATTGGTCGCCGAATATCGTCTCACGATTGGCGACATTCGCAATCTTGGTTTCCCGGCGGGGGACGAGTCACTCCTCGACGGCATTCTGAGCGATGCCGAAAAGGTTCTTGATGAAATAAATTCTGATCCGGTTGCGGTACTGTCCGCGGCGGAGACACCATTTGCCGACGTTAACGCTGGATTTCAGGATTATGGCCTAACGGTCTGTGCGGAAACTTAATTTCGATTATCTCCTTAGACGGTGCCGTATGCCGTCGCACCGCCGCGAATTTTAGTAGACATCACCTGTTCAACAACTTCTGATAGTTCGCGCGTGAATTCCGCAATGATATTTCGATGTACGGCATTCACCGTGCAGTGCAGTGAGCGGGGTGGTTCCTGACGATCCACGTACCATCCCCTGCGCCACAACTCATCAGCTACCGCAAATACATCTAGGGCTTGTTCGTCCCTGGCCCCGAAACACACCAGCATCGCCTCGGGATCGGCACGTAATGCGAGTCGAGAGTCGCTGGCAATGTATGCGACCAGCTCTGCGGTCGCCGCGCGGGCATCTGCGGTCAGGCGCATGTATCCCTCGTCACCTAGATGACGCAGAGTGGCCCATGCGGCGGCGATCGATCCGCCAGACTTGGTGCCAAGTACGCCTGATGAGCCATACAAACCGCCGAGCCAATTATTCGTCATGAAGGTCTGATACGAGCGAAGCTTCTTCGTGGCGTACATCATCACCGAGGCACCCTTGGCGGTATAGCCGAACTTGTGCAGATCGACGGAGATCGAGCTAACGCCATCCACCAATAAATTCCATGGCGGAATTGTTTGCCCAAGTCTGGCGAGATAGGCGAGTGTGACCCCACCCATGCACGCATCGACATGAAAGTTGATGTCGTACTCGCGGGCGATTGCGGCAATGCCGCCAATGTCGTCGATGACGCCCTGGGGATACTGCGGCGCAGAGCCGACAATGAGCACGGTGTTGTCGTCAATGGCCGAATGCATCGCGGAAACATCTGCCCGCCAGTCTTCGTTAACGGGTATGCGACGACTCTCGACAGCGAAGTAAGCGGCGGCTTTTTCGAATGCGGCATGCGCCGAGGTCGGGAGCACCATGTTGGGAGTCTGGATGCCGCGTTCGGTTTTGGCCCGATCCCTGGCGGCCTTGACCGCCATCAACAGGCTTTCGGTCCCACCGCTGGTAAAGAACCCGGCAGAGTCGCCGTCGGCCCCCAGCCATCGGCCAACGATGCTAAGTACCTCTGCCTGCATTTGGGCCAAACTGGGAAATGCCGCCGTATTCAATCCATTTTCGCCGCTAAAGCGACGGTACGCCTCCTCGGCCACATGGGCGGCCTGCGGACCCGCGTAGTAGGCGAGGGAGAAGGCTCGACCCTCACGCCAGCGCACATCACCGTGGCGCCGGGACTCCAGTTCGCGGAATACCGACTCAGGCTCTAGGCCACCGGCGGCGAATTCAACCGGTCCGAATGTGTTTGGGCTCGTTGATTCCGTCATGACAAAACGATAGACGACTACCCGTGGGTGGTGGCGGGGAGGTCACCATGTACATCATCGGATCCAAGCTCTATTCTGTGTCTCCCTCAACTTTACATAACTATCATTATGGGCGTTACCCAGGACTTGGATTCAGCCGATCCTCGACCAATGGTCTGGCCGCTTCCAATAGCCACTGCAGGGCCGCCTTGAAGTCTCGTGTGGTCGGATCGGTAGCCGGATCGAGATCGCCTTCCACATCTGCAATGGCACATTTGAGAATGAAGATCTGATCCTTCAGCGCGTCTAGTTCGCTGCGATTCATTACCAGTTCGTTCTCGGTCAGCTGGAGTTCGCTGGCTCGCTGCCTGGCAACCCATTCCCATTGGCGACAAGCCTGAGAGCAAAATCGCCGCGGGCGACCTGCCCCGGCCTGCAATTTGATCGGCGTTCGACACCAGTGGCAGCGCGGACCTTCGGCGGATTTCGTCATGACAAAAAGGTACGACTCTGACGGGTCCATGTCGTGGATGGGCAGGGTTGATAACTCAACTGGGCATACTGAACGGGTGACAAACATGCCCCCGAGCCCAAGGAGATTGTTTGCCAGTGACAATGCTGCTGGCGCCCATCCCCTGGTGATCGAGGCGCTCAATCGGGCCAATGCAGGACACGCCCTGGCCTATGGCCAAGACATCATTACCCGACAGGCAGAGACGCGGTTCAATGAGCTGTTCGAGGCCGATGTACGCACCTTGTTTGTCTACGGCGGTACCGGCGCAAACGTGCTGGCGCTTGCGGCAATGCTCAAGCCGGCCGAGGCCGTGGTCTGTTCGTCTTGGGCACATATTGCCGTGGACGAAACCGGTGCACCGGAGAGAGTACTCGGCGCCAAGTTAATTGATCTCCCCTCCCCTGACGGCAAGATCCGGCCAGACCAATTGAGGGAATTATCGGGAATGATTGGCAATCAACATCATGCCCAACCCGGCGTCCTATCGATCACCCAGCCAACCGAATTAGGGATTCTCTACAGCGCCGTCGAGATCAAAGAGTTGTGCAATGTCGCTCACGAAATGGAGATGCTCGTGCACATGGATTGCGCCAGGGTGGCCAACGCAACCGCTGCACTAGGCGCCACCAGTGAGGCGCTTCGAGGCTTCACCATCGAGGCCGGCGTAGATGTGTTGTCCTTTGGCGGAACCAAAGCCGGCGGAGTCTTTGGCGAGGCAGTCGTGTTTCTCAACCCAGACCTCGGACTGCGGGCACACTTCATCCGCAAACAGGTAACGCAGTTGCACAGCAAGATGCGGTTTATCTCTGCCCAATACAACGCCCTACTCACCGACAATTTGTTTATCGACCTTGGCGTGCGCGCCAATGCGGCGGCGCAACGCCTATACGACGCGACTCATCACATCGGTTCGCTTGGGCTGACTCAACCACCGGAGGCCAATAGCCTCTTCCCCACCATTTCCGACCCGGTCAAGACACAGCTTCAGGAGTGGTCATTCTTTTGGGACTGGGACGAGTCGAAGCAACAAGTGCGATGGATGACGGCATGGGACATTGAGCCAACTGATGTGGATGACTTTGCCGCCGGAGTCAAAACTTTAATTGACTGAGTGATTAGTTTCATCTAAAGTGTCCTCAAGCACGACGAGGCAGGAGTTGGTTGTCAATGGCGTCAATTGAGTTCGTCAATCGGAGAACCAGCACCGATGACTCGTGGATGGTTCACGCCGCGTGTAGCGGGCTCACCGATATTTTCTTCCCCCCGCTAGCCGAGAGACCGCAATCCCGATTGCGTCGTGAAGCGGTGGCGCGAACTGTTTGTAGCGAGTGCCGAGTATTTGAAACATGCCGGGCGTTCGCTCGTGAACATCACGAGTATGGTTTTTGGGGTGGCGAATCCGAAGAAGAACGTCACAGCGCCGGCTACCACCTCATCGCTCCAATCGGCGTCAGGGCAATCGCCGGTCAATAACTTTTACGAGACACCGGCCGACGCGGATGCGGTGGTTGAACAGGCCTGGCGGGATTACGGCGATCCGCGACAAATCGAGAGACTCGAAGAAGTCAGCGCGCACGTCTCGACTAACCGCGTATTTCGAGTCCATTTCACGGATTCGTCGCATGTCGTCGCCAAAATTTCCTCCTATGGTTCGTATTTTCTCTTTGCCGAGGATCACGATCGACTCCTGAGGCTGCATAACCAGTTGCAGACAACTCGCTGGAGCGGCTTTCTTGCCCAAGTTCTCGATCGGAATGGTCGTCCATACACCTGGTACGACGGCCGATGTTGGGCTGCCTTCTACACCGACGTCGAGCGTCGGGAGGCGCTGCCGAGAATTCTCAGCGATCAGCAAGTCGAATGCTTCGGCCGAGAAATCGCTCAGTTTCACTTGTCGTGTGCAGCCGCCGCACCGCACTTGCCGTCGATGTCCAATTCCGTCAAGGGCGATGCGATTCACCTACTCGACCTACTCAGCAATGCGTTTGCCCCGCGCAATTTTTCGTTGCATGCCGAAGACATTGGCGTGTTGTGGAAAAGCACCCACGAATTTCTTGAATATCTAGACAGCGTGCACTACGACGAGTGGCAAAAGATTCCAATTTTGGTCGACTGGAATCTGGGAAATTTTTCGGTCGAAACGACGCCTGGGGGATTCAATTTATTCAGTCGCTGGGATTACGACTGGTTCCGAGTTGATTCGCGACTATTCGACTTTTATTTTCTGTCGCGTGCCTCGTCCCGAACCGGCGACCGAACCCAATTCAGCTATTCGCCTCACACCCTTATCGAGCCACGATTTCTTGCGTTCGTGCGTGCCTACCACAAAATAAATCCACTGAGTGAGAGCGACATTCGCTTCTTGCCTTATGCATATCGATTCTTCATCCTCAATTATGTAATCCGTGAAGGTGCGCGTTTTTTTCGCGCCGACCTGTGCACTCAATTTCGTCGCGAAGTTGCGCGGCTGTATCTCCCCCAACTGGACCAACTCGATATCGGTCCGTTGCTGGATATTGTCATGACGTAATCTCGCGCAAGGCCTGCCGAAAAAGTTTTCCCTTGGCGACATAGATAGCGCTTCCCGCACTGATTTCGTCGCCGCGCGCCTTTCCGGGTTTGACGACTGCTGGCGTTCCCACCGCTAAAGCGCCGGGCGGAACAATCGTGTCATTGAGAACCACGGCATTGGCGGCCACAATCGCACCGGTGCCCACCACTACTCGATGTAATACCACGGCGCCGCTTGATACCTGGGCACCCGACTCGATCGTGCACGATTCGAGATGAACTATGTGCCCAATCACGCAATCGTCTCCAACTCGAGTGGGGAAATCCGGCATGGTGTGGATCACAGTGTTGTCTTGGATGCTGGTGCGTGCGCCGATAAAAATCTCACCGTCATCTCCACGCAGGACGGCACCAGGCCAAATTGTGGATTCGGGTCCGATTTCAACCGAACCAATGATCACAGCATCGGGATGCACGAAAGCGGTCGGATGGATGTTTGGAACTCGATCACCGAGCGCGTAAATGGTCATCAGGCAACCGTAGTTTCTTCTTGGGATTGCCATGCGTTTGGCAGTAATCTATAGAGCCATGTCGCGAAGGATAGATATTCAACTCACTAGTTCCCGCGATGACGGCACGTGGACTTGGCGAGCGGCGGGGGCCAAGGCACCCAAGGGAGTTGTTGCCGCATCACTCCTGCCCAATTCTGTCCAAACCGGTGATGTGTTCAAGGTCGAGGCTGACTTCGATATTGACGGCATCAGCGTGTTGGCAGTCGTCCCGGCCAAGGAGAAATCTCAGCGGCTCAATGTGCTAAAGCTGATCGCCAGCGATAAATCCTTTACTCCGGTCACCCAACAATTGGCCGAGCGCGGCAAAAGTGACCGAAAATCAAGCCGCCGACCGGAAGGGTCCGGCCCCCCAGGAAACAAGCGCACCGACGCTGGTCGCCCCGATCGTAAGCGTGCCGACGGCAAATCGGTTGATCGGGCTCGCCCCAATGGCGCCCGAACGGCTTCGACGCGAACCGCTACTGCGGGTACCCCTGTCGAGCGACGAAAGCCACGCCAAGAAGGCGACGCCGGAAATACCCGGCGCGTTCGACGCAGCCCATTTACGGCACCGCCAGAATTGCCAAAACGTCCGGCGGCCAAGCGACTGAAGCCAAAGCACACCCACCGATTGGCGGTGTTAGAAACATTGCCCGAAGAACAACGGGCGGTGGCCCAACGCGCGCTCGAGGGTGGAGTCAAGGCAGTGCGCGATGCGATCAAGATACAAAACGATCTGCTTAAGCGAGAAGGCAAACCCCCGGTTCCCTCCGAGGGGCTCATTTCAATGGCCCAAGAATTGTTGCCAAAGCTACGCGTGGCCGATTGGCTGGACAAGGCCGAAGCCGCTAAAGCGACGGTCGAAACTCTCGATTTGCGAGACCTGCGCTCGGTTGTCGTCGGTGCCGATGATCCAATGGTCGTTCGTGACGAATCGACGCGCGAGTTGGCGATCGAATTGAAATCGGCGCTCAAGGATCGACAAGAAAAAGAGCAGGCACTGTGGCGCGAAGACATCTCCGCCGCGCTAGGCGTATCTCGTGTGGTGCGCGCTCTCAAATTGTCTGGCGAGCCGCCAAAAGCCGGACAACCGTTTCCGGCCGATCTTGGATCTCAACTGGCGGCCGCGGCTACCGCTTCGTTGACTCCCGAAGGTGGTTCGGATCGCTGGATCGCGGTGCTTGAGGCCGTGGCATTCTCGCCGATTCGTGGTCAGGTGAAACCCCTCGCGGCTCCGCCTCATCCATCCGAAGCCCTGATAGCGACGGTGACACGACTTGCTCCGCTATTGGGTCAAATCGCGACGCTATTCAATATCACCGTGAAACCAGGTGGCCACACTCCGCGTCCGCTGCGGCCCGCTCGCCCGTCCAAATTGGTGCGCGCCAAACCGAAGGTAGGCGAACCAAATCCCGACACAACTCCCGTTGAGCCCGTGCCAACTTCTGTCGAAGTCCCGTGACCCTCTAATCTGCCGTTATGGCCGACATCGTTACTTACGAAGAACGGGGCAAGATAGCTCTCATCACGCTCAACCGACCGGAGGCGCGCAACGCCGTCAACGGTGATGTTGCAACTGCCTTGGAATCGGCAATTGATCGCATGGAGAATGACCCGGAAATTTGGATCGGAATTCTCCTCGCCAATACTCAGGGACAGGAACGACCGGTATTTTGTGCCGGCGCCGACCTCAAGGCAATCAATTCAGGCGCGGCCGGTTCGTTAAATACCAAGCGCGGCGGGTTCGCCGGTTTTGTCTATCGGGATCGTGTCAAGCCGGTGATTGTGGCAGTCGATGGCCTGGCGACGGCTGGCGGATGCGAAATAGTGCTCGCCTGCGACATGGTGGTCGCCACAACCCGCTCCGCCTTCGGTTTGGCCGAAGCGACACGAAATCTCATTGCCGGAGCCGGCGGCCTATTTCGATTGCCGCGAGCGATCGGCCGGGCAAATGCGATGGAAGTCATATTTACAGGGGTCCCGCTTTCGGCGCAGCGGGCATATGAACTTGGGATGCTCAATCGAATTGTGGAGCCCGGTCAAGAACTGGAAGCGGCAATAGAACTGGCCAATCGCGTTTGTGCTGCGGCTCCCTTGGCGGTTTGGGCGAGCCGACGAGTTGTGCTGGCTGCGGCCCACGAGTCCGACGCCACCTTGATCGAGATGACGAATCAGGAGTTCGCCAAGATTTTGGGCTCGGAGGACACTAAGGAAGGGCTTACCGCCTTCATCGAGAAGCGTCCACCGCGCTGGAGCGGCCGGTAACCGCTACGAGCCAGGGTCGACCTTTCCTTGCCGGCCTAACCCTCATCGAGTTTTTTGGAGGCGATAATTAAACGGGCCGTAAGTCCGGAACGCTCGAACAAATTCTTGGTTTCGCGATCACCAGGCAATGCGAACGAATCGATTGCAACCGCCCCAAACTGGCGACAGGATTCGATGGCCGCGCTTACCAGACCGTCGCCCAATCCAAGTTGGCGAACTTTTACGGTGACGTAGACGGTTGTAATCAGCGGAACCCCGTTCGCTGTGGCGATGTCGAGACACAGATAACCAAGTTGTATTTCGTCAAATCCGGCAACAAAAACCATCCATTTGTCCGACTCGATGCGTGCGACCCAACCGTCGTCGACGAACGGCAACTCGGTTGCCAGACGGTCCCCGCCCCGAAATCGGGTCAGTTGTTGCCTCGATTCCGTTTCAAGTAATCGCAGCGAATCTGCGTCAGCGTGGGTTGCGCGGCGCACAAAGGTATTCACGGTTGCTTGAAACGCTCCGTCGAAAGTAATTGATCGATCTTGTGCAATACCGTTCGCCGCCTCCGATGTGAATTCTCGAATTCGGCGATGTTGTGAAGCTCATCAATGGTGAGAGACCCGAGTTGGGCGATGATGTCAACGGCGACTATTTGCTGATAGTTGGCAATTGCCAAGTGCGTGTCTATTTCCCTTTCAACGACAGCGGGCGCCGACTTCGAATTTGACATCGATCCGATCAGATTGCGAATCGCTCGATCTGTTTGCCGCCAGCCAAGTTGTACAGCAAATTTTCCGACCACCCGCGCCGTGGCGACCTGCTTTTGGACTCGCTCCGCTACCTCAACTAGTGCTGCAGCCTGTTTGTTCATGTGAACAACGGACAGGCATCATCTTCCACGGGGCAGCCGGGAGCACTTTTGCGGACCAGCAAGAAACACTGAGCGCATTGATTTTCATCGGGACGTTTTGGTTGCAGACGCTCAAATCCATCGGTCTTGTCGTCGACGACCGTGTCCTCTTCGTCATCATTTGGAGGCACATCATCCGCGGCCACAAGTTTCTGACGCAGGATGGCATCTAGATCGGCCTCGACATCGTCTTCGGTTCGCAAATCATTGTCGTCGTCGTCTTCATCTCCTGCGGCTTTCTTAACCACAATTCCGGGCGGAAGAACATCTGGATCCTCTTCTTCGACAACTGCCTCAAGTCCCAGATCATCGGCTATTACATCTTCGGGCTCGTCGCCAAAGACTCCCTCCTCGATTTCGATGTCAATTGCGTCTGGATCGATATCCTCTGGATCAATATCGACACCGGCCAAGATCGTTGGATCGAGGTCTTCTGCACCAATGCCATCGTCTTCGGACATCCGTAGTTCCCTTCATTCAATTGCGCGTCGGCACAGTAGCCGACTGGAGCACCAAAATGACGAATTTCTACCGAATACGGCGTGTTTCAGCCCGTCGCTCCGACTCCAGGCGCTCCAATTCGGGAGCCTCGCGCGTCAAATGGGTCATCGCGTCGGCAATCGCCCGATGACCTGCCTGTTCGCCGATCAGGCGATGCATCTCTAATACCACCCGTCGATAGGCCGGATGGCCCTGGGGCGATGAGCGCAATTCCAACATATGCATCGCCTCCCGGGCATTGAACTGCATGATGTATCGCAGCCTGTAGGCCATTGCCACCGCATACGCAGCCTGCTCGGGGTAGTCGGGTCGCAGCGCGTCATACAGCGTGGCCGAGCGAGTCATGGCCTCATCGAAGACATCCTTGAAACCGGCGGCCTCGACAAGTTCGGGGATTACATATCCGTGATCCGGTGCCAGTCGCTGCCACTCGATTGTGAGCAAGCGATGTCGTTGCAGGTCGCGAAATGCCCCGTAGTCACCCAAAACATCAAATCGATAACCGATGCGTTCAAATGCTCGACCAGGTCTATGCCGACGATTCTCACGGTTACCGACATAGGCCGTGATCAGTGCGACTCGTTCCTGGTGCGACAGGCGTTTAACTCGATCGAGAAGTTGTGACTCTGGTAGGTGCGATTGCGAATAGCAAATGGCGGCCAAGAGTTTGTCCTCTCCTTGTGGATCAAAATCGACCAGGGTTACTTCCTGAACAGGTTCGGCCTCGAGTCCTCCGAACAGGTCATCGACGAGTTGCATTGTGTTGTCATGATTCTCCGCCAAATACGCGCCAACCTTTCCGCCGCGTTCCGGGTTGTCAACTCGACGCAGGAAGCTCGGTATGACTTTGCGGAGTTCGATCAAAATTAGATCGGCATAGTGCCGTGCCTCCGGCAAGCGATGCGATCGCATTCTCAATAACATCGATTCGAAAGCTTGTCCTGTTCCGAAGATTCCGACATTGGACAAGGCGGCGGCCGGCAGCACTCCGCGTACCGCATCGAGGGCCTTTGCTCGTGTTGCTTGCCGATAAACGAAGTCTGAGTCATTGAATCCACGCAGCACCGTTGCTCGAACGTGCTCGGTCACACCTTCCACCAACCTGCTGTAGGTGTCAAACATCCTGTCCATATCACCGACGTAGCGGGTACCAAACGGTCCCATGAGAACATCGGGATCTCGGAAGTAGCGATATCGACCGCCCAATCGGGCGTCGTAGTTGATGTAGCGAGTGCTTTGCTCCAAGTAGCTCATCAGTCGACCCCACTCCAGAATCTTTGTCAGCAAATTCGAGGCTTGCTCGCACGCCAGATGCACTCCCCCCAGCTGGGCCACGGAGTCATCTCCGTACTCGACGAAAATTTTCTCATACAGCGATTCGGCATGGTCTACGCCCACCGTTGCATCGACACTTTGGTCGCCTGCCAAGTCCAAATCCGTCACAAATTCATCCAGAAACAGGCGCCGAAGACTCTTTGCGCTGCGGCTGTATCGAGCAAAAAGTGCGCCTTTGACGACCTCGGGCAAATTGACGAGAGCAAACACCGGGCCATCCAGGTTGGTGAAATACCTTTTTAAAACCTCAGACTCTTGGTCAGAAAACGTCTCAGGTATATACACGGTCACGACGGCTAATCATACGAGTCGAGCAATGGGCGCTCGTGGATGTGACACCAATAGAAAATTGTCAGATCAGGATGTTCAATGCGTCCGCTTCGATCGTGATTTGGACGCAAGTTGCCCGACCGACAAACTCTTCATCCATGTACAGGTCAATGGGCTTGGCAAACTTCCACGAATCCGATCCGGAGCGCCTTATGGCCACGGACGAATGAGGAATGTGCGCCCCGAGCGGAAGTCGACGCCAAGCCAAGAGTCGCTGACGCCAGGACATATCGACGCTCACTTCAACGACATCAAATACACCATCGTTGGGATGGGCACGCGGCGCTATTTCCCAAGATTTCCAATAACCGCTGTTAGTGACGGCGACTATTTCGCCGATCCACAATCGCCGTCGCATGACGACCGAATTTGCTGCCGTGGCGGCATGTTGGATTCCGTCGGCAGTGCGATAACTGATGTGCAAAAGGTCGAGTGGCAACTCACGTACTTGGGCAGATGACAATCCGCTTGCGGCACCCAGAGCGAGCGCCAGACTTCCATTAGTTACGTGGATGTGGGGAATTGGTTCACCGCGCGATTGATAGTCAGCTGCGATACTCGCCACCTGGGCATCGCTCTCGCAATGTTTGACTGTCTTTGGCCGGTCAATCAGTCGTCCCCACTCGGCGAATCTTCTAATCGTCATTGGCGCATCTCATATGGTCAGGATTTCGTATTTCCGAAGGCGCTCGAGGCGGCCACGACGCCACGAAACAGCGACTCGCTTGCTTCGATCGCACTTTGTCGGCCATTCGCGGTTAGGGCTACCTGCCCTAGTTGACGCAGTAGGTCGATGAGCTGCTTCATCGTGCGCACGAAATCCCCGGCTGTTAACTCGTCATTGTCAAGAATGTCAACCAGATCGCTTCCGGATGCCCACGCAAAAGTTGTCTCGATGAACCCCGGGTCCGGCGATCGGTGCAGAGGAATCCCGCGCTGCTCCTCCGCACTCGCCATAGCATTTGAAATCTGTTTGATATCACGCCAACGCGCCTTCAGAACGGGGTGCGGAAATTGCGGTTTCGGGGCCGGGTCGCTACTCCGATGCTCATACACAAAGACACTCGCCAAGGCCGCAACTGATGGGGCATCCAGTCCTTCGAATAGATTGTTGACCACGGATTCGGCGATCAACATGTCGGATTCGTGAAATAAGCGCGAAAGCGTTCGACCGCGTTCGGTGAGTGACCAGTCAGTCACATATCCCCATTCTTCCATGTGCATTACTACGTCATCAAAGCGCCGGCTCACGGACTGAACCGAGTGATCGACTCGCCGTTGGAGTTGCTCCAGTTCCCGATCAATTCGATCGGCCGACACCGCCGCGATGAGCCTGTGCTTCAAATCGGGATCATCCTCGACGGGATGAGACTCGGTGTTGGACCGACGCGAATGACGTCCGCTACTTCGCGCACCGACCTTGGCATTTTGCAGTCGTACATGTGACTCACGAAGAAATCCGGGATTTGTGGGTGCATATGGCAGCGGCAATCGAACATGGGTGAGCGTCTCGACCACGGATTCAAAGTCTCGTTCGGTCAGTGAAGATACAGAACGATTCAAGTCGAGCACGGTAATTCTTGTTCCATTGTTTCGTTGAGCCGTGCTCAACACAACACCGCGGGAATCGCCGCCTTGCTTCGTCATCAAGATCACATCACCCGGTTGCAAAGCGGCGATCGATGCCTCAATCTCGGATCGTCGCCGCCAAATCGTGCCACGGGATCGAAATTCACTGATATCTCCGTACGGACTCTCGGCCTGCGAGCGCAGCCTGTCTCTTTCCCTGCTTCGTCGAGTGATCCGCGCCTGCACCTCGACGACTTCGCGGTTGGCCTGAAATTGGGCGAACGACAAATTGAGTAGATGCCGCGCTTCGACGTGTGATGTGGTCTGGATGAGATTTGCCGCCATGTTGAAAGTTGGTCTAAATGCCGAAGTGAGCTTGAACGACCGACTTAACGCAAGTTCGGCAACCGCCACATACGACACAAATGGGCTCCAGAGAACTAGTGCGTGACCAACGCTGTCCAATCCTCGACGGCCAGCCCGGCCGGTCAACTGGGTGTACTCCGATGGCTTGAGGGCCTGATGATGCTCACCCGTGAATTTTGTCAACTTATCAATTACAACTGCCCTAGCCGGCATATTGATACCCACCGCGAGAGTCTCCGTGGCAAATACAACCTTCACCAGTCCACGGACGAAACATGCCTCGACGATCTCCTTGAAGGTCGGAACCATGCCGGCGTGGTGGGTGGCAATTCCGGATTCAAGCTGATTGGCGTATTGGGAGAAATCCAGTACCGCAAGGTCTTCGTCGCTGAACATATCCAACCGTTCATCGATGATTGCGGCAATCTCGGTTCGTTCACTCGTAGTCGTAAATCGAATTCCAGACTTAAGGCATGCCACAGCTGCCTCGTTGCATTGGTTACGGCTAAAGATAAAGAAAATCGCCGGCAATAGATCCTGATCTTTGAGCAGACTGACAACATCAATTCGCGATGGCGAATAGAGACGCGATCGTCTCTGTGGTCGCCTCGCCGATCGTTGGTCGGCAAATCGCGGGGCCGTATTTCCCTGGCGGGCGGCGTTTAACTCCAGTCGCTCCACTTCCGGATTTGGCTTGGTCCCAACGAGGGTGTCAAACATTTTGATCCGATCCGTGGCCTTGTCACCGACAACATAGTGATTGATAAGTTCCACCGGGCGGAGTTCCTCCACAATCGCCCGCGTGGGACCCCGCACCGTGGTTAACCAATCGGCAACTTCCTCCGCATTGGACACTGTCGCCGACAGACAAACAAGCTGCACCGTTGGATCTAGATGGATGATCACCTCTTCCCAAACCGGTCCGCGGTAGGTATCTTGCAAAAAGTGAACCTCGTCCAAAACGACGACCCCTAGATTATCGAGGGCATGAGAATCGGCGTAAATCATGTTGCGCAGTACTTCGGTAGTCATGACCAAAATTGAGGCAGCAGAATTTATGCTGTTGTCGCCCGTTAATAGTCCCACCTCTCCCTTGCCGTGATGGGCTACAAGATCGCTGAATTTCTGATTTGAAAGCGCTTTAAGCGGCGCCGTATAAATTGCGCGTTTACCGTGATGTCGTGCAGCGGCAATGGCATACTCGGCCACCACGGTCTTGCCAGAACCCGTTGGTGCCGCAACCAGCACGCTTTCTCCGGCATCGAGTACCTCCAGCGCGGCAAGTTGAAATTCGTCTAAGGCAAAATCGTGATGTCCAATGAGTGCGGACCGGTTGGGCGATGTCATGCGGATTGTTTTAAACGCCGACGCTCAAAGATGTAACCGATGAGTATGGCGAGAAGAAACAAAAACGTCATCGGAATCGCCAATGCCAACATGCTTATGGGGTCGCCACTTGGTGTAATCACGGCCGCAATGACAAATACTCCAACAATTGAGTATCGCCATTGCTTGATAAGCGTGCGTGGAGTAACTACGCCCACTAATTGGAGAAAGACAACGAGTACTGGGACCAAGAACCCGATACCAAATGCTAGAACCATCAGTGCCACCAAACTTATATATTTCGAAATCTGATAGGCCTGCGTGACATCCTTGCCGGACCAGGAAATGAGGAACTCAAGCGCCTTATCAAGTGTCCAATATGCAAGTGCTCCACCGAGCAGGAACAAAATAATCGATGTGAAAATGAAGGGAATCGTGTAGCGCTTCTCGCGTTTGTTGAGAGCCGGAACGATAAATCGCCAAAGTTGCCAAAATATCACCGGCAGAGCAATAATCAGTCCGCCGTAACCAGCCACTCGCATTCGCTGGGCCAGCCCTTCGATCGGTCCGAGTACAAAGAGCGAACCATTACACTTCAAATTCGGTTTGGCATCGCACAAATTGCGGTACGGCTGTGTAAGAAACTGCAAAACCTGGTCGTAGAAAATAAGAATCGCGGCCGCGCCAATTGCGACCGCCAATAGGCAGCGCACGAGACGCATTCGCAATTCGGCAAGGTGCCCGACGAGGGTCATGTTTTCGCCGGTTCGATCGGCCGCTCCGCGACGCCAAATGGCCATTACATCCCGTCAACAATGTCGTTGCCATTTTTGGGCTGGATTTCTAGCTGACTCGATTCGGGCTCTGACTTGATTTCGCCAAGAGAAGACTTGACTTCGGAGACGGTATTGGAAGCCGCCTTAGTCATACCCGAAGCGGCATCGGTGAACATGGTTTTATAGCTTGACGCCGTGTCCTGTAATTCGCGTAATGGTTCCGCAAATGCAGATCGAAATTCCGATTCTGCCCCGGACGTGATCCGCTTAAATTCGCCGTACACACGGCCGGCCTTGCGAAGTGCGCCTGGCAATTTTTCAGGGCCAAGGACTACCAAGCCAATGACCAGCAGAAAAATGATCTCGCTACCCGACAAATTGAACATCGCCCGTCATTCTAAAGCCGTACGAGTTCGCCTTGGGCTCGTACCTAATATGGATTCGTGCCACAACGGTTGCCATCACAATTTTCACGGCCGATCACCTTTGCCCATCGTGGAGCGCGTGCTCAAGCGCCAGAAAATACGCTGGAGGCATTCGGCTTGGCACTGCGCCTTGGAGCAACCGGCCTGGAAAGCGATGTGTGGTCCACCGCAGATGGTGAAGTGGTTCTTGATCACGACGGAGTGGTGAAAATAGGAGTTCGTAAACGTCCTATTAGCGAGTTGAATAAGTCGCAGTTGCCTTCGTACATACCGACATTGGACGAATTGTTCGACTCGTGTGGTTCGGACTATCACTTGAGTTTGGATATCAAGGACGTCGCCTCGCTGGAAAACGTGATGTCCATCGTTCGCAACCGCTCCGATTCACTGCTCGCTCGGCTATGGCTGTGTCATCCGGACTACCAATTTCTCGCCTTACACCGACGAAATACCGAAGGAGCCCACTTGGTTGATTCCACCCGGTTGGCAAAAATGAAGGAAGGCCCCGAACGGCGCGCGGCAAATCTCGCCGACCGCGGAATAGATGTCTGCAACATGCATTTCACCGACTGGAATGGTGGGCTGGCTGCACTCTTCCACCGATTCAACATCGCCGCATTCGGTTGGGATCTACAGTTCGAACCGGGATTGCAGGCGGCATTTCGGATGGGACTTGATGCTGTGTATAGCGACTGGGTCGACCGTATGGTCAAGGTATATCGTCAGGAATTCGACGCCGAACCGACTACAGCAAAGTAATTGCCGAGATCGGCCATATCACTACAAATGCTCGACCGACAACGAGATCCTCGCTGATCGGTCCAAACATTCGACTATCAAAGGACTGTGGGCGATTGTCCCCCATCACAAAGATCTTATTTTGTGGCACCGTTTGCGCGGCCAGAACAGGGACTCGACAACGGTCTTCGAGGGAATCTTGGGCCAAATCATTGGGATTCAAATACGGTTCGCTAATTGCCCGATAATTAACCAAGACGACGCAGTCCTTAATTTCGACGACATCGCCAGCTAGTCCAATTACACGCTTAATCAGATCATCGTGTTGTATTTGCTGACCGTTGGTTGTGACTCGATCAAAAACGACCACGTCACCCCGACCAATTCCATGTAGTCGATATGACAATTTGTTGACTAGGACTCGATTGTCCTGAAGCAAAGTCCTTTCCATGCTGGGTCCAGAAATATAGAACTGTTGGAGCACAAACATCCGCACAAGCAACGCAATTATGAGGGCCGCGGAAATCACAAAAACCCAATCTCGAATGGTTTTTACGATTAAATTCGCTTCGACTGGGGGCGGTTCAGTCTGACTAGACATCGCGTCCACCGTACTAGTCAATTTCTGTTTTGCGATGGTCACAGAGAGGCAATGAGTTTTTCGACTCGTTCGTCTCGCGACTTGAAAGGGTCTTTGCACAGCACTGTTCGTTGCGACTGGTCGTTTAGTTTGAGATGAACCCAATCCACCGTATAGTCGCGTTTCCGTTCCTTGGCCCTCTTGATGAACTCGCCTCGTAGTCGGGCCCGAGTGGTTCTCGGTGGCTCGGTAAGCGCGGTCACAATATCTTGCTCATTGCAAATGCGATCGGCCAAGCCGTGTGTTTGTAATTTATAAAAAACTCCCCGGTCCCGTCGAATATCGTGGTATTGAAGATCCAGCAATTGCACTCGTGCGTCGTCCAGAGGAAGCGAGTGTTTCTTGCAGTAGGCCTCAATCAGTCGATACTTGATTACCCAATCAACCTGAGTCTCCAACTTGAGCGGGTCATTTTCAATCGTCGAAATACAGTGATCCCACATTTCCAAGGCAGTCTGTTCGAGGTCGGGAAATCCTCTAGAGTCCGCGTACTTGAGCGCGCGATCCAAATACTCGCGCTGAATATCGAGTGCCGAGAGCTCTCGCCCGCTGGCCAGGCGCACCTTTCGTCGGCATGTTATGTCGTGGCTTATGTCACGAATAGCCCGAATCGGATTCTCTAAGGTGAGGTCGCGCAGCGAGAAGGATTTGTCCTCCATCATCCGGAGCATGCATGCCGTCGACCCAATTTTTAAATATGTTGAATATTCACTCATGTTCGAGTCGCCCACAATAATGTGCAGGCGCCGGTACTTTTCGGCATCGGCGTGCGGCTCATCACGAGTGTTGATAATCGGTCGGCTGCGGGTGGTGGCGGAACTCATTCCTTCCCAAATATGCTCGGCACGCTGCGAAATCGAAAAAATTGGACCCCGCGCGGTCTGCAGAATGTGTCCGGCGCCGGTAAATATCTGTCGCGAAACGAGAAAAGGTATCAGCACATCCGAGTACTCGCCGTCGTCGGCATTTCGCCGCGTGAGGTAATTCTCATGGCAACCATACGAGTTACCTGCCGAATCGGTGTTGTTCTTAAATAGATAAATCGTTCCGCGAATTCCCTCGTCGCGCAGTCGCTGCTCCGCCCCCGCCATCAAATTTTCGAGCGTTCGTTCACCAGCCTTGTCATGAACGACGCAATCATAAATCGAGTCACATTCGGGCGTTGCGTATTCGGGATGAGACCCCACATCAAGATAGAGACGAGCACCGTTTTCGAGAAAGACGTTTGAACTCCTCCCCCAGGAGACGACTCGTCTAAATAGATACCGGGCGACCTCGTCGGGACCGAGCCTTCGTTGTCCTCTTAGGGTGCAGGTGACGCCATATTCGTTTTCGATTCCGAATATACGCCTGTCCATCAGGTCAGTAAGCGTGTAACTGCATCATCACTGAGCCGCGAAAAGCAACGGCGTTTACCATTTCGCTCAAGTACCGCGACTTCCAATTCGGTCACCGGCAGCTCTTGGTCCGATCCTCTAAGGGCCGATCGCGCAATTCTTAAGGCGTCATTGAGCGTGCCGTTTTCGGTAAAGCCACTGGATAGCCGCTCTCGGATACTCTCCGCGTCACCACCCAATACGCAAAATCGTTGCTCGTCCACGACCGTACCGTCATACATAATGTGGAATAGACGATCGCCATTGACCATAAATCCAACTTCGGCTACCAGTATTTCGACCTCCAGGGGTTTCATGTCATGCGTAAATGTTTGCCCGAGAATCTGTGCATATTGATTAGCCAAACCGCGCGCATCCACGTCGTGTCGAGAAAATTGGTAGCCCTTAAGGTCGGCCGCTCGCACCCCGGCTACACGCAACTGGTCAAACTCGTTGTACTTTCCTACTCCTGCGAAAGCTATTCGATCATAAATTTCGCTCATTTTACGCAATGTATTGGATGGGTTCTCGGCCACCAGCGCTATCCCGTCCGCAAACTGTTGGGCGACTAAGGCGCGACCTCGCGCTATTCCCTTTCGCGCGTAGTCCGCGCGATCTTTCATCATCTGCTCCGGTGCAACGTAAAACGGCATGCTCATCGCTGACGAACTCCTTCGGCAATCGTCTCGTACAGCTTGGCCAGCACGTCATCGGCCACGCGTTGATACCCGTTGGTGGTTATCGATGCAACGACAGGATAGATACCCCGAAGTGCGTCCGGACCTCCAGTTGCGGAATCGGCGTCCGAAGCCTCCCAGAGCGACCGGGCAGCGAGTGCGACTGCGTCCGCCGAACTCATGTCGCGGCGCCAACCGACGCGAATTACCGTTCCAGCGTGCATCATTCCAGAGCCCGTAGCCACAAAATCACGCTCTTCGTATCGACCGCCCGTCGCGTCGTAGTCCCAGAGTCGTCCCTCGTTGGTGAGTTGATCAAACCCTGCGAATATTGGAACGACCATCATCCCCTGCATCGCGGCAGGTAAATTGCTGCGCACGAAAGCAGAAAGCTGATTTGCCTTTCCCTCAAGTGACAATTGTTGCCCTTCCACCTTTTCGTAGTGTTCCAATTGCAATTGAAAGAGCTTCACCATTTCCATGGCCGGTCCGGCGGCGCCGGCAATTGCGACACCACTGAACTCGTCGGCCTGCACAACCTTTTCCATTTCGCGATGGCTTATGAAATTACCGAAAGTCGCGCGACGATCCCCAGCCATCACGACGCCACCGACACACTTCAAAGCGACGCACGTTGTCGCGTGAGGCAACACGACATCGCCCGTGTTGTTTGTGTGCCCGTAGGGAGACAATCCGACTCGCTTCAGCAATTCGCCGAAATTCGCGCCCGGATCGTGATCATGAGAAAAGATTGGCATTGACATGGTTGGTGCAGGCTAGGGCTATTGCCCGCCCTTTTGCACATAACTCTTGACAAAGTCCTCGGCATTGGATTCCAACACGCTGTCAATTTCATCAAGCAGATCGTCCAGTTCGGCCTTGAGTTTGTCGCCGTTTGCGGCAATGACGGAGTCGTTACTTTTCGACATATCGCGGTTTTCCGGAGTTGCCTTGTGTTTTCTGATTCGTTCAGCCATAGAAGCACCATATCCAACCAGGGCCACCCAATGCCAGACATCCGGTAATCAAGCTGAAATGATTCACAGGTCTTGGGCCGCCCCGGCAAGCCGATCAATGAGTTCGGCAGGAGTTGAACATTCATTCAGCAAAGATTCGGTCAGTTCGCGGGTACCACGTAGTGGTTCCATCATCGGTACTCTGACCAGCGAGTCAAGGCCGAGATCAAATACAAGGCTGTCCCAATTTGCGGCAACGATATTATCCGGCCACTTCTGCAGGCACTTTCCCCTGAAATAGGCTCGAGTGGTGGTCGGCGGTTCGACCATTGCATGGACTGCAGAATCCGGCTCGATCAAGGTTCGCAACCCCGCCCGCGACGCCAAGGATCTGTCGATTCGTAGGTCGTGGTACTGGATGTCAATCGCCTTTAAACGAACATCGCCGGGGGCCAGCGAGTGACGCCGCGCATATCCCTCAATAATTCGATACTTGGCCACCCAATCAACGACATTGGCGACCGAATCTATGTCGCTTTCAAGTCCGTTGAGTACCAGTTCCCACTCCGCTAACACCTGTTCACCCGATTCAGCGTTAACCGATTCAAGGTCGTGCGTCATGGCGTATTTCTGGGCGGCTTCAAAAAGCGACCATTGAACTTCCAGTGCTGTTGCCCGCGAGCCGTTGGAAAGCAAAATAGTTTCCTTCAGACTCGGATCGTGGCTAACTTGACGAATCGCTGACACGGGATTGGCAATGAACGGCAGGTGGTTGAGGACCCCGTCTTCGATCATCGACAGAACAATTGCCGTAGTACCGACCTTAAGAAAAGTCGCAATTTCGCTCATGTTCGAATCCCCGACAATGACGTGCAGTCTTCGATATTTGGTCGGGTCGCAATGGGGTTCGTCACGAGTATTAACGATCGGGCGCTTGAGCGTGGTCTCGAGCCCAACTTCTTCCTCGAAGAAATCCGCCCTTTGACTAATTTGAAACGGAACGTCGCCGTCATTCATTGAGATTAATTCACAACCGACTTTGCCGGCTCCACAAAAGATCTGACGGGTGACAAAGTGTGGCGTGATCTCGCTGACCAACCTCCCAAACGGGGTTGCTCGAGACATCAGATAATTCTCGTGGCAACCATAACTATTGCCCTTACCATCCGAATTATTCTTGTAGATAACAAGTTCGGATCCACTCGGAAGAATTTCGTTTGCACTCTTCATACTGCGGCGGATTATCTCGTCGGCCGCCCGATCGTAGAGAACTACTTCGTTAACCGTGCGGCACTCGGGAGTCGAAATTTCGGGATGGGCGTGATCCACGTAATATCGAGCACCATTTGTGAGGACCCGATTGACGAGATGCATTTCAATATCGGGGTCCAAGACGTCGTCAAGCGAGAATCCCCGAGCGTCAGTGCCCGGATGCTCGTCCTGAAAATCCCAGCCGATGGTTTGTTGATACTTACCGAGGTAGGAATTGATTAACAAGGTGGACGATACGACTGGGTTGACGGCAGTCCCGCGCACGCTGATCCCGTATTCGGTCTCAATTCCACAAACCTTTGGAATTGCCACCTAGAGATATTGTCCCGTCGCAGTTGGCACGATAGATCGTCCACCTTCGTGGGACCTATTGCCGGTGCCCTCATTCACCAATGTTCGAATGAAAACGATTCTCTCACCCTTGCGACCCGAAATCTTTGCCCAGTCATCGGGATTGGTCGTGTTAGGTAGGTCCTCGTGCTCCTTGAACTCCTGACGAATGGATTGAGACAAGTCCTCTCGGTTAATTCCCTTTGGCCCACCGGCGATCAATCGCTTTATGGCCAATTTCTTGGCCCTTCGGACAATGTTTTCAATCATCGCGCCAGACGCGAAATCCTTGAAGAAAAGAACATCCTTGTCACCATTTTGATACGTAACTTCAAGGAATCGATTGACATCGACCTGGCTGTACATGTCTTCGACCGTCTGGTCAATCAACCGTTCGACTGCCCCTAGTTTGTCGCCGTCCACGATTTCCTCGTCGCTTATCGGCAAGTCAGCCGTCAGATAACGAGCGAACACCTGCCGCGCCGCCCGGGAATCCGGACGGTCGATTCGAATCTTCACATCCAGGCGACCTGGTCGCAAGATCGCTGGATCAATGAGGTCCTCTCGATTAGTTGCCCCGATGACAATCACATTGCGAAGACCCTCGACGCCATCAATCTCGGCAAGCAGTTGAGGAACGATCGTGGATTCCATATCGGAAGAGATTCCCGTGCCGCGGGTTCTGAACATCGAATCCATTTCATCGAAAAATACGATTACAGGCCATCCTTCCTCGCTCTTTTCTCTGGCTCGCTGGAAGATCAGTCGAATCTGCCGTTCGGTTTCGCCAACATATTTATTAAGCAGCTCCGGACCTTTGATGTTGATGAAGTAACTGTGTCCCTTTTCTCCCCCAGTACTTGCCGCAACTTTCTTGGCCAGGGAATTCGCCACCGCTTTGGCAATTAAGGTCTTGCCGCAACCCGGCGGCCCATACAGCAGGATTCCCTTTGGCGCTGGCAGCCGGTGCTCGGCAAATAGTTCCTGATACAAAAACGGCAATTCAACGGCATCGGCGATCTGCTCAATCTGCTCGTCCAAGCCGCCGATATCGCCATAGGAGATGTCTGGAACCTCTTCCAAAAGCAGATGTTCGACTTCTGGTTGCTCGAGTTTTTCCAGCAATAGGTTTGTGCGAGGGTCGAGCCTCAGCAGATCTCCTGAGCGCAGGTGAACCCCGCGGAGCACATCTGCCAATTCGCACACTCGTTCGTCGTCACTTCTTCCAATTACGACGGCCCTGATCCCGTCTTCGAGAATTTCTTTAAGGGAGACCACCTCCCCTGTCGTTTCGGGGCGCCGTGCGAGAATGATATTCAAACTGTCGTTGAGTACAACTTCGGCACCGCGTTCGAGACCATCCAGTTCAATGTCGGGTTGGGTGGTGACTCGCATCTTTCTGCCGTTGGTGAGAATATCAACGGAGCCGTCGTCATTTTTGCCGACCACGACGCCGTAGCCCGACGGCGGTTGGGTGAGTTTTGCCACTTCATCGCGTAACTCTGCAATATGCTCCCTATATTCGCGCATTGAATAGGATAACTTTTCGTTTTTGGCTATCTCCCGGGCCAGTAGTCCCTTGGTCTCAACCAATCGTTCCTCAAGATTGTGCAGGCGAATCGAGAAATCGCTTGAGGCGGGTTCAATTGCCATGTCTCTCTCCCTGGGCCGTAACGCGTGCTACCTCTGTGTCTAGCAGCGTCCCAGTCCTGAGTACAGCCATGATCCCACCTTGTCGGTTTTGGGCGTGTACCCTAAAGAACGGTCATAGACAAGGAGCACCCCCAAGATGAAGGTTTGGATCGATCAAGACCTGTGTACTGGCGATGGCCTGTGCGAGGAAATTGCGCCAGACGTGTTCACCTTGCTTGACGACGGTCTTGCCTATGTCAGGGAAAAGGACAAAATTTTTGCCACGGCCAAAGGCAACGCCCAGGGGGCAGACGGAATGGCCGAGATTCCAGATGGGCAACTTGATGCGGTCATCGAGTCGGCCGAAGAGTGCCCGGGTGAGTGCATATTCATCGAACCGTAGTTAGTGCTAGTGCTTTCGTCAGTTTCCAATAAATCGTGAAACGGTAAGAAATCCAGTGTGTGCGACCATCCGGTGGTCTGGTCGCACCGATTGGCCCTCTATGTGCCAGGTCCGATGTAGTACCTCAAGAGTTCGTGACTCCATCCAGTTCGAATCGAGAACATGTCGAACTTGTGCGGCCTGAGTGATGCTCGGTGTATAAGCAATCAAAATTCCGCCACGTCGCAATACATTTTGGGCATGAGGTATCACTCGCCAAGGTTCCGGCAGATCGAGGACCACTCGGTCGTATGCGGATCCGTCTATTCCGTCGTAGCTGTCCCGCAATTGAACATCAAACTTGCCAAGTGCGCTTGCGCCAAGAAACTCTCGCACGTTGGTCCTGGCACGATTTGCGAACTCCTCGCGCAGTTCGTATCCAACGATTGTTGCCCCGTAGCGGAGCATTGTCATGGACAAGGCGCCGGAGCCGACTCCCGATTCAAAAACCCGTACTCCGGGATATATGTCTGCGATCATGCATATTGCCGCCAAGTCCTTTGGATAAATTACCTGCGCACCTCTTGGCATTTCCACCACAAAATCTTCAAGAGTTGGCCGAAGCACACAGTATGCGCCGCCTTTTGTTGAGGCGACAACAACTCCCTCGGGTTGACCGACAATATCGCTATGCGAGAGATACCCGGAGTGACTATGAAACTCGCCACCTTCCTTCAAGGACACCAGGTAGCGTCGCTTCTTTGAATCGACGAGAAGCACCTTGTCTCCCTGTTCAAAAATTGAGCAAATGGGATTCACGATTTCTTTCGATCCACCGTGCTCGTCACGACCAACACTTCGCCGTCGCGAATCACGCGTCGCGCAATTACCTTTCGATCACGCCGATGGAGATAACGAATAATGTCGAACACTACAAAGAGAGTCCACAAACCACCCCAGCGCTTGACGGTTTTGCGCAGGACTCTCTTCTTGGCCGAAGCACCGATTCCTAGTGCCGCGACAAGCGCCTTGAGCGAAGGCATTCTTAACCTCGGCGAATTTCAACAACGCTGCGACGCTTGCGTCCCCGTCGGCGACCAAACATGTAGGAGAGAACCACGATGATCGATCCTCCAACTGCAATGGCAGTCGCGATCGAACTTCTCTTATCTGCCAATTTGAATTGCAGGTCTTCCTGTAATGCCTGAAATTTGTCTTCAAGTTCTTCACGGGTAATTTTTTCATCATTGTGCACTAGTGACCACCTAGATGCAGCGAATCCTTGTTGATACGACTAACGGCTAGCACCGCAACCACGAGGCAAAGTGCCATCACGATGAAGTACGGAACCCAGGACCAAGTCGTGGCATTGGCAAAAAGCTCAAACTGAAGCAGTCGCAAGGTGCCAAGGGCGAGCAGCGCGACCCCAAAAGTAAGTGACAGAACTGCCGCCATTCCAAACGCCAACCAGCGACCCGCCCCTCGGATTGGGTCAATCGTCTCCTGCTTCGCATACGCCACCACTAGATTGGCGAGCTCACCAATGCTCGGCGCCTCGACTGGCCTATCTTTTTTGCTGAATGAGCGCCGTTTCACCAGTTCATTTTACCAGCGCGATAGGTGACCCCCAATGCGTCATTGTCTCCGCTAGAACTATGGCCTGTCACGAGCCGCAAGAGGTGAAATCTCCCCGGCGGTTGGATGCAGTGAGAACTTTGCCAAGGCTTCGGTCAGGGAAAGCCAAATTGGTCGATATGAACTTTGATTTGAAACCCCCGGTCCATTGAGCAATATTGAAAAAATGATCGCCTGATTATCAGAGTATGGAATGACCGCCGACAATGTTTTAGCGCCAGTGAGTGTTCCGGTTTTCCCTCGCATCACCCCCGACATCGGGCCATTCAGAAATAATTCAGACAGAGTCCCACTCCGTCCGGCGACAGCGAATCCCATTGTTAACGGTCCGAATCCTCCATCGCGCACCAAAATCGATTGCAGAGTTGTACAGGTGACCCGATTCGAACGGTCAAGACCGGATCCATCCGTCATCGCCAACTCCGCAATGTCAATATTGGATTCTTGCAACACTCGTAGGACAACCGCGATCCCAGAGATTCGCGTTCCCGGAGTAGTGTCCGACCGTCCGAGTTCTTTGAGCAGAAGTTCGGCGGTGTTATTGTCACTGTTGGTCAGCATCTCGGTGATGACATCGGTTAAGGGCGCCGAGCTTACCGTGGCGATGACCGGCAAGTCCTGAGAAGCAGTTCCTGTGTTGGGGGCGCCAGCAACCGCGATTCCACGCTCTGTTAGTAACCGAGTGAATTCAATTGCGGTCGAAAGGGCCGGATTATCCGGTTTGATCGGGGATGTGGCGATCACCCCGTCGTTGAGTAATAGCGCGCCCAATGGCCCCAGTTCTGTGCCACGAATTCCGAGCCCAAGAGAGGGAGTAAATCTCTCGCTGTCATATCTAGATTCGTCACCGACGATGGAGCCACTGACATTTGTAATTCCGGCTGAAACAAGAGCATCAATCAGAGGTTCGATGGCGGTCGGAAACAGCGTCGGGTGAACCTCGGTGCTCGGATAGTCACCGGCCGTAAGCAATGGATCCCCCCCACCCACAATCCACAAGTCACCTTCGATAGTGGCACCGTTGGCAATTCCTAGGATTTTGGTCGAGTAACGAAAATCCGGGCCAAGTACTTCAAGTGCTACCGCGGCAACGAGTATTTTCTGATTACTGGCCGGTATCAATGGAGCCTTCACGTTCGCTTCGACCACGTTTCTACCATCTACGGCCACAATCAAACATGATTGTTCCGGTAGTCGAGCAACTATTGGTCGCAATCCATTTCTCAGTCCGCCAATTCGAATCTCATTGGACAAGATGGTGGGTGTACGCCGAGCCGACATGAGAGGCGTTGTCAAAACGGTTTCACCAATGGCCGAGGCCTTTACGGTGGTTACGGCACCCGCGATGCGATTGCTAATTTGCCACAACGCTGTGAGCGGAACAGCACCAAGTAAAAGCACGCTCACAAGAGTCGCCGCAACTATCCGTGGCGATCCGGCCTTAACCCGCTGGCCGGTACGAGTCAGCGTCGTCAGATTTTCATGGTCGGGCATTTGCGTCACGAAGCAACTCCACAAAATTTGGCGTAACGATAGAGATACCCAAGGGAAGCGACGGCTCGATTACCACTCGGATAGCAGAGACGACCCGTTTTTCGTACTGCCGCAACTCCGGCGTTATTTGGGTCCGCCACCGCCAATTCGGTAGCGGTGAGAATCGGTTTGTCAAATTCCACTGACGCATCATGTGCGGCGCGCGCAAATCGCGTGTCCTGGCGCTCATGGTATGTAACGATTCGATCCAGTCCAAAATCTGGGTAGAAGCGACCTTCTCGAATGAGGCGAGCCTGGTTGCTCTGAACTCCAATCCCAAGGAAAATGATTGCATCAACTTTTGGGTGACCAGCCAATCGATCAAGAATCTCGGGAATTGTGTCGCGCGTTTCCCCGCCCGCACAATCGATTGGATTTCCTCGGCTCCATCGATTCGGCAGCAATTTGTTCAGTTCATCGACGAGGTCATTAGGCAAGTCAATGAGTGTAAGCGCGCCCTCCCGATGAATCGCATCGGTTGTTACGACTCCCCACCCCCCGACCGTGGTGAGCACGACGGTTCGCGGACCTCGCGGCAAAGGTTGAGTCGCGAATGTAGCCGCAGCTTCAAAGGATTCTTCGATTGTTGCGGCTCGAATTACCCCAATTTGCTGGCACATGCCATCGAATATGACGTCATCGCTGGCTAATGAACCGGTGTGGCTGGACGCCGCGCGCGCTCCAGAAGCTGTGGTGCCTCCCTTGACTACAACCAAGGGTTTAGCCCGTGCCGATGTCGACAACTGAGACATCAGTAAACGACCATCGTCGACCCCTTCGAGGTATGCAATCGACACGTGCGTCTCGCTGTCGCGAGAATAGAAGTCCAAGACATCTCCAACCGATACCTGAGCGGCATTTCCGATCGACACGGAGCGGGAGATTCCGATCCCGGTTTGCCGCGCATAATTTAGAAGGCTTGATGCGAAGTTTCCACTTTGACTAGCCACCGAGATATGCCCCCTAGGTGGATTGGGGGCCACGATTTGGGCACAGAGTCGAGCTGGCGTGCTCACCACGCCCTGACCGTTAGGACCAATCATTAACAGCCCCAATCTGTCTGCCTCGGTCGCCAATTTCGCTTCCGCATCCCGTCCCGCCTGGTCAACCTCACCGTAACCAGCGGTTGTGACGATGATCGACGAAATCCCCTTGCTTGCACAATCGGACAAAATTTTGAGATTTGAATCCGTGGGTGTGCAGACAATTGCCAAATCGATGAGACCTTCGGGAAGTTCTTCAGCGGCCGAAACTGTTCGAACTCCAAGCACTTCTTCCGCATTTCGATTAGTACCAAATACTTTGCCCAGGTAACCACCGGCGAGAACATTGTGCAGTGATACATAACCAAACTTGCCTGGGTGGGTGGATGCGCCAATAACGACAATTCCGCGCGGATTAAAAAGAGCATCAAAATTCTGATCATTGATTGCCGCGCTATGTATTTGGCGAACTCCTTCACTATCCGTGGAGTCGGTCAACTCGACAAGTGCATCAACCGCAATCAGATGTCCGGTTGCGGTAACTATGACCGGATTGATATCAATGGAATTTATTTCAGGGTTATCTTGTAGTGCCGATTCGACACCGGTCAGCAACGCTTTTAGCTCGTCAAGTTTCACCGCCGATAGTCCCCGATAATCGAAAAACATTTGCTTTAGTCTCAATGCGCCGAGCATTGCCGCTGGATCGGAATCTCGCAATGGAAGCGGTCGAAACACAACATCATTCAATGCTTCGGCAAAAATTCCACCCGTGCCGAGCATGATTGTTGGTCCGAACTGTGTGTCGTGTATCAGTCCGGCAATTAGTTCCCGGCCCCCGTCGATCATTGCGGCGACGAGCAGGCTTACTTCCCCATCTTGTGGTTGCGCCAACGCCAGTAGTTCCATCGCCGCCGTCTCCGCAGCGGACGAATCGGCAATTCCTAAGCGAACCAAACCTCGTTCCGTTTTGTGGGAAATCGCGTTGCCGCACAATTTAATGGCGACGGGAAATCCAATCTCTTGGGCCGCCTCCATTGCTGCCGTAACCGAGAATACATTTCGTTCCGGAGCAAAAGTGATTCCGTGACGACTGAGGAGCTCTTTGGACACCAATTCCGACAACACCGTATGGCCACCCACTCGGCTAAACGATAGACGGTGTATTCTCGAACTGGCGTGACATCGCTTCGAGAACCAACGACTCTGGTCATTCGGTCGGCCCAGATAGCCCTTCCGACTGGAATAGCCGGACCCCACGAAGTTATATGCGATCGCGGTCTTATTTCGGCAATTAAACCGATCAGTTCCGACTTCGAAGATGTACTTCTTGTCCCAGGTTTCATCGATATTCAGGTGAATGGCATAGGTGCAATAGACGTGTCCGAGGCGCATGGCGACGACTGGCTAGCGCTCGATAGAGATTTGTTGCGACAGGGCGTCACGACATGGTGCCCGACCCTCGTTAGCGCCAGATTGGAGAGTTATGCCAACAAATTCTCGCGGATCAGCGACGCTCAACATCGGTTAGCCCGTGGGAGACCGGCGATCGCAGGAATCCACCTGGAGGGCCCATTTCTTGGCGATGCAATCGGTGCTCACGATCCCCTATTTATTCAATTGATTAATTCCGAATGGTTACGAAACCTTCCGGACAATGTGCGAATAGTCACCGTGGCGCCGGAAAACGCGGCAGCCTCGTCCGCAATTTCCGCCATGCGAAAGCGGAAGATCGTCGTCTCGATCGGCCATTCCAAAGCACTCGACAGCGACACGGTCAAAGCAATCGATGCGGGTGTTCAGCTGGTAACGCACTTATTCAATGGAATGTCCGGTGTCCATCATCGACACGATGGAGTTGCCCTTGTCGCGCTCACAGACGATCGCGTGGTTGTATCTATCATTGCCGACCTGATACATGTTCAACCACGCGCTATCGCCCTCGCATTTAGGGCCAAACCTGATCGCATAGTTCTCGTCACCGATTCCGTCGCGTTTCGCTCCGAATCGGCGCGAATTCGCGGGATCGAGTTAATTGACGGCGCACCACGGTTACCGGATGGCACGCTCGCGGGCTCGGCGCTGACGATGAATCAAGCGGTCATGAATATCGTTCAGCACTGTTCCGTAGATCTCCACGATGCGATTCGGGCGGCAACCGCTATACCGGCACGAATCCTGGGTCTCGCCGATCGGGGAGAAATCAGCGTTGGCCGTCGAGCCGATCTAGTCGCGTTGGACCCGAATTTCGCCGTCCGCTACGCCTGGGTCGGGGGCGAACTTAGTCTTGTCGAACATTGAGCGCTCGCTAGTGTGCTGACATGCACATCATCGCAGCGCTTTTCATTGACACATTTGAGATGCGTGCGGCCCCCGGCCCCTCCACCCGAATCGATTTGCAGGGAGTCTTCTTTTCTATGGCGGCCCCGGCGCCAGTTCCGGTCACGGTCGAGCCACACCTCATCGGTCTAATTTATTGTCCAGCCAACGAACCCGGAAGCGGAGTTTTTGAAGTTGTGTTCCGGCGGACTTTGGATCCGGATAGCGAGCAATTGGCCCGTCATGTCAGCCCGTTCACGGTGGAGCCCGGAAAATTTACCTATCGTCTTGTCCGTGGTTCGCTTTTGTTGTCCGAATACGGTCAATGTTTTGCCCACTGTCGGGTCGACCACGGGCCGTGGACATATGTTCCACTCACGTTGATGCCACCGGTGGCCGACGAGCAACTACAGTCACCGCAGTGACGTTGCGCCTTTCTAATGCCGCCGATGCGGCCGCAGTTTCGCTGATTCGAGGCATGGCGATGGACGCTCCGTTGGAGGCCAAGAGCGGCCACCAAGGCACGGCGATGGCACTCGCGCCACTTGGACATGTGCTTTTCAGCCGGGTAATGAACCACAGTCCGATAACGCCCCATTGGCGAAATCGAGATCGGTTCATCCTTTCCAACGGACATGCGTCGATCCTCCACTATGCGTTGCTCTTCTTAAATGGGTACGGACTCGAGCTAAACGACATCAAGGCATTTAGGCAGTGGAACTCACTAACTCCTGGACATCCGGAAGCCGGACATACCGTTGGTGTCGAAGTTACAACCGGACCACTCGGTCAGGGATTTGCCAATGCGGTCGGAATGGCAATCGCGGAGCGAAACCTGCGTGCTCGATTTGGTGAAGCGCTGACCGATCATCACACGTTCGTGATAGCGGGTGACGGCTGCCTGATGGAAGGTATCAGTCATGAAGCGGCATCTCTTGCCGGTCACCTGGGCTTGGATCGCCTGATCTGTATCTACGACGACAATGGAATAACGATCGACGGTTCCACCTCACTGTCATGCAGCGACGATGCCGGCGCACGCTTTGGTGCCTACGGATGGAACGTCATGCACCTTGGGGAAGTGGCCAACGATATGGACGCTCTCGAGATCGCACTCACGGCTGCCAAGCAACATCGAGGTCAACCAACAATATGCATATTGAAGACTCACATCGCATACCCGTCGCCCGATCACACCAACAACTTCGAAGCACACGGAAATCCGTTCACTGCCGAACAGGTCCGCGCGACCAAAGAGTTGATGGGAATCCCTGATATTTCCTTTTGGGCGCCAGGCGAAATCGTAAGCGAGATCCGTGAGCACGCCACCAATCGAGGCGCAAAACTCGTCGCCAAATACGATGAGCGGATCAAAAACTCAACACAGGCAAGCGAGGCCAGCGCGAATTTTGAATTGGCCTGGGTCACGCCCCGTTCGGAGTCCTTTGCTGCCGACTTGCCGAAATTTGAGCCTCCGTCAAATCTGGCCACGCGCCAAGCGTTTCAACAAGTACTAGAAAGATCGCACTCCGCCTTGCCGGGGCTCATCACCGGCGCGGCCGACCTTACCGGTAATACCGGAGTGAAGGTTTCACAGCATCGTATTTATAGCGCGGATCATCCCGAAGGTCGACAGATTTATTTTGGGGTTAGGGAACACGCGATGGGTGCCGCACTCGTTGGCATGGCGATGCATGGGGGAACTTTTCCCGTCGGCGGCACATTTTTTGTGTTTGCCGATTATATGCGACCCGCAATTCGGCTGGCCGCAATTTCGCATGCCAAGGTGGTGTTTGTGTTTTCGCATGATTCAGTTGGCGTCGGCGAGGATGGTCCGACTCATCAGCCGATCGAACAGCTGGCGTCGCTGCGGGCAATTCCCAAGTTGCAGGTCATCCGCCCGGCAGACGCCAACGAAACAGTTCAGGCATGGTGCGCCACGGTAGACCACGATGGTCCAACCGCCCTCATCTTGACTCGTCAATCCGTGCCACTGGTGACGGATGGAATGGCGGTGGTCAAGGGTGCCGGAATAATTGTTGAGCCTGAACAGTTGGATGCAATTCTGATTGGAACGGGCAGCGAGTTGGCGTTGTGCATCAGCGCCGCCGAATTACTGGCCGCCCAGAACATTGGAGTCCGTGTCGTCTCGATGCCATCCTGGGATCGATTCGAGCGTCAGTCAATCGAGTGGCGAACCTCGTTGTTGCCTAGCGGCATTCCGAAGGTGTCGGTTGAGGCTGGCTCAACATTTGGGTGGTCAAGATACGCGAGCCATAGCGTCGGCATCAACCAATTTGGTGCCAGCGCGCCCGGCGCGGTGGTAATGGAAAACCTGGGCATCAACATTGCCCACATTTGTCAGACTGTGACTCGTGCGATTGAGGAACATTGATGGTTAATAATCTAATTCGGTTATCAAATGAGTACGGACAGAGTCCATGGCTCGACAACCTAAGGCGCGGCTTCATTACCTCTGGGCAACTTGCCCGTGTCCGTGACTCCGGAATTCGCGGACTCACTTCAAATCCGACGATCTTTCAAAAGGCAATTCAAGGTTCCGACGACTACGACGAACAATTCTCGACTCTCATCAAGGACAAACACGGAGCCATTGACATGTATTGGGAGATGGTGTTGCACGACATCAACGGGGCTCTTGATGTGTTCGCGCCGCTGTACGAGTCAAGCGACGGCGACGACGGATTTGTCAGTGTCGAAGTTGATCCCGGCCTCGCCCACGATGCGCAAGGCACACTTTCCGCGGCAAGAGAGCTGCATCAGCGAGTAAACCGCGGCAATGTAATGATCAAGATTCCCGCAACCGCCGACGGGATCCCGGCCATAAAAGCCATGATTGGTGAAGGCCGAAATGTCAATGTGACCCTCATTTTTAGTCTCGACCGATACCAACAGGTGATGCAGGCCTACATCGAAGGATTGGAAGTACTCGCTACCCACACGGTTGGCTCGCTACCACCGGTGGCGAGCGTGGCGAGCTTCTTCATCTCGCGAGTGGACACAGAAATCGACCGTCGGCTCGACAATCTCGGATCACCGGAGGCAATCGAACTTCGGGGAACCGCTGCCATCGCCCAGGCAAAGTTGGCTTACGAGCTTTTTCAACGCACATTCTCCGGACCGAGATGGACCGCGCTGACCAACCGTGGTGCACGGCCACAGCGCCCGCTCTGGGCGTCCACTTCGACCAAGAATCCGGCCTTTCCGGACACTCTTTACGTCGACCACCTAATTGGACCCAATACGGTCAACACGCTTCCCGACTCAACAGTCGAGGCGTTCTTAGATCACGGCAAACTCGAACGAACAATTGACTTAAATCTTGATCTAGCGCACCACCAATGGAACTCCCTCCAAGATGTCGGAATCGCCCTGGACGAAGTTGCCGTGCAACTCGAAAACGAAGGAGTGAGTTCATTTCAGAAGAGCTTTGATCAACTCATCACTGCCCTAGTTTTAAAAATGTCGCAAAATGGCTGAGCAGCAGTTGGTTGACTTCGACAAACAGATTCAACAGCTCGTCACTTCAAGTGGCATCACCACTAGTACCGCACTGATCAAGGACATGGTGCGTACTTCTCTCGGCCTTGGAAGAGACGGACTCTCGACGCTCGATCTGAAGATTGCCAATTCGGTGCTTAAGGAATTGCGCGAAGCATTTCAAATGATGACTCCATTCGCACGGCGCAAGAAGGTGACGATTTTTGGTTCTGCACGTACGACAAAAGACGATCCTGTCTATCTCCAAACCGCGCAGGTTGCTTCTCGCATGGCCGACGAGAATTGGATGGTAGTGACGGGTGCGGGTCCGGGAATCATGGAAGCAGGGATGGAGGGCGCCGGGCGCGACCGCTCGATCGGAGTTTCAATTCGACTGCCATTCGAAACAAGCGCCAATTCGATTATCGCCGGAGATGACAAACATGTGTCGATGAAGTACTTCTTTACCCGCAAATTGATGCTCGTCAAGGAGTCCCAGGCGTTCATTTACATGCCGGGAGGGTTTGGGACATTGGATGAAATGTTTGAACTTCTGACCCTCGCCCAGACCGGCAAAAGTACTCCGGCACCTATCGTCTTGCTGGATTTACCCCACGACCGCTTTTGGCATCGAATTGATGAGTTCATCTCGGATCAACTTATTCCTCGCAATTTGGTCTCGGAGACGGATCGCGCCTTCTATCATCTGTCGAGCAACGTGGAAGACGCTGTGCAGGAAATCTGTGGTTTCTATGCCAATTACGAGTCAATGCGCCAGATTGGCAAGCAACTGGTCATTCGACACCGAGTGGCGATTAGCGATGAGCAACTTGGCGAATTGAATCGTGAATTCAGTCACTTGACTAGTGAGGGCCAGATCGAACGTACCGAGGCGCTTTCGGTCGAAGTGGCCGAACAAGACTCATTGGATTTCAAGCGACTGCGACTGCGTTTTATTCGAAACAACTTCAGTGAGCTTCGCCGCTTGATCAATCGTCTGAATTCGTTCGTCCCAGTAGGTTGACTGCTTTCTCCACTGCCCGACGCGCCTGGGTCAGAGTTCGTTCTACTTCGGGTCGCTTCGACTCTCCGGCTCGATGTGCCTGTTTGAGTACATCCAGTGCCTTGTCGGCAAGTTCCTCGGATATTCGTTGCAACTGATTGGTGAGTTCGTCTATCGATGACATTCGGCAATGGTATAACTTTGTTCACTCATCGTCTAGCGTAGGAACCTGTGCCCACACCAAAGGATTTGCATGAATGGATCAGCTTTTCTGATCCCGATAGTGACCAAACCTGGCAAATCGATGCAACTTTTTTACGTTCAAACTGGATGTGCATTTATGGCAATGGATGCAAGGGCGTCCTCGAGGAATCTGCCCAGGACCTAATGCAGGGATGTTGCAGTTATGGGGCCCATTTTATTGATAAGAGCGACTTGGCCCAGGTACGCAAATCGGTCAAGCGACTGAAACCAGAACATTGGCAAAATTTTGACAAGGGTCAAGACCAGCGTTGGCTTACCAGCGACCGTGATGGGGCCGACGTAACTCGCAATATAGATGGTGCCTGTATTTTTCACAACAAGCCGACATTCGAGGGCGGGTTTGGTTGCGCATTTCACGTTGCGGCGCTTGCCGCCGACGAACGCCCGATGGACTGGAAGCCGGACGTCTGCTGGCAGGTACCGCTTCGGCTCGAGGAGTTCACCGAAGACGATGGTCATGTGGTGTCAATGTTGCGAGAATGGAAACGACGAGATTGGGGCGACGGCGGAATTGAATTCCATTGGTGGTGCACGGACCACCCCGACGCATTTGTGGGATCAAAGCCGGTATACAAGTACCTTCGCGACGAAATAGTTGAATTAGTCGGCTCTAAAACCTACAAAACATTAGTGGCGCTGCTCGAAGAAAGACAATCCACGCCGCTACCGCATCCCCAGGTGCGTCGCAAGCTTGCAAAACTTGCGAAAGAATTAATTTAACTGAGCCGCCGCCTTCTTCGTCGAGCGACGCCGACCTTCGATGGTCATATATCGCTTGCGAATTCGGATATTTTTGGGGGTTACTTCGACTAATTCGTCTTCGCCAATCCACTCGATTGCGGTTTCCAACGTATGCGTGACAGGAGTAGCAAGTTTTGGACCGTCCTCATGACTATGGGTTCGTATATTTGTCTTTTCCTTTGCCCGAACAGCATTCACCACCATCTCATCATCACGAGAATTTTCACCGACAACCATTCCCTCATATACATCAACGCCCGGAGCAACAAACAACGTTCCTCGGAGCTGTAAATTATCCAGTGCGTAGCCAGTTGTGGTGCCAATGCGATCCGCAACCATTGCCCCGCCGAGCCGATGCGGGAGGTCTCCCGCCCATGGCATCCATCCGGCAAAATTTTGGTTCAACAGGGCCGTGCCACGCGTGACGGTCAGCAACAGCGAGCGGAAACCGATCAGTCCGCGAGAGGGAGCCTCAAAGCTAACGATCGTTCGGCCGGGGTCACCCGGACGCAAATCGGTGATCCTTCCCTTTCGCGGCGCCAGCGCCTGCGTAATCGAACCCACATATTCATCGGGAACGTCACAGAGTCCATTTTCGAGTGGTTCGTGAAGTTTTCCATTGATCTCTTTAGTAATCACCTCGGGGCGACTCACCTGTAGCTCAAAACCTTCTCGACGCATGTTCTCAATTAGCACAGCCAGTTGCAGTTCGCCTCGCCCGGAAACATCGGTCATGTCGGCCGAATCGGTCTCAGCAATTCGAATTGATACATTTCCCAGAATTTCCTTTTTCAGTCGGTCACGCAAGTGGCGGCTGGTGAGAAACTTTCCGTCCCGTCCGGCGTATGGGGAGGTATTAACCCCGAAACTCATTCTCAGCACGGGTTCGTCGACCTCGAGCCGGGGTAAGGCAACTGGATTGTCGGCGACCGCGATGGTGTCACCCACCTCGACCTCTTCGATACCAGCGACTATGAATAGATCTCCGGCGACGACTTCAAGTACCTCTACGCGATCGATTCCACTAAATGCAAATAATGTGCTGAGCTTTCGTCGGAGAATCGGATTTGGATTCTCGTCGGTTGGTTTTTGGCACAAGGCAACTTGATGACCCTTGCGCAACACACCGCTATGAACGCGGCCGATAGCCAAGCGCCCCAAATAATCCGAAGCGTCAAGGTTAGTCACCATCGCTTGTAGCGGGAGTGACGCGTCGTTTGTCGGAGCCGGCAAGTGCTCAAGAATTGCATCCAGCAGGGCGCTGAGGTCGACGTCGGCCGGTGGCATTCCGATCCCGTACATTGCTCGCCCCTCGCGCGCAACCGCGGAGAGCACCGGAAAGGATAGATGATGATCGGCATGGGCTAGATCGAGAAATAGTTGCTCAACTTCGTGCAGCACCTCCTCTGGTCTGGCATCGGCTCGGTCGACCTTGTTGATGACCAAAATGACGGGCAAATCCAGCCGCATTGCCTTGGACAGGACGTAACGGGTCTGAGGTAACGGGCCCTCGGCCGCATCGACAAGCAGCAAAATTCCGTCCACCAGTGCTAATGCTCGTTCTACTTCACCGCCAAAGTCAGCGTGGCCGGGAGTATCGACCAAATTAATTTTGACGCCCTTCCACTCGATTTGTGCGGCCTTGGCCAAAATCGTGATCCCTCGTTCGCGTTCCTGATCGTCGGAATCCATCACCCTGTCAACGAGGGCCGTGTGTGCACCAAATGTTCCCGTGGCGCGTAACAACGCGTCGACAAGTGTTGTCTTACCATGGTCCACGTGCGCGACTAAGGCGATATTTCTCAGTTTGTCATTGGTTTGCTGTGGCATTGGGGGGTGTGCCGTGATGTGGCCACTGGCATTGGGCCAGCGCTATTTCAAGACTTATCCTCGTCGCTTTCTTCTGGTTCTTCGTCAAATCGCACGCCATAGCGTTCAGCGATGGCTGCATACTCATCTTCCTCGGTGAGCGGGTGCTTAGTTCGATCACCGAACCCGAGATCGGCCGGGGTTGGCCCGGATTGTTTCAACTTGCGCGCTTCTTCAAAGCGTCGATGACGTCCCTTCTTCACGGTAGGGCTCCGAACTTGGTTGTGGACGGCTACCGCTCGGGCAACCATCTAATGGATAGACATTGCCAGACAGTCTACCCGCCAACGCTCACCGAGTTGTGACTTTGATTTAGCGATCTTCGAACGCCTTGCGACTCATCGGATCGGTATCGAGCAACCGCAGGCCGCCACTTGAACCAAAGGTCAACCCTGCTCGCCCGGAGACAAGTCTCTTTATGTCGTCCCCAACGATGTGAGCCCTCCATCCAAGGGCCAGTCGCGCATCGGGTTGATTTCTGAGCAGAGCCGTAATATCGCTACGGGTAGCTAGAAGTGCAACATCTATGTGATGTTGACGGGCCAATTCGCCAACCCAAGCCGAAATCAGTGTCACCGCCGGTCGTAGATCTCTCTCCACATCCTCCGAATCAGATACTGGCATCCGTTGGTCGCGTGTGGAACCGCGACCCACGGCTTCAAGTAGTTCTCTAATAACGTTGCCACCTAATTGGCGGGCCTCTACTCCGCGAGATTGCAACAGTTCTGCTTCCGAATTTGGCATTTTCTGGGCGATTGCCAGGAGTGCCATGTCCGATATAACTCGCCGCGGGGGAATGTCTGCGGCCATTGCCCTTCGCTCACGCCACTCGGCAACGCTTTGGGCAACGCCGCGCGCCCGTCCACGAAGTGCTCGCACCTCCTTAATCCTGAGCCAGGCCATCTCCGGCTCGACCGGCCCATAAGGGCGAGTTCGAAGTTCTTCGCAAGCCTGTTCCGCCCATTCCCGCCGACCCTGAGTAGTAAGTCGCTCCGAAAGTAATTCGTGTAATTGAAGTAAATACTCGACGTCGGAGGCAGCGTAGGCGATCTGCGCCGCGGATAATGGACGTTGAAGCCAATTGGTAAGACGATCCGCCTTGGGCAACATCACTTTGAACTCGCTTTGCACAAGTGAGGACAAGCTCGGCGTCGAATATCCAAGAAAACCGGCCGAAAGTTGTGTGTCGAAGATATGTCTGGGGGCTATTCCGCATGCGTGCTTTAACACTTCAAGATCCTGCTGCGCGGCGTGTACGACCGCCAATGCATTGGAATCAAACAGCCGACCTAGGCGATGAGTATCGATAGACAATGGGTCGATGAGAACGATTCGATCACCCCAGGAAATCTGGACGAGAGCAAGTTGCGGAAAATAGGTTTTTTCACGATGAAACTCGGTGTCGATCGCGTATTTGTCTATCGACGTCAATTCATCGAGCACTTTCTCCAAAGCGCCGTTGCCTTCGATCCACTGAACTATGGCTGATCACCCTGCGTAAGAGTTCCGCCGCTGGCTACCCAACCAACAATTCCGGTGGCCACGTTCACAACATTTACAATGTCACGATCGTGTAAGTATTCGCAGGCGCTAAGACTTCTATTCCCGGTTCGGCAAACCAAGTAAACCTCGGACTCATCGCGAAAGTGTTCGATGCTGTCTTGAATGGTGCTCAACGGAATATTCACCGCCGTCGAAATATGCCCGACCACATATTCATCTGGTTCCCGCACGTCGATGAGAGTTCTCCCACCCGGGAGTGACCCCTTCAACTCTTCGATTGTGACCTGACGAACTGCCATCCGGCTAACGCTAGTCGCCTGACAAAGTGATGTCCCCAAGTTTGCCTGCCCGATGTAATGAATTGATATTGCTCATTTCTTCGTCGGTAGCACTGACTCGTGCAATGGATAGGGAATTCACTGCCCGATGCACCGCTCGCTCACCGTTAGCAAATTTCCTCTCCAACTCTGGGAGACAAGTCCTCACCCGCCACGAGCTACAAAGCCAATGTTCACGTGTTGTCGCCAGTACTCCCACATCATGGAGACTGTTCGACGTCACGATGAACCCCAATTGTCTGATTCGGATTGAATTTATGCGGGGCACATCGCAGGGAAGGACGCATAGAAAGTCCGTCGACACATTATGCAAGGCAGTAATTAATCCGCCAAGGGGTCCCTCGTTGGGGTACTCATCGGCAACAAATGAGAGTCCCAGTGTGTCGGCAATTTCCGGCGATCCCCCAACAAGAAGTACATCAAGTATTCCAGCCTCGCGCATTTTGTCGGAAATCACACGCGCCATTGCTTTGCCGTTAATTTCAAAGATTGCCTTATTCGATCCAAACCGAAGGCTCTTGCCTCCGGCGAGTACGGCTCCTGTGATGTTTTCTACTGCGGGCCGCCGCTTGGATCTAGCTGCAACAAAAATTGATCGCAACGGTTTGCCTCACCTATCTCGCCGATGGTTCGCGAGGTGTCGGCTAGGCCACGCAGACATCGTAGAAATCCTCGATTGGATGGATTAGTCCAGCGCACAAAACCCGAACCACGCCATCCACTTGCTCGCAAAGCGTCAAGTCCGCGGTGATAGCCAACTCGGTACGCCATATAACGATCAATAACTGTCACACCGATATCGCCGAGTTCGGCCCAACCCTCCAGATATGTCGGATGGCTGGCAACTACCGCGCTCACCGACGTCCGTCGCTGTGCTTCAGGAACCTCACTGACCGCATCAAGTGCCAACTGCCAATTTGGATCGACTAAAGGTAATACATGGTCAGGCGGACCAACTCCGGAAAGTTGAACGGGATTACTCACCATCCACAAGGTACAACATTCTTAGTGCGATTATGTATCCGTGCATTTACTTGCCCTCGATGCTGAAACCGCAAAATCAGCGTCTCTTGTAGTCGTCGGTTCAGCGGTATTTGCGTTTCTTTTGGTGTTGAAATTTGTCAATTCCGTTATCACCAAGTTGATACTGATGACTTTCCTCATCGCAATCGGGGTGTTCTCCTTTACCCAACGTGATGCACTTACCGCTTGCATAAATAAAGTGACGGCTCAGCAGCAAGCCAATGTGCCAATTCACACCGCGTGCGAGTTTTTTGGCCGCCAAGTAACGATTTCGCTGCCATCCGGTTAGTGAGTTAACTGTAAGGGTGACTTCCTTCGGCATCGACGGTTTGATGTCTCATTTGGACGCCTGCCCAACTGCTCGCCATCTTGTTCAGTTCGTGGCCCGACGACTTGATGCGGCCAATTTTCAGGGAGGCGAGAGTCCGAGTGGGTTTGAATCCGACTCTTCAGCCATCTATTCCGCCCAACGCGGATACATCACTCGCAATGGTGCGATCGTGGCCTGGTCCATCCCGTCCCAAGGAATTCGAGATGGAATTCGAATTATTGGCGCTCACTCCGATTCGCCTGGACTGCATCTCAAACCGCTACCAGATCACTCCTCCGCGTCGTGGCGTCAATTGGGGGTGGAAATCTACGGATCGCCGCTACTCAACTCATGGCTTGATCGTGATCTTGGGATTGCCGGATATGTGGTTCTTACGGGTGGGCGAATTGCCAACTTTTGTTACGGAACTCCAATTGCACGAATCTCGCAGTTGGCAATTCATCTGGATCGCGATGTAAACGAACGGGGACTTGTTCTCGACAAGCAACAACATCTTGTTCCCACTTGGGCGACAACGCCGGGAGCAAATTTCCAGTCGTGGATTGCGGAAATTTGCGAAGTAACTCCGCAACAGATTGTTTCCATTCATGCCCAGTTTTTTGACACGCAGCCGAGCGCAATCGTAGGTGTGGATGAATCGATGTTGGCGAGCGCTCGGCTCGACAATCAAGTTTCGTGCTGGGCTGCCGTCGAAGCATTGTTAGAAATGCACGGTGACAATCCGAGCATCGTCGTGATATTCGATCACGAAGAAGTCGGCTCGCAGAGTACGTCCGGCGCAGCGGGACCCATGCTCGAACATGTGATCGAACGAGTTTCGCTTAGTGCAGGCCTAAGTCGAAGTCAATACCTTGAGATGTTGACTCGCTCTCATTGTGTATCGGCGGATAATGCCCATGCATTCCACCCCAACTATCCCGATCGCCATGATTCGCAACATCTTCCTCTGCTGAATGGCGGGCCAGTCATAAAATTCAACAGCAATCAGCGGTACGCATCGAGCGCACAATCGGTAGCTCCGTTCATGTCCGCGTGTTTGGCACGTCAAATTCCGACTCAAACTTTTGTTTCTCGAAACAACTTGCCGTGTGGTTCGACTATCGGACCGATTACCGCCACACGATTAGGCATCGAAACTATTGATGTCGGAGTTGCTCAATTATCGATGCACTCAATTCGCGAGGTATGCGGCATCCGAGACCCATCAATGATGGCCACCGCTTTAGAGGCGTACTTGAGTCGAAGTTAGGGTAGCTATCCTCGTGAAGCTCGCAGTGATTCCTCAAATAAGACTTGCATTGCTTCCGTCAGTCGAGCGGTCAGTTCTCTAACTTCGGCTCGGTTGGCACGAGTGCCGATAATCGGAGGAGGATATATTGGGGCACCAACTACTGCGACACACCTGCGTCGCCGAATTTTCCAAGAACCGCTTGGCATGATGTCCTCAGAACCGCCGATCCCGACGGGCACTATTGGAACCTGCGTTTTAAGCGCGACGAACGCCGCCCCATCAAACAGGGGCCGAAGGGCATCACCATTTTGACGCGTTCCCTCGGGAAATAGAACAAGAGGCTCTCCCGAATTGATAACAATAATGCATCGCCGCAGCGCTTCCATATCGGCGCTACCGCGGGTGACGGGAAATGCGCCAAGTGCGGAAAAAAAAGTACCTAGGGATTTGTGGCGCCACAGCGAGTCCTTGCCCATGAAGTGCATTCGACGACGGGTAACCGCCGATGAAATTGGAATATCCATAATTGATCTGTGCACCGGCGCCAAGATGAATGCGCCGCTCGTTGGAATGTTTTGTGAACCGTTCACGGAGAGTCTTAGCCATGTTCGACAAAACACGACGACAATGAGTCGAATCAGTGAATAGAAACGCCTGGCGGCCCATGAACTGCTCACCATCACCGAGTCGACCTCAGCCATGTTGAGATTCCGCCGATCGCACCAATTGTGCGAGTTGAGCAACTACATCTTCAACGGTACGGCCGCTTGTGTCGATGACAACACTGTCGCTGGCCTCCCGTAGTGGACTGTCAGCACGTGTCGAATCCTGTCGATCCCGCGTGGCAATTGATGCGGCAATCGCGTCCACGTCGCCCCCATTTTGTTCTACCCGTCTCTTGGCCCTGACCATCGATGACGCGGTTAGGTAGACCTTCAGGGTGGCTTCGGGAAAAACGACCGTACCGATGTCGCGACCTTCGACTACCCCGCCGCCTTGTTCACGAACCCACTCCCTTTGGCGCATTCGCAATTCCTCTCGCACCTGCGAATTTGCTGCCACTGCGCTCACCGCCGCAGTCACGTCATCGGCGCGTATGGCCTCTGTTGCCTCGATGCCATCTACTAATAAGGATCTGTCTTGAATCACCAGCTTGACCGTCCGCGCAAGATGCCCGATTGCCTCGGTCGCGGCTGGATGGATTCCTCGACTGAGCGCAGCAAAGGTGACTCCTCGATACATAGCGCCAGTATCGAGGTACGGAATTTTAAGAATAATTGCAAGTTGGCGTGCCACCGTTGACTTGCCAGCGCCTGCCGGGCCGTCGATGGCGACAATCATCATCTTGACACGCTCATTTCACCAGCTGGTGTCCTGTGGACGGCCCTCTTCATATCCAGATGCGCTCTGTACACCAACGACCGCCCGAGAATGAAATTCATCAATTGACCGAGCGCCCGCATAGGTACACGATGAGCGGACTCCGGCCACGATCTGGTCGATGATGTCTTCCACGCTCGGCCTCGCCGGATCTAGATACATTCTTGAAGAGCTGATTCCCTCTTCGAAGAGTTCCTTGCGCGCCCGCTCCAGTGCCGACTCACTGCGAGTTCGATTGCGCACGGCACGGTTGGACGCCATTCCAAAGCTCTCCTTGTACAGCCGACCGTCGGGATCACGAAGAGTGTCGGCAGCCGATTCATATGTCCCCGCAAGCAATGATCCAAACATCACATTTGCAGCTCCAGCGGCTAACCCGAGGGCTACATCTCGCGGATAACGGACTCCTCCATCCGCCCACACATGTTTGCCCAGGCGACGGGCCTCTTGTGCACATTCAAGAACGGCTGAAAATTGGGGTCTGCCAACTCCCGTCATCATTCGCGTCGTGCACATCGCGCCAGGACCAACTCCCACCTTCACGATGTCGGCTCCACTTTCGATCAGTTGGCGAGTTCCCAGCACTGTCACCACATTTCCAGCCACGATCGGCAGTGAGCCGATCGAGGTGCGAACTTCTTCGACGGCGGCCAGCATTCGATCCTGGTGCCCGTGGGCAGTATCGACGACAATAACGTCGACCCCCATTGTCGCCAGGGCCTTTGCTCGGATTGCAGGCTCGGCGTTGATTCCCACGGCAACCGAAATCATCAGCTTGCCCTGGCGATCGATGGCTGGTGCATAGATAGTGCTGCGGAGAGCCCCCTTGCGGGTAATGCAACCACTCAACATTCCGTCCGTTGAGATTACCGGTGCAAAACTCAACCGTTTCTCTGAAAGTTCATCAAACAATTCTTCCGCGGTCAAGGTGTCTGGCAATGAGATGATCTCTCGGTTCATCACATTGCTCAATTGTGTAAATCGGTCGAATCCTACGGCATCATGCTCCGTAAAGATCCCGGCCGGCCTTCCATCGTCATCGAGCACGATTACCGCACCATGAGCTCGCTTGAAAATAAGGCTAAGTGCGTTACCCACCGTGTCGTGTGACGACATCGTGATCGGCGTTTCAAACACTCGATGACGCGACTTGACAAATTGAACTACGGTTTCCACGACATCCAGCGGAATATCTTGCGGCAACACGACCATACCCCCTCGTCGCGCCACCGTTTCCGCCATTCGCCGTCCGGCAATAGCTGTCATATTGGATACGACGATGGGGATTGTGGTGCCCAAATTGTCGGGTGTCGATAAGTCCACTTGCTGACGGGAACTGACAGTCGACAAGCTCGGCACCATAAATACATCGCTATAAGTGAGGTCGTACGAAGGCGTCTCGTTCATAAAACGCATCTCTAAATACTACAAGTTTGTAGTCTCGGAGTATGGTGAAGATCGTTCAGCCCCCGGTGCTGTTGCTTCACGGTTGGGGAAGCAGTTTTACCGACACTTGGGAAGCCACCGGCATCACGTCCTTGCTTGAGGATGCTCACCGAGAATGCATCGGGGTTGATCTACTCGGTCATGGAACCGCGCCTAAGTCTCACGATCCAAATGACTATCGAGATCTTGGTGCTCGCGTTCGAGATGCCCTGCCCCACATACCAGTCGACGCAGTCGGCTTCTCCTTGGGCGCACTCGTACTATTGCAGGAACTGGTGAGGAATCCCCAGCGATTTCATCGGGTCGTGCTGGTCGGTATCGGCGATGGAATATTTGAGGAAACGCAAGATAGCGACCACCAGCGAATTCTGGCTGGGCTTTTTGGAACCGCGCCCGACGACGACAACATTGCCCGACTGTTTGGGCAATACGCCAACCGCGGCTCCAATGATATTGAGGCTTTGGCGGCTGTTATTAATCGACCGAGATCGATGCCGTTTGTCGAATCTGATTTTTGCGATATTGATAATGCGGTGCTCGTGGTTGTCGGCGACCGCGACTTTGTGTTTCCCGCAAGTCGCCTCGCCCACGGGTTTCCAAACGGTTCACTAAAGGTTTTGAACAACACCGACCACTTCAAGACTCCAGAATCGTTTCAGTTCATCGATGCCATGTTGGAATTTCTTGGTGCCTAGGCAAAGTGACACGGTGGGCGGACGCCCTGTTTCGGAAATCCTCATTGATGGATTTGACGCTTCGTCGGTGGACCTAGCGGCGGCCACTCTGCGTAATGGTGGGCTCGTCGCAATTCCCACCGAAACCGTTTATGGTTTAGCCGCCGACGCAGATAATGAAACTGCCCTTCGGCGCGTTTTTGCAGTCAAGGGTCGCCCTGCCAATCACCCCCTCATCTTGCACATCGGCGCTGACATTCATCTAGATGAATGGAGTCGAGACATCACACCGGCCGCGCGCGAACTCGCACATTTACTGTGGCCCGGGCCGCTAACAATGCTTCTGCACCGCCCGGAGCGAGTGTCGCTTGTGGCAACAGGAGGCCGCGACACCGTAGCCCTACGCGTCCCCGACCATGTTGTGGCGCTTAACCTACTTAAATTGTTCGACGGCGCCCTTGCCGCGCCATCGGCAAATCGGTTTGGCAAAGTCAGCCCAACTACCGCAAAACATGTTCTTGCCGATCTTGGCTCAGATGTAGATCTCATCTTGGATGGCGGCGCTTGCTTTGTAGGAGTTGAATCAACGATCGTCGACATGACAAGGCCAATTCCCCAGCTTTTGCGACCGGGAGGGATCTCCGTCGCGCAGATCGAGGCGATCCTCAACCTCAAAATTGATCTAGCGGCGAGTCCGCCGCGGGCACCCGGAATGCTCGAATCGCACTATGCGCCGGATTGCGCAGTCGAACTTGTGGACTCATCGCATCAAGCACTGATCAGAGCCCAGCAACTGCGACTTGAATCGATGCATGTGGCCATTCTCGATTACAGCCACGATGTAGATAGGTACGCCAGAATCATGTACCAATTTCTGAGAGACGCCGACCGACAGGACTACGATGTGGTTGTGGCTGTAATGCCAACCGAAGCAGGTATCGGTCGCGCGATTCGGGACCGTCTGAGCAAGGCCGCGATCAGGTCATGATTCGATGCCTAAAATAGCCCGTTGTAACCTCGCCTTATCTCACATAGGCTGAGAAGTCCTAACCAGACCGACAACCGTCGTTCTATCTATAGGGGGAGAAACAAACACATGAAGAAAACCAATATGCGTCGCTTTGGTGCATTGCTCGTAGGTCTCAGCCTTGTGGCTGCGGCTTGCGGCAGTGACGATAAAGCGTCAGACACAACAGTTGCTGACACCGTGGCAGACACGGTTGCACCAGTCGCTGGTGGCGAACTTGACGGCATGAAGGGAACGACCCCGTTGGTTGACCTCTCCGCCGATTTCAAGGACGGACTAAATGCGTTCTGGGTAGCAAAAGGCAACGCAGATCTCGTCGACTACAACTACTCCGCAGAGTCTTTTGACGCGGTGATGTTGATTGCATTTGCGACCGAAGTTGCTGGCACGGATGGCAGCGCACTTGCTGACCAAATCGTGGCTGTTTCTAAGGAAGGCGAAAAGTGCACAACGGCAGAGACCTGCCTCGCCCTAATCGCCGCTGGTACAGACATCGACTATGACGGCGTATCGGGTCCGAACACACTTAACGGCAACGGTGAGCCTCTAGAGGCTTCCTATGGCGTGCTGCACTTTGGCCCAGATAATCGACTTGACGACGCCATGACAACTTATGTCACGGCATCGGCCCCAGCATCTGCTGTCAAGCCATTGGCTGTGACCGAAGTAAAGCGAACTGGCAACGGAGTTTTGAAGATTGGTTCATTGCTTCCAGAAACCGGCAGCCTCGCGTTCCTTGGAGCGCCAGAATTTGCTGGTGTGGAATACGCAATCAGCCTTCTCAACGAGGCCGGCGGAATTCTTGGTAAGCCAGTCGAGTACGTACAAGGCGACTCGGGCGATACCAGCACAGACACCGCCAGCGTCACGGTTGATCGTCTCCTTGGCGAAAGCGTCGATGCAATCA
>JBDSKN010000010.1:0-2043 GCA_039916865.1 Ilumatobacteraceae bacterium
CGGAATATGGCGACTCAACCAGTGGGTTTCGCTTGTTGTCTTTGTCGCTTCGGTTGCGATCATCGTGCAGATGCGTGGGCTTCCCGACCCGAAGGTGCAGGATCTGCCGGAATCGGCGGACTAACGCTGTGGCCAGCGAACCTTCTAGCAGGATCACTCCCGAGGTAGTAGTCAAAGTCGCACGCCTGGCCAGGCTGAATCTCACCGAAGAGGAACTCGCCCAAACAACTCATCAACTGGCGGACATGCTGGAGCACTTTCGAGACATTGACAAGCTCGATTTGGCCGATGTCGTCCCGATGACTCAACCACACCCACTGAAGAATGTTTTGCGTCCCGACACAATCGTTCCCGGACTCGATCATCAAGAGGTGTTGGAGAATGCTCCGGCCACCCAGGACGGCAGATTTCGTGTGCCACCCTCGATCGGTTTTGATGTCTAGCGGGATGTCAACCTCGTCGTTTCAGACCGTCACCGAACTCGTCGCCGATATTCGGAGCGGTGCTACCTCGGCGAGCGCTGTACTTGAATCTCATTTGGCCCGCATCGACGAACGCGAAGGCGAAGTTCATGCATTTAATTTGATCACTGCCGATGTTGCTCGGGCCACTGCCGCTCGCCTCGATTCCGACATTGCCGCCGGGAAGGATTGTGGACCACTAGTAGGCGTACCGATTGCGCTGAAGGACAACATGTGTACTCGTGGAATACCAACGACATGTTCGTCAAAAATTCTTGACGGGTGGAAGCCGCCATACGACGCAACCGTGGTCACGCGGCTGCAACAGGCGGGAGCGGTGATCGTCGGCAAAACAAACTTGGATGAATTCGCTATGGGCTCGAGCACGGAAAATTCGGCATTTGGTCCCACACGCAATCCGCTCGATACATCTCGCGTTCCAGGCGGATCGAGTGGCGGCAGTGCCGCCGCCGTGGCTGCCGGATTCGCATCGGCCGGTTTCGGCAGCGATACCGGCGGAAGCATCAGGCAACCGGCGGCGCTTTGCGGTGTGGTTGGGGTCAAACCTACGTATGGTCTCGTCAGTCGCTTTGGACTCATCGCTTTTGCTAGCAGCCTCGATCAGATTGGACCATTCTCGCGCAGCGTCGCCGACGCCGCACTATTGCTGGAGGTAATCGCTGGTCATGATCCGATGGATTCCACATCAATTCCGCAATCGGCACCATCGTTGCAAAGCGTGCTGACACAGGGAGTCAAAGGCATGCGGATCGGACGCATCGTCGACCTTCCGTTGGGTTCCGAACCCGAGGTTCTCGCTCGAGTAGATGTCGCATTCGAGGCTCTCAAGTCGGCCGGCGCAACTATCGTCGATGTGACCCTGCCGTCGCTTTCATTTGGTCTCACCGCTTACTACCTCATTGCACCAGCCGAGGCGAGTAGCAACTTGGCCCGTTACGACGGTGTTCGTTACGGACTGCGAGTTGAGGCCGATGATATAAACGCAATGTACGGGGCCACTCGAGCGGCGGGATTCGGCGACGAAGTAAAGCGACGCATCATGCTCGGTACATATGCGCTGTCGGCCGGTTACTACGACGCGTATTACGGCAAGGCTCTCAAGGTTCGTCGGGTCATCGCGGATGACTTCGCTTGTGCATATGCCGCCTGCGATGTCATCCTCAGCCCGACCTCGCCAACCGTCGCATTTCCAATTGGGTCCAAAACAAACGACCCATTGACAATGTATTTGTGCGACGTGTTTACGATTCCGTCCAACCTGTCGGGGGACGCCGCGATGAGCGTGCCATTTGGAACGGGTGCACACGGGTTGCCGGTGGGTGTGCAAGTCCTCGCACCCGCCCTCGGTGAGCAGCCAATGTTTCGTGTGGCTGCGGAACTTGAGCGTGCCCTATGAGCAATGCATCGTCGGCACCAGTCCATTCGACGGCGTTGCCCAATGGCTGGGAAATGGTCATTGGCCTGGAAGTACATGTCGAGTTGGACACCAAAACCAAGTTGTTCTCGGCCAGCCCGAACAGATTTGGTGACCAGCCCAACACAAACATCGATCCGGTAACGC
>JBDSKN010000011.1:0-12250 GCA_039916865.1 Ilumatobacteraceae bacterium
AGCGAGTCTCTCCGCCCGGCGTGTTCAATTGTGTCGGTTGGGTGGCCGTGGTGGTGTCCGCAATAGCGTGGCGATGCTATTTTCGCAAACGTTCTGCAATGTGCTAGTCGGCATGACAGAGTAGGGCCGTGGCTATCTATCTGATCACCGGCGCCGACGAGCGGTTGGTCTCCGCTCGGCTTTCCGAACTGGTAGATCAATTAATTGGAACGGCGGATCGGGCCTCGATGTACGAAAGCCATGACGCCGGTGCCGCGACTGCCGACGATCGCGAAATGGCAATCCGTAGTGCCGTAGCTAGTGCGGAAACTCCTTCACTCTTTGGAGATGCCAGAGTGGTCGTGTTGCGCGGAATTCACGAGGCCACCGTCGATCAACTCGGTCCGCTCATTGAGTTTCTGCGTGACCCACCCGAATCAACTCATTTGGTCGTTACTGCTTCCGGAAAACTTGCCAAATCCACGACCGAGGCTCTCAAAAAATCTGGAGCGACGGTTTTCGCCACGGCTCCGCCCGGTCGGCGCAGCGAACTTGTGCTGTGGTTCCATGAACAATTTACCCAGGCGGGACTGAAACTCGACACCGAGGCGATGAACAATGTGATTGATTGGCTAGGTCAGGATCAGGCGCGACTGCCATCACTCATCGAAGTTCTTATATCGGCATTTGGAACCTCCAAGAAATTAGTGTCCGACGATATTCAGCCATTTCTTGGCGAGCAGGGCAGCGTGTTGCCGTGGGATCTCACCGACGCCATTGATCGAGCCGATGCAGCGACGGCACTGGCAATGCTTCGACGAATGATTCGAAGCGGTGAGTATCACCCGTTGCAGGTGATGTCTCTGTTGCAGAGTCACTATGTTCGACTGCTTAAACTCGACGGGCCCGATGTCAGAGATGTTCAGCAGGCGATGATGCTGATCGGATCCAAGAGCGACTTTCAAGGACGCAAATATTTGGAACTTTATCGACGGGTGGGAAGCAGTGGGGTCGCCGGCGCAATTCAACTGCTCTCTCGTGCAGACATTGACCTTCGAGGTGGCAAGGATCTACCCGAAGAAATAACCATGGAAATTTTGGTGGCCCGCCTCAGCAAAATGGGCAGCCCGGCACCGCGCTCTAGCCGGAAGCGTTGATCTTCTTCATCAAGCGGCTCTTCTTGCGGGCCGCTTGTTTGGGATGAATGACGCGCTTTGATGCGGCCATATCGAGACGCTTAACTGCCAGGCGCAGTGCCTCGGTGTTTTCAGCGGTTCCGACGGTGTCGCCGGCATTTTTGATTCGGGTACGCAGCTCACTCTTGACCGCCTTGTTGCGATCGGTGGCTTTGGCGTTGGTGAGGATTCGCTTCTTTTGGCTCTTAATGTTTGCCACTGCGGTAAACCTTGACTTTCGTGAATGACGACAATGTTGTATGCGGACGCTGAAGGCTAACAGCGACCCAGTAGTCAACCCAACTGCCGAAGCCGACAGTAGAATTTGGCGGTTACCCACAACAGAAACGGTCCGATGGATCTCGCCAGCATTCGCAATTTCTCGATTATTGCCCACATCGATCACGGCAAGTCCACACTTTCTGACCGCATACTCGAAATAACCGGTGCCGTGGATGCGCGCGACATGCGAGCCCAGTACCTCGACTCCATGGACCTTGAGCGGGAGCGAGGGATCACGATCAAGGCGCAAAACGTACGGGTTCTGTGGCGAAACTCGGTGCTGCACCTCATCGACACCCCCGGGCATGTGGACTTCGGCTATGAGGTGAGTCGTTCGTTGGCGGCATGTGAAGGTGTCGTCCTAGTTGTCGACGCGGCTCAGGGAATCGAGGCTCAGACGCTGGCAAATTGCTATTTGGCGCTAGAAAATAATCTAGAAATCGTCGCAGTTCTAAACAAAATTGACCTGCCAGCAGCCGATCCCGACAGATATGCAATGGAAATTGAGAAAATTCTGGGAATACCGGCCGAAGACATACTGCGTATCTCGGCCAAGACAGGGGAAGGAATTCCCGAATTGCTTGATGCGGTAATCGCTCGAATCCCTGCTCCTATTGGTGACCCGGATGCGCCACTACAGGCGCTCATCTTTGACAGTCAATACGACACCTACCGCGGAGTTGTATCCAGCATTCGTGTGATGAACGGTCGATTGCGAAGTGGCAGCAAATTGCTATTCATGCAGACACGGGCAACTCATGAAATTATCGAAGTCGGTGCCCGAATGCCGGTTCCGACCCCGGTCGATGAACTTGGTCCGGGCGAAGTGGGTTATTTGGTTGCGGGGATTAAAGATGTTGGCGAGGCACGCAGTGGCGAGACAATCACCGAATACCTAAATCCCGCCGAATCGGCCTTAGCCGGATACCGCGATCCGAAACCGATGGTGTTTTGTGGTTTGTTTCCGATCGACGCGGACGACTTTGAGACGCTGCGTGAGAGCCTGCAACGACTCAAATTAAATGATGCTTCGATCGCCTACGAGCCGGAATCGTCCGGAGCGCTGGGTTTCGGTTTTCGCTGTGGGTTTCTTGGACTCTTGCACATGGAAATTGTCAAGGAACGCCTGGAGCGCGAATTTAATCTTGCCCTGATCGCCACCGCACCTTCGGTCGAGTACCACGTTCTCAAGACGGATGGTGAAATGGAGGTAGTGGACAATCCTGCCGATCTTCCACCGACGGTCTACATCGCCTCGATCGAAGAACCGTATTTTAGGGTCAGCATCATTACACCGACCGATTACACCGGGTCGTTGATGGAATTGTGTCAGTCGCGTCGAGGTGAACTGATCAAGTTGGAGTACCTGTCTCCCGAACGGGTGGACATGAATTACAACATCCCGCTGGCCGAGGTGGTGGTTGACTTTTTTGACCAGTTGAAGAGTCGCTCGCAGGGATACGCGAGTCTTGATTACGAACTCACCGGCTATCGCAAATCCGACTTGGTGCGCGTTGACATTCTTCTCAACGCCCTGCCGGCCGATGCATTTAGCACCATCGTGCATCGCGACAAGGCGTTTGACTACGGAAAACGAATTTGCGAGAAACTAAAGGCGCTAATTCCGCGACAAATGTTTGACGTGCCGATTCAGGCGGCGGTTGGCGGACGGGTTTTGGCCCGCGAGACGGTAAAAGCCAGGCGCAAGGACGTGTTGGCAAAGTGCTACGGCGGCGATATTTCACGCAAGCGAAAACTTCTGGAAAAGCAAAAGGAAGGCAAGAAAAAGATGAAGTCGATCGGCAGGGTCGAAGTGCCTGGCGATGTATTTATCTCGGTACTTAAACTCGATGACTGAAATTTACGTCGTATCCGCAAACACGAGCGGGGGGATGTTTCGTTCGCTCAAGTATTACAACGCCAAACTATTTTTTGTTGGATTACTCGTATCGAATATCGGAATTTGGCTGCAGTTGACCGGAACATCGTTCCTTCTTTACCGCCTGACGGGAAACGCCACAGACCTCGGAATCAATCTGGCCCTGCAGTTTCTGCCCATGCTCTTCCTTGGCGCGTGGGCCGGAGCGTTGTCCGATCGACATGATCGGCGAACTACGACGATTGTCACTCAATCGTTGTTGGCGATCCAGGCCATCACGATTGGTGTGCTTGATCTTTCTGGAGTGATCAACCTTCCTACCGTGTATGTAATGTCGGGCCTGTTGGGCATCGTCGGCGCCATTGATAATCCGGCCCGGCGCAGTTTGGTCACGGAACTCGTTGCACCGGTTGACATATCTAATGCAATGTCGCTGAACACTGCAGTGATGACCGGATCACGCATTTTTGGTCCGGCTCTCGCGGCCATACTCGTAGGTCCACTTGGCACGGGCTGGTTATTCATTGCCAACGGGGTGTCGTTTGCAGCGATGCTTTTCGCTTTATTTGGTTTGCGTCGCGATGAAATGCACAGGTCACCGCCGCGACCGGCCGGAGGAACGCCGGTTCGCGATGCGCTTCGATTCGTTCGCCACAATGAGCGCTTATTCCTATTGTTTATTGGTTTCACAATCGTGAGCACCTTTTCTTTCAATTACACCGTCGTGCTGCCAAAACTTGCTGACGTATCTTGGGGGAATCCGAATGCGTTTGGATGGGTGCTCGCCGTCACCAGTATCGGGAGTTTGGTCGGATCGCTATTCACGGCTCGAATGAACCGTGTCACGAATGGTTGGGTGGAGCTCAACATCTTGACTCTTGGCGTCGGCAATATCGCCTTGGCGTGGTCGCCAAACATTTGGGTCGCATACGTCGCCGCGGTTCCCCTCGGTTTTGGAGGGGCGGCAATGATCGCCGGCATCAACAGCATCACCCAGGAAGTTGCACCTCCGGATATGCGCGCCAGGCTTCTTGCGCTCACGGCGGTGGCATTTCTTGGATCAACGCCGATTGGCGGCCCGATCACCGGTTGGATTGCTGATCACATCAGCGCATCGTGGGCGCTTGGCTATGGCGGAATCATCGCCGTCGCCGCAAGTCTGTACATGCTGGCGCGGTTAAAGCGTTCGGTATCCTGAGAGTTATCCACTGATGCTTGACGAACGCAAAACCGCCATCCTCAGAGCCATCGTTGAGGAGTACATCTCCACGGCCCAGCCTGTGGGGTCGTCGCACATTGCAAAGTTGTCAGGTCTAACGGTGTCTCCCGCCACCGTGCGCAACGAAATGGCGACTCTTGAACAAGAGGGGTATCTTGCCGCGCCACATACTTCGTCCGGTCGAGTCCCGACCGACAAGGGTTATCGTTTTTTCGTCGATCACCTCACTCCAGCGGGACGGCTTGATTCGGTTTCCCAGGCCAGAGTCGGAGAGTTCTTTGATCATGCTCATGGTCGACTTGAGGAAACTCTCCAGCACACCACCATGTTGCTCGCGCAGTTGACAAATTATGCGGCTGTCGTGCTTGGGCCAAAGCATGAAGTTGCCGTTGTCCGCTCGATCCAACTTGTCGGTCTTTCTACTCACCTAGCCACGGCCGTCATTGTGCTGTCAAATGGCGTGGTCGAGAGCGAACCAATCGAGTTGGCGGATTCAACGACCGACGAACTTCTGGCGGTGGCGACCTCATGTTTGAGCGCGGCAATGGTGGGACGCGCCCTCAACGCCAACGGCGCACCTGTTCCGACCGGCGAGGGCAGAGCCGATGCATTGGTTACACAGGTCATCGAAACTTTGGGGACTCGTCGCTCGGATGAGTCGGTTTTTGTCGGTGGAGCGTCGGCAATGGCGCAAGCATTTGACGCCGTAGACATCGTGCGCTCGGTGTTGCACACCCTCGAGCAGCAATATGTAGTCGTCTCGCTAGTTCGGGACATGCTCAATCGTGGGCTTGCGGTCGCTATCGGGGCCGAACACGGAATCGAGCCATTGGCAGCCTGCTCGATGGTTCTTTCGCCTGTTATCTCTGATGGCGCAACCGTCGGGATGGTCGGCGTGCTTGGGCCAACTCGTATGAATTATCCCCAGGCCCTGGCCACTGTAGAAGTCGTGAGCGATCGACTAGGTCGTCGCATCACCGAAGGTTAAGCGCTTAATGGCCAACGATTTTTACGCTCTACTCGGCGTCGCCAAAACCGCAACTGCCTCCGACATAAAAAAGGCCTATCGCAAGAAGGCCCGCGAACTTCATCCGGATGCAAATCCGGAAACCCCTGAGACTGAAAATCAATTTAAGGAAGTCAGTCACGCCTATGAAGTTCTTTCTGATCCAGAGATGCGTGCGCGCTACGACCAATTTGGCGAAGCTGGCATCGGAGGTAAAGGCGGCGGAGATCCGTTTGGCGGTGGGGGTGTAGGCGACATCTTCGACGCGTTCTTCGGTGGGGGATCACCGTTTGGTGGAGGCGCGCAGCGCGGGCCGGCCGGCCCGCCGCGTGGTCAAGACATCGAGACGATTGCCGACATCACATTGGAAGAGTCGGTGTTTGGTTGCAAAACCGAAGTGAAGGTTCGAACGGCGATTCGCTGCGACGATTGCGGCGGCAGCGGTGCGGCCAAGGGAACGAAATCTTCGACCTGCACAGATTGCGGCGGAACCGGCCAGGTGCGGCGAGTTCGTCAGAGCATTCTTGGACAAATGGTCACTACCGCTGCCTGTGCCACTTGCGGTGGAATGGGTGAAATTATTGCCACGCCGTGTGCAACCTGTCGGGGCGATGGTCGAATCCTCAAAGAAATGTCGTACAAAGTCGATGTTCCCGCGGGTGTCGATAGTGGTCAAACACTTAGGCTCTCAAATCGTGGAGCGGTTGGGATTCGCGGCGGCGCGAATGGCGATCTATATGTTCACATTCGAGTTGCAGAACATGCGACCTATCGGCGCGAGGAAGATGACCTTGTCACCGATGTGATGGTGTCAATTGCACAGGCGGCTCTCGGTACTCATTTCACCCTCGCCACGCTCGACGGCGACGAAGAACTGGTGATCCCCGCCGGAGTGCAGCACGGTCGTGAGTTCGTACTCCGAGGTCGTGGTGTGCCACGACTGATGCAGAGCGGTCGCAGCCGTGGTCGGGGAAACCTTCGGGCGCGGGTGTCGATCGATGTACCAACAAAATTGTCGGACACCGAAAAGGAACTCTTGCGTCGCTATGCCGAGGAACGTGGTGAGCCAATAGCCCCCGCCGATAGTGGCATCATGTCGCGCATCAAATCCGCATTTTCGTGAAGTCCGAACTTCGCCATTCGGCGGCCCACGTTTTTGTTGACGATCTTTCTGTTCCGCTGCTAAGCGAAGACGATCGTCACCACATCCTGCGAGTGCTCCGAGTCGAATCACAACAATTCGTATCCGTGTCCGATGGTCGAGGTTCGTGGAGCCTGGCCAATGTTGGAGCCGACGGAGTACTTGATTTGATCGGCGAGCGCATGTCGGTTCCCGCACCCACACGAGTGCTTACCGTGGCGTTCGCACCGACCAAGGGCGACAGGCCCGATGACGTGGTGCGCAAGCTCACAGAGATCGGCATAGATCGCATTATTCCAATCGCCGACTCCAAGCGTGGGGTGGTCCGCTGGGATGAATCGAAAGCAATCAAGAACATTGACCGTCTTAAGCGAATTGCGCGCGAGTCGGCGATGCAGTCGCGACGAGTCTGGCTGCCCGAGGTTATGCTTCCCTGTGCGCTTGTCGACATTGTTACCAAGTACGGGGCGGCTCTGGCCGAACCAAGTGGGGTTCGAGTTGGGCCAATTCACACGTGCATCGCAATTGGTCCCGAGGGCGGATTTAATTCGGAGGAACTTGCACTTTCAGATCAGCACGTCTCGCTTGGTGAGAATGTGTTGCGGGGAGAAACCGCGGCAATTGCTGCCGGTATTTTGATGGATGCGCTACGCGGGGAGAGATCATGAGTGAATCAGATGATGAACTTGCGGTTGCATCTCCCTACACCCGACTGGTCGGCGAACGGCTGCGCAATATCCGTCAGCAAAAGAATCTCTCCCTGAACGAGGTTGAACAGGAATCCGAAGACGAATTTAAGGCCTCAGTTTTGGGTGCGTATGAACGCGGAGAGCGGTCAATATCGGTGCCGCGTCTCGAGCGATTGGCAAGGTTTTACGGCGTCACCGTCGACCAACTTCTACCACGCGACACGCAGCGAAGCGAAGGTAATCGAAGCAGTGACCAGGTGTCGCAAAAGTTGCGAATTGACGTATCCAAACTCCTCTTACTCAAGGATGAAAAGTTCAAATTGCTGGCGAGTTTTCTGCGCCTCATTCAAGTCCAGCGCCAAGACTTCAACGGCAAGGTGATTACCGTCCGCGAACATGATGTGCGAGCGATAGCCGTGATGTTGGATGTGAACGTTGAAGATGTAGGCGTCATTCTCGGCGAGCTCGACCTGCTCTTCATTCCGCCGACTTCATAGGTCTCTGTTTGCAACTTAGCGCGCAGTCCCATGGGGTGTATCTGCACATCCCATTTTGTGCAAAGCGCTGCGACTACTGCGCATTTGCCACCTTCACCGATCGGCATCATCTCACTGGTGCGTATCTGGAAGCGATGCGCACAGACATACGTCGCACCGTAAGCGCCGGCATGCCGCCTGCAACATCCGTGTTCATAGGTGGCGGGACCCCGTCAATGGTCCCGGCTCAAGAACTCATGTCGGTGCTCGGAGAGATTCCACTCGCGCCACACGCCGAGGTAACCGTCGAGTGCAATCCGGACGACATCACAGGTGAAATGATGCGCACTTACCGCGATGGCGGCGTCAATCGAGTGAGTATCGGCGTGCAATCCACTGTGCCGCATGTGCTCGCATCGCTTGGTCGCACTCACAATCCCGACAATGTTCAACATGCGGTCGAGATCGTACGCAATGCCGGTTTCGCCTCGTTCAATCTGGACATCATTTATGGCGCCGCCGGCGAGAGCCTTGACGACTGGCGCAAAACCGTCGACGATGTAGTTGCGCTTGATCCGCCGCATGTCTCGGCGTACGGGCTCACCGTGGAGGCCAATACGCCACTTGCGTCGCAGCCCCATCGCCATCCCGATGACGACGATCAGGCCGATAAGTATGAATTAGTAGATGATGCCTTTGCCCATAACGGACTAGTGAATTATGAAATTTCTAACTGGGCCAAAGACGACCACGAGTGCGCCCACAACTACTTGTATTGGCTGCAAGGCAACTACGACGGGTTTGGCTGCGCGGCCCATGCCCACAAAAACGGTCGCCGTAGGTGGAACGTGCGAACGCCCGATCGATACATCGAGTTGGTGAACGCCGGAGAATCTCCAGAATCGGCTCACGAGATTCTCGATGACGAAACGCGCGCGCTTGAAGCCTTGCAATTGTTGCTGCGAACTCGAGAAGGAGTGCCGGTCGAAGCGTTTGACCGAGACGATCTCGCGTTCATGAGCGGAATGCTGGAGACCAACGGTGATCGGTTAGTGCTGACGCGCGCCGGGCGACTAATGGCAAATGAAATTTCGATCCGTCTGCGCGTCCCCACGGACATGGTTCGCCCGTGACCAGCACTGCAGTTCCAAGCACTTCCACTCGGTGCAACGGCTCGATGATTGCCTCGGCCGACCAACTGGCGACTCAGGCCGGAATGGAAATTTTTGCTCTTGGTGGAAACGCCGTCGATGCGGCAATCGCCACCAATGCAGCCCTCGCGGTGACCGCGCCGCATCTGTGTGGAATGGGCGGCGATTTGTACGCGCTCGTTCATGACGGCACGACCGTGTACGCACTTAATGCAACGGGTCGGGCCGGTTCTGGTAGCGACGCGGCCGCATTGCGATCCGAAGGATTCACGTCCATGCCGTTTCGCCACGACATTCGAACCGTCACCGTCCCTGGTTGCGTCGACGGTTGGATCGCGCTTCATGAACGCTTTGGCAAATTGCCGCTGCACCAATTGTTCGCGCCGGCGGTTCAACTGGCGACCGACGGATTTCCGGCCTCGCCGCTGTTGGTCGGATCCCTAAAGAGGCTCGACGAACGTGGCCGAGAGTCGCTGAGTGAATTGGCCATTCAAGCCCAGCATCCCGGTGCACGAGTCCATCGTCCCGGCGTAGCCAGAACCCTGCGCGGAATTGCAGAGCAAGGCCGCAACAGTTTCTATGGCGGCGAGTTTGCCGAAGGGCTGTACAAACTCGGCCCCAAATTATTTAGCGAATCCGATCTCGCTATTTCTGGCGCCGAATGGGTCCAGCCCCTAATGCAGAAGGCATTTTCCAAACTGTTGTACACCATCCCGCCAAATTCGCAGGGCTATCTCATTCTCGGAGCCGCCTCGCTTGCCGATCAACTCGAACTTCCAGACGATCCGGACGATCCGCAATGGGCTCATCTGTTGATCGAAGCGGCAACCGTTGCCGGCCACGACCGGCCGGAGGTGTTACATGATCGCGCCGATGGACAAGCCTTGCTTAATGGGATTGCCGCCAACTTAAGTTCGGTCAGTCGCGTGAACGCATCGCGGGTCAGGGTTCCTACTTCGAGCGGCGACACCACTTACTTGTGTGCTATCGACGACAAGCGAATGGGGGTATCGCTCATTCAGTCCAACGCATCCGGCTTCGGATCGTGGCTGGTCGAACCGAACACCCAAATCAACCTGCATAATCGTGGTCTTGGTTTTTCGCTCGCCGCTGGCCATCCTGCAGAACTTGCGCCGGGCCGCCGACCACCGCATACGTTGTGTCCAGCTCTCGCCACTGAACGAGACGGATCTCTATCCGCTGTGTTCGGCACGATGGGCGGCGACGGTCAGCCACAAATTTTGCTTCAACTTGCCGCGCGTCTCTTCCACCACGGCCAAAGTCCTGCTGTTGCGGTCAATGCAGGACGGTGGCTCCTCAACGGTCCCACCACCGGTTTCGACACGTGGACGGGTGTGGGTGGCCCACACGTCATCGTTGAAGGACAGATCGCCTCGGAGTGGAATGACGGCTTGGTTGCCCGCGGTCATGAAGTGAGAGTTCTCGGTCCGTACGACACCTCCTTCGGCCATGCCCACGCGATAGTCGTCGAGCCGACGGGAATGCTCGCAGGAGCCGCCGACCCGCGCACTGTGATTGGGTCGGCCGCCGGGTTGTAATGCGGATAGGCTCGATTTCGCTTTAGGGCGTGTAGCTCAGTTGGTAGAGCGCCACCTCGACATGGTGGAGGTCCCGGGTTCGAGCCCCGTCGCGCCCACTTAGTCATTTCGTATTGCAGTTAGCCACCGCTTCCGACTCGCGCGCCGCGGCCTTGTAAATGCCCTTGCTCATCAGCGACATTTCAAGATCGCGGCGTTTGTTGTAGACGATCGCGCGATCTGCATGAATTGCAGCGTCGCCGGGTGCGGCCCAGCCGGCAAGATCGGCGAGATGACACGCCAAACGAATTTCACCAGTGGTCATTAGTTCAAGCGCCCTTCGCATCAAAACCTCGGCACCGCCGGCAAGATGCGCGAGTTCGGCAGCAATCTGCGCATCGGGTGCTGGCTTGAGTCGCGAAGCCGCGCCATCCCACCAGCCGCCGTACAGGCGCCAAATATTGCGGACGACGAACTCGGGCTCGTCATAAAACGGTCGAAGGTACGGTTTGTCGAGCACTCGTTGGGGCACCTTGACGGTGTGAATAATCGCGTCAAGCGTCGCCCCGGCATTCATCATCTCGATCACTTGGGCAACGAGAGTTTCCAAAGCCGAGGCGATGTCGTCCAACACGCCAGCAATGCGTGCCTTTCCCTCGATCGGTAATCCGTGTGCTGGGACGAGCAATTCTGGACCTTGGGCGATCATTCGCCGCAGTGCTTGGGCCCACTCGAGCGCGTAGCGTTGAACTTTCTGCGGATTTCCTGCATTGGGGAAATTCCAAATCACGAAGTCGCCCGAAAATATCCATTTCTTTTCTGGAAACCAGGCCCATAGGTGATCGTCTGTCTCGCCGCGGGCGTGATGCAGTTCTACATGGGTGTCGCCGGCCATGAACGTGTGGGTCGTCTGGAACACCTCGTCTGGCCGCAGGGTGTTGAGGGGGAGGAACGATTGCGCCTTAGATCCGATGTGCAGACCCATGTCGGAAGAAATTCCCCCGAATTGTCGCTGATTAATGATCAGGTTCCAGTCGCTCGTAGCTGTGTATCGATCGATTCGATCGCGCACCTTTTCGTGCCCAATCACATGCAGTCGCCCGTGGCCGCGATCATTGGCGTCGGCGGCGAAGGCGCCACTTCCGCCAATGTGATCGGCATGCCCATGGGTATACACAAGAGTGCTGATGGGATGTGATCGCCATCCACGGATTGATTGGATAACCGCATTGCCGCTTCCAACTCCGGAAGCATCAAAACACACCACACCGTCACCCGAATCCCATGCCACGCTATGACTGAAACTTTCGACGATGGCAAGGTCCGGTGCCAGCTCGGAAAGTTCGTTGGTGACGCGATTTATTGGCTGATCGACGACGCCACTATCGATCACTGTGGTTGATAACTCGAGTGGATTCATACAGAGGGTTCCTTGGGCAAACCGAGGACGCGCTCGCCGATGATGTTGCGCATGACATTGGCCGTGCCACCCATAATCGTGTAGGCGGGGGCATAGGAAAGTCCTTCCGTGAGGTCGGACCACAACATCGCCTCGGCGCCATACACCTTGGAAACAAATTGCGCCACGCGCCACTCGTGTTCTGTACAGAAACACTTAGTCGCCGCCGAGAAGCCTTGCGGTGCCTGCTTGAGCGATTCGCGTATCACCAGAATGCGCCCGATTCGGTATCCCGTTTCGAGAGCGGCAATTTCCT
>JBDSKN010000012.1:0-22615 GCA_039916865.1 Ilumatobacteraceae bacterium
GATGGGCTCCCGATCGGATTACAGGTAAATGGTCGTCACTTCAGCGAACAATTGCTTCTAGAACTTGGATTAGCAATGGAGCGAACTCGCCCGTGGGCACTCGTTGCGCCACACTCACCTCTGTAACTGGACGAGCACATGGCGAACCTCATCTATCTAATGCACACGTCGCTCGACGGCTACGTGGAAGACGCCGATGGCAGCTTTGACTGGTCAGCGCCAGACGAGGAAGTGCATTCGTTCGTCAACGAGCTCGCGCGAACGATCGGCACATATCTCTTTGGCCGACGAATGTACGAGACGATGGTCTACTGGGAGACCGCACACACGATCCCTGATCAGCCGCAATTCGCCCTCGACTTCGCTCGCGACTGGAAGGAGGCAGACAAGATTGTTTACTCGAAGACCTTGGAGTCGGTGTCCAGCGCAAGGACGCGGATCGAACGAAGCTTCGATCCGCAGGCCGTCCGGGTACTGAAGGCGAATGCCACCCGTGATCTGGCCATCGAAGGACCAGATCTGGCGGGCCAAGCGATTAAGGCAGGTCTCGTCGACGAAATCCATCAAATCGTCATACCCGTCATCGTCGGAGGCGGCAAGCAGTTCTTTCCGGATGGCGCCAAACTCAAGCTCGACCTAGTCGACGAACGTCGGTTCGACAGCGGCTTCGTCTACCTCCGTTACCGCACTCGCCAAAACTGAATTGACGCGAAAATTACGCGAGTAACGCTCGAGCGACGATGTCGGTACAAAAAGCGGTGAGTATCGCCAAGTACATCAACCCAGTAGCCGCCATCACTGCCGAATAGCTGCGTTCCTTGAGGGCAGCCCGCGTCACCACCGCGAGAATTCCGGTGACGATTGCCGACGCCAGCCAAAACCAACCAAGGACTCCATTCCAACCGTCGTCGATTGATCCGTTCAACACACTTACCATGCCAGTTGGAAGCAGTAACACGATCATCTCCGCCGGCCAGACCCACAGCACGGCTATGACCAGCTCGTTGATTAGTCGTCGCGGCATGCCCGGTTGCACCAAGTACCAATGACCAAGCAACATCGCGTCACTTACCGAACCAAGAAATGCCGCGCCAACAAGTACGCGGGCTAGTGATATCGCAACATCGAAATTTCCGCCATCTCGAACGGCAACTAATCCCGCCGCGATCAAGCCAACTGCACCGATTGTTGGTGCAATCAGATCTCGGTGCGGGGTTGTGGTTCGATATGTAGCGATCGCCGCCAGCGCCAGCGCGCCGGCCGCAACCTCGCGAACGAGCACGATGCCGTAGCGCACCCCGCAGACCACGGCAATAAGTGCAAATGTGGCGTAGACGAGGCGCAATAATTTGGCATACCCCGGTCCGACTCCACCGGTGCGACTAGTAAACCATCCGAAGAGTAATCCTCCGGTCGACCACTGCAACAACACCGTTGCCGCATCCAGTCGAATCATTGGTGGGGCTTGGATGACTCAGGCGTCAATAGATACGAGAGAGTGATTCACCAGATTCATCGACACTGGCCCATCATTCGTTGCCACAACAATGTCTTCCAGACGCATTCCCCACTTACCGGGGATATAGATGCCGGGTTCAACACTGAATGCATGCCCAGCTAGAATCTTGAGGTGATTGCCACTGACCATGTACGGGTCTTCGTGCGCTTCCATGCCAATTCCGTGCCCCGTCCGATGCACAAAATACTCGCCAAAACCTGCCGCATCAATAACTGCGCGCGAGGCACGGTCGACGTCTTGACACTCGGCGCCAACGACTCCGGCCAAGACACCGGCGGTTTGTGACTCCACGAGTACCCCATAGGCTGCGGCAATTTCTGGGGTCGGAGTTCCGGTAAATACGCAACGAGTGATATCGCTGCAATAGCCATTCAATGTTCCGCCAAAATCGCACAGCACGATTTCATCCCGGGCAATTACCCTCGGTCCGGCGTGATGATGAGGGCTGGCCGCGTTTTCGCCGGCGGCGACAATTGCGAAATTGACCACGTCGTGACCCTCGGCTATGAGTCGCGTCGAAATGTCGGACGAAACTTGCGCTTCGGTTCGGCCAATGAGTGGGATCTTGCCCGAATGCAGCTGTACCGCCACACGGTCGGCGGCCGCTCCTGCCGCCCGCAGCGCCGCAATCTCGGCCCCATCCTTTGTCATTCGCAATGGTCCGACAACATCGACTGCTCGAACAAATTCGGTCCCCGCTGTGTGCTTCATCAGCTCCACCAAGAATCTCGCCCACATTTGGTCGCCAATGGCAATGCGCCGAGCCGCTCCGAGAATTTTGGAGACCATCGAAATCGGGTCCTGAGTTTCGTCCCAGGACTGAATCGTAAAGACTCCTGGCTGCGGTACAACACGCGGAACTTCGAGACGCGGCACCACCATCACCGCCTCACCCCGCTGCAAAATCACCAGCATCGTCAGCCGTTCAAGTGGCATGGCGAAGTAGCCGGTGATGTACGGAAGGTCATGGCCCACCGAAAGCAATACTGCATCTATTTTACGCTCGACCATTGCGGCGCGAACGCGGCGCATGCGATTCGCATATTCGGCCGTCGTGGCAATCGTCGATGAACTCATTTAACGAGTTGCCCGGATTGATAATCCTCGACGGCTTGCACTATTTCTTGTCGGGTGTTCATCACAAATGGACCGTATCGAGATACGGGTTCACCAAGTGGCAGACCACCCAATAGCAATACCTGCGCCGACGAGTCAATTGCCGACACGCGTACTAGGCCCGCGGTGCGCTCAAATATCACCATGTTGCCCTCGCTGATAACGCGACCATTCACGGTTGCACTTCCGTCGAAAACATGGACAAGGGCTGTGTGTCCTGCCGCAGGTGTCCATTCCACAACGTCGCCCGGTGCGAGGACCGCATGCGCATACGTCATTGGACTCGTTGTCTCGACTGGACCAACGATTCCGTGGACTTCGCCGGCGACAACTTTGAGCAATCCGCCATTTGGTAGCGAAACGCTTGCCAGCTCGTCGGCTTCGAATCCCTGATAGCGAGGGGGCACCATTTTTTGCTTGGCCGGCAAATTCACCCACAACTGAAATCCGTGCATCTGCCCACCATGTTTCATCATTTCGTCGGTGGGTAATTCACTATGCACAACTCCCGATCCGGCCGTCATCCACTGGACTCCGCCAGATCGAATGACCGCCCGCGTGCCGGTCGTGTCTTGATGTTCCATTGCGCCGCGTATCAAATAAGTGACGGTTTCAAAGCCGCGATGCGGATGACTGGGTGCACCCACCGCCTTTCCAGGTGCATAATCAACCGGTCCCATCTCGTCGAGAAGCAAAAACGGATCAATGTGTTCAATTTCCTGCGTTGGAAACGGACGACGAACAACAAAGCCACCGCCTTCAACGGTTCGCTTTGAGCCGATGACCTGGTTTATTGATCGCATCGCTGTCGTACTCATACTCGGGCAACCTCCAATGCTTGACGGGCGTGATAGCTGGATCTGGTGAGTGGGCTTGATTCCACATGGCTCATGCCCAAGGCTGTGCCGACCTCACGGTAGTGGTCAAACTCGCCAGGCTCGACCCACCGCACGACCGGTAGATGATTCGATGTGGGTCGTAGATACTGGCCGATGGTCACAATCTGTACGCCGACGCTCGCCAAGTCCACCAGCGTGGCTTCGACCTCATCAACTGTCTCGCCCATGCCGACGATTATCCCTGACTTTGTTGTCAGGTCGGCTCGCCTAGATCGAGCCAATACGGCAAGACTTCGTGCATATCCGGCCGACGGTCGAACTGCGCGTTGCAGCCTGGCCACGGTCTCGATGTTGTGATTGAGCACGTCCGGTCGATCGGCGATGAGAATCTCAAGTGCATCGGAACCCTTGACATCGGATATCAATGTTTCGACCTTGGTATCGGGACAAAGTGCACGAATCTCACGCACACAATTCACCACATGTTGCATTCCACCATCTTCTAGATCATCGCGGGCGACCATTGTCAAGACGGCATATTTAAGTTTCATCCGTTGTACTGCCTCTGCCACTCGTCGCGGCTCGTCTGAATCAGGAGCAAGTGGCTTGCGCGTGTCGATTAAACAAAATCCGCATGCGCGAGTGCAACGATCCCCGAGCACCATGAACGTCGCAGTCCCCTCCGACCAGCATTCGGAAAGATTGGGGCATCCGGCTTCTTCGCATACCGTGACCAAGTTGAGGTCGCGCATTGTGCGCTTGACATCCAAAACGTCGTTGTTGTGATTTACGCGCGGGCGCAGCCACTCGGGTTTTCGCGTGGATACCGAATGGCCACCACTCACACCCGCCTGCTCAAGTCTGCGCAACATCCGAATCGGCTGACCTGCCCCTTCGCCTCGGGAAAATGCCGAGAGATTGTCTGGTCGATGGTGCCAGGTCACGTCGTACCTATCGCTGTGCCCAGCACCCCATTGCTTGGCGGCCAATCGGGCGACAATATCGACGACTGCCTCCATCGAAATATTCACGCCCTCCTCGGCCAGAGAAGTCACCGCGTATTTCTCGATGCCACACGGAACAATGTGCCGTCGCATGTAATCGAGATCGGTATTGATATTGAGTGCGAAGCCGTGCATGGTTCGTCGGTCGGTGGAGCCGCGACCCAGGCGAACTCCGATTGCGCAAATCTTGCGCGGTGCCGGGCCACTCGGATCGATCCAAACGCCGGGAAATTCGCCAAGTCGGCCGGCATCGTTGACTCCGCACTCGGCAAGGACATCAATAATGAGTTGCTCGATGCCTTGGATATAGCGACGCGTATCGGCGGGACCGTCGTCGCCGTACTTTGCGTTGAGCGAAAGCAACGGATACCCGACAAGTTGACCCGGTCCGTGATACGTGATATCTCCACCACGCTGGACGTGAACTAGTTCCGCGCCAACCTGTTCGGGAATACACCGAAGATTTTGTGACAGATTCGCGCTCGACCCATAGGTGAACACGTGCGGGTGTTCGAGGAGCAATAGATGCTGCTGCTTACCGTGATCAAATATTCCATGCTGTAGTGCCAGAGCTTCGCGATAAGGAACACGGCCTAACCATCGCACATGCAATGGCGATGTGAGTGGCATTCGACTAGAGCTCCGCCGACCAATCCTGCGACTCGAGGATTTCCTTGACGCGGGCCAGAAAGCGTGCCGCATAGGCGCCATCGAATGCACGGTGATCCCATGTCATCGCCAGGTTTCCCACGGGGTGAATGGTGATGCTCTCGGAACCGTCCGCAAGTTGAATGACAACCGGTTTTCGAACAATCGCATCGGTTGAGACAATTGCAACCTGGGGCTGGTTAATGATTGCCATTGTGAGGACCGACCCGGCCGATCCGTTATTCGAAAGCGTGAATGTCCCGCCCTGTATTTCATCCGGCAACAACTTGCGGGAGCGAGCACGCTGTGAAAGGTCATAGATTTCGCGCGCAATTGCCCGCAGTCGTTTGGTGTCGGCGCTTCGCACGACAGGTACCAGCAAGCCCTGATAGTCGAGGTCGACCGCGATCCCCAGATCAACATAGTTGTGCACGATCAGGTTGTCGCCATCGATGCTTGAATTGAGGTTCGGAAATTCACGTAGCGCATCGATGACGGCGCGCGCGATAAATGGAAGATACGTGAGGCTAAACCCCTCGCCTGCCTTCCACTCGGACTTTACGGCATTGCGAACGACATCAATATTGGCGTAATCGACTTCGACAACGCTCAAAACATGTGGGCTCGTGTTCTTGGAAGCAATCATGTGCGCACCGGTGAGTCGGCGAATCTTGGACAGTGTCGAAATATTTTCGCGCTCACTGGTTAATGCAGTTTGTCGTGGTATCGCGGCGACAGCCGGCTGGGGAGGAGCAACAACCGCAGGAGTAACTTCTGGCACCGGCGCAGGAGTTGGCGCAGGCGCAACAACCGACGCGGGCGCGACTACTGGGCTTGGCGCAACGGGTACCGAACCGGTTCGGTCAATGAAATCAAGGACATCCTCGCGAGTGATTCGTCCGCCGGGGCCACTGCCAACAATTGCATTGACATCTAATCCGTGATCTGCCACCAGTCGTCGAACGACCGGCGAGAGCAACTTGTTACCACCACCGGTGGCAGGCGCGGCGGCAGCAGGTGGCGCGGGAGTTGGTGCAGGCGCGGGAGTCGGAGCAGGCGCGGGTGTCGCAGCGGGCGCGGGTGTCGCAGCGGGCGCGGGTGTCGCAGCGGGCGCGGGTGTCGCAGCGGGCGCGGGTGTCGCAGCGGGCGCGGGCGCGGGCGCAGGCGCGCTTACCGCACCCGCTTCACCAACGACCGCGATCACCGTTCCGACGGGAACAGTGTCGCCCTCAGCGACGCGAATTTCGGTCACGGTTCCGGCAACTGGCGAGGGTACCTCGGTGTCTACCTTGTCAGTCGAAACCTCGAATAGTGATTCGTCGGCGGCAATCGTCTCGCCAACTTTCTTAAACCAACGCGTGATCGTACCTTCGGTGACGGTCTCGCCGAGTTGTGGAAGGGTAATGTCAGCCATGTTTGGTAGCAACTCCAATGTTGCAGTCTACGAACTTGAGACTCATGCGTTGATGCTCCGACCGGTCATAGACATCGCGGTTTCCCCGAACAATTCGGTCAAACTCGGGTGGGGCTGGATGAACTCGGCAATCTCCTCAACAGTGGCTTCCCAGTTCACTGCAAGGTAAGCCCCGGACAATTGCTCGGTCACCCACGGTCCGACCATATGCACTCCAATTACCTGTCCGGCTTTCCCATCGGCTCTCTTCTTAGCGATGATCTTCACGAGTCCATCGGTTTCCCCGAGAATTAACGCTCGGCTGTTAGCGCGATATTGGTGTTTGGCGACCACGACATCGATCCCATCCTTACGCGCCTGTTCTTCCGACGGTCCCGCCCAAGCCACTTCAGGATGGCAATAAATTGCCCAAGGCACCCGGTCGTACCTAACTGGGTAAACCGTTTCATTAAGCATGTGTTTGACGGCAACAATTGCCTCGGCATATGCCACATGGGCAAGCTGTGGCGTATTAATAAGGTCACCGACGGCATACACGCCCGGCTCTCCAGTCAGGCAGTAACTGTCGACTTCAACAAAGCCATGATCAGTCACCTTGACCGTGGTTCCATGTAGACCAAGTTGATCGGCAAACGGCTTTCGGCCAACCGAAACTATTACTACATCAACTTCGAGATGTTCGGCGTCGCCAAAGTAAACGGTTGTGCCGCCCTTCTTGAGTGGTTCGTGACCGGTCACAAGAACTCCGGTACGAATCTCGATATTTTTTTTCTTGAATATTTTGACGACGACATTGGCGACATCCGGGTCAAGTCCCGGCAATATCTTCGGCAGCCCCTCCAAAATAGTCACCGCTGATCCAAGGTCGGCAAAAGTTGATGCAAATTCGCAACCGATTGCTCCTCCGCCGATCACGGCGATGCGGGACGGAACATGGTCAAGCATCAGCACTTCGTCCGAGGTCATGATCGGTCCACCAATCTCAAAACCCGGAATTGTTCGCGGCACCGACCCAGATGCCAGAACGACGTGCGTACCTTGCAATTCGCGTGTAGATCCGTCGGCGAGTTGTGCCGAGACGACTCGATTCGCTCCTAACGAGCCGACTCCGACGATGTATGTCACTTTTCTCGATTTTGTTAGACCAGTTAGCCCCTTCACCAAACCCGCGACAATCTGTTCCTTGCGCTGCTGACTCTTAATGAAATCCACCACTGGTGGGCTGGAAATTATTCCAAACTCGCCGGCCTGTGCAACATGCCGATTCATGGCCGCGGTTTCCAGGAATGCCTTAGCCGGAATGCAGCCTCGGTTCAGGCAGGTGCCACCGATTATGTCCTTTTCAATCATTGCAACATTGAGCCCCGCCGAGGCGCCGTAAAATGCCGCCGCATAGCCGCCCGGTCCGCCGCCGATTACCACGAGATCAAATTGTTCAGGCGTATGCATCACCTCCGATAAAAGTCATCTCTCACGGTAGCGGTTTAGGGTTGAGTGTTAGTCGCCCACTGTCGCTGGATGCCGGCGCGAATGTATGCAACTGTTCGAGTGCCCTGCGACACAGGAAATGCAACTGTGCAGGTGCTCTCAACATCGCTTTTGGTAATCGTACACTCGGTGCCGGATTCAACAGGAAGTGATATTGGCCGGGTGATTTTGCCGCCAGCAAGCAGCCTCCATCCGGCAAGCGCACTGGCCTCATCTACGCCAATGAGCGCAACATCTACCAGCGTTCTATCGCTGGTGATTCGTATCCCATCAACTCGCACCTTCATGTCACCCAACGTGGCCGACTCTCCAATGGCAAGAAGTGGGACCTCGTTTCCGTCTCTGACCGTCTGAAACAACTTGATTCCGCCCGCGACAACGATCAACAATCCGCACAGTAAAGCGGCAAGAATCAATTTACGGGTGCTCATTTGTTGTCGAGCCTAGATGGGCTTGTGATCTTTCACTGGGGTAATCTAAATGACATGCATATTTCGGTGCGAAGTATTGCTATCGCCTGCACAATTGCGCTTGTCGGTTGCGGCGGTTCCGCGACTGACAGCGGCTCCGTAACTGACAGCGGCTCCGTCATTACAGATTCTCCAAATTTGTCTGTCGATTTCACGGCATCGCTACTTGACGGCTCTTCGATCACCCTGAGCGAGCAACTTGCTCAACACCCCGTGGCGTTATGGTTTTGGGCGCCCGGTTGAGTCACGTGCAATTTTGAAGCACCCTCGGTCGAGGGTGCACATCGGAAATTCCTTAACGGAGTCACAGTGATTGGCGTGGCATGGAATGGAAGCACCGAATTCATGACCGACTTCGTAGTGAGACACGGAATCAGCTTCCAAAACATCAACGATAGTGACGGACAAATCTTTCTTCAGTTTGGAGTTCCATATCAGCCCGCCTGGGTGTTCATCAGACAAAATGGAGAAGCCAAGACTCATATCGGTGCATTTGACGAAGTATCGTTAGAAAGGGAACTACAACAATTGAGCGAGTCTTAAATGGGCATCAGAGAAATAGCCAAGCGCCTCCGTGTGGACAATCGAGAAATCGATGCCGAACGACTTGTCGATCACTTCGAAAAATTTAATCTTGCAAAAATCGGAACGATCGCTGCACGCACGAAGGTAAGAATCGGCGGCGAAATCAAACGCATGCGGATCAAGCCACGCTCAGGGATTCAGGCAATTGAGGTTGTAATAAGTGATGGCACCGGCAACGCAACCGTCATTTTTAGCGGCCGACGATACATCCCTGGAATCCAACACGGGCAATGCGTGATAGTCGAAGGTGTCGCCTTTTCCGACCACGGATCAAATGTTTTTCTTAATCCGGCGTACACGATTCTGCCAGTGGAGGGCCACTGACACTTCAAGTTCCGGTCAAGTACTAGCCAATGAGCAGGCGCTTTACTTCTTCTTCGGCGTCTTCGGTGATGAGAGCCATTACTTCGTCGCCGGATCGTAAAATCGTGTCCCGATTCGGCACCATGACTCGCTCGTTTCGAACTATTGCCACAACTGTTGCGCTGCGCGGAAATGATAAATCAACGAGGGCTTTGTCCAATGCCGGCGAAGTGGAGGCAAGAGTGACTTCAATTAGTTCGGCCTTGCCACCCTTGAGTTGCATCAGCCGTACCAAGCTGCCCACGTCAACAGCTTCCTGAACTAGACTCGTGATTAGGTGCGGCGTTGACACCGACACGTCCACTCCCCACATTTCATTGAACATCCAATAGTTTTTTGGGTTGTTCACGCGAGCGATGATTCGTGGAACGCCAAACTCCTGCTTGGCAAGCAGTGAAACCACCAAATTGTCTTCGTCGTCTCCCGTTACGGCGGCAACTACTTCGGCATCCAGAACTCCGGCTTCCGAAAGTACGGCTACATCACACGCGTCTCCCAATAGCCATCGAATTCCGTCGGCGTTGGCATTCGAACCGTATTCACGTGTCACCACTCGATCATTTTCGACAATCGTGATGTCATGCCCTGCCGCACCTAGTTGCTCGGCCGTGAACCGACCAACGCTTCCACCACCAGCAATTACTATCCTCATGTTTAGTGGCCCTTTCCGACAATTTTTCCGGCATTAAGTTGCGCATCGAATTCGGCAAGTCTGCTGAGTTCGACGGAAACGTACGCAACATCACCTTGCTGCACGATCGTGTCGGAGTTAGGAATTAGTCCGGCGCCCAATCGGCGCAAAGCAACAACTCGAGCAAAGTCGATGTCGATCGATAACAATCGCTTGCCAACAAATGCGGCAGGCATATCGCGTTCGACGACTACCACATTGGCACTCGGATCTGTCCACTCAATGGCTGGGGCGTCGGGAAGTATTCGTCGCAAAATTCGTTCCGAAGTCCACTTCACGGTGGCAACCGTGGCAATTCCAACTCGTTCGTAGATAGCCGCACGTTTGGGGTCGTAAATTCGGGCCACAACACGCTCGATACTAAATTTCTCGCGCGCGACACGGGCCACCAAAATATTCGAGTTGTCGCCATTCGTGACCGCGGCAAGAGCATCGGCGTGCTCAATTCCAGCCGATATCAACGTGTCGTGGTCAAAACCGATTCCTGTGATTTTTTGACCCTTGAAATCATCCCCTAGTCGAACAAAAGCCTCGGGTTTGCGATCGATAACTGCCACCGTGTGACCTAGTGTCACCAATTCGCGGGCCAGCGACGAGCCAACACGACCACAGCCGACTATCACTACGTGCACTTCAAACTCCTCTAATCGAGCTAGTTGCTCACAGTTTTGCAATTGCAATCTGATGATCGCAGTAGCCAAGCGTAGGCGAATTGTTCGCCACGAGGGGTTCTCGTGTGCGAGAATTATCTACCGCATGGCTCAGTCGATAAACCCTCTTAAGCGGTTCTTCATCGGTCGGCCAATTGCCACCTCCGAAGATGCCCACCAGCGGCTGTCCAAGAAAATTGCGCTGCCTGTCTTTGCCAGCGATGCGATCTCGTCCACCGCATATGCAACCGAAGAAATACTCATCGTCTTTCTCTCTCTTGCCGCCGCCGGATATACCTCGTACTCACGGCTTACTCCGATCTCGCTTGTGGTTATTGCGCTACTCATTATCGTGGTTAGCAGTTATCGCCAAACAATTTTCGCTTACCCGAGCGGTGGTGGTTCATATCTTGTCTCCCGTGAAAATCTCGGCGAGTACCCGTCGCTAGTTGCCGGGGGCTCTTTATTAGTCGACTATATTCTCACCGTCGCGGTATCAATTGCCGGCGGTGTGGCGGCAATCATCTCCGCGTTTAATGGCCTCGCGCCGTACAGAGTGCAATTGTGTGTCGGCTTCATCGTCTTGATGACGATCGCCAATTTGCGTGGTCTTAAGGAATCTGGGGCATTGTTTGCGCCACCCACCTATCTCTATATTTTGTCCCTGTTCACACTTATCGTCGTTGGTCTGTACCGTGTGTATTTTCAAGACTTGCCCCCGATTTCTCACACAGGCGAAGCGGCCCAGTTGCTGAAGGGACAGGGCGCAATTGGGATTTTCTTCTTCCTGAAAGCGTTCGCCTCGGGCGCCATTGCTCTCACCGGAGTCGAGGCCGTCTCTAATGGTGTACCGGCATTTAAGAAATCGGAGCCTCGAAACGCCTCGATCACCCTTATTTGGATGGCCGCAATCCTTGGATCCGGATTCCTCGGACTAAGCGTTCTCGCCCAACACCTTGAGCCGGTTAAGGATCATGAGGGCGTCATCAAAGACACTGTGTTGGCCCAACTTGCCGAACAGGTGTATGGCGGTCGCAACATATTTTTCTTCGTCACTCAATTTGCAACTTTCGCAATCTTAATCCTCGCCGCCAATACCGCCTACGCCGATTTCCCTCGACTCTCTTCCATCATTGCCAAGGATAAATATTTGCCGCGTCAATTTTCGAACAGAGGAGATCGGCTCGTATTTTCCAACGGAATCATCTTCTTGGCCTTGATGGCGATCATATTGGTCATTTCATTCGGTGGCCAGATCACCGCACTAATTCCGCTTTACGCCGTTGGTGTATTTACCGGATTCACCCTTAGCCAAAGCGGCATGTGCGTTCACCATTGGAAACTCCGCGAACCGCGCTGGAAATTTCACATCGTTATTAACGCAATTGGCGCGTTAACTACATTGGTTGTGGCTCTCGTGGTCGTCGGCACGAAATTTACCGATGGCGCATGGATCCCGACGGTGATCATCCCGCTGCTAATGCTGGTCTTTCTCGGTATCAATCGTCATTACAAACGGGTTCGATCATTTCTTCAGGTAGACACCTCTTACACGGCACCATTCCGGACGCACTTCGTCATTGTCCTGGTGGAGTCCGTTAACCAAGGTGTTTTGCAGGCCCTCAAGTACGCGCAAAGTCTGCGACCCGATCGACTACTTGCGCTTTCGGTAATTCAGTCACCGGAAGATGGTGTGAAATTGATGGAACAATGGGCGGAGTACCGGCTCGATGTTGAACTCATTATGGAACTTTCCGAGTTCCGCGACCTAACCGAGCCAATTCTGCGAAGAATCAATGAACTCGACAGCGAGGACAGCGACGATCTAATCACCGTCGTGATTCCCGAATTTGTGACGACCATTCGTTCGCAATGGTTGCACAACCAGTCTGCTCTCGCCATCAAGGCTCGGCTGCTGTACAGGCCAAATACGGTCGTTACGTCTGTTCCGATCGTTATTCCGTAACCCAAGTAGCCGCAGATACATGCACATCCTTATATCGGGAGCGAGCGGTTTAATCGGAACGCAACTCAGCGCGCACTTTGAACTTACGGGACATCAGGTAACTCGACTTGTGCGTCGTTCGGCCGGTCCCAACGAGGTTTTCTGGAGCCCAGCATTAGGTGAACTAAATCCATCCAGCATCGAAGGCGTCGACGCGGTCGTACATCTGTCCGGAGCAGGTATTGCCGACAAGCGGTGGTCAAACTCGTATAAAAAGGAAATTCTTGAGAGTCGCACCAAGTCCACCGACCTCCTGGCTCGAACTCTTGCCTCCTTGTCTCGCAAACCAGCGGTATTACTTTCCGGTTCGGCAATCGGAATCTATGGGGCGCGCGAAGATTTGCCACTGGATGAAACAAGTTCGCTTGGCACTTCCTTTCTTGCCGATGTTTGTCAACAGTGGGAGTCCGCAGCGAACGCCGCGAAAAATGCCGGTATTCGCACTGCATTCCTGCGTACCGGAATCGTGATTACCTCCAAGGGTGGAGCGCTTAAAAAGCAGCTCCCGCTCTTCAAACTTGGACTCGGCGGAAAATTTGGCAGTGGTAAGCAATGGCAAAGTTGGATCACTCTTGACGACGAGATACGAGCCATTGAGTTTTTGCTCACTGCGCCGGTATCGGGTGCGGTAAATCTCACAGCCCCGAATCCAGTCACAAATTCGGAATTCACCTCAACACTCGCCCGAGTGTTGCATCGTCCGGCCCTGATTCCAGTTCCCGCGATATTTCCCAAGTTGCTCCTAGGGAGCGAGCTCGCAGAATCGCTTTTGTTCAGCGGACAACGGGTGGTCCCAGCAATTCTCACCGCCAATGGTTTTAAATTCACTCATGAACACCTAGACGAGGCGCTGCGGTCGCTACTAAACAAATGATCTTTGGCCAGTCTGTCGCTCTAGATTAATGGAATGACTAAAACTGAAATTGTAAGTGTTGACCAGATTGTTCACGCCACCCCCGAGTCGATTTTTAACCTACTCGCCGACCCTCGTCAGCATCCCGTAATTGATGGATCTGGCACGGTGCGCAAATCGCAGGGAGATACGCCGCAACGTCTCAGTCTTGGTTCGAAGTTTGGTATGGATATGAAAATTGGCATCCCGTACAAGATCACTAATGAGGTGATTGAGTTCAATGAGGGAAGGCAGATTGCATGGCGCCATTTTGGTGGGCATGTCTGGCGATACTTCCTTGAACCGGTGGACGGCGGTACCAAAGTCACCGAGCAATTTGACTATGCGAACTCGCGGTCAAAACTGTTCCTGAAGGTGACCGGCGCAATTCCAAAAAATGAGAAAGCGATGCGTATCACTCTCAAGAATTTGGAAAAACACTTTTCATCGCCGCAATGAGCGTTGAATTACCTCAAGGTTTTTACGAGCACGTAGCAAACGTCGGCATCAAAGACTCCACCACCGATTTCACGGTCGTGATTGCCGACTCGGTGTGTGCCGCGGCGGGGGTGTTTACCCAAAGCCGTTTTGCTGGCCCCAGCGTGATGGTAAGTCGCGAGAATTTGGCGGATAATTTGGCACGAGCCGTGGTGGTGATTTCCAAAAACGCCAACGTTGCCACAGGTGTAGCTGGTATGGAAAACACGCGCGAAATAGTTGCAGGAGTTGCTAGTGCGTTGTCGTGTCAGGCCAGCGATGTGCTGATCGCATCCACAGGTGTTATTGGCCGCCAATATCCGATGGACAAAATTCGGCTAGGTATCGTTGCCTTGCTCGAGTCACCAAGGGGAACTTCGGCCGATGTCGTGGCCCGCGCAATCATGACCACGGACACTGTGCCAAAAGTTGCCCACTCCAAAGTGCCTGGCTCTCAGGCTCGCGTTGTCGGTGTGGCCAAAGGTGTCGGGATGATCGAGCCAAACATGGCAACTTTGATCACGCTGATGTTTACAGACGCCGACCTAACTTCTGCCGACTTGGATCGTATATTTCGGCGGGTCATTGACCGTACATTCAATTGTGTTTCCGTGGATACCGACACCTCGACTAGCGACACAGCAATCATCCTCGCCAGCGGCGCATGCGGAGCTGTTGAACTAGGTGCGTTCGAGCAAGCACTCCATGAAGTTGCACTTTCGCTGACGAAGCAGGTTGCCCGAGACGGCGAAGGGGCAGAAAAACTAATCGAGGTCTGTGTCGATTCGGCTCGCGATTTTGAGCAGGCAAAAACTGTTGCCAAGTCAATTGTTAATTCGCCCTTAGTTAAAACTGCAGTGCACGGAGCAGACCCAAATTGGGGGCGCGTGGCCATGGCAATCGGCAAATGCAGTCAATACAGCGACATCAATCAGCATTCGGTTGTGATTCGCTTTGGTCCTCAAGAGGTGTATCCAAAACGAGTCGGTGATACCGAGTTGGCAGCGCTTAGCACATACATGAGTGGTTCCGAAGTGAGCATCGGCGTGTCGCTGAATACTGGCAGCGCATCCGCGACGGTTTGGGGTTGTGACCTCACTGCGGGATATGTGCACATCAATGCCGACTACACAACCTGATTACGAGAGTCCTGCCAACCAACCAAGAATTGGTTGGCGATAAGGAAGGACCGACTTGTACCGCGACAGGTCTTCGGGAAGTCGTTCAATGAGAGCTCGCAATGCCTCAACGTGTTCGGAACCGCGGTTGACATAGTCGCCAAGCGGTTGTTGAAACCCGCGAATGGTGAAAAGGACTCCACCGGATAGCGGCAACCGACGCAAAGTCTCCCGTTCTATTCGAATCCATAGTTTGGATACGTCTCTCACTAGAGGCTCAACCGGCAGTGCGGGTTGAAAGAGTGCCGGATGATCCTCGAGCGTCCAATTGGAACGCCAAAGGGGGCGCTCAACGCTCAGCCGCTGCAGGGTCGTGTCCACGGCAGCGCCAATATGCTCGGCATACTTCGATACCGGTGCATGCACCTGGATCATGTTCTTGCCCATTTTGTCGGCGAGTTTCCAACGACTCGGCGAACACACCACCCCGGCGACGAACAAAAGTTCTTCACCGTTACTGGTGCTGCGAGGTTCCAGCACCGTCAAGTCATCGGCGACCATCAGGGCCGCATCCACCAAGGCATCAATTCCGCTACTTGTGAGGGCGTTGCCCGTCCATTGAGCAACAAGTTCGGCCGCCTCCTGGGCAGCCGTTTCGCCACCGTCAAAAAGCGCCACGACGTCACTACGCCGATGCTCGATCAGCATGCGCTTCATTTCAATCGTCGGTGCGGTCTCGGCATCCGGAGTCAACCACTGCGCGAGATCGAGCGATCGCGTTCCAAGTCGATGGCGAAATTCGTCATACATCGCGCGCGGCAAAATGTCGTCAACGGGTGGCATCGGCGCGAAGCCCGACATGTCCACGACCGGCGACTCGTCGTAGGGAGTAAATGGATGCTGATGTGGAACGTGGGTCATTGCCACGCCGCTTTCAACACATCACTTTGGTTGCATGCGAATGCCGCCATCGACACGAATCGTTTCGGCATTCATGTAACTATTTGTAATGCACTCGAGCACCATCGAGGCGAGTTCTTCCGGAAAACCAAGGCGCTGCGGGAACAGGACTCCCTTTTGCAGGTTTATCTTGAATTCCTCGCTGCGATCACCCTCGCCATATATAGGAGTATCAATAAGGCCCGGCGCAACTGTGTTCACCCGAACACCGATTGCGGCAAGATCGCGGGCAATTGGCAATGTCATTCCTACGATTCCGCCTTTTGATGCCGAGTAGGAAGCCTGTCCGATCTGACCGTCGAATGCTGCAACGGAAGCAATGTTCACGATTGCTCCGCGCTCGCCATTTGCGAGCGGCTCGCTCAATGACATCGCCGTCCCAATTATCCGAATGCAGTCGAATGAACCAACTAAATTTATGGCAATTACCTTCTTGAATGCGTCAAGGTTTGCTGCCGAGTCATATGAGCCGTCCTTGCCAACGGTCCGTTGCGCCCAACCAATGCCGGCGGAGTTCACAAGAACTCGGACCGGTCCAATCGACTTGGCCATTTCGGCCGCGTTGATGATGTCTTGTGTATTGGTCACGTCTACTTTACAAAATGCACCACCGATTTCTTTGGCAAGTTGCTGACCCTTTTCTTCCTGCAAGTCAGCAACAACTACTTTGGCACCGCGTTTGGCTAACAGCCGTGCCGCCGCCGCCCCGATTCCCGATGCCCCACCTGTGACGATTGCACTTGCGCCATTGATATCCATGGCTGCGAAGACTATTCCAAATGATGGAATTTAGGCGAAGCCTAGAGATGCCGCCACGGCAAGCGCATCCACCAAATCATTCATTGGCTCTCCGCTATGGGCCTTAACCCAGGTGAATTGCACATCCCCTCGCGCGTTAACCAAGTCGATCAGCGGTTCCCAGAGATCTCGATTGGCGACAGGCTTGCGTTGCGAATTCTTCCATCCCCTCATCTGCCATCCCTTCCACCACTCATCGCGGAAGCAGTGCACGACATATGTAGAGTCGGACCTGATCTCGATCGGGCTACTCCCAGAGTCATGGGACCGTAGCGCATAAAGTACCGCCGAAATTTCCATTCGTTGATTTGTCGTGTGATATTCGCCACCCGTTTCCGAGGGCACTCCAGTAGGAGCCGTTGCCCATGCCCAGCCCCCTGGGCCGGGATTTCCCGAGCAAGCACCATCGGTGTAGATCACGATCACGCCCTAGATACTTGCTCATCGCGGCATCGCGCGTAGGTACTTGCCGATATATCTGCGAGAATGGACACATGATTTTTGATGGCTCCATGCATCAATTGCCAGATAATGACCCGGGCGAAACCAGCGAGTGGCTTGATTCATTGGATGCAGTCGTCGATAGTCAAGGCAAGACCCGCGCCCGCTACTTGCTTTCACGCCTTCTTGAACGAGCGCGAGAAACACAGGTAAGTTTTCCGGCCACCGTTTCGACCCCGTACGTAAATAGCATTCCATACGAACAGGAACCATGGTTTCCGGGTGACGATCACATTGAACGTCGAATTAGGGCTTACATTCGCTGGAATGCGGCCGTCATGGTTGTTCGAGCCAACACCAATGCCGAAGGTATCGGTGGGCATCTCTCGACATTTGCATCTTCGGCCACCTTGTACGAAGTCGGATTCAACCACTTCTTCCGCGGCAAAGACAATGGAACCCCCGGCGACCATGTCTACTTTCAAGGCCACGCCGCGCCCGGTATCTATGCCCGTGCCTTTATCGAACGTCGCCTCGACGAGGACGACCTGAATCACTTTCGCCGAGAAATCGGACGAAATGGTCGTGGACTTTCCAGTTATCCGCACCCGCGGCTGATGCCCGAATTCTGGGAGTTTCCGACCGTTTCAATGGGTCTTGGTCCACTCACCGCCCTCTACCATGCCCGTTTCAATCGCTACCTGCAAAATCGTCAACTTGACGACACATCCGCGAGTCGAGTCTGGGCATTCCTGGGCGACGGCGAATGTGATGAACCGGAAACTCTTGGATCAATCTCACTCGCCGCACGAGAGCAGCTCGACAACCTGACTTTTGTGGTCAATTGCAACTTGCAGCGACTCGACGGACCGGTGCGCGGCAACGGGAAAATAATTCAGGAACTGGAAGCGGTGTTTCGTGGCGCCGGTTGGAACGTGATCAAAGTTATTTGGGGTTCAAAGTGGGATGAACTTCTGGCGCGCGACACTTCAGGGGCGCTGCTGAACAAAATGAACACCACGCTGGACGGAGAGTTTCAGCGCTACATAATCGAAGATGGCAATTACATTCGCGAGAACTTTTTCGGACCGGATCCACGCCTGCGCGAATTGGTCTCCCATTTGACTGACGACGAACTCCGAGTTCTGCCCCGCGGCGGCCACGACTACCACAAGTTATACGCCGCATTTCGTGCGGCAACGGAAAACGCGGGGTCGGGCCGCCCGACCGCAATATTGTGCAAGACCGTCAAGGGTTGGACGCTCGGTCACGAAATTGAGGGTCGCAACGCCACGCACCAAATAAAGAAGATGACCGACAGCCAGTTGTTGGCGTTGCGCAACACATTGCATTTAGAAGATGAAATTCCCGACAGCGCTCTCAACGGTGACAACCCACCGTATTATCGACCGCCCGTCGACAGCATCGAGTATCAGTACATGATGGAACGACGTCGTGCACTCGGTGGAAGCATTCCAAAGCGAACAACTTTTGCCCGCAAGCCCTTACACCTGCCAAACCCAGAAGTTTTTAGGGAATTCACTTTGGGTAGCGGTAAACAGTCGGTCAGCACGACGATGGGGTTTACTCGTTTGCTGCGCAACTTGGCTCGCGACAAGGCCTTCGGCGAACGCGTGGTACCAATTATTCCTGACGAGGCTCGCACGTTCGGGATGGACTCACTGTTTCGTGAACTCAAAATTTACGCCTCACAAGGTCAAAAATATGAGCCAGTCGATCATGCGCTATTGCTGAGCTATGCCGAATCCACCTCTGGTCAAATTCTTGAGGAAGGAATTACCGAGGCAGGAAGTATGGCCAGTTTTATCGCCGCCGGTACCAGCTATGCAACGCGCGGAGTGCCGATGGTGCCGTTCTACACCTTTTACTCAATGTTCGGTTTCCAGCGAGTCGGTGACCTCATTTGGCAGGCAGCCGATGCGCGCACTCGAGGATTCTTACTCGGCGCCACCGCCGGTCGTACCACGCTGATGGGCGAAGGTCTGCAGCACCAGGACGGACACAGTCTGTTACTCGCCAGTACCGTGCCGGCATGTCAGGCATATGACCCTTCGTTTGCGTACGAAGTGGCCACAATTGTCCGGCAAGGAATAAACCGGATGTACGGTGACCAGCCTGAGGACATTTTCTTTTACCTGGCGTTGTATAACGAGAACTACCTGATGCCTGCTCAGGGCGCCTCCTCCACAATCGAAGCCGAAGTCATGCAGGGTCTCTACAAGTGGAAAGAGTCTGAGGGCGGTAAACATCGCGCCACAATATTGTTTTCTGGATCGGCTCATGGTGCGGCACAACTCGCCGCGAGCGAGCTACTCGAGCGCTACGACGTAGGTGTCGATCTATGGTCTGCTACCTCATACAAATCGTTGCGTGAGGAAGCCCTCGAAATTGAGCGATGGAACCGTCTACATCCTGGCGCTTCACCTCGGCAGGCTCTTGTCACACGACTGCTTGACGGCGGAACCGGCCCGATAGTCGCGGTTACCGACTTCATGCGCATGGTTCCAGAGCAAGTCGCGCGGTTCATTCCTCATCGTTCCTTTACACCGCTAGGCACCGATGGGATGGGCAGAAGTGATACTCGCGAGGCGCTACGGCGACATTTCGAAGTAGATATGCCGCATCTCGTTGTGGCAGTTCTTTACGAACTCAGCCAGGCAGGTGCTATCAAACACGAACTAGTTCAAGATGCAATTATTCACTATGGAATAAATCCCGATGCCCTTAATCCATTGAACGCATGAGAAAAACTAAACCTATGACTGCCATGGCCAAGAGAGATTTCTATATCACTGGAATACCCGCGGCCGACGCGCTTCTTAACAACGACGGAACTGCGCTGCTGATCGGAATGTTGCTGGACCAGCAGGTACCGATGCAATGGGCGTTCACCGGGCCGAACACAATTCGCGACCGACTCGGACACATCGATGCGAAGCGAATCGCAAATATGGACGTGGACGATTTTGTCGCGATGTGCCGCGTAAAACCGGCCGTTCACCGATTCCCAAATTCGATGGCCAAACGGATTCATGCCATGTGCGCCGTTATTGCCACAAGTTATGAAGGGGACGGCGCCAACATCTGGCTTGGCGTCGACGACGCAAAGGAACTTTTTCGACGACTGCGCGACCTTCCCGGATTTGGCGACGAAAAATCGCAGATTTTTGTTGCCCTGCTCGGAAAAAGGATTGGAATTCGACCAAAGGGATGGGAAAAAGTAGCGGGCGCATTCAGCGATGGCCAGCCAAGATCGGTTGCGGACATCAATTCGCCCGATGCGCTTCTGAAGGTTCGCGGTTACAAGAAGAAGCAGAAGGTAGCCAACGTCGATAAGCAAGATCGGCCGCGTAAATAGGTTGCAAAGATGACAGTTCTTGTCACAGGCGGCGCCGGATACATCGGTTCTCACACCGTACGTCGTCTCGTAAAACATCAACGGGATGTCGTTGTACTCGACTCACTCGAATTCGGTGACAAGAATCGCGTTTTCGATGTTCCACTATTCGTTGGCGATGTCGCCGATAGTCGGATCATTGACAAAATATGTCGTAAGTATGACATCAGTGAAGTAATCCACTTTGCCGCCTACAAGGCCGTCGGAGAGTCGATGGAGCAACCGCTTCGCTATTACAACAACAATGTGTCCGGCACAATCGCCCTTGTTTTGGCGTTGCTATCCAATGGCGTCAATCGATTTGTGTTCTCCTCGTCGGCCGCCGTCTACGGAACCCCTACGACCGTTCCGATATCGGAAGATGCGGACCTACACCCCGAGAGTGTGTACGCGGAAACAAAAGTAGTCGTCGAAAAATTTCTTGCTTCGTGCAGTGCCGTCGGACTTCGTTCGGTATGCCTCCGATATTTCAACGCCGCAGGTGCCAGTTCTGACGCGAGCATCGGCGAAGACTGGTCGATGTCACAAAATCTCGTACCACTGATAATGAAAGCGATGCTCGGACAAAGCGACATTTTTTCGTTGAACGGCATCGACTATCCCACACCAGATGGAACATGCATTCGTGATTACATCCACGTCGAAGATCTTGCCGACGCCCACACCAAGGCGCTGGAATACTTGGAAAGGGGCGGATCGACTCTGGCGTGCAATGTCGGCACCGGTGTAGGTCACTCGGTATTGGAAGTCATTGCAATGGTCGAAGCTGTAAGTGGACGGAAGGTTCCGTACCAAATTGTTGGTCGGCGACTTGGTGATCCTGCTTCGGGGTATGCCGATCCGACACTCATCCAGCAAAGCCTCGGTTGGAAGCCAACTCAAGACTTGCGGGACATAATTTCCAGCGCCTGGCGTTGGCACAGCAAGTTGGCGATTACACCGCCGCGCTAGTGCGCTGGCGATCTAGCCACCCCAGCAAAACCGCCATCGCTCGCGGATCATGACGCAATCTGTGACCGGCCCCACCGATGATCTGTAATTCGGCCGATCCATGTGCTTGCGCCAACACTCGCGAGTCCGCAGTTGGCACAATCTCATCGTCGTCGCCATGCATCAACAGCAGCGGCCGCGGGGCAAGCCTTCTGGCCGCGTCGGTCGGGCGAAAGCGTCGCAATTCACGCGCCCATTCATCGGCAGATGGGGGGAATCCTGGTCGATGAATTGTCCCTATCTCGCGCGAGTGCTCGAGAAATCGACGGGGGTGATCGGCCCAGTCATCAAAGTCGGCCCGAGCCCCAAGCAGTGCACATCCGCTCACTCTTGGATCGTCTGCCGCCACACACAATGCAAGCGAACCACCGGTGTTATTCCCCACTACCCAGACACCGCTTGGCGAGGTTTCGGCCACAACATGAGTGATAGCGCCGCGCAGATCATCCACCCAACCCTGCATCGAGAAATCGCCTTCGCTCGTTGCACATCCACGAAATGTGAAAGTCATGGCGATCCATCCCAATTCATTTGCCACTCGGTCACACAGTTCGGGAAATGAACCGGCCGACTGGCGAGCGTCGATGCCACCACTCGGATAACCGTGACACAGGACCATCGCCGGCAGGGCACCTCGCTTACCTTGAGGCTGCACGAGATAGCTCGCAAGACTCAATTCACCAGAGAGAAATGTGCTATTCACTAGACCTTGGATAACTAGGCGCGAGG
>JBDSKN010000013.1:0-4725 GCA_039916865.1 Ilumatobacteraceae bacterium
GTGTTTGTTCCCGTGAGCGCAGACGCTGAACTGCTTGAGATGCTTGCAGGGCTGAATGCGCAAATCGTGCAATGTCCACGACTCGCCGCGGATCCTCCCGGAGATCCATGTGTCCATCGATTTCACGCCGAAGTTCTCCAAGGCGCAATTCCGTTTGGTGTACAGGGTCCGGAAAATGCATGGTGTCTAGATGGCGGTCGCACTATTGGTTGGGAAATGGCATTTGCACATGAGCAAACCGACGGCCCACTCTTGGATCGAGTATTTGTGCAAAGCGGTGGAGGAGCACTGGCCGCCTGCACGGCTGCCGGTCTGTTCGCCGGTGGAGTTCGTCCAAAACTTCACGCGGTGCAAGCCCAAGGCTGTGCGCCATTGGCGCGCGCCTGGAAACGGGCCAAGGAAACCGGCGGTACGCGCAACGCCGGAAGCCGTTGGTCAGTATGTATGTGGCCGTGGGAGCAAGTGCCGATATCACTGGCCGATGGGATTTTGGACGATGAAACCTACGACTGGATCGCTGTTTGCAATGCAATGACCGACAGCGGGGGATCGCCGGTGGTGGCATCGGAGCGACACATCCTTGAGGCATATGCATTGGCCCATCGAGTCACAACAATTGATGTCAGCCCGACTGGAACCGCCGGCTTGGCCGGAGTGTTATCGATGCGCAGTGACTTGGCCGATGACGAAAGGGTCGCGGTGGTTTTCAGCGGGATACGACGGCCTTCTACACCGTTGCCCGATTAGCCTGATGCCATGACCAATACGCCATCATTTAACGGATCTGACCTGCACCTTCCTGCTTTCGGCCTAGACAACAGTTCCGATCCGCGCAGCGACATTTTTACTCGTTTACTCAAAAGTCGTGTGATCATGCTCGGTACCGATGTCAATGACGAAATCGCCAATCAGGTGTGCGCCCAATTGCTGTTTCTCGAGGGCGAAGACTCAAAGAGCGATGTTTGGCTATATATAAATAGTCCAGGGGGTTCGATCACGGCCGGCATGGCTATTTACGACACGATGCAATTCATCAGTTGCAATGTCGCCACGGTTTGCCTTGGTTTGGCCGCGTCCATGGGTCAGTTTCTACTCACGTCTGGGGCTCCCGGCAAGCGCTACACCTTGCCAAACGCGCGCATCTTGATGCACCAGCCACTCTCGGGATTGCGCGGACAGGCCTCTGACATTGCCATTCAAGCCGAGCAACTTGCCTTTACCAAGCGTCGGATGGCCGAACTTACGGCTCAGCATTCCGGCCAAAAAGTTGAACAGATTCAAGCAGATTCAGAACGCGATCGCTGGTTCACCGCCGAGGCGGCTCGAGATTACGGACTGGTTGACAAGGTGATTATCAAGCGCGGAGAAATGCGCTAAATAAACTAAAAAATTACGGAGTAATGCTGATTCCTGTCGAGATATCCACTCCGCAGGTTTCGGTCACCCATTTAGCCGCCGCGGTCGCGCTTTTTTGAGTTGCATACGACAAGTCTGCAACAGCCTGCACGCTTGCCGGGTCGGTCGCATCCACTTCGGCAGCGGCCTTGACCAAATTCGTTAGGGCCTTCCAGTCTTCCTCGATGGTAAGTGGAGCAACTTTACCCAGGCGTTCGTAACTGCCGACGAGAGTGGAAACCTCGCCGGGGGTCGCCGTCGGTTGGGCGATTTCAGGCAATTCATGTTGCAACTGGCGACAAAAGTTTGTCGCGGTTCGCGCCGGTGTTGAGCAGGCGGCCAGGGTAATCAAGGCGGCACCAGTCAGCACACATATGCGTCGAGATGCTGATTGATGCTTGTTCATCACACACATTCTCTCAGCAGTTGCCCCGCAGATGGTGGCATCGACCGCTTTGAGATTGAAAGGGGTTTAGGTGTTTGCATCGATGAGGTCGGCAACTTTGCTCGGGGTGCAGGGCCGACCGCTTGACGTCGAGGTACATGTAGGAGTTGGACTACCCGGGTTCACGATTGTCGGGCAACCAGACGAGGCTTGTCGCGAATCGCGCGATCGTGTTCGTGCAGCACTGCTCTCGTCTGGGTTGAGCTGGCCGAATCGGCGAATCACGGTCAATCTTGCCTCGAGCGGCGAGCGCAAGGGCGGCGCAGGTCTGGATCTAGCAATTGCCGTCGGGCTGTTGGTCGCCCAGGAGATAATTGCACCGGATCGGTGCATCGAGTTTGCATTTCTTGCCGAACTTGGACTGGACGGCTCGCTACGACCGGTTCCCGGTGTCGTACCACTAGTTGGTGCGCTCGCTGATCGAGACGTCGTCGTCGCTCCGCAGTGTGTGTACGAAGCGCGCGCTGTCGCCCGTCGCAACGTCCAAGCTGTAGCCACACTTGGCGAACTGGTCAGTTGTTTGCGCGGCGATTCGGATTGGCCCGAACAGCAATCGCCGATGAGCGAAGGCAAAGTTGGAATTGATAACTCGACTGATGAAGTCGACATGTCCGATGTTCGCGGTCAACCGGCGGCTCGCCGAGCGCTAGAGATCGCGGCGGCCGGCGCACATCATTTGCTGTTCATTGGGCCACCAGGTGCTGGCAAGTCGATGCTGGCAAGAAGGCTTCCCAGCATTTTGCCGCCACTAGATGCAGACGACGCCCTGATGGTCACGATGATTCACTCCGCGGCAAACTTGGCGATTCCATCTGGCGGACTGATTCGAAATCCTCCCTTCAGATCCCCCCATCATTCGGCTTCGATGATCGCAATGGTGGGTGGCGGAACGGCCGCAATGCGACCAGGTGAAATTTCTCTTGCCTCATACGGAGTGTTGTTTCTCGACGAACTGGGAGAGTTCGCGCCTTCGGTTTTGGATGCGCTCCGGCAACCACTCGAGGAGGGCCTTGTCCGATTGTCGCGGGCCAAGTCATCGGTGACGCTGCCGGCCAAATTCCTACTTGTTAGTGCCACTAACCCGTGTCCGTGTGGCGAGGGCGCCCCGGGTGTTTGTGTTTGCGATGTCCGGATGCGACAGCGTTATCTGCGCCGCTTTTCCGGACCGCTACTGGACCGATTTGATCTACGAGTGGCGGTTGACCGGCCCCGCGTCGATGACTTACTCGCCGATGAACACGGCGAAACTTCGTCCTGTATAGCCAGTCGAGTAGTGCGGGCGCGTCGCGTGGCGCACGATCGATCCGGTTGCTTGAATTCGATGCTTACCGCCGATCTATTGGATGAACACGCATCGCTAACTCGATCTGCAACGCAGTTGGTTAGGTCGCAGTTGGAGCGCGGTCGGCTCACCGGTCGTGGCTATCACCGAATTCGGCGGGTTGCGCGCACCATTGCCGATCTGCAGGGTGACATCGGAGAGGTAGACGAGCAGCACATCGCTGCGGCGCTCGCACTACGAATTGGTGTCCAGCCGCTACTTCTCGGAGATCAATCGTGAACCGGGCGATGAGCACCGAGTCGTCATTTGCCGCCGCACTAGCGGCACTGCCATTGCTTGGACCACACCGGTTGCACAAATTGCTAATACGTCACAGCCCTTCGGAGGCTTGGGCGGTGATTCGGGGCGATCACCGGCCTCACGCCTCGATCGAGGCGTTGCTTGGGCGCGAATTTCTTGGCCATAAATTGCGAGAGCGGGCGACGGATGAGCATCTGCACACCATCCACGAACGATGCATCACATCCGACATTCGAGCAACATTCATCGGCGACGGCGAGTACCCGGCAATTCTTGCTGCCGACATCGTGCCACCGGCGGTGTTGTTTTGGTGCGGCGACCTAGATGCTCTCAACCAGCGCCGAGTCGGAATAATTGGTACGCGCGCGGCCACCGCCGCGGGGCGATACATGGCATCTAACCTCGGCCACGAAGTTGCGGAACGGGGGATCTCGGTGGTTTCTGGACTTGCCCGCGGAATTGACGCCTGGGCGCATCGCGGCGCAATGAGTCCGTCGCTACGGACCAAGCCACAGTCATCGGCGATCGGACGACCGGTTGCCGTTGTGGCCTCGGGGTTAGACGTCGTGTATCCGCGCGAAAACGCGGAGTTGTGGCGAGATGTCCAGACTCATGGAGTTGTATTGAGCGAATCGCCGCCGGGCACAGCGCCCGAAGCATTTCGATTTCCGCTTCGGAATCGAATTCTCGCCGCGCTGTGCGAAGTGCTCGTAGTAGTTGAGTCGCGCGCGGTAGGTGGATCAATGATCACCGTTGAGGAGGCGGTCAAGCGCGACGTGACGGTGATGGCCGTGCCAGGATCTCCGCGTACCTCGTCATCGGCGGGAACAAATTTGTTGCTGCAGCAGGGATGTGCTCCGGTAGTTGAGGTCGACGACATTTTGGTTGCTCTCGGTCTTGACCACCGAAGATGTTTTCCGAATACCTTTGACTCTCGTCGCCGACCTCAGGTTGACGACCAACGAATTCTTGATTCATTTGGCGATTGTCCTCGCGGCATTGAGCCCGTGACTCTCGACCAATTAATGGTCCGCACAGGAGTCGATTTGCTGACACTGGCATTGAGTTTGGGTCGATTGGAAGCCGAGGGCTGGGTCGTCAACAACGGTGGCTGGTGGGAGGCGGTTGGCCAATTGCGAGCATGAACCGAGCGGCCCGTAACGACAAGTACCGTTTAGGGCATGGGTTGGAACCTCGACAAGTTCGCCCGATCTCTCACCGCATCTTCGGCGAACACGGTTGACGCATATTGCAGCGATGTCACGCTTTTTGCCAAGTGGGTAAGCCGATTAAATATCAACGA
>JBDSKN010000014.1:0-3208 GCA_039916865.1 Ilumatobacteraceae bacterium
ACAATGCTGCGCGGTGAGCGCCAAAGCTCGTGGCGGTCAGGTCACCGGTATCTCCGCGCTCAATTCTTAACTGTTCGATTTGCTGTCCGGCGATAAACAAAGTCGTTCGCATCGCCACATACGACCCCGAAATGATCATCACGATGACGACAAAGTCGCCGCGCAACCATGTGGAGACTTGATCACTTCCCGTGGCGGCGGCGAGAATGGTGAATTGAATCATCGTCACAACAGTACGAGACCCAGACAGGGGTCAGTGACTTCTAGGTGTCTAGAGTTGTCGCTCGTGGCACCATGACCACTGCATCAATGCCGCCCTGCGTTGATTTTCTTAGTTCAACGCGATAACCACTTGCGTTCGCTAGCTGCGATACGATGGCCAGCCCGAGTCCACTTCCCGAACGCCGAACTGACTGCTTTTCGCCACGCCAGAACCGGTCAAATGCTCGCGCGCGTTGCTCATCGGATAGCCCCGAGCCCTCGTCGCCAACGATCAGTTCAACGGTGTCATTTCTGACTTCGGCCGTCACCCGAATCGTTGACCCGACAGGTGATACCTCGAGCGCGTTGTCGAGGTAATTGTCGAGAATTTCACTCAATGCCATCGCGTTTCCGCGACCACGCACACTTGTTGCGACGTCACCAATCAGCGAAACACCACGTTCCTCGGCCAGCGGCGACCATTGCTCTACCCGTTCTGTCATAAGTTCTGAGATTTCAAGATCTTCAAGTGAAAGCACCATTCCCTCGGCACGAGCAAGTTGGAGTAACTGCTCGACGAGGCGCGACAGGCGTTCCATTTCAAACTGCGCTTCGTCTAGATGACTACGAGCCTCATGCGGATTACTTTCCACCAAATCGCTTGCCTGTTCAAGGCGTAGTCGAAGAGCGGTGAGCGGCGATCGCAGTTGGTGCGATGCGTTGCCGGCAAACGAGCGCTGCTGATCGATCATGCGACCCAGGCGTTTGGCCATGCTGTTGAACGAGGAAGCGAGACTACGGGTTTCTGGCGGCCCAGACTCTTGCGCACTTGCATTCAAATCGCCATCGGCAAATTTCTCGGTCGTGCGGCGCAAGTCATCAAGCGGTCGAGTCACGAAACGTGCGAAAAACAACGCCACGATGACAGCCATTGCAATAGAAATGGCGGCCGTGAAGACGATTCCGCGAAGGTAATCATTGACTCGCCCATCGACCACACTCTTTGGATAGGTGATGCGAACGACACCAAGCACATCGCTACCAGAAAGGACGGGCACCGCTACATATACGAGTTCGCCGCCCAAACTGGTGGACGGCCGAGTCCCAGAGGCGGGAGTTCCGAGCAATGCCGTCGCAATTTCGGGGCGCCCGACGTAATCGTCACCTACCGTCGTAGTCGGATCGTTGCTTGCAGCGAGATACCCCTTGTCGTCAATCACTACGACCGCTCCATCACTTCGACGTGAATAGTCATCGAGTACAGCAATAATGTCGCGATTTCGGTCCACATCCGGATCGCTCATCAGTGGGGTCACCTCCCCGCCAATGGTAAATGCATCACGTTGAATGGCGGTGGTCAATCGATCTCGCTCAATCCTTGCCAAGTGCGCCGACAATGGAACATCGTGGGCAAATAGCACGACCACCACGAGGCCCACTATGACCGCCAGCAATTGCTTCTTCATTCCGGTGACTCCAACCGAAAGCCAACACCCCGTACCGCCTCGATCCATCGATGGTCGCCGAGCTTCTTTCGAACCGCCGCAACATGCGCGTCAAGGGTCTTCGTGGGCCCGTACCAATTCGTGTCCCAAACGGACTCAAGAATATCGGTGCGTCGATGAACGATTCCAGGCCGTTCGGCGAGATATGCGAGTAAGTCGAACTCCTTTGTAGTCAACACCAATTCCTTATCCTGAAGTACCGCTCGTCGGGTCAGTCTGTCGATGTGAAGCGACCCGACAACGATCGACGAATTCTCCGTTGCATCAGAAGCACCGGCGCGTCTTGTGACGGCTCGAATGCGGGCAATGAGTTCTCGTAACCCAAATGGTTTGGTGACGTAATCATCGGCTCCAATTTCGAGACCAAACACGCGATCAAATTCCTCATTGCGCGCCGTCAACATAATTATGGGCACTTGACTCGTCGCTCGAAGCCGGCGACACACTTCAAATCCATCGATGCCAGGTAAACCAACATCGAGCAACACAACATCTGGTATCACATCGGGAAATGCATCTTCGCCATTGCTGACTCGGCGCACTGTCATACCAGACGATTGAAGACCGGCAATTAGCGATGAAGCGATTGCATCATCATCTTCGACGAGCAGGACGTCCATCGCTCCATTGTTGCTGACCAATCATCGCCATCGCCCCCTAACCGGTTCAAATTGTGATGAAATCCAAATTTCTTGGATAAATCTTGGATTTGCGATGGACTCCCCTTAGATAAGACGCCCATATGGTAAGGGACATGAAAACATCACTTATCACATCCCTTTCGATAGTTGGCGTTTTGGCCACAGGCGGAGCCGCCTTCGCTGCCAACACCACAGTGCTCGACTCAATCATGTCTTCGGTACACGGTTCACCGACGCTGGACGAGGCGATTGTGCCTAGTACCAATCTGTCGATTGAATCGACGGCCACGGGCGATGTGATTGTCGTCGTGGACACGTCGGTGCCAAACTCAACCGTGACGTCGGTGCCGACAGCAACGACTGTGCCTTTTGGAGATCTATCGGTTAGTTCAACCACGATCGCTGTCACAGTGACGCCGGTTACTACTATCCCAGCCGCACCAGGGACGACTGTCGCACCCACATCAACTCAATTTTCGTACACCATTGCAGGTGTTGGGATTATCACTCTCAGGCAAGATGCCACCAGCCTCAGTGTCGTCTCGGTGAATCCAGTTTCTGGATGGACCTTCGAAGTCGAGGACACATTCAACAGTGGGCACGGCCGCGGGACTCGTGTCGAAGTTAAATTCGAAAACAACAACAAGGGTGTCGAATTTCGTGCCCAGCTCCTCGATGGACGCGTTATTGCGGCAGTGAAGTTAGATGATGACGCCGACGAACTAGACGACGCTGGCACCGCCGACGACGCTGACCACGCCGACGACGCTGACCACGCCGACGACGAAGCCGACGACGACTAAATCTGGTCCGCATGTTTTACACATTCACTCAAATAGCCAATCAACGAAAGCTGAGGAA
>JBDSKN010000015.1:0-71728 GCA_039916865.1 Ilumatobacteraceae bacterium
TGCGTCTACGAATCTCGTCGAACATCACGGTCATTTCGCGTCGGGCCAGGTTGGCACCCAAACAGAAGTGCGGTCCACCGGCTCCAAACCCGATCTGTGACGGCATCAGTTTTCGTGTGACGTCGAACCTGAGCGGGTCATTGAAAATATTCTCGTCTCGATTGCCCGAGTAGTACCACATCACGACCTTCTCTCCTTCCTTGATCGGTTCACCGCTTATCTCGGTGTCCTGGGTGGCGGTTCGGCGGAAATGAATCACCGGGGATGACAGGCGAACGATTTCCTCTACGGCCCCCTTGCTATGGGTGGCAAAATCTTCGAACCAAATCTTGCGCTGCTCGGGATTGTCGGTGAGCAATTTCATGCCGTGGCTGATTGCATTACGAGTTGTCTCATTGCCGGCCACGACTAACAGGATAAAGAACGAGCCAAATTCCTGAGCGGTAAGTCTCTCGCCACTAACTACCGTATTCATCATCACCGACGTCACATCGTCTCGTGGATTTTTCACCCGGTCTTCGCCAAGGGCCTGGGCATAGGCGAAGATTTCCAGAGCGCAGGTGAGCAAGGCATCGTAAGTGCCGACAAACTCCGGGTCGCCAACGCCGAGAATAATATTGGTCCAGCGAAAGATCTGATCGATATCGGAATCGGGAATACCCATCATGTCGCAGATTATTTGCAAAGGAAGCGGGGCGGCGACATGTTCGACAAAATCGCATCTGCCGTCTGGGAATTTCTCAAATAGGCGGTCGATTACTTTCGCCGACCGCGTTCGGACAGAGTCTTCCACGCGTGCGATTTCCTTTGGGGTGAATCCCTTTGAGACAATCGAGCGAAGGCGAAAGTGCTTGGGGTCATCCATATTGATCATCGATCCGAAAAACTCATTCAATTCTTGGGGTAAATCCCCAATATTTGAACCTCGACCGCTACAAAAGAGTTGTGGATTACGACTCACATGCCAGATGTCGTCGTGGCGCGTAATGGCGCGGTATCCAGGACCGGGTGGAAACGGGGATCCCTCCATAACCCGCTCATTGAAGAATTGAAACGGTGATTCGTCGCGCAGTGTTTTAAATGCGGCGTCGCGAAATTCGCGATCACGCGCCCAGAAATGTGGATGCGAAGACAGGTCAATTTCGCTTAGTGCTACCTGCGGAAGAGTCATCTACTCTCGATTGTCATTCAACAAATATAGACATTGCCTTACAGGCGGCATAGAACTGGAGCATTGTTTCACGGATGATTCGATCCACGGGGAGCACCTCGGTGATCCGTCCAGCAACTTGCCCGCTGAGTGCTATCGAGGCCTCCATATCGCCACCAAAGTACAAATCCTTGGCCGTACCAAAGTGTTCCATCCCGACATGCTCATCGCGTTCCAGCTTGGTAGTTCGCGCGGTCCGCAGGGCACGCAAACCCGGCTTGGAGAATCGATTGAGAAATACCGTGTCTGTTTCGGCTGCCTCGACGATTGCCCGCTTCCAGTTGTCGTGAACCGGAGACTCTGCGGCCGACACCATCCGAGTTCCCATTTGCACCCCCTGGGCACCGAGGGCAAAGGCTGCGGCCATCGTCGCTCCGTCGCAAATTCCACCGGCCGCAATTATCGGCACATCGACATTGGAGGCAACGAGCGGCAGCAGAACCATCGTCGACACGTCTTGAGGGTTTTTAAATCCACCGCCTTCGCCACCTTCAACTACGAGCCCGTCAACCCCGGCGTCGACCGCTTTCAGCGCCGCCCGCAAAGTAGGCACGACGTGAAACACAGTTAGCCCGGCATCCTTAAGTTGCTTGGTGTACCTGTTCGGGTCACCGGCCGAAGTTGTTACAAACTTGACTCCCTGGTCGATGACAAATTGAACGATATTTGGATCGCGTACAAATGCCTGGGCGATGTTTACTCCGAATGGGTACTTGGTTAGCCCGCTCATCAGCCCGATCTCGATGCGTACCGCGTCTAATTCGCCGGAGGAGGTTTCTATGATTCCCAACGCCCCTGCATTCGACACCGCCGATGCCAGTTGCGATCGCGCGATCCATCCCATCGGTGCTTGGACGATCGGATAGTCGATTCCAAGCAGTTCTGAAACGCGGGTACGCAATGCCGCTGGACGCACGGCCGTAGCCACTGGTCGCTCTAAAGTCGCGGGTGGTGGCAGGCCACAAATTGGCCAGGGCGAATCTCGCGCAACTGTGGCTCGTCCGTGGCGCACACCTCGGTTACGGCCGGGCAGCGGGTACGAAAACGGCATCCCGATGGTGGGTCCACGGGGGATGGAGGTTCGCCCTGCAGTAAAGCCTTGGGCACCGCTCGCGACGGATCGGGAATCGGAACCGAATCTATGAGCGCGGATGTGTAGTGGTGAGCCGGATTGGCGTAGATCGCGTCGGGGGTGCCCACCTCACAGATCTTGCCCAGGTACATCACCATGATCCGATTGCTCACGGCCTTCACAACTGCCAGGTTGTGCGAAATGAATATCATCGTCAGCCCGTAGCGGTCCTTCATGTCCTGCAGCAAATTGAGGATTTGTGCTTGGATACTCACGTCGAGTGCCGACACAGGCTCGTCACAGATGAGCATGCGTGGCTCGAGGGCAAGGCTCCGAGCGATGCTTATCCGCTGACATTGACCACCCGAAAATTCGTATGCCCGCCGATCGAGCACGATGTCGGGGTCAAGTCCTACATCATTGAGAAGTTTGTTAACGGCCGTTGCTCGTTCTTCGCTGTTGCCACGATCCCAAATTGACAGTGGCTCCTCAATAAGTTGGCTTACCGTCATTCGCGGATCGAGCGATGAGATTGGGTCTTGGAAGACCATCTGTATCGATGTTCGGGCCGCGCGTAACTTTTCCCTTGACAATTTCGCTAAGTCGGTGCCCTCAAGAATCACTTCCCCGGAATTTGGCGGTGGCAGTTGAAGAATTGCCTTGCCCAAGGTGGTTTTGCCGCAACCAGACTCACCAACAATGGCGAGGGTCTCACCCTTGATGATGTCGAAGCTAATTCCCGAAACGGCTTGGACCTTGTGGTGTCGGGAGACGGAAAATTCGACGACCAAATCGTTGACGGTGAGGATGATGTCCTCACCGGGACGCATGTGCGCGGTGCCGGAGCCAGCCATTACTTTTTTTCCAGTGGGAACCAGCATCGGTAGAGATGGCCATCCCCGTCGTGTATTAGGGGTGGATGTTCGGCCAGGCATTTTGGTTGCACGTACATGCATCGGGCGGCAAAACTGCACCCGATTGGACGATCTGTTGGGTCTGGAAGTCGGCCTTCGATCACCTGCAGGCGCTTGCCACTAGGCATGTCGATTTTGGGAATCGATTTGAGTAGGGCCTCGGTGTAGGGCATTCTCATCCCGGCGAACAGGCTCTTTGTCGGCGCCTGCTCAACAATTTCCCCCGCGTACATCACGGCGACAAAGTCGGTATTACCTGCAACTACACCGAGATCATGAGTTACCAGGACCATGGCCATGCCGAGTTCGCGGCGCAAGTCGCCAAGTAACTGCAGAATTTGGGCCTGCACCGTGACATCCAATGCGGTGGTCGGTTCGTCGGCGAAGAGTAATTTTGGATTGCAGGCAATCGCGATGGCAATCATCACGCGCTGGCGCATTCCGCCGGAGAGCTGATACGGAAATTTGCGAAGCGTCTTGTCGGGATCGGGAATGCGTACAAAGGACAGCAGTTCCTCGCTGCGGGTCATGGCCGCTTTCTTTTCCATTCCAAGCCGCACACGCAGACCCTCGGATATCTGCGACCCAATTCGACGAACGGGATTGAGAGCCGTCATTGGATCCTGAAAGATCATTGCCATTCCGGTGCCGAAGTTTTCCCGTACTTGCTCGCGCGTCATCGCCGTCAGTTCCTTGCCGTCAAATACGACCGTTCCGCTGCGCCGCACATTGCTGCCGTGCAACAGTCCCATTGCGGCTCGAGACATCACGGTCTTTCCCGATCCAGATTCGCCGACGACACCGACGCTGGAGCCAGCCGGAACTTCCAGATCCGCGTGACGAACCGCCTCGAGCATTCCACGAGGCGTGTCAAAGGAGATATTCAGATCTCTTACACTCAGCAACGACATTAGATTTTCGACTCTCGTCGGTCGAGGCCCGAGCGGATGACATCGCCAAGATGGTTAGTGCTGATGACCGTGAGTGCCAGGAATACAAGCGGCACATACAACACGTGCGGACTGTACTCAAGGTCGTTGCGACCGCGGGCAATCATCGCGCCCCAACTTGCTCCGTCCGGGACGCCGACTCCAAGCAGCGAAAGTGCGGCTTCGGCGATGATTACCACGCCGATGGCGAGAAAACCTACCGCGATCAGGGCCGGTAACACATTGGGAACAATGTGGCGAATAATAATATTGCGGTCGCGCATGCCCATTGAGCGGGCTGCCACGACAAACTCGCGATTTGTCCATGACAGCGTCGCCGCGCGGGCGATGCGACCAAGGATTGGAATGATGACGATGGTCAGGGCTGCGGTCAAGACGACGATTCGGCGCCAAGTCGGAACCGGATTATTGACATCGATATTGGTCGCCAGCACCGATACGAGGGCGAGGGCGAGTACGAGATTCGGAACCGATAGGAAAACATTGAACAGCGTGACCATAATCGTGTCGAATTTGCCGCGTACATAGGCGGCCGTGATTCCCAAAATGGACCCGATAAATCCGCCAATGCCGACGGCTGTTACCGAAATGAACAGTGAAAGTCGCGCGCCGTTGACCACCGAGGAGAGCAGGTCGAAGCCGTTCGTGTCGGTGCCCAGTAGGTGACCGCGCGAAAACGGGACCACACCCAGGCTGTTTTCGTAGACGTATTCCCACGGTCTGAGCGGCAACAGCGAACCGAATATTGCCAGGAAGAGAACGAAGCCAAGCCATCCAATCGTGCACCAGGTGGGAATCGTAAACTTACGCATTGATTCTCCGATCGCGCGTTCGTGGGTCAACGAACCCGGAACCAATGTCGACAATGACATTGAAGGTTACATAGAAGACGGCGATAATGGCCACCAGCGACTGAAGTTCAATGTATTGTCGGCCCTGAATAGCGGCAAACAACTCGAAACCAATTCCGTATGTACCGAAGAGGCTTTCGATCACGATCGCGCCGCCAATGAGTCCACCCATGTTCAACGCCGCCGAAGTAAACAGGGTGACGCTGGACGGTCGAAAGACATGACGCCACAGTATTCGTCGATCGGACAGCCCCTTGGAGGCCGCCATTGTCACGTAATCCTCTCGCAATGTGGCGATCATGTCGGCTCGCAACAGCCGCGTGTATACGGCAATGAGGCCGACGCTGAGGCTCGCCACCGGCATGATCATGTATTTGGCGTGCTCCCACACACCGTCAGAAATTGGGGCGTATCCGAGCGTTGGCAGCCATGCCAATTTCACCCCCACAATAATGATCAGGGTAAGCGCAATGGCGAACGACGGAATCGACGAAAACGTGAACAACGAGTTGCCAATAACTCGATCGGATCTCTTACCGGCGCGATAGGCGGACATGACACCGAGGGGGATTGCGACTGCCAGTGCCACCACCTGTGTGTAGATCATGAGTAGGAGCGAGCGAGGCAAAGCCGCGGCAAGGCGGGTGGATACCTCTTCGGTTCCACCCGAATAGTAAATTTTGCCAAAGTCGCCGCGAACAAAACCGCTGAGCCACTGCCAGTAGTAGCCAAAAATTCCTCGATCAAGGCCAATCGCATGTCTTAACGCGTCCCGCTCTTCCTCGCTACCAACCGGTAGGAGAACCTCGGCCGGATCCACGGGAATGAGACGCACCAACAGCGATACGCCAAATGTCACGAGTAGCAAGACTATGAATAGTTGCGCAAGCCGCCGCAATATGTAAGTAGCGCGTGACATCGCTTACCAAATTACCCCATGTCGAGTCGAATGAAAAAACCTAACACATTATGAAACGGCGACGGTGCAAGAGCACCGTCGCCGTTTCTGTCTAAATAGTTGTGATGTGAACTAGTTGCTCTTCCAGACTCCTGTCCAGTCGATGCCGAAGTTTGTTACCAAGCGACGCGCCCCGCCGGCAACCAAGGGCAGTACTCCCACCCCTTGGACCTTGCTGCCATACGTAAATGCGTACTGCTGGTAAATCAAGTTCGTCATGTGCGCCTCTTGTTGGAGCCGAAGGGTTGCCCGCTTGTAGAGCACAGCCTTCTTGGTCTGATCAGAGGTGGCACGAGCCGACCGCAGCAAACTCTCACTCACCGGGTCGGAGAACCTCGAGAGGTTCAAGATGCCGGAAAGAATTGCCAATGGAGTTCCCTTCAACACCCAATTTGGGTTGCCACCTGACATGTCACTCACGATGAACGGAAAGATAAACGCCGTCCCCGTACCTTCCATCAGCAACAGTGACATTGCCTGGAACTGCTGGGGGAAGGCGCGCTGAATGATTTCTGCCACGGTAAACGGCGTCAGGTTTACAGTAAACCCTGCCGCAGCCCCGAAGGTCTTGATCATCTGACCATTGGCCAGGGATTCCACCGAACCACTGGCATAGGGCATCGAAAACACGAGGTCCTTGCCGGTCTCGGCCTTGTAGTCCGCTACATACCTCTTGGCCTTGACGAGGTCAAAGTTTTGGAAAGCCCTCGTGTTATACATGATGTTGTTCGGTCCGACGATGCTCGTCGGAACGCCACCTAATCCCTTTTGGCGAACCTTGACGAACTTAGCTCGATCCATGGCAAAGGAGAAGGCAAGTCGTGCGTTCCGGCTGTTGAATGGCGCAATGTTGTGATTCAGCCAAACCGACGGGTAGTAGTCCGCCGGAGAAAGAATCGTCTTTACCTTTGTCACATTTCGAATGTCGATAATCTGCTTGGCCTCGGCCGCGGAAGTGAACATCACCGCATCGAGAGCACCGCTCTTGACACCCTGGACTCGAGGTGCAACCTCGGAGAGGAAGGTGAACGTGATCCCATCGAGATACGGCAGCTTGTCGCCGTTTGGCGCTTTGCGCCAGTAGGTGGTGTTCTTGGTGACTACAAGTTCGGACAACTTGGTCGAGACCAACTTGAAGGCTCCTGTACCAATTGGTGTCGTCGAGCACTTTGCGCCACTGAGAATCTGGCTTGGTGCACGGGCAAAGAATCGACCGGAGGCATACAGCGAGTCCGGATATTCGGACTCCGCCTGGTAAAGATAGACCGTCACTTCCATAGGACCGGTCAGCACAACCTTGTCGATGTTGGCGGTAAATCCACCGGCGGTTCCTGGGGAGGGCGCCTTGCCCTGCAGGGTGAGCACGCCACGAAGGGCCTGAAGGTTGGTGAGTAATGCCGCACCGTCTACCGCAGTTCCGTCATGGAACTTGATGCCGTCACGGACGGTTAGTTTCCAAGTCTTGTTGTCGGCGCTGTGAGCCCACGACTTGAGGAGGTACGGCACGATCTTGCCGTCGGAGCGCTGTTCAACCCAGGTCTCATAAATGGTACGGGCACCCATGAGCGCCGAGTTGGCGAGGTTGTCGGCCATGCAATAGCCAGGAAACGAGTCGAAAATACCAACTTTGATATTTCCGCCGTACTTGGCCGAAACTACTGGCGACGCCGAACTTGACGCCACTTGACTAAGTGACGCGACAAGTGCAATTGTCATGACAGCAGCAACCTTGCGGCGACCGCCTCTAAAGAGATACTTCATTTAGTTCCCCTGTTCCCCAAAAGTGACACCACGGTGATGTCAACTGATGGGTGAACATTAGGTAGTGGACTTAGACATTGCAAGTCACGCCCCGACCGATGGCGATTGCATCCTGCGTAATTGGCCAAGGGGTATGTGACAGCGCATGAAGTGTCCCGGCTCGGCCTCCAACAGCTCCGGCTCCTGGCTTGTACACAGGTGTTCCACGCCGCTACCAGCCATGCGGGGACAGCGCGGGTGGAGAGTGCAACCAGTTGGGGGCTGGGCTGGGCTAGGGATTTCACCGCCGAGCCGAATTCGTTGGCGGGCGCTTCCATCGATGGCCGGAATCGACGAGACCAGAGCCTCGGTATAGGGATGATGGGGCCCCGAAAAGACAGTTTCGGCGGTACCTAGTTCCATTATTCGACCCAAATAGAGCACGGCAATCCGGTCTGAAAGATAGCGCACCACACCAAGGTCATGAGATATAAATAGGTAACTCACATTCTCGGTCGCCTGCAGATCGGCGAGCAGGTTGAGGATGGTGGCCTGAACCGAGACATCTAGGGCCGAGGTTGGCTCATCGCACACGACGAGTTTGGGATTACCGGCAAACGAGCGGGCGATCGCCACTCGTTGTTTGAGGCCCCCAGACAGCTGAGCCGGTTTCACACTGTGGAGCAATGGATCCACGCTCATGTCGGTCAGCAGAGTGCGGGCTCGCTCTTTCGATAAATCCTTCGATAGCCCGGCCAATTTTTCGACCGCGCGCGACACGATACGGGTTACGGAATGTCGCCGATTGAGTGCCGAATCTGGGTTTTGGAAAATGATTTGCACCGATCCGACTTCGTTGGCGCTGCGATCGGCCAGCGTTGCACCGAGCGCCGTCCCGTCGAGTAAAATTGTGCTTCCGGCATCGGGATTTGTCAGGCCAAGAACAAGTCGCGCCAGCGTCGTTTTTCCCGATCCAGATTCGCCCACGAGCCCAAGTGTCTCGCCGGCAGCCAAGTGGAGAGCGATTTCCGTCAGCACCCGAATGTCGTGGCCATCGTGTTTGAATGTCTTGGTCACGTGGCTTAGCGCAAGTAGTGGCGCATCGTTATCGGTGACAAATTTTTCGGTGCGTTGAGCGATTCCGGTGACTGCAATGCTGCGCGGAAGATTGGCCGCCTGGTCGTGAAAGTAACAACGACTTAGATGTCCAACACCGAGATCGAACAGCGGGGGATTTTCGAGTCGACAAATGTTCTGAGCCAGTGAGCAGCGATCCACGAACACGCAACCAGACAGCTTGGCGCCGAGTGGAGGAGGCGTACCAGGTATGGTATCGAGCCGATCGTGCCGTTTCTGTAAACCTCCTTTTGGAATACAACGAAGAAGTCCAACCGTGTAGGGATGACTTGGGGTTGAAAGAATTGTCTGAGTGTCGCCTTCCTCTACAATCGATCCTGCGTAGAGAACGCCAACACGGTCACACATCGTGCGAATCACTCCGAGATTATGACTGATAAACAGCACAGATGTTCCAGACTCTGCACGCAGCCCGCGAATGAGATCGAGCACTTCGGCCTCGACGGTTGCATCTAATCCAGTTGTCGGTTCATCCAATACCAGTAGTCGAGGATTCGATGCGAGTGCCATCGCAATAACTACTCGCTGAGCCATTCCTCCGGAAAGTTGATGCGGGTAGCGACGCATCACGGCCGGCGGATCGGCAATCTGCACCTTGCGGAGCGCCTCTTTGGCGAGGACGAGGCTGTCTCTCTTGCTATGGCCTAGAAGCATGTACGACTCGGCCACCTGGACACCAACACGAATTGTCGGATTGAGTGCCGTGATTGGGTTTTGGTACACCATTGAGATGGCCCTAGAGCGCAACTCGCGGATTTCTTTCCAGCTCACATTGGTTAAGTCTCGTCCCTCGAAGTGAATTGAGCCGCTCGATATCACCCCGTTTCGAGGTAGATATCGCATTGCCGCGAACGCCGCGGTGGATTTCCCGCAACCGGACTCGCCGACCAATCCGTACGACTCGCCTGGGGCTATCTTGAACGAAACATCACGCAACACTGTGCGGTAGATACCTCGCACGCGGTATGCCACTTGCAGTTCTCGCAATTCTAAGGTGGGGTTCTGCTCGCTCACAGATCGAATGCCTCCATAACACCATCGGCAATCAGATTGATGGCAATGGCAAGAGTTGCAATTGCGGCGGCCGGAAATACGGTCGACCACCAGATGTTTCCATATATGCGTGTGTAGTTTTCTGCCACCTGCGAGCCCCAATTTGGCGAACCGAGTTCAACGCCAACGCCTAGGAATGAAAGAGTGGCGATCGCGAACACCGCATAACCAAGCCGAATTGTGAATTCAACAATGATTGGAGGCAACACATTGGGCAAAATCTCAACAAACAGAATGTGCGGCATCCGCTCGGAGCGAAGTTTGGCGGCGGCTACGTAGTCAAGTTCGGCTTCGTTGAGAACTGTGGCTCGAACTGTTCGCGCAATGATGGGGGTGAAAACAAAGCCAACGATGATCACGGTGATGGTGGATGATGAGCCGTCGACTGCTGCCAGGGCGAGCAGAGCGATGACCAAAACCGGCAGGGCCGAGATTGCATCCAGAACGCGCATCGTGATCGCATCGAACTTGCCCTTCAGGTAGCCGGTGGTAAGGCCAATCAAGGTGCCAAACACCGTGCCGAGGATGGTTGCGACAGCCGCCATGATCATGATCGGTCGCGCACCGACAATGACTCGGGCAAAAACGTCTCGACCCAAACTGTCAGTGCCAAACCAGAACTCCTTGGACGGCGACCGATCGCTGGCCAAAACGTTTACGGCCGAATAATCCTTCGAGGTAAGCATCGTGCCGACCACAGCACACAGAATCCAAAAACCCAAGATGACTGCCCCTGCAACGAAGGCTCGGTTGCGGCGCAACTGGGTAAGTCGTTCCCGTCGAATTCGGACACGCTCGGCTAAATCTGTCTGCCGCAGGCTAGGCGTATCGCTCATTATTTTGTCCTCTGGCGAATTCGTGGATTGAGAACCGCAAACAAGATGTCGGCAATTAGTTGAACCGACACGATGACGACCGCAACAATCAGTACAGCGGCCTGCAGCACCGGATAGTCGCGGAATTGCACGGCCTTTAGTAACAGGGTGCCAAATCCTGGGTAATTAAATACGCGTTCTACCGCAACTAGCCCGCCGATGAGGTACGGCACTTGGGACGCAATCACGGCAATTGTCGGGAGTAGTGCGTTGCGCAGAATGTGTCGCGTCACGGTGACGCGCTGGTTTAGTCCTTTGAGATATGCGGTGCGCACATAATCGGAATCAAATGCTTCGATAACGCCTGCCCGCGTAATTCGAGAGATATAGCCGAACAAAACCAATATCAGCGCAATCGACGGAAGGATGAGGTGGTGGACAATGGTAAGAACGCCTGCGCTCTGGCCGGGAAAGGCGTTGACCGGGAGCCATCGCAATTTAACGCCGAAGACGAGAACTAGGAGCACGGCCCACACAAACTCGGGTACGACCGCTGCCGAAAGTCCCCCAACTGTGATTACCCTGTCGACCGGTTTGCCACGATTGATTCCGGCCACGACTCCGGCGATGATGCTGAGTGGAATGGTGAGGATAAATGCCATTGCTGCCAGGCGTAACGAGTAACCAATTGCGGGCAGGAGAATCTTTGTTACTGGCACCTTGAACTGAACCGAATCACCAAGATCGCCGCGCAGAGCGTCGCCAAGCCAGTTCCAATACTGGACAGGGATAGGTTTATCGAGTCCTAGTTTCAGTTCCAGTTTTAATACCGCTTCGCGTTCGGCGAGATTGCCAAGGATTCGCTCGGCTGCATTGCCGGGGAGAATGTGGGTCATGAAAAAAATTGCGGCGGTGACAATTAGAACCGTAAAAAAAGCAAGCGCAATGCGCTTCAGTATGTAGCGGCCCACATCGGACACTCTAGGTGCCGATGCGTGACGACCGGAAGACGATAATAGTTTGTTGCAAAGCTGCGACGAACCGCCGCAGACCAACGGAATTTCTGCTACTTATACGTTGTGCGCAGCGGCAGATTCAAACTGTTGCATGCCGTTGGCATAGAAGCCTGCCAGGCCCTTGCGAACAACTGCTGTCTGGGTGCCGAAGTAAAGGAAAAGATACGGAGTGTCCTCCAAGCAGAGTTCTTGAATACTCTTGCTGGCTGCCTTACGAGCATCATCGGTGGTTGCCGAGATGTACACATCGGCCGCCGCATCGAATGCATCGCTCTTGTAGTGGGCGGCGTTCCAGTCGCCTGTGGATTTGAATGCACGGGTGAGAATTTCGACTGGCGAGCCACGGTGTCCCCAGTTCGTAATACCAAAATTGGACTCGAGCCAAACGTGGTTCTCCACCTCTTTGGATTCCTGTGCGGTCCACGGTGGTGAATAGTAAGAATCGGCCAACTTAATAGTGACCTTGATGCCGATTTCAGCCAGTGACGATTGCAGGAATGGTGCCAGTAAATTGATGTCGTCGCGAGCAAAACTGGACAGGTCAACTTCGAATCCGTCGGCGACCCCCGCTTCCGCCATTAGTGCTTTCGCTTTGACCAAGTCCTTTTCTCGCTGGGGCACCGAGGTGTCCTTAGTCGCATACGCGTCCATGATGCTGTCGTTTCCAACCACACCCGAACCTTTGAGCACGCCGTCCACGTAATCTTGACGGGCAAGCGTTAAGGCTGCGGCCTGACGGACTCGCTTGTCTTGGAACGGCCCGAAATCGTTGCGCATATGAACTGCCAAGTGGCCAGAAGATGCAACCTGAACTAGGTCAGCTCGGCTGAGGTCGATGGTCGCTGCGACGGCAGGGGTGACACCAACAATGGCATCGATCTGACCCGTTACCAACTGAGCCACGGCGGATTCGGCGGACTCAAACTGGATGACTTCAAGCGCATCGAAGGATGGGATTCGAGAGGGGTCCCAATAATTGTCGTTGCGGGTGAAGGTGGTGCGGTCTCCCTCGGTGTACTTGTCGAGCACCCAAGGTCAGCAGCCGTTCATCGTGGTCTGCCAGCCTTCGCCGCCGCTCTCGCCATCTTTAAAGATGAACAAGCCATAACTGGTGGAACTGAGGATGCTTGGGAAACTACCTACTGCCCCGAGCAGTGAGAACTGAACCGTATTGTCGTCGATCTTGGTGATGCCATCGGCCTCCAAGATGCCCGCAAACTTTCCAGCAGATTGCGAGGCGTTGTCTGGATTTAGGTGGCTACTGATTGTCCACACCACGTCGTTGGCGGAAAGGGGAGAGCCATCGTGGAAGGTGATGCCTTGCCGGATCACATATGTCCATGTTTGACCACCGTCGTCGCTACTCCAACTTTCGGCAACACGAGGAGCAAGTTCACCCTTATCGTCCTCCCAGGCAAGGTATTCACCTACTGCGCAAAGAATTTGCAAACTACCTTCGTCGGCCGTTGTAAAAGGTGTTGGGGCCGCGGCAAGTTTGCCGCCTGCTACTCGCAGCGTGCCACCTTGGGCAACACCTGGATCAACTGTCGTATCCGTGCCAACGCTGGTTGTGCTTGCCGATTTATCGTCGCTCCCGCATGCAGCGAGGCCGAAAAGACTTGCTCCCAAACCGGCTACGGCAACACCCTTAATAAAGTGGCGGCGCGTCAACCCACTTGTTGCGGATACGACATCACTAATTTGCTTTTCGATTTCAGACATATGTCCCCCCACAGGCTGATGTGTCAGCGGTAACCATAGTCTCGATACTCACGGGCGTGCCAATGACTTTGCAAGAAATTAACCCTGGAGGAGGTCTGAACTGTCGATCTTGAGGGCCGTGGAGAGCCGGACGATGGTGTCCATTGCCGGCGAAAAGTGGCCGTTTTCAATGCGGTTTATCGTTTTTCGGTCAACGCCGGCAATTTGGGCCAGTCGGGCCTGGCTGAGGTCATGGTCCTGACGAAGTTCGTACAGCCTTGCGGCTAGGACAAGGCGTTGCTCTTTGACGCGACGCTTGAGCAACGCTGCTGTAATTTTCTGTGCCATAGACTAAATATAGGTCTCTTTTCCAAGGATGTCGGACCTTCGTCCGATATCGATGCGCGCGGTGACCCCGTATCCTTAAAACATGCGTCTCGCAGTCCTAACAGGCGGTGGCGACTGCCCAGGGCTAAATGCCGTCATTCGGGCTATCACCCGCAAGGCGGAAAATCGCTTTGGCGACACCGTAATTGGTTTTTATGACTCCTGGGACGGGGTGATGGAGCAGCGATATGTCGAACTCACCACGGCATCGATAAGGGGGTTACTGCCCAAGGGTGGAACTGTCCTAGGCACGCGACGCGGGAGTCCATTCGATTATTCAGATGGCGTTCGCCGCGTTGAGGCGTCGCTCATTTCCTTGCGAATTGATGCACTCATCGTAATCGGGGGTAATGGATCGCTGACGGTCGCATCAATCTTGCATCAGCATCATGGTCTGCCGATCATCGGCGTTCCAAAGACAATTGACAATGATGTGGTTGGCACAGACACAACATTCGGCTTTCAAACTGCGGTGCAAATCGCAACGGATGCAATAGATCGATTGCACACGACGGCCGAGAGCCACGACCGAATCATGGTTGTCGAAGTGATGGGTCGCGATGCAGGTTGGATCGCAATGCACGCCGGAATCGCCGGAGGAGCGACTGCAATTCTGATACCCGAAGTTCCATTTGATATTGATGAGGTCGCCGCGATCGTGGCGCGGCGACATTCACGCGGAAGATATGCATCGGTAGTTGTCGTTGCCGAAGGGGCTTTGCCCAAGTCGGGGATGCTTGTGGTGCCGGCTCGAAAGCTTGATCGATACGGGCACGAGTTACTTGGAGACATAGCGCACATTGTCGGTCCAGAATTATCCTTGCGCACCGGTTACGAATCGAGGGTGGTGCAATTGGGGCATGTCCAGCGAGGTGGAACCCCGAGTGCCTACGACCGAGTGCTGTCGACTCGATTCGGCTTGGCGGCGGTTGATGCCGCACATAACAAGGCATTTGGAGACATGGTCGTATTGCGCTGCGGAAAAATCGAACGAGAGACGATGATAGTCACTCAGGGCAAGACTCGAACCGTTGATATCGATCTGTTCGATGACGTTGCCGCCACATTCTTTGGATAGCGCTAACGGCCCATTAATTAGGTGGTCCAAACTGACGGTCACCGGCATCACCGAGTCCCGGCACGATAAATGCATGTTCGTTGAGCCGCTCGTCGACCGAAGCGGTGACGATGTGTAAATCCATTCCCGACTTTTTGAGAAACTCGATGCCTTCTGGAGCCGCAAGCACGCAGGCAATAATGATTGGTTGTGGCGCGCCACGATTAGCGAGTAGCCGACATCCATGCTCGAGCGATCCTCCGGTAGCGAGCATCGGGTCGAGCACAATGCAATGTCGACCGTCTAGACGGGACGGAAGCTTTGCCACGTATTCACTTGGAGCATGAGTTTGTTCGTCGCGTTGCACCCCCACAACCGCGATGTCGGCATCGGGCAGAAGTTCCATCGCCGCCGGCAACATTCCTAGTCCCGCTCGCAAAATTGGAACAAGCACCGGACGCTGCGAAATTTTTGCACCGCTTGTTCTAGCCAATGGGGTTGTTACAACAACCTTGGTGATCGGCAGGGCTCGAGCCGCTTCGGCCACCACAATTAATGACAGTCGTCGCATTTCTGCGCGAAAGAATTGATTGGATGTGTTGATATCGCGAAGGTGCGTCAGGGCTTCGGCGGCAATTGGATGATCAATGACGGTGACATGTACGGCCATGGTCCCCATCTTTGCCTATTGGTAGCGTGAGCACCAATGTCGGGAATTATTGACATCCAATTGGTGGCGACTACCGCCGACGCCGCCGAGGCATCCATGCTGTTTGACCGCGTCTGGGAAGCGGCATCAATGGTCCCTCCCGAAATCATTGTTGCCGCGCTACACAGTGGCGGATATTGCGCGCTAGCCCGACTTGGCGACACGGTTGTCGGGGCTTCATTTGCGTTGGCGTCCAACAATGGAATCCTGCATTCGCATGTCACCGGTGTTGCCAAGGGTCACTCGGGATCCGGAATTGGCGCACAATTGAAGAGACATCAATGGAATTGGGCGCAGGCACACGGTTATCGGGCGATCGGTTGGACCTTTGACCCATTGATACGACGAAACGCATGGTTCAATCTCGTCAAACTTGGCGCAGAAGTTGTGTCGTACCACGAAAATTTCTATGGCGAACTAGCTGATTCCATCAATTCGGGTGACCACAGCGACAGGCTGTACGTGAATTGGAGTGTGTCCGCCACCGGCAACTCGACATCGGGAGTATTTGTAGTCGCCACCGGCAATGACGTCGTCGTGCCCACTCCCGACGATATTGAGTCCCTGCGTCAACTCGACCGTTGTGCGGCTCTTGAATGGCGCCTTCGCCACCGAGAATTATTGCGCTTATTGTGGCAGCCAAGTGCCTACATTCGAGGACTTACCGAAAATTCTGAATATGTGATCTCCACCAATGATCGGAAGGCCTGAGCATGCCGGTTAGCCACGTTGAAATAGTCCGTGCTCATATCAATCTTGTCGCGCCATTTCGCACTTCATTTGGCGTGGAAACCGATCGCGACTTGCTTTATGTCCATGTAATTGGAGACGATCAGGAGGGTTGGGGCGAGTGCGTCGCCATGGCCGATCCACTTTATTCCTCTGAATACGTGGACGGATGTGAGGAAGTGATTCGTCGGTATCTGCTGCCGCTGGTAGATGCCAATGTGACGGCCGAAACGTTCGCCGCCGCCGCCGCCCCAATTCGTGGAAACTTTATGGCCAAGGCGGCGATTGAAGCGGCACTGCTTGACTATCAACTACGCGTCGCCAAACAATCGCTGGCCTCGTATCTGGGTGCGACCCAAGCCCGTGTCGCGTCCGGGGTATCGGTTGGAATTCAATCGACAATTGATGGTCTCATCGAAGTGGTGGCCAAGTATGTCGCGCAGGGCTACGTACGGATTAAATTGAAAATTGAACCGGGTCACGACATTGAAAATGTCCGCGCGGTGCGGGATTCATTTGGATCGGAAATGCTGTTGCAAGTGGATGCAAACGCGGCCTACTCGGTGGAAGACAGCAAGCACCTGTCGCAACTCGATGAATTTGGATTACTGCTCATTGAGCAACCGCTCGCAGAGGAAGATCTTGCCGGTCATGTCACGCTCGCCAGCCAAATCTCCACTCCAATTTGCCTGGACGAATCAATTACCTCATGTGAGGTTGCGCGTGGCGCGCTCGACCTTGGTGCATGTTCGATAATCAACATCAAACCGGGTCGCGTCGGCGGCTATCTTGAGGCTCGCAAAATTCACGATCTGTGTCTATCTCGGGGCGTAGCCGTGTGGTGTGGGGGGATGCTCGAGACTGGGATTGGCCGCGCCGCAAACTTGGCCCTGGCCGCTTTGCCTGGTTTTACTTTGCCGGGGGACACCTCGGCATCCGCCAGATATTTTGCCCAGGATGTCACTAGGCCATTTGTGCTAATTGACGGCTATATAGAGGTACCAACCGGCGATGGTATTGGGGTCGTTCCGATCCCGGAAGTGCTTGATGAAATGATGGTTCGCCGCGAGAGTTTCGCCGTCGCCAGAAGCTAACGGGAACGGCGGGTGACCAAATCCAGCATCTCGTTGAATCGAGGGCTTTCAAAGTCAGATTGAGCGCGCTCGTATTTTTCCATTCCCCATTGCCAGAAGTCGAAATCGAACGTTGAGATGGATTGCTGGATCGAAGCCCACAGAGTCCATCCGTATTTTGACATCAGCGCTAGAAACCATGCGCGAGCAATTTTTTCCGGCCTATGGCTCTCGTAATAGGCTTCGACTAGTTCGAGCAAGCAGTCATACTCGAGCGATGCCTCCGACCAGATATTTCCAAGTTCGAAGCAAGCGTCGTTGTTTCCCGAGTATTCGTAGTCGATGATCCAAATTTTTTTGCCGTCGTCGATGAAATTGGCGGGTAGCAAGTCGTTGTTGCAGGGAACCGTTCCCTCGTCAAGAACTTTCAGGGCTTGCTCTATCTGAATAATTTGTGGCAGGTACGAGACGTATTTATCCGGCAACCGATAGCCATTTTGCCGAACGGTATGCAGATACAGCCGCTGGATATCAAACATGTTGAAATTGCTGACAAAGGGTTTCGCCCCGTGCAGAATACGACAACTTGCGGCGATCCGCCCCAAGTTGTTGGCAACATCGTGTGGGCCATATGTTCGACCTTCGAGAAATCCGATCACCAGCAATCCCTGGTCGGGAATGTAATCGTGGACGGGAGCACCAATTCCCACCAGTGCAGCGATCTTGGAGTTTTCGTACTCGCTTTCTCGATTTATAGCCAGCATCGACGATGTGTTGCTTGAAACGCGTGCGACGTACTTGCCCGAAGGTGTATCGATGGCCATATTGCGGTTGGTCAATCCGCCAGACAGTTCGCGGATTCGGGTGCGATCCCTCAGCAGGGGAACTTGGTCGAACAATTTTCGGTAGTTTTCGTCAATTGCTTCGTCCAAACCATCCACCACATCGACAGGATACATTTTCTCCATGTCTTTATCGAAACTTCCTCTTCGAGCAAGGATCATTGTTATCGGCGGAGGAGTGGGTGGGACATCGGTTGCGTATCACCTCGCCGAACTTGGTCAGCGTGATGTATTACTCGTGGATCGCAACGAACTGACGAGCGGTTCAACATTCCATTCGGCCGGTCTTGTCGGTCAACTCCGCGCCGATCCAACATTGACGAAGATGAACATGCACTCGGTGGACTTGTACCGTCAGTTGGAACTGACGGACACTCCGCCCGGATGGAAGGAGTCCGGCAGCATAAAACTTGCATCGTCGCCCGAGCGAATGGAGGAAATTCGTCGCCAGATCGGGTGGGCACGAAGCTTTGACTTGGACTTGCACGAGATCTCTCCCCAGGAAGCGCAGTCGCTCTTTCCCCTGATTGATTTAGACGGCGTCGTCGGGGCTTGCTACATGGCCTCGGATGGTGAAGTCGATCCGTCGCAACTTACTTACGCGATGGCCAGCGGTGCCCGCAAGGGCGGGGTGCAATTCGCAACCAACACCCGTGTGCTGGCAATTCTCACGGTAAAGGGCAGAGTTTCGAAGGTGATCACAGACCGCGGCGAGATCGAATGCGAGGTCGTCATTAATTGTGGGGGAATGTTTGCCCCGTCAATAGGGCGCATGGTGGGAGTGCGCATTCCGATCGTGCCGATGAGCCATCAGTACATGATCACGGAGAACTTTCTAGATCCGGCCGCTAGTCGACTTCCGTCGTTACGAGACCCCGACAATCTTGTCTACTTTCGACAAGAGGTCGGCGGCCTATTGATGGGAGGGTACGAGCGCGTCTCTCAGCCATGGACGGCCAGTCCCGCACATCTTGATGACATCCCTGCCGACTTCAATTCGCGCCTTCTGGATCAAGACTGGAATCGATTTGAAGAGATCGCCCTCAACTCGCAGCGCCGCGTGCCGATGATGGAAAGAATCGGGATGAAAAACTTCATTAACGGTCCGGAGGGATTTACGCCGGACAACGAATTCTGCTTGGGTGAAACCGAAGTAGGCGGATTCTTTGTCGCCGCAGGATTCTGTGCCCATGGCATCGCCGGTGCCGGTGGAATCGGAAAAGTAGTCGCCGAGTGGGTCATTTCAGGCGAGCCGCAAACCGATCTGTGGCACATGGACATTCGCCGCTTTGCTAAGGCATACGAGTCTCCTTCCTTCACCGTCAGTCGAGTGCAAGAAAATTACGAGTCGTACTACGACATTCACTATCCGGGCGAGGAACGCCAAAGCGCGCGACCACACAAGACTTCAACTGTTTACCCCTGGCACCTCGAATCGGGCGCCGTGTTTGGCGAAAAGGCCGGTTGGGAAAGAGTCAATTACTACCTCCCGCATGCCACCGACGATTCGTTCAGGCCGCTCGGTTGGGCCGGAAAGCATTGGTCATCGGCAACTGCCACCGAACACAATGCCACCCGCGAGTCGGGCGGACTCTTCGATGAGTCGAGTTTTGCCAAAATAGAGGTATCAGGCGATCGCGCCGGAGAATTTCTCAACATTGTCTGTGCCAACAACATTGAACGCGGGCTCGATCGAGCCGTGTATTCCCAGGCGCTAAATTCGCACGGAGGTATCGAGTGCGACTTCACCGTGACCAGGACGGGAGAGCAATCGTATTTCATTGTCACCGGCACGGCGTTCGGTACCCATGACCTTGGTTGGCTTAAAAAGCAGAGTCGGGAATTGGATTACCCGGATGTTGTGCTCAACGATGTCACCGACAACTTTGCGTGCTTCGGGTTGTGGGGCCCAAACTCTCGGGAAATTCTTTCTGCAATCACAGCTGATGACGTGAGTAACGCTGGGTTCAAATTTATGCATTCGCGAGAAACCACAGTCGGTGGCATCTTGGCGCGCGCTACTCGGATTACGTACGTAGGCGAACTGGGCTGGGAGTTGTATGTTCCTACCGAAAACGGAGCCGCACTGTGGCAGGTACTGCTCGAAGCGGGTAAGTCGCACCAATTGATGACGTGCGGTTACCGAGCAATCGAATCGCTTCGTTTGGAAAAGGGCTACCGCGCATGGGGAGTCGAGATCAATTCTGAGACCACCCCTTGGGAAGCAGGACTGGAATTCGCGATCGCGCTAACCAAGACAAACTTCAACGGTCGCGAGGCTCTAATTGCCTCGCGAGGCAGAGAATCCAAGAAGTTGATGGCAATGACCTTTGACGACATCCGACGGGTGCCACTGGGCAACGAACCAATTCGCATCGGAAACGAAGTTGTCGGCCGCGTCAAAAGCGGAGGTCAAGGTTTCACGATCGGCAAGGCAATTGGCTACGCCTATTTTCCAATTCAACACGCTCGCCCCGGCATCGAAATCGAAGTCGAGTTTTTTGGCCAGTGGGTAAGTGGCGTCGTGGCCCAGGATCCGCTCTTCGATCCCACTGGGTTGCGAATTCGCGCCTAATAAATACGAAAGTCCGAAAATACACCGTCCACACACATTTGTTCCATATTGAGGTTCTCGAAATCGCGGGTTTCTGCCAGAAAAGATCGACACAGGCTGGGAGCGAACTGCGATACAAGTCGGTAAGCATGGTCACTTGGAGCCAAATTTTTACGGAAGTTCCATTGCTTTTAATACTTACAGTAAGTATAGTAAATCTATGCAGATCTCAGGACGACCTTTACTCGCCACCAGAGTCGACGCGACGCTCTACGTCGAGCGGGGTATTGAGGCGAAAGTCATTACGGCCGCTCGGCGAGGACTAAATACTCTCATCATTGGCGATGCAGGAGCAGGAAAGACAAGCCTGCTACACCGACTTGAATGGGAGTTACGCCAAGACTACTCCTCGGTTGTCTATGTCGATGGTCGCCGAAGTGATGAGCTTGACGAGATGCTTGACAATCTTCGAATTCAACTCGGGATCGAAGCACTACCTAATCCGTCCCCATTCGCTGCTTTCTCGGGGCTGAACGAAACAATCAACGGTATTAAGTCACCGAAGTTCGTGCCTCCGACTGAACGAACGTTGAAAAGGCTAGCTGATAAGTTGCCAGCGGACAAACGCAAAATAGTTCTTCTGGATAGCCCAGAGCGCAAGGTCGCTCACACATTGTTTGGACGATTGCGCGATGTCGTTTGGCAATTGCCAATCAGTTGGATCGTAGTCGCCGATTCGAGCGCAGCCGACGCATTTCGTCGCCCGCCCGCCGATGCATTTTTTGATCTATTGGAGCGACTTGGTGGTATTAGCGCGAATGAAGGTCGAGAAATACTGCGACTCCGTGAAGTGCCGGTCAATTACATTGCAGATTTTCTATTCTCTAAGGCCACCACACCACGTATAGTGCTCGACCACGCCAGGCGATCGATTCTTGAACCACCAACATCTGACAAGTTGCAGAAGAGTGACGCCGAATTCATGAGGCGACTCAGTGTTGTTTCACGAGCGGCATCTATGTTGGCGAGCGAACTACGCGGTCAAGGTGCAGTAAGCGCGTCCGACAAAGATCTTCAGAGACGTATGAGTTGGACGCGTGAACGGTTGACCCAGGTATTAAAAGAACTCGAGGCCGCTGGGTTGGCGAAAGCAACAGAAGCCGCGGATGGGAAGCCGGGACGCCCTCGGCGCTTCTACGAGATATTGGTGTCGTAAATGGCCGACCTTCTCACCGAACTTCAACAGATACGCGCCTTCGACCCGACTCTACGCTTTGAGGAACTTGGCTATCTTCATGTACCGTTCGATGATCTGCACGGTTCGACAAATGTTGAAGGACGCATTCTCTCAGCCGTTGGCCGAGGCGATCGCGTTGCTCTAATTGGTACCACGGGAAACGGGAAGTCGAGTACTGCGTCGTATGTGGTGAGCCCAATGAACGAAGCGATTATCGCGTTTCGAATCGGAGTTACAGTCGAAGATCCGAATCTGTTAGCCAACCCGGGACGTTTTGCCCAGTATGTGGTGCGCCACATTGCCCGCGATGCAATGGAAGTCTCTGCGCCGCTACGAATTCAGTTGCAACTTGATGTGGCAGAAACTCATTCCGTGCGGAACGAACGATCACGGCGCGGAATTGGGAAAATCAATGCGAAGGTATTCGAATTGTCCGGCGAACTCGGCGTGGTGATGCGGTCGATTGATCAGCCAACGTCATCTCATGAGTTTATTGAAGCACTTGACCACGCACTAGAACTGGTGCGTTCAACTGGCGCCGTCCCAGTACTTGTGATCGATGACTCTGATACGTGGCTAGAAGTTACGGGTGCAAAACTAAGTGAAACTCGTCGAGATTTTTTTGGTCCGATCATGCGAATGCTTGCTGAACGGAACTGTGGTCTTCTGGTCGCCGTCGACGAGCGCTATCTCGACAGTGACGATTATAAGCCAGCTCGCGATGGATTCCTTCCGACCGAGGTACATGTTCCTCGATTGCGTGACGCACACGATCTGGAACGCCTCTTTGCGCGACGCATCTCTGAAATCGAAAGAGCTGTTGTCGGTGACGTTTTCACGGATTCAGTAATTGACGAAATTTATGCCCATTATGCAGGTTCAAACCTCAGCCTCCGGCAACTTATGCGCTTGGTTCATTCGTCGATGTATCATGTTTCGACGCTTGGAGAGTCCCGGGTGGGTTCGGCCGCATTCGCCGCGAGCGTTCGCGAGTTTGGTGCGGAATTTCAGACAAGTTGAAAAAATTTGTCGGGGAGGGGGGACTTGAACCCCCGGCCTCCTGGTCCCAAACCAGGCACGCTACCAACTGCGCCACTCCCCGGGACGAGCCATCCTAGCGATGGGGTCTACCGATTCGACGCGAGAGTACGAACACAGTCGAGCAGACGCGTGACATCGTCGTCATTTACATATCGCACGACTCCAGCGCGCACGACACCACCACTATCGGCGAGACCAAGTTGATCGACTGCCTCGACCGCGTACGAGTGTCCGGCCCACACGGCAATGCGATTCGCGGCCAACACTTGTGCCACGCGCGCGGGCGAATGTCCATCGATTGTGAACGCCACGGTTGGCGCTCGACCTTGCATCGTTTTCGGTCCCCACACACTCACGCCCTGAGTTTCGATCAACCCATGTAATAGAGGTCCAAACACATCCGATTCGATTTGCCCGATACGCGACATGTCTTCCTCGATCAGGAAGCGAGCCGCCGCATCAACCGCGGCAATTCCTTCGAAGTTTGGGGTCCCAGTCTCAAAGCGTGCTGGTCCAATGTTGTTGGCCGGGCGCACCTTGGCAACGGGTAGATCGTTGAGCAGATTGGGTTCGATGCACAGCACGCCGGCGTGAGGTCCATACCACTTATATGGTGAACATGCCAGGACGTCGCATCCGAGCGTTGCGACATCGATGGGCTGATGTACCGCTAGGTGCACGGCATCGACAAACACGCGAGCGCCAGCATCATGGGCAGCACGAATAATTGGCGCCAGGTGAGGTGTAGTGCCAAGGAGATTGGAAGCCCCGGTGACGGCAACCCACGCAGTTCGATCATTGATCAGATTGATAACCGCAGATGGTTCCAAGATTCCGGTAGTCGCATCGAATGGGGCTAAGACATGTTCTGCGCCCGCCATCTCGCAGGCAATCCGCCAAGTGGAGACATTTGAATCATGATCGAGTCGAGTTCCCACCACTCGGTCGCCTGGTTTGAGCATTTTTGCCACGGCACGGGTGAAGGCCATGGTCATCGTCGTCATATTGGCGCCCAAACAGACCCCGGCGGCATCCGCGTTGAACAATTGAGCCACCGTGTTGCGGGTGCGACTCATCAACGCATCGCATTCCTGTGCCGCGGAAAAGGAGCCGCCGCAATTGGCGTTTGAGCCATTTGTTGCCCAGTCGGTCATCGCCCGAATTGCCACATCCACCATCTGGGTACCGGCCGGACCATCAAAGCGAGCCCATCCGTCGCGCACGCCGGGAAAGCGATGGCGAATGTCTGGCAAAATCACCGACTACGAATTGCGCTTGGCCGCTTTGGCTAATCGACGCGCGGTTTTACCGATCGGCTTAAAGTGTCGCTGGTCAAGATCGGCAACTTCAACTCCATTTGCAAAACGGACGCGATAGCGAAGCCAATTGAACCCGTTAGCCAAAATTATTTTACCTTCGGAACCAGCGGGTGCTTGCGCAAGGTCGACAGTGGTTTCGACAACGTCACCAATTTTTAGGTTGATTTGTTGTGGGTGCGGAAACGCTAAGACATGCGGTTTCCACGAGGCTGTCACAGATCAAAAGGGTACACTTTGCGCTCTGTGAAAAGCATCATTGAGACCCTTGAAGGCAACAAAGTCAAAGTTTCCATTGAAATAGATGAGGTCGAATTCGATCGCAATATCGACCAGGCGTTTCGCAAGATCGCCAAAGAAGTTCGAATCCCGGGGTTTCGGCCGGGCAAGGCTCCGCGTCAACTTCTTCAAGCCCAAATCGGTCTTGGCGCGGCGCGCTCGCAGGCAATTCAAGATGCGATTCCTGAATACCTTTCTGTCGCCGTACGCGAGCACGACATTGACCTAATAGCCACCCCCAAAATTGAGATCACCAACGGTGAAATAGAAGGTCCGATCGCATTCGATGCCACTTGCGAAGTCCGACCGGAGGTTTCTGTGCCCGGATATAACGGCCTACGTGTTGAATTGCCGTCGCTCGTCGTCACGGAAAGCGATATCGAAGAGGTAATCAATTCGGAGCGTCGTCGTCATGGAACTCTCGACGATGTCGACCGAGCAATCGTGATCGGCGATCAAGTCACCCTTGACATATCTGGGATGCGAGAAGGAACTCCGGTGCCCGGTCTCAACGTCGAGGATTGGCTGTACGAAGTTGGCAAGGGTTGGGTATCCGAAAGTTTCGATAGCAAGTTGATCGGCGCAAAGTTGAATCAACATATCGAATATTCCGAGGCACCAAACGGAACAACGGGCGTGGCCGAAATGACAATCAAAGTCAAGAAAATTCAGGAAATGCGCCTCGATGATCTCACCGACGAATGGGTTTCCGAGCATGTTGCCGAATACGAATCAATTGATGCCTGGAAGTCGTCAATTCGGATGCGTCTTGAATCGATGAAGTTGAATCAGGCGCGAAATGTATTTGTCGAACGCACCACCACTGCCCTCGGTGGACTTGTCTCAATTGAGGTGCCCGAAGCAATGGTGGCGAGCGATTTGCAGTCGAGAGTGCGAAATACGGTTGAGCAATTTAAGTCGCAAGGAGTTGCCCTCGAGCAATGGCTGTCGGCAACCGGGCAGTCAACCGATGAATTCATCGAGACACTGCGAACGCAGTCGCAATCTGCTGTAAAGGTCGACCTCGCACTTAGGGCGGTTGCCGTCAACGAAAACATCGTTGCCGATGAAGACGATATTGATGCTGAATTCCAGCGAATTGCGATACAGGTCGGACGCAAGGTACAACAGGTACGAAAAGCGTACGAACAAAACGACGCGGTTGCAGAACTCAAGGCGCAGATTCGCAAGTCAAAGGCCGTCGATTGGCTACTTCACAACACGATTCTCGTCGATCCCGATGGCCATGAAATCGATGCCGGTGCGATGTTTGATGACCATGTTCACGAAGAGTCCGCAGACAAGCCCGAAGACACAACTACTATTTAGTCGAACCCCCTAGGAGTGCACGACATGCGCGATAACAACGTGATGCGGAACTATTACGTTCCAAATGTCACCGAGCAAACGAGCCGTGGCGAGCGTGTTTACGATCTATACAGTCGATTGCTAAAAGAGAACATCATCATCTTGGGCACGCCAATCGATGACACCATTGCCAATCTCATTTGCGCTCAATTGATTCATCTGGAGAGCGAGAATCCAGACAAAGACATCAACATCTATATCAATAGTCCAGGCGGGGATATCACGGCTTTGTTCGCGATATACGACACCATGCAGTTCATCAAGAATGACATTGCCACGATTTGCTTGGGACAGGCTGCCTCCGCGGCCGCCGTTTTGTTGGCGGCTGGCACCAAGGGCAAGCGCCTGGCGCTTCCTCACGCCCGTGTTTTATTGCACCAGCCTTATGGCCAAATGGATTATGCCCAGGTAACCGATCTAGAGATTGCGGCGCGCGAAATTCTACGGATGCGCGAATTAATGGAGCATATTTTGTCCAAGCACACGGGCCAGCCAACGGAGCGAATCCACATCGATACAGATCGCGACTTTGTTCTGGAAGCAAAGGATGCCCTTGAATATGGTGTCATCGATGAAATAATTACGTCGCGCGCACTTTCTGATCGCACCGGCCCGATTCGCTGACCTAGATCGACACATTCATGGCAAAATTTGGTGACTCCGCCGAGTTAGTGAAATGTTCGTTCTGCGGCAAATCACAAAAGTCGGTGAAGAAACTTATCGCCGGCCCGAGTGTTTACATCTGCGACGAGTGCATCGAACTGTGCAATGAAATTATCGAGGAGGAGTTCACCTCGACGGCCGAAGTTGGAATAGAACAACTTCCAACGCCTAGAGAAATCAGGGCATTTCTGGATGAATATGTCGTCGGCCAAGAGCAGGCAAAGAAGGTCCTATCTGTGGCCGTGTTTAACCACTACCGCCGCATCCGTTATCGATCTTCGGGAAATTCGCGTAACGATGAAGTCGAACTTCAGAAAAGCAATATCTTGCTGCTTGGGCCTACCGGTTGTGGCAAGACCCATATGGCCCAAACTTTGGCGCGGATGCTCAATGTTCCGTTCGCGATCGCCGACGCGACCGCACTCACCGAAGCTGGGTATGTCGGTGAAGATGTCGAAAACATTTTGCTTAAGTTGTTGCAAGCCGCCGATTTCGATGTGAAGAAGGCCGAAACGGGAATTATCTACATCGACGAAATTGACAAAGTTGCGCGCAAGAGTGAAAATCCGTCAATCACTCGAGATGTGTCGGGAGAGGGAGTTCAGCAGGCTCTACTAAAAATTCTCGAGGGAACGGTTGCGTCGGTTCCGCCACAGGGCGGTCGCAAACATCCGCACCAGGAGTTCATCCAAATCGACACAACCAACGTGCTATTCATCGTGGGCGGCGCTTTTTCAGGTCTTGAGCAAATCATCGGCACGCGCATTGGTCACAAGGGTGTGGGCTTCCATGCCCAGGTTCGTTCCAAGGCAGAAAAGGATGCAGGCGAATTGTTCGCCCAGGTAATGCCTGAAGACCTATTAAAATTCGGCATGATTCCCGAATTCGTCGGGCGATTGCCGATGATAGGAGCCGTGCACAGCCTTGATCGCGGAGCGCTAATCCAAATTCTCACCGAGCCAAAGAATGCCCTGCTTAAGCAGTATCAGAAGTTTTTTGAATTTGAGGAAGTTGAACTCGAAATCACTAAGGCCGCACTTGAGGCGATCGCCGATCAGGCCTTGAAGCGAGGCACTGGCGCTCGTGGTTTGCGTGCAATTCTTGAAGAGGTGCTACTCAATGTGATGTACGAATTGCCCGGTCGAACAGATGTCGCCAAAGTAGTTGTTGATATTGATTCTGTCATTGGCAAGGCGAGCCCGACGATGGTTGCGCGCAATACCCGTGTCACCCGTCAGCGCCGCGCAGCGTCCTAGTCCCAAATTTAAACTGATGCAATACGCGGAGGCGTTGGGCTATCTCGACGAACACGCCAGTTACGAAAGGACGGGTCGGGTCGAGTCGCCATCCTTGGTCAATATCTCCAGGCTGATGGATCAGATTGCCAATCCGCAACTCAGTTATCCGGTCGTTCACGTCACCGGCACAAATGGCAAAGGTTCGACCACTCAAATTATTACCCGATTGCTGATGGCCCACGGATTAAATGTCGGCACATATACGAGCCCGCATCTTGAGCGACTAAACGAGCGGATTTCTTACAACGGTAATTCAATTAGTGATGAAGACTTTGGGACAAATGTGGGTGCAATTGCTGACATCGAAGTGCTGGCTGGGGTGCGTCCGTCGTATTTCGAGATTATGACCGCGGCAGGATTCCGGTACTTTGCAGACTCAGCGGTCGATGTGGCAGTCGTCGAAGTGGGAATGCTGGGTCGTTGGGACGCGACGAATGTGGTCAATTCGGAAGTTGCGGTGATCACAAATATTGATCTCGATCACGTCGAGTTTGCCGGACCACAACTAGCCGACATCGCACGCGAAAAAGTTGGAATCGCAAAGCCAAATAGTTCACTCGTCGTTGGCGATACAAATCCCGAGCTGCGACCAATATGGAGTTCGGCCGGAGCGACACGCGTGCTTCTTCGGGGCGATGACTTTGACTGTATCGACAATCAGTTAGCGGTCGGTGGGCGCCTGATCGATGTGCGAACTCCGCGAGGAATTTATAACGAACTCGTCCTGCCACTAAACGGTCGATATCAGGGCGACAACGGATCGATTTCAATCATGGCGGTCGAGGAATTCTTCGACTCCCCGTTATCGCGTGAAATTGTCAGCGAGGGATTTGCCAATGTGGACATGCCCGGACGCTTTGAAGTAATGGGTCGCCAACCGCTAGTAATAATTGATGGGGCACACAATCCCGCCGGCGCCGAAGTTTGTGCCCAGGTTTTCTTCGAGGACTTCGACCCCCAGGGGCGCCGAGTTCTGATCGTTGGAATGTTGAAAAGTCGCGAACCGGGATCGATGCTCTCGGCTTTGCGCGCCGACGATTTTGAACTTGTTGTGTGTTGCACCGCGCCATCTCCGCGAGGGTTATCGGCTGAAACGATTGCACAAGCAGCGCGTGCAATGGGTTGTGATGATGTCGAAACTGTTGATTCGGTTGCGCAAGCCTGCGAACGTGCATTGGCGTTCGCAAAAAAGGAAGATGCGTTACTTGTTGCTGGATCGCTGTATGTGGTGGGTGCTGCGCGCACATATTTACGAAACTCCAGTAGCATTTAGCGAGTGACAAATCGAACTCTCGTACTTCTCAAGCCGGATGCCGTCGAGCGAGGACTGGTCGGCGAGATAATTTCGCGCTTTGAAAACAAGGGTCTCACCATTGCCGCACTTGAACATCGGAAATTAGATGCAAAGATTCTCGAAAGACATTACGAGGAACACAAAGGTAAGAATTTTTATAAAGATCTTGTCGCTTTCATGTCGAGGGGACCGATTGTTGCCGTTGTGGTGGAGGGCCCCGACGACACTTGGCAGATTGTTCGTTCAATGATGGGCGCTACCAATCCCCGGGATGCTTCACCAGGAACTATCCGAGCCGATCTTGGCACCATTTTTACCGAAAACCTTGTCCATGGAAGTGATTCGGCCGACTCGGCCGAGCGCGAGATCGGAATCTTCTTTCCGAATCTTAAGTAGAATTACAACACCTATGTGGCGCGATCGTTCACGATCGGCGTCAAGGAGAATTCAAAATGGTTCGTGGTAACGCTCTATCTCTAGGTCGCGATATCGCGATCGATTTGGGTACGGCGAACACCCTGGTGTACGTGAAGGGCGAGGGAATCGTCCTTGATGAGCCATCCACTGTTGCGATTGACAATCAGACCGGCCAGCTTGTCGCCGTTGGACTGGAGGCCAAGAGGATGTGGGGAAGGGCCCCCAAGAATATTCGAATCGTCAGGCCACTGAAAGATGGAGTAATTGCAGACTTTGCAATCTGTGAAAAAATGTTGCGATATTTCATTCAGAAGGTGCATTCGAGTAGATGGAATAAACCGCGAATGATTATTTGTGTGCCATCCGAAGTAACCGGCGTCGAGCGCCGAGCCGTGCAAGATGCGGCCCAGTTTGCCGGCGCCCGGCGACCGGTATACATCATTGAGGAGCCGATGGCGGCGGCAATCGGAGCAGGGCTTCCGGTGCATTTGCCGAGCGCAAATATGATTGTCGATATCGGCGGTGGTACCACCGAAGTAGCGGTAATTTCAATGGGCGGAATCGTGACGGCCCATTCTGCTCGTGTCGCAGGCGATGAGATGAACGATGCAATTGTGGCGATGTTTCGCAAAGAATTCAATTTGGATATTGGGGACAACACCGCCGAAGAAGTGAAGATTCAGATCGGCTCTGCGTGGCCTCTAGCTGAAGAAATCACCGCCGATGTTGGTGGACGGGACGTTGGAACAGGATTGCCACGAACCCAAGCAATTACCACCAACGATGTGCGCGCCGCACTGGATGAGCCCGTGACGGCAATAATTGACGCAATCAAGATGACCCTTGAGCGAACGCCACCCGAACTAGCCGCCGACATAATCGGACAGGGACTCGTGCTCTCGGGCGGGGGATCGCTTTTGGCTGGACTTGCCGAGAGAGCAACCTTTGAAACTGGAATACACGCTTATCTGGCGCCCGAACCGCTGTATTCGGTAGTCCTCGGAGCTGGGCTCACCCTCGACAACATTGAAGCCATGAAGGGTCTGACTGCGCAGACCGTTCTCGAGTAGGTCGACTCGAGAGATTGTGTCCGGATTAACCATAAATCGACGCCGAGCAATTGTATTGCTCGCTTTGACATCGATCATTTTGTTGACGCTGGATCTGCAGGGCAGTTCGGCCACGGCGACAGTTCGTTCGGCGTTTGCCACCATCTTTCGGCCGATAGAAGGCGTGGTTCGAGTTGTGACTCGGCCAGCAAGCAATGCGTGGTACGGAATTACTCATTACGACGATGTCAAGTCCGAAAACAGGTTGCTGCGCGAAAAAATTGCCCAGCAGGAAGGCGCCGCGGTGGCGGCGGCGGCCTCTGTGAGGTTATCTCAGGAATTGCTAGCGCTCAATGGATTGCCGACTCTTGCAGGAATTAATTCGGTAACAGCGCAAGTGATCGGTGATTCGCCTTCAAACTTTTCACAAAGTGTTGAAATCAATCAAGGCAGCGAAAGCGGAATTCGTGTCGGCATGCCGGTATTGAATGCGGCCGGTCTCATCGGTCGGATTACCCAAGTATTTCCAAATCGAGCTGTCGTCATGTTGATCAGCGATCCAGAATACGCGCTGTCGGTAAAGGTGGGAAGCGTGCCCGAATCGACGACATCTTCGACGGTACCGGGAGAAGGGATCGCGACGAAAATCACGGTGCCGCAAACCACGACGACCACGATCGCAAAACCGGTGGTGGTGTCGACCATCCCAGGGTTTACGCCGGGCGCAACGACAATTCCATCTGCGCCGTCGGGAATCACGACGCTCACGATTCCCAGCAGCGGAACTCTGGCCGTCCGCGAAACAGGGATCCTTGAGGGGCAGGGCCCGTCACATGCTCCGACTGTCAGATTTATTTCCGCTGATACTCGCTTTGGCGAGATCAATGTGGGTGCACCGATCGTGAGCGCCGGGGGATCGACGAGTTTAGCGCCCCCCGACATCGTTATCGGCACGGTGTCCCGAGTTGTGCGGCGTCTGGGGACCGCTGGTCCGATTTTGGAAATCGAATTAGTCACAGACCTGTCAAATCTCTCGTTCCTTCGAGTCTTGCTCTATCAACCGATTACGGAACTTGTGACTCCGTGAACCGAATCCTGCAGGTCGCCTCTAATCGATGGACGCGACTGGTGCTCGTCGCACTTGTCTTGCTTGGACTGCAAACGACTCTCTTCAGTCAGTTGCGGCCGTTCGGAGTGATGTTGCCGTTGGTCCTGATATTTGCGGTGAGCACCGGCACTGTGCACGGATCCGAGGTCGGGGCAATCACGGGGCTGGTGGTCGGCGCAATGTATGACTGCGTGCTCGCCACTCCGTTTGGATTGGCTTCTCTGGTAATAGGAAGTGCCGGATACCTGGCCGGACTCTTGCCGTTTTTTCTCCGAGAACCGACTTGGTGGAGTCGAATAATTGTCGTCGTCGTCGTGAGCGCATTCGGGGAAAGCATGTTCCCGGTAGCCCTCGCGACGGTCGGTTTGGATGGTTGGTTGAATTCGCATGTCTTGTGGATCGCTGCGGTTGTGGCACTGTTCGCAGGCGTTCTGGCGCTACTTCTGGTTCCCCTATCTCGGTGGACGCTTCATGAAACGGCAAGTACATAAGTGGCCACACCAACGCGATCTAAGCGCCTAGTGGCACTTGGCGTGACGGCCCTGTTGTTGATGAGTTTGCTGACCGTTCGAATGTGGGTCTTGCAGGCAGTCGAGGCGGAGTCAACCGAGTCCATCGTGCTCGCGGTTCGGACGCGCACCATCAAGCTGTTGGGAGAGCGGGGACGAATTTTTGATGTGACCGGGCGAGTACTGGCCGCCAACAAGCGCATCCTCACGGTGACGATTGATCGAAGTGTTATCAGCGATCCGGTCGACAGGTTGGCGATGTTCCAACGCCTATCCGGGCCGCTGGGTTTACCGCTTGATCTGTTGTACAAGCGATTCGACGACCAACGATTCGGACCCTTAGAGGCACTTCCGCTTAAGGAAGATGTATCCGAGGATACGGCGCTGTTTTTGGCGGAGCGCACCGAGGATTTCCCCGGCGTGTTTGTCCGCGAGGAGTATCGACGAAATTACCCGTATGGCGCGTTGGGCAGTCACATCGTTGGATACTTGGGCGCAATTTTGCCCAACAATCTTGCGTATTACCGCTCGGTTGGCTACGACCCCAATGAACGAGTTGGTCAATATGGCGTCGAGCAATCGTATGAAACGATATTGAGAGGAAAGCCGGGATACATACGATTCGAGGTCGACGCGCAAGGTAATGTCCTTCGAATTCTTGAACGGGTTGAACCCGTCATCGGCAATGACCTTCAATTGTCAATCGATCTTTCGATTCAGCAATTCGCCGAACAAGCGCTTGAAACTCAGTTGGGGCTTCGCCGACGAGTTGAGGCGGCCACGGTGAATTTGCCCGATGGCACACCGGATCCGCAATATCCGGAGATCACGTATTACAAAGCGCCGGCAGGCTCGGTGGTACTGCTCAACCAAGAAAATGGACAAATAGTTGCGATGGCGTCCTATCCGCGATTTGACAATCGCTGGTTCGGTTCGGTGATTACGAATAATAAATACGCCCAGATATTTCCCCAGACGGATGATCCCGACTTGTCAATACTTGTTAATCGTGCAGTATCGGGTCGCTACAACTTAGGGTCGTCGTTCAAGCCATTCGTCGCCTATGCAGCGCTCAACACGGGTCAGTTACCCGGAGGATCGAAATATACATTTCGAGACGAGGGCACGTACAAATTAGAAAGTATTCCTAATGATCGATGTCAACAGGGGGTGAAGTGCGTTTTTCGAAACGCAACCTGTAGAGCCACCAACCAACCGTGCAGATACGGAACCGTTACCGTCGAGGAGGCGCTGGCTGTTTCCAGCGACTCGTTTTTTTACAAGATCGGAGAACAGATTCTCACCGAGCGAGGGTATCAAGCGATTCTCGAACAGCAGGTTCGGCTGTTTGGATTTGGATCGCCAACCAATGTCGACCTTCCGTATGAGTATTCGGGCACGATTCCCAGTAAGGCGCTCAAGCGACGAATGGCTGACTTGGGGGCCATTTCGAAGGAGTCCGGTCAGGCCTACTTCGTAGGTGACCAGATTCTCTTTGCCATTGGTCAAGGACTTTTGTCGGCAACTCCGCTCCAGGTGGCCTCCGCATTTGCGGTATTAGCAAATTCCGGAAAATTATTCCAGCCTCATGTCGTCCAGAGGATATTGTCGCCCGGCACGCCGGATGCTTCACCGGGAGTTGCAGATCTAAATATTGGTTCAGTAACTGAGCGATTCGACCAGTTAAAACCAGTTCGCATTCTTGATATGTCCGGCGATCGTCGGGATCCGATCGTAAAGGGACTGACGCGAGTCATCACCGGACCGGGCGTGACTTTCGGTTACTACCACAAGACCACCGGTGAGAATCTGTTTCGGGGTTACCCATACAAGATTTTGCCAATTGCCGGGAAGACCGGAACCGCCCAAGGATTCGGCAACCTGCCGTGGAATGACTCGTCGGCTTTCGGTGCGTTCAGCCTCGATCCGGCTATGCCATATGCCGCATATGCATATTTAGAAAAGTCTGGCTATGGATCGCAGGCGGCTGCGCCAGTTATTAAATGTCTGTTTACAGCATTGGCTGGCGAGTATCGACTAGACCCAGTTGTCCCGGCCGATCCGCTCAATCTCAATTCGGCCGTGGCCGCCCCACCATCGAGTTTGCGTAACCCGCTGTGTCTGGCGGGTTTGGGTTCGGAAAGTCGCGACTGATGTTCAAGCCGTCAGGTGCATTGTTGGCGATGCGACGACAAGGGTCAAGTAATAGGACATTTGCCGGAAGCTTTGCCGATCCATTCCGCAACATTGATTGGCTACTCCTTGGCGCAGTAATTGCTCTTGGCATCATCGGAATGTTCAACACGTACTCGGCGACCCGCCAACGACTCATCAATCAGGGTTTTGATCCGTTCATCTATGTCCAACGACAGGTTGCTTTTGCAATTATTGCCACACTAGTGATGATCCTGATCATGGCGATAGGACACGAATGGCTTCGTGGCAGAGTGATTTTCATTTACGGCGCCGTATTAGTTGCCCTTCTGTTGGTATTAGTTGCCGGTGCGGTAAAGGGAGGGGCCCGACTGTCATTTGACTTTGGTTATTTCTCGGTGCAGCCAGCAGAAGCGGCGAAACCTGTCGTCTTGCTGACAATTGCCGCCTACCTTTCCGACACAATGGAAGGTCGAATCAATTATCACCAATTTGTGATGTCGCTTTATATTCTTGGCGCACCAATTGGATTAATTCTGTTGCAGCCCGACCTTGGCTCGGCCTCGGTAATCGTCGCCGGGGTCGCTGGTGTGCTGTTTGTCGCCGGCGCCAAGCGAAGGTACCTGGCCCTGATAACTGCGATGTCAATTTTGACGGTGGTCGGAACCGTAATCGGGGGAGTGGTTGGTGGATATCAATTAGCACGAATTGAGGCCTGGCTAAACCAAAACTCGCGGGACAGCGCGTTGGACCGAATTCTCCTTCAAGTGAGATTTGCCAAGCGCGCAGTTTCGACCGGAGGATTCTTCGGCAAGGGCTACCTGAATGGTCCATTAACCAACGGCGCGTTCATACCCGTTCAATTCACCGACTTTCCATTTTCCGCAATTGCCGAACAATTTGGAATGCTCGGGGGCGGAGTGGTGCTCGGACTGTTTGGAGTGGTCCTGTGGCGAACGTGGCGGATTGCCCAGCTGGCTCGAGACCGACTTGGACTCTTACTTGCGGCAGGGATTTTCACGATGCTGGCGTGGCAAATTTTTCAAAACATCGGAATGACACTTGGCCTCACCCCGGTCAGCGGTCTACCACTTCCGTTCATATCGTATGGGGGTTCTCACCTGGTGTCGTCGGCGATACTTATCGGAATGGTCCAGAGTATCCATATGCGACGACTCGAATAGGTCACCGAATGTGGTCGATGTTGGCGATATCCTGATAGCAGGGTCGGGTACAGATACCGAACCACAGGTTGATGACGCGATAGTGCACCGCCGAAACTACGGTTTCGCGAGCGCTGCGCGGAGATGACAGTAAGGGTGCGTCATGGTCGCATCCTCAAGGTCATCGGATTACAGGAAACGAGAAGTCAATGAGTGATATGAGCGCAGGGGCGCCCAGCCCCGAGCAGCCATCGATGATCCCGCAGGTTGCCCCAAGCGAGAGTGAAATTGCGACACGCAAACGGCGTCGCGGACATCGTGGCGGAAGCAACCGAAATCGCTCGAACCCGATCGAGCTACCAGATCCGCCGAAAGAGGCCAAAATGTACAACCTAGAAGCCGGGGCAGATGCACTTGTGCGCAAGCCCCAAATCGGGGACACACGTCCTGCCCCTGCAATCCAAGTATTGCCAAATGCGACTCCGACGCCATCGGTTCACAATGGCGATCAGCCCTCTGGTTCGCGCGCCAAGCCGAAAGTTCGGCGTGGAAATCGACGAGGTGGTCGAAATCGTCGTGGTCGGGCCGAGCGCACCGATAACGAAAGTGTTTCAACCAACACGGACGCCGATCTCATTGAGCGTCGTCGTGGGAAAGAACGCAACGGTCGGCCTCTCGGGCGATATTTCATGTGTGTGCAAGTGCGCCCGGAGTTTACGCAGGTGGCAATGCTGGAGGGGCGAAGCCTCATCGAACACTATGTAAGTCGTCCAGCAGACGATGACGAGCAAATTCACGGAAATATCTACCTGGGGCGTGTGCAAAACGTATTGCCGGGGATGGAAGCAGCTTTTGTCGACATCGGGACTCCCAAGAATGCGGTGCTTTATCGCGGAGATGTGCAGTTCGACAAGGAAGACGTTGTCGAGCAAGGACCCGATCCTCGAATCGAGCAAGTTCTAAAGGCACGTCAACTCATTTTATGTCAGGTCACCAAAAATCCGATTGGGGCCAAGGGCGGCAGGTTGACTCAAGAGGTTTCCCTGCCCGGAAGATTTGTCGTGTTGATTCCAGACTCGCGAACGTATGGAATTTCTAAGCGACTTCCCGACAACGAGCGACGTCGACTCCGGGCGATTCTTGACCGAATTAAACCGGAGGAACACGGAATTATTGTTCGCACCGCATCTGTCCATGCCACAGAGCACGAACTTGACACCGATCTGAAACGATTGCTTGCCCAGTGGGAAGTCATCAAGGAAAAGGCAAAGAAGGCCAATTCGCCGACTTTGTTATACCGCGAACCACCATTGGCCGTTCGTGTGATTCGCGAAGAATTCAGTAGCGACTATCGCGGGGTGACCATAGACGACGAGGCTTTGTACATCGAAGTTCGCGACTACATCCAGGCGTTCAATCCCGAGTTTGCAGATCGCGTCGAGTTTTACGATGCTGCCAAAGTCGGACTCCCGATGTTCGAGCACTATCGGGTGCACGAACAGTTGCGCAAAGCATTGGAACCAAAGGTTTGGCTGCCTTCGGGAGGTTCCCTGATTATTGAGCACACCGAGGCACTCACCGTTATCGATGTGAACACGGGCAAGAATGTCGGAAAATCGAATCTTGAAGAAACGGTGTACCACAACAACTTGGAGGCCGCCGACGAAATTGCTCGGCAATTGCGCCTTCGAGACATAGGCGGCATTATCGTCATCGACTTCATTGACATGGAAATCCGCGAAAATCGACGCAAAGTGCTCGATGCCTTCCGCGACGCATTGGGTCGTGACAAAACTCGTACCCAGGTCTTCGAGATCTCCGACCTGGGGTTGGTCGAGATGACGCGAAAGCGGATCGGGGAGGGTTTGCTGACCAGTTTCACCGACATCTGTGAAACATGCGAGGGTCGCGGTGTCCTGATGGACCTGTCGATGCTCGACTAGATTTCGTTGCCGTATCATTTAATAGCCCAATTTGACTACTCACCGATAGGATAAGAAACCGTTATGTACGCAGTGATTGCAACAGGTGGCAAGCAAGAGAAGGTCTCCAAGGGTCAACAGGTCCAAGTTGAGCTTCTAGATATTGCCGAAGGTGCCGTGGTTCGCTTTACCCCGGTGCTTGTTGTCGACGGATCGAGCGTGCTTTCAACTCCGGATCAGTTATCTAAGTCTTCGGTTACCGCCAAAGTAGTCGGCAAGGCGGCGGGACCAAAGATCGATGGATTTACCTACAAGAACAAAACGAATCAGCGTCGTCGTTTTGGTCATCGTCAGAAGTATTCGGTAATCGAAATTACCGACATCGCGAAAGGCTAATTGATGTCAAAGACAAAGGGCGGCGGCTCAACACGCAATGGTCGCGACTCCAACGCGCAGCGATTGGGGGTCAAGGTATTCGACGGAACGTTAATCACCGCGGGCACGATCCTGATTCGTCAGCGCGGCACAAAGGTGCATCCCGGAAATAATGTTGGCATCGGCAAAGACGACACTTTATTTGCTCTGGCCGCCGGGAACGTAAAATTTGGTGAACGTCGTGGCCGTAGGGTCGTCGATGTTGTGGCGCCTAGCTAACTGCGAATCAAGTTAGTTCGTATCGATTCCCTGCGGGAGTTGCGAGTCGTTCCAGCCGAGTAGGGCAACCCCTTGTCGGCAAGCAAAGCGATCGGTCATTCCGCCCACGTATGCCACGGCATCGTGGACTATGTCGTGACCCAAGGTTTGCGCTTCGCCTGTTTCTCCAATTAAGTGGGGATGCTTGATGTAGTGCTCGACTAGGGCTCGCAGCAGGCTGATCACGGTCGATGCTTGATTTCTTGATGCCTCACGCATATAGATTTTTTCATAGTTAAACTTTCGAAACTGCGCCAGCGCATCTGCAGTGCTAGGTGCCATACCGATGAAGCCGGTAGAGGCTGTGGCAGCAATCACCGCTGAAATGAATGATCGCAATTGGCTGCTGCGACTAATTCCGCACTGCAACCTAATTTCGGAGGGTAACTGTTCGGGTGAGACGATGCCAGCCGCTGCCGCATCTTCGAAGTCGTGGCAGACATAGGCGATACGATCCGCCCATGAGACGACTTCGCCCTCCGGCGTACTGGGAGCGGGTCGAGACCAGGAATGATTGCGTATTCCGTCCAATGTTTCAGCGCACAAATTGAGCGATGAAAGTGTGACATCGGCACCCCACACGGCATGATCGAATCCGTTTTTAACAAATTGAGATAGCGCGTCTTCGCTGGCATGTCCGCCGGGCCCATGGCCGCAGTCGTGACCAAGCGCAATTGCCTCGGTGAGCGAAACATTGAGACCAAGCGAGCGCGACAATGCGGTTGCAACTTGGGCAACTTCTAAGGCATGAGTAAGACGGGTGCGTTGATGATCTTGTGGGAAAACGAAAACCTGCGTCTTACCGGCGAGGCGACGAAATGCCGCGGCATGCAAAATGCGATCGCGATCACGCTCGAAACAAGTGCGGAAGGGGTCCGGTTCTTCATCTTGGGCACGGTTGCCGGATGCAAATGAGCGGGTGGCAAGTGGCGAGAGGTGATTTTCCTCGGATTCTTCCCGTCGAGCCCGATCGATGAGGTGCGTCGCGCCGGGGCCAGCCCAAGAGTCTTGATGCGCGAGTCGAATTTCGGATTCGCTGTCATTTCCGTGCATCGTTTCGGCCCAAGATTCGATTCGAGAATGCACTTGGCGATCACCCATGGCATCACGATACGTGGAGCGTGAGGTGCAGTGCGGGCAGTATCCTGAAAAATCCATATGAGCGTTTTTGTTGATGAAGCCCAACTCAATGTTCTCGGTGGCGACGGTGGAGCTGGCTGCGTAAGTTTTCGGCGGGAGGGCCCGGTTGCATTTGGCGGCCCCAATGGAGGCGACGGCGGCAACGGTGGTTCGGTGTGGCTTGTGGCTGATCACAATGTCGCCTCGCTGCTGGCATTCAGGGATCATCCCCATCGGCGTGCAAGCGACGGTGTCCACGGTATGGGCAAGGACCTGCACGGCCGACGGGGCAAAGATCTCGAGATTCATGTGCCGGAGGGGACAGTTGTCAAGGACATGTACACGGCAGAGACTCTCGCGGATCTACCGGTTCACGGTTCAAGATGGTTATGCGCCCCGGGTGGTCAAGGTGGACGAGGAAACGCGCGTTTCTTATCGAACCGTCGTCGGGCGCCAAAGTTCGCCGAGCAAGGCGAACACGGGCTGGAACGATGGCTAAAATTGGAACTGAAACTAATGGCCGATGTAGCACTGGTCGGGTTCCCCAATTCGGGCAAAAGTACCTTCATCAGCGCGGTTTCGGCGGCTAAGCCCAAAATCGCCAACTACCCGTTCACCACACTTGAGCCACATCTCGGAGTTGTCCGACTTGACAACACAACCGAATTCATACTCGCCGATATTCCTGGAATCATCGAAGGTGCGAGTGACGGCAAGGGTTTAGGTCATCAATTCCTTCGTCACATTGAACGAGCCCGAGTGCTGTGCGTATTGCTTGACCTGGCACCGATGGATGGAATTTCGGCGACGCGCCAGCTCGAGATTTTGTTGCATGAATTGCAGGCGTATAAACCAGAGCTGCTCGATCGTCCGCGATTGATTGTCGGGACAAAGGTTGATGCAGCCGATCCACAATTGAACTCAGATTGGTCCGGAGATCGAATTTCGGCCGTCACCGGCGATGGGGTGCGACCGGTGCTTGGAAAATTGGCCGAGTTGGTCAAACAAGCGCGCCAAAGCGAGCCTCCGCTTCAGTCTCCGGTCGTTATTCGACCAGAGCCAGAAGGAACCCATGTGGAGAGAATTGCCGACAATGAGTTTCGACTTAAGGGCCGTGCAGTAGAGCGGGCCGTGGCATTAAACGACGTGCATACTCCCGACGCACTCAACTACATCGATGAGAGATTGAAAAATTTGGGTGTCCCGCGATTGCTCGTGCGAGCCGGGGCAGGGGACGGTGCCGTTGTCTGGATAGGTGAATTCAGCTTTGACTATGTGCCGGAGCAGTAACCATGCGCATAGTCGTAAAAATTGGTACTTCATCGGTAACCGATGTGGACGGCCGAATTCAGCAATCGACGATTGCCGATCTCTGTCGACAGGTTGCACAATTGCGCGGGGACGGGCACGAAGTTCTAATCGTTAGCTCAGGAGCAGTTGCCGGAGGGGTTGCCGCCCTCGGAATGACACAGCGGCCAAGCGACACCCTCACGCTGCAAGCGTTGGCCGCCGTCGGGCAAAGCCGTCTGATGCAGGAATACAATCAGCAACTTCACGGGTACGGGCTCGTGGGGGCCCAAGTGTTGCTGGTTCCTAACGACTTCATTAATCGACATCAATACCTGCATGCACGCGACACTCTGGGCCGCTTACTCGAACTTGGCTGTGTGCCGGTGATTAATGAAAATGACGCAATCGCTAGTGACGAAATTAGATATGGCGACAACGATCGAATCGCCGCTCTGGTCGCACACAATGTTGTTGCCGATGTTCTGATCTTGCTGACCGATATCGCCGGTCTATACACCTCAGATCCAAATATCGATCCGGATGCGAAGTTCATCGATCAAGTGAATGCCGACGACCCGCTGCTTTCAGTCAATGCAGGTTCCTCGTCGACGGCTCGGGGCAGTGGAGGTATGGCGTCCAAATTGGCTGCTGCGCGAATTGCCTCTTGGTCCGGAGTGCGTGCCGTAATTGCCGATGCAAAACGACAAGATGTGCTTGTCCAAGCACTGTCGCAAGTGAAGGGTGCCGGTACACAATTCCTTCCCCATGACAGACAATTGTCGGCGCGCAAATTATGGATCGCCTTCGCCGCCCATAACGCCGGTGTCATCGTCGTGGATACGGGTGCCAAAACCGCGCTCACCGAACGAAATACCTCGCTACTTCACGCGGGGGTCATTGAGGTCCACGGAGATTTTGCGGAAGGCGACACCGTCGAGATCTCCGATGTCGAAGGGCGAGTGTTTGCGCGCGGAATGGTAAGCGTCGACGTCATTCAGGCGAGCGCCGCCGCCGGCTGCCAAAGCAGTGATCTACCAGAAGGTGTGCCACACGAACTTGTTCACCGCGATGACCTAGTCGTGCTTGTCGATTGATGACCTGTCAAATTTCTGAAATCTGAATTTCTGCAGCTCCTCGACGTTGAAGAGTTTGAGCAATAGCGCATAGCTCAGGCAACCGACAACCACCCCCACGGCTACCTTGAGAATCGCGCCCGCGCCTGCATCGGATCCAAAGAAACTCGTCGAGATTGCCACGGTCGCGGCCATTAGTCCGGCGGCGAGGCCGATGCCCCAGAGCGAACCAAGTGCGGCGATGAATTTAAATGCTGGAGTCTTTCTGTGGAGAACAAAGAGGGCTACAACCGCGGAAATTAAATATGCCATTGAAAATGCCAATCCCAGGCCAAGGACTCCATAGCGGCCCACTAGAGCAAAAGCGAAGACAATATTCAAAGCGTTTTCGCCGAGATTGATGAAGAAAGGGGTGCGGGTGTCGTTTTGGGAATAAAACCCGCGAAGCACAAAGAGATAGAGCGAAAATCCGATTAGGCCAAGTGATAGTCCGGTAAGTGCCCGGCCCGTGTTGACTCCTGCGACGGCGGTGAAATTGCCGTGCTGCAATACCACTCCGATGATTGGTCGGCTCAGCACCAGGAGACCGACGGCGGCCGGAAAGGTGAGCAATGCGGTGAGTCGAATTCCGGAAGTCATTCTCCGGGAGAACCCAGCCGAGTCGTTTCGAGAGGCCAGTCGTGCCAGATCGGGGAGAAATGTTGTGGCGATCGAAACCGCCAGGAGGCCATGTGGCAATTGAAGAAGAATCATCGCCTTGGCGTAGGCGTCGACATTTCCGCTGCCCGGTTCGGCGAGGTTCTTGATCACGACTAGTGCAATTTGATTGGCAACCACATAGCCAAATGTCCACAGCGAAAGTCGGAACAGTTGGCAAACCGCTGGGTGCCGAAAACGTGGCCTGAATCGAAACACGACCCCGCTGCGCCGAACGGCAATGACCATCACCAATGCCATGGCTGCGACTCCCAAGGTCGACCCAAGGCCGAGTAGCCACTTAAATGCAGAACGGTTCAACACATCGAATAGGGACGGCGGTGAATCGGATGTTGTTAGCGGAAGAAGAAGTAGAAAACCAATGGTCACACAGTTGGCCAGGACTGGCGACCATGCCGCGGCAAAAAAACGCCGCCGAGCGTTAAGCACGGCCGAAGCCAGCGCACTGACTCCGTAAAAAAAGATTTGTAAGAGAAATACGCGGGCAAGCAAAGTACCGGCACGGCGAAATTGCTCGACATCGATATTTGATGCTGGGTTCAGCGAAAAGACTCGGAATATAAGTGGCGCTGCCAGCACCGCGAGAACTGTGCACGCCACAAGAAATACGAGTGTGACGCTGATAACCGCCTCGCTGGCCTCGTGATCTTCATCTTCTAAATACCGAATGAAAAGTGGCACGAGACTCGCCGAAAGGACTCCACCAATGAGCAGTTCATAGACGGCATTCGGGGCGTTATTGGCCGCATCAAATGCATCCGCGAGTGCAGTTTGACCGATCACGATGCCAAAAACGACAATGCGAATTAATCCAGTCACGCGCGACAACGCGGTTCCAGTTGCAACTGTGAAATTGGACCGCATCAAGCCGGGCTCAGGTTGAAGCGATGAACGAAACTCTGACATGTTCATCTCTATCGTACGCTGTTCGGTAGATATCAATGTCACATCGAACGCTAGAGTTGCACCGATGGGAACACGCTTTGAATCAGTGCAAACTGTTCGCGACGGGCTAAAGGCGGTCCATTACCTTGCCGACGAGGGAATTGCCGGCGTCGTATTTCTCGCTCAGCGACTTGGCAAACCTGTGCTCGTCGAAGGCCCTGCGGGAACGGGGAAAACTCAACTTGCCAAGAGCGTTGCCGAACTCACGGGTTCACGGTTGATTCGATTGCAGTGCTACGAGGGTCTGGACGAGTCAAAGGCCCTGTATGAATGGAATTATAAGAAGCAGCTTCTTCGCATACAGGCCGACAAAAATAGTGATGCTTGGTCGGAAGTCCATGACGACATCTTCAGTGAGGAGTTTCTACTCACCAGGCCGTTGCTCGAGGCGATTAGTAGCACCGAGCCGGTGGTGCTTCTCATCGACGAAGTCGATCGAGTTGAAGTTGAAACTGAAGCGCTGTTGCTGGAAGTTCTCTCCGAATATCAGGTATCGATTCCCGAGCTCGGCACGATCATCGCCAAGCAAATACCGATGGTATTTCTTACGTCGAATAACACGCGCGAATTATCGGAAGCACTGAAGCGACGCTGCCTGTATTTGCATGTCGACTACCCGGACTTGGAGCGAGAAAAAGAAATCGTTCTTACTAAAGTTCCAGACATTTCGCAAAATCTCGCCGATCAGATCGCCCGAATTGTCCGCAGCATTCGCCAGTTGGATTTGAAGAAGGCTCCATCGGTTAGCGAGACCCTTGACTGGGCAAGAACTCTGATGTTGCTGGGTATCGAACACATTGACGCTCAAGAAGCAAAAGACACCCTCCACGTACTGCTCAAGTACCAGACCGACATCGCCAAGGCGGCCAAGGAATTGTCGGTCGACAAGTGAGATAGGTCCCCGACCGTGCTCGATCTGCTGTCGGGTTTCATTGTTGAGTTGCGCAACGCCGGGCTTCCAGTAAGCCTCACCGAAAACCTGGATGCGATGGAGGCTGTCAAGGAGATTCCGATCGAGGATCGGCAGGCTTTCAAATACGCGCTCGGCGCGACATTGGTCAAAAGCAATTCACACTGGCGCGCCTTTGAAACCATATTTGAGGTCTATTTCTCATTGCGAGGTGCCGAATACAACCTTTCGGATGATCCAAATGCCACCGATGCCGAACTTTGGCGAGAGGCACAGGAACAGGAGCGAATGGGCGAAGGAAAGGGATCGGCCGGCGGAGGCATGGATTCGATGACTCCTGAAGAAATCGCCGCGATGTTGATGAGGGCATTGATGCGCGGTGACCAGGCAATGATGCGAGCCCTAGCCCGACAATCCGTGCAGCGATTTGCCGGGATGGAGCCCGGTCGTCCAGTTGGCGGCACGTATTACTTGTACCGAACCCTTCGCAATCTCGATCTTGACAACATGCTGGAAAAACTTATGCAAGCAAATCGCGATCTTGCTCAGCAGGAACTCACCAAACTCGAGGAACGTTTGGAAAAAGACGAGTATCAATCGAGGATTGAAAGTTTCAAACAAGAGGTAGAAGCAGAAATTCGGCGAAGACTGGTAGCAGATCGTGGAGCGGAGGCGATGGCCAAGACCCTGCGCAAACCGCTACCGGAAGATGTTGAATTTATGCACGCCAGTCGCGAAGAAATGCTGAGTTTGAAAAAGGCGTTGTATCCACTTACCCGCAAATTAGCCGCACGTCTGACCCGCAAGCGTCGGCATGGACGAAAAGGTCCGCTCGATTTTCGCAACACCATTCGGCACTCGATGGGATATGGCGGGGTGCCCGCAGATCCAAAGTTCCGATATCCGCGACCGGCAAAGCCAGAGCTAATGGTGGTAGCCGACATTTCTGGCAGCGTCGCCGCGTTCGCCAGATTCACGCTGATGCTTGTATATGCGATTCAAGGCCAGTTTTCGAAGGTGCGGTCATTCGTTTTCATCGATGGTGTCGACGAAGTGACTTCATATTTTAAGGTCACCGAAGACATCGCCGAGGCGATTCACCGAGTAAATACGGAAGCCGATGTGGTGTGGGTAGATGGTCACAGCGATTACGGCCACGCCTTCGATGTGTTTTGGGAACGGTATGGCAAGGACATTTCATCAAAGACAACGGTGTTGTTACTTGGCGACGCTCGGAACAACTACCATGCCCCACAATCCTGGGTTGTCAAGGAAATGAAGAAACGCGCCAGACATGTGTACTGGCTAAACCCCGAACCGCGCTCGTATTGGGATACCGGTGACTCAATTGTTGGTGAGTACGGTGCATTCACAGACGGAGTTTACGAATGTCGCAATCTGCGACAACTCGAAAGTTTTGTCGAGAAACTTGCATGACGCTGACACGCGTGGTGTTGGTGCGCCACGGTGAATCACAGGTCACCGTCAACAGAATTTTGGGCGGACCGCGATCCTGCACCGGTTTATCCGAGCTAGGTAGATTGCAGGCACAACGCCTTCGTGATCGAATAACCGAAACCGCCGAAATTTCCGCCGATCACCTCTACTCGAGTTCATACCCACGCGCCCTTGAAACCGCGGAAATTCTTCGGCAAGCGTTCGGTGGGATGGCGGTCACGGTCGACGGCGGATTCGGCGAACATGATCCCGGCCCGGAGTGCGACGGGCTGACATACGACGAATTTGTGCGTCGACATGGTCGTCCGGATTGGGGAGCAGATCCAAACGCCGAGTTTTTTCCGGGCGGAGAGACCATCGCGGCATTTCATTCCCGGGTCGGCGCATCCTTTGATGCACTTGCGCGTCGACATTTTGGTGAAACAGTTGTTGTGGCCTGCCACGGTGGGGTGGTCGACGCGGTCTTGCGTCGAACGGTTGGGGCCCCATCGACCGGAAAATTCGAGATTCGAACCAAAAATTGCTCGCTCACCGAATTTGCCGAGATCCGCAGCGGTCACTGGGCCATGCTTCGCTACAACGACATCGCCCATCTACGTGGCCTGCCCTCGGCCACCATCGTAGACCCAGTCGCCGACCCCGATTGAGGTATGAAATGAAGACGGCTCAAACCCCAATCATCGTCGTTGGTGCGGGGTCAGCCGGGGCGGTAATCGCCGGACGACTTTCGGAGCGATCGTCGCTCAGTGTTTTGTTGCTCGAGGCCGGCGACGATGATCGCCCGGCGACACGCGATTCCCGAATTGAGGGAATCGACTATCTCGCAGCGCTGGAAGTGCCAGGCAGCATCTATCGCAATGTTCAAGTAACCAGGACCGCCGAGCAGGGCGTCGTGCCTTACTTTTTGGGTCGTGGAGTTGGTGGAAGCTCGAAGGTCAATGGTTTAGTCGGAATGTGGGGCCATCCAGCCGACTACGACAGTTGGGAGCGAGATCATGGATGCGTCGGCTGGTCATGGTCTCAAGTCGGTCCGGTGTTTCGCAACATGCCAATTTCATTGCAACAAATTCCGGTATCCGGCTGGGGAACCGCGGATCATCTGCTTTCAGGTGCCGCGTCGGATCGTGGGATCACGGCTATCTCTGATCTGTGCACCACCTCGGCGGACGGATTCGGCGCCGCTCATCTGACAATTGCAAACTCGAAACGGCAGCTATTGAGCGATGTTTATGTCGCGCCCGCTCGTGAACGCACTAATTTCACTCTGCGCAGCAACTCCACAGCAAGTCGAATTATCTTCGATGGATCAACCGCGTCGGGAGTGCAGCTTGACGATGGAGAACTGATTGATGCTCGCGCCGTAATCCTGTGCGCCGGCGCAGTTCATTCGCCGGCGATCCTACGAAGAAGCAACATTGATCTGGCCGGAATCGGGTTGGGTCTGAGCGATCATGTTGCGGTGACCTTTTCGCTGGCGGTGAACGACGTGATTCCGAGTGAGACGATCACCGGCACTCTTTTGCGAACATCTTCAGGTCAATCCAGCGGGGACATTCAAGTGCTTCCCATCAATCGCGTCGGCAATGATTCGAATCTTGTCGCACTAAGTGTTGCCCTCATGCAGGTGCAGTCTCGCGGCGAAGTCACTTTGAAAGGCGACGACCCGGCAATCTTCCCAACTGTGAATTTCAATTTGTTGAATGCTCCCGGCGACCTGCAACGAATGCGCGAGGCCGTGAGATTGTTGCTCGACCTAGTGAAGAGCCAATCGGTTCGAAGTCGAGTCCACGGGGTATTTTGTGACGACCGGCAAACTCCGGCCATGTCGCTTCTAGATATGACCGACTCTAAGCTCGATGATTGGCTTCGATGTCACGTCGGTAACTATTCCCACGCCTCCGGCACATGTCGCATGGGGTCGACCGGAGACCGGTTGACGGTGGTCGACACATCGGGAAAACTGATTGGCTTCGACAATCTATGGGTTTGTGACGCTTCGATCATGCCGGAGCTACCCAGGGCGACAACGAATCTGCCGGTCGTGATGATGGCCGAGGTTATCGCTCCTCGAATTGCACAAGTGTTTAGCTAGTCGCCCAATTGCGAGACCGTTCGACCCCGCGGGTCCACTCGAGGTATCCGATGTCTAGATATTCCCCAGCGCGAGTGAGCCCTCGCGGGCAAAATTCAGTTTCGAGCTGCCACGACTTGGCAATGGCATCCAGCGATGGCCAAACATCCTCTGCTAGTCCGGCTAGGTAAGCCGCCCCCATTGCCGTGGCCTCAAGCTCTCGCGGGCGTAACACGTTGACTCCGAGAAGATCGGCCTGAAGTTGGAGCAGTAGATTCATCACCGCAGCTCCTCCGTCAACACGCAAATCGCGAATGGTCACCCCCGAGGCTTGCGTCATGGCCGCCACCACATCACGCGATTGATAAGCGATGGACTCGATTACGGCGCGGGCGATGTGTGCGCGAGTAGTGCCGCGGGTGATGCCAAGAATTGTCCCGCGCGCATAGGGATCCCACCACGGACTACCTAGTCCGGTGAATGCAGGAACGAAAATAACTCCGCCCGCGTCTGGAACGCTGGCGGCGAGCGGACCAATATCGGCGGCTTCATCGATGATGTTGATTCCGTCGCGCAACCATTGAATGGCGGCCCCGGTGACAAATATGGCGCCTTCAAGCGCGTACGTCGGCGTTCCATCGCCGAGAACCCAGGCCACGGTGGTGAGCAACCCCTCCCGAACCGGCGGACAAGTGGCACCCACATTCATCAACACAAAACTTCCGGTTCCGTAAGTATTTTTTGCGCTCCCAAGGCCAAAACATGCCTGACCGAAAAGGGCCGCTTGTTGATCGCCGGCGATTCCGGAGATCGGAATTCCATCCGGAACTCCCGAAACCGCAATTGTTACTCCGCATCGACCGCTCGAGGGCACGACAGTTGGAAGTGCAGTTAGAGGCACCTTGAAGATGTTGCATAGCTCTTCATCCCATTGCATGGTGTGGATGTCAAAAAGCATGGTTCTCGACGCGTTGGACGCATCGGTCACAAAACTTTCACTCGATGTCAGGTTCCAAATAATCCACGAGTCAATTGTGCCGAGCGCCAGATCACGGCTGTTCGGGACCTGGCCAGATTCGAGCAACCACTCAGCCTTTGATCCCGAAAAGTATGGGTCCAGGACCAAACCCGTGCGACCCCGCACCATTGGCAAAAACTCGGCAAGTTGTTCACAGCGCCGCGCGGTGCGACGGTCCTGCCACACGATCGCGCGATGATATGGAATGCCGGTACGACGATTCCAAGCAACAATCGTTTCTCGCTGGTTGGTTACACCGATTGCTGCAATCGGCTCGTTTACCTGGCCGATGACATCTCGTAAGGTTTCTTCAACCGCCGACCAAATTTCTAATGCGTCGTGCTCGATCCATCCCGGTTGCGGATAAAACTGGGTGAATTCTCGATACGCCGAGATCGAAGGACGTCCATCCGTAAATACGACTCGTGAGCGAACGCCGGTTGTACCTGCATCTATCGCCACGACAACACTCATTGCAAGGAAATCTAGTCGGCTAAGGATTGGTGCTGTCTGAAGTCGTAATCGGGGTAATTGAGGGCAGGAGAAGTTCCTGCCTTTCGGGGTCGATGTTGCGGGGACGAATGTCAGGCGAAATTCCACACGCGCTGAGCGACAGGCATGACAGCGCCGCAATGGCTATGGATCGAGCAATTCGAAGTCGGTGAGTTGACTGAGTCGACCGTCTTAAGTTCATACGGTTATCACTCCCGAGCGTGACTCGCGTGGAAGCTCGACGATGAAGCGAGCACCTGAGATTCCGTCACCCCGGTGTTCGGCCCACACACGACCGCCATGCAAGGTGACGTGCTCTCGCGCTAGCGCGAGTCCTAAACCCGCACCTTCCGATGCGCCGCGCTTCCCGGCGGCGCCACCGCGCGAAAAGCGTTCAAAGATAAGTTCGAGTTCGCCTTCAACGAGTCCTTCGCCGTCATCTTGCACGATGATCCAAACACTGCCGGTCGATTCGTCGAGATCATCAAGTGGCTCGGCGTGCGAAATAATTATGCTCGCTTTCCCGCCGCTGTGAAGACGGGCATTATCGATGAGATTTGCCATGACTCGGGCAAGCCGACGACGATCGCCGCGAATAACCACATCTTGCAGTTCGGGATCACAGATTATGTCGGTGTTGGGAAGGCTGCTAACGGAAACCGCCTGACGAACGAATTCATTCAATACGAGATTTTCTTTCAGCAGCCGAACTGCGCCGGCATCAAATCGAGAGATTTCTAACAAGTCCTCGACCAAACCCTGAAATCGAATCACGTCTCCAACCAGTAGATCAAGGGCGACCTTTGACCGCTCTGGAAGCTCATCTCGTCGAGCAAGCATGACCTCCGCAGAGGCTGACAAGGTCATCAGGGGCGAACGAAGTTCGTGGCTCACATCAGACGCAAAACGAGCATCTCGCTCGACGCGCTGCTGTAGCGCGACAACCATGTCATTAAACGCATTGGTTAAAAGCTGCAGATCGGGGTCATCGGTTTGTCCCAGGCGTGTGTCAAGTCGGCCGTCGGCAATAGCACGTGCGGCAAGGGCGGCACTTGCAAGTGGTCGCACGACCCGTCGAGACGCGAATGCCCCGAGTCCTATTCCGACAATCGTGGTGAAGATGGTAGCCAGTAATAACGCCAGGCGAACGCTGCGCAGGGCGCTGGAAACTTCGGACAAGCTATTGATTTCAAAATAGGAAGCCTGAATTTGAGGCAATGGAATCCCGATAATGAGTGCACTCGAGCCGCGGTACTTGATGATCATTCGACTGGCCACAAGATCCTCGATCACGCGGGTCTGCAGCAACGGTGGAATCTGATTGGGTCCGAAAATCGGACTGGTGGAGCCCCAAGCGTTACGAAACAACAGCAAGCGATCTGGTGAATCGAGGTGGGCTAGAGTCTCGCCGACATTCGTTGGATCAATGATCAGGTCGCGCTGCACACGGCGCGCGTTTATGTATGCCTGGGTAATGCTTGCCGTTTCCCGCTGCTTGACCAGATTCGACTTCGTGATGCCATACGTTGTAAAGGCAAGAATTACCGACAAGAGAAGCGCACCGGCCCCAAACGTAATCAGAATGCGATTACGGAGACCGATACTTGGAAGTCGCCGCCAAGGGCTAGGTGTCACGGCTGAAGTCGGTAGCCGAGCCCGCGCACTGTAATCACATGTTGCGGATTCGCGGGATCTGTCTCGACCTTCATGCGCAAGCGTCGGATATGAACATCGACCAATCGACCATCGCCAAAGTATCCGTATCCCCAAACCTTGTCGAGCAATACCTCGCGACTAAATACACCTCCCGGGTCGTGAGCAAGTTCACACAAAAGACGAAACTCGGTCTTGGTGAGTTGTGCTTCACGATTGTCGAGAAGGACCTTGCCCTCATTTGGGATAATTTCCAAGTTCCCGAATGTCAGTCGCGAATGTCCAGGAGCCGAAGGTCGAACGCGCCTGAGAAGCGCTCTGATTCGAGCAGATAACTCCTTTGGTGCAAAGGGCTTCGTCAGGTAATCATCGGCTCCCGCCTCCAGACCAGCGACCACATCATGAGTATCAACCCGAGCGGTGACCATAACAATTGGGACATCGCTTGATTGGCGAATGCTTCGGCAAAGTTCGAATCCGTCGATTCCCGGCAGCATGATGTCAATCAAAACGACATCCGCCGGCACCCGATTGAAAATGACGAGCGCCTCCTCGCCGCTCGACGCCTCGTCAACAATCCAACCCTCATCTTCGAGTGCGAGTTTTACCGACGCACGAATTCGTTCATCGTCTTCGACTGTCAACACACGCGTGCCCACGACGTTATTCTTGTCCAGCGGCGGTGCTTGACGCGGTGATCAGAGTAGCCAGGTCATCAAAGAGGGCGGGGGCCGACGCCAGCAGCTGCGCCGTAGTCACTTCTTGCCCTGCGAAATTGCCACTTCGGCATCCGGCCTCTCTGGCAATCAATTCGCCCGCGGCGATGTCCCACGGTCCAAGATTCTCTTCAAAGTAAGCGTCAAGGCGTCCACAAGCGACAAAACAAAGGTCGATTGAGGCCGCCCCGAATCGACGAAAATCGCGAACCAAGTGAATCATCCTGGAAATTCGTTGGGCCTGCGCGGTTCGCCGCCCGGCCGAATAGCTGAAGCCGGTACCGACCAAGGCGTGCGACAGGCTTGAGGTGGTACTGCATCTGATCGGCAAGTCATTCAACTTGGCCCCATAGCCGCGGACCGCCGTGAACAATTCATCCATTGCCGGGATGTACACGGCACCCGCGAGCGTTCCGTGTTCATCGGTCGCGCCGATCGAGACCGCCCAATACGGGAGCGAATAGAGAAAATTGGTTGTGCCATCGATGGGGTCGATGTACCAGGTGATGCCGCTTGATCCGCTGTGTGATGCCCCTTCCTCTCCGACAATTGTGTCCTCTGGTCGAGACCGCAACAATCCCTCAAACACCAGCAATTCGGAGGCACGATCGTATTCGGTGACCATATCGGTGACCGAGGACTTTGACTGAACTTCGGACAATCCTCCCCGGCGACCAATCAATGCCATTGTTCCGGCTTGGCGCGCAAGTGTCGAGGCAACATTGAGTAGTTCGAACCCGAGCGAGTGATTCGTCGCCGTCATGTTTTATTCGGTTGACCATCGGCGAGTTCTCGCCATTCACCGACCGCCCGCAACACCAACACCGTAATAATGCTCATGCCGATTGATCCGATTAAGGCTCCAATTAGTAGCCCTATTCCGATCGGGACATCACAATTGCCGCTGCACTGCAGATCAATCATCGCCGAACCAATGAGCGCGCCAGCGATTCCGGCCACGAGAATCGCTATGAATGCGACGACGCGCGATATCGGCGACGGAATTGCGGAAAGCGAACGGTTAGACCCTGGGGAAGACGACACGGCACCATCGTAGAGGTCGGTATCGTTCCTCCTAATGCGCACGATTCTCCATGTGGATATGGACATGTTTTATGTGGGAGTCGAATTGCGTCGACACCCCGAACTCATTGGCAAACCCGTGGTCGTCGGAGGCAGTGGCGCACGAGGGGTTGTGGCCGCCGCATCCTACGAAGCGCGCCGCTTTGGAGTGTTTTCGGCAATGTCGTCGGCACAAGCCAAGCGGCGATGTCCGCAGGCGGTCTTTCTGCCGGGGGATCAAGGACTCTATTCCGAGGCCAGTGCGCAAGTGTTCGATGTTTTTTCCGAGTACACGCCGCTCGTTGAGGGCTTGTCGCTAGACGAGGCATTTTTGGATGTATCCGGTTCGCTGAGACTTTTTGGAAGTGGGGTAGAGATTGCCCACGATATTCGCCGACGAGTGCGGCATGAAACGCTGTTGGAGTGCAGCGTCGGAGTGGCCCCAAGCAAATTCATCGCCAAACTTGCATCCAAAGAGGCAAAGCCTCGCCCTACCGCCGATGCGGTTGAACCTGGGCGAGGAGTCGTCGAGGTTCGCCCTGGCGACGAGCTCGCATTTCTGCACCCGCTCAAGGTTGAATCGCTTTGGGGAGTGGGACCGGTGACTCTCGGCAAATTACAGCGCTTGGGAATTGCCACGGTTGGCGACATGGCCAGCTTCGATGTTCAAACATTGCAAACCATAGTTGGCCAAGCAAGCGGTCAACATTTGCACGAGCTTGCCAATGCACAAGATGATCGACCCGTTGTTGCCAGCAGCGAAGCCAAATCCATCGGTCACGAAGAAACGTTCAGCGCCGACATTTACAGACGAGATGAAATTCAAACCAACCTCGTGCGACTCGCCGACGCAGTTGCACGAAGGTGCCGAGCCGAAGGACTTTCGCCGCGAACTTGTACCTTGAAGTTGAAATTTAGCGATTTTCGAGTCATCACCAGATCACGGACGTCAACGTCACCATTGTCGTCTGCGCAGGCGATGCTTCGATTGCTCGACTCGGCCTTGGACGATATTGATTTGCAGGTTGGGGTGCGCTTGGTTGGGTTTTCGACACGCAACTTTTCAGAACCCGCCGCCCAGGACAGTCTCTTTGACGAAGGGTCTAATGCTGGGGAGGCGGCAGATTTAGACGCGGTATGGCGAGACGCAACTTCGGCCATAGATGAGATTCGGGAACGATTTGGGGCTGGCGCCATTCGTCCTGCGAGCACCCTGAATTCTGATCGCCAACCTGGTTCCTCGCCGTGGGGACCGTCGCGACAACCCAACAGCGGCGCGACGGAAGTCAGCTAGGTGTTGAGTCCGGCCCCTGCCGCTTCCATGTGAGTCCGAGCGCAATAGACCACAGACCGAATGGCAAAAGTAGACCGACTGTCCATCCAAGAAACAGAAGGACGGCGACAATCCACGCGGTGACAGAAACCCACCGCGGAAGAATTCCGGTACTCCGCCCGATCTTTCCAATTAATACGACCGCGATCGCCAAGGGAATGACGGCTACAAAGAGGGTCACCGACCCTGCTTGGGCAATGCCGGCCTGAACACCGATTTCGATACCCGTATCTCCCGTGATTGCACCAAGCGCCCTCGTAAAGGGCACGGTAAGTAATTGTCCAGCCGCTGCTAGCAGCCCCGCGGCAGAGACAAGCACGAACGCAGTGGCCAGGTCGCGACGAGTCCTTTGATGCTGGTCGGTAATCTCCGCGCGCATCGCAATCATCAACCAAATCAACATTGTCGATGTGAATATGAGCCCTAGCCCACCGATCCCGTCGAGAATCACTTGAGCGTCGCTGCTGAAATGAACTTCAAATGCGGTGGATGCGTCCGCGGTGCTTCCCAGCAGCGCCCCAAGTAGACCGATGCTCGCAAAGTAGGCAACACCAAGGCTGACTGCTGGGGCCCGAAGAGGACGATTCAACTGCTTCAATATCACTCCTAGCTGGATTACAACTGGCGCTACGGGGCGCCGAAGCAATCCTTGCATAAATTCGAATATTGATCATGCAGCCTGCGTTGTCCCAGTGGGCAATTCATGCGAGAATGGAGTAAATGAGGAGTCCACGTGGCATTGTCAGATAACGAACAACGAATACTTCGGCAGATCGAGGAGCAGCTCGAGACCGATCAGCGATTCGCCCAAGCAGTGTCGCCCTCCGGTCTGTACCGCCACTCGGCCCGCAAGGTTCGTTGGGCGATACTCGGAATTTTGATTTCGCTAGTCGCCACGGTGGCCCTACTTCAGGTTCACTTCATGTTTGCGTTCGTAGGTTTCCTCGGCATGCTGTTCTTTGTTCTTGTAATTGAGCGTCAGTTACGGGCGATTGGCAAGGCCGGTATCCAAGACATTGCGGCCACACTCCGAACGTCGCGACTCAATGCGCAGACTATTCGCGAAAAGTTCTCCCGCGGCGCCTAACGCGTTTCTTGCCGTTGACGTTGGCGGCACAAAACTCGCAGTCGGCATCGTAACTGTCGACGGCGAACTTATCGAGCGATCTCAAGTGCCAACACCGGCACATGATGTCTGGGATGCGCTGAGATCGTTAATCGACCACCAGCTGGCGAACACAAGCTGCAATATCGTTGCCTGTGGCGTCGGTTGCGGTGGTCCAATGTCAATGAACGGACAGCTTGTATCGACGCTGCATATTCCCGAGTGGCGAAATTTTCCGCTGCAATCCAAATTGAGTAGACACATTGGCTACGACACCTATATCTACAACGATGCCCAGGCCTTTGTGCTCGGTGAGCAGTGGCGGGGCCACGCCGTGGGTGAGAAAAATGTCATTGGCATGGTTGTATCGACTGGCATCGGGGGTGGGATTATTCTGGATGGATTATTGGTGCGAGGTCGACTTGGTAATGCTGGCCACATCGGTCATGTCATCGTTGAACCCAATGGCCATGAATGCGCGTGTGGATCAAGGGGCTGTCTTGAGGCTCACGCATCGGGCAGTTCAATAGCCGCATTTACCGGGATGCCGGCCGTCCAAGCGACACGCCAAGTCGTCGAACACGCTGGGCAACTGGTGGGGCGTGCGCTGGCTTCGGTTGGTGCAATAGTGGACGCCCGCCTGGCAGTGGTTGGAGGATCGGTTGCACTCGGATTTGGCTCGCCGTTCTTTGCGGCCGCGCAACAAGAACTCGATGAGCACGCTCGGCTTGATTTCATTTCTGGAATGCGGGTAGTTCCCGCCGGTTTGGGCGATTCCGCCCCGTTGATCGGCGCCGCGGCAGTTGCTAAGTACGGTCGCGCACTAGCGTGATCTAAATGCAGCCAACATATAGTCCCGAAGCGGAAGAGTACCGAGAAAAAGTACAGGCGTTTTTGGCTGAAAAATTACCCGCTAGCTGGAACGGGATCGGCTCGCTTGAGGGTGCACAACTGCAGCACTTCGTCAAGGAATGGCGAGCGACTTTGGCATCGTCGGGATACCTGGCCACAGGCTGGCCAGTTGCCTACGGAGGGGGCGGACTTTCCGCACTCGAACAGGTAATTGTGGCGGAAGAATTCACCCGTGCCGGAGTTCCAACCGGTGCTCCAAACGATGTATTTAGCATTCAGATGCTGGGCAATACGCTGCTGTTATTTGGTACCGAAGAGCAAAAAATGCATTACCTTCCGCGCATCATTTCTGGACAAGACACCTGGTGCCAGGGGTATAGCGAGCCAAATGCCGGAAGCGACCTTAGCAATGTTGGTTTGCGCGCGGAGTTGGATGGCGATCAATGGCTGCTAAACGGTCAAAAAATTTGGACATCGTCCGGCCACATGGCCGACCACATTTTTACTCTCTGTCGTACCGATCCAAGCGCTCCAAAACACAAGGGGATCTCGTTCATCCTTGTGGATATGCGACAGCCAGGAATCGAAGTGCGACCGATCAAGATGTTGTCGGGCGAAAGCGAATTTAACGAGGTCTTTTACACGGATGTGGTCGTCCCCAAGGAAAACGTTGTCGGTGGGGTAAATAACGGCTGGGCCGTGGCAATGGGACTACTCGGTTTTGAACGTGGGGAATCGGCCGCGACCGCACCAATTCGCTTTCAGGTGGAATTCGATCGCTTAGTGGAACTGGCTCGGCAATACGGAGTTTCCGATGATCCACGCATTCGGCAACGACTGGCCTGGTGTTACTCGAAGGTCCAAATCATGCGATATCTGGGCTTGCGAACACTTACAAAATTTCTCGCCGGTCATCATCCCGGACCCGACGGCGCAATTTCCAAACTGTATTGGAGCGAATATCACAAGATCATCACGGAACTGGCCGTCGACATACTTGGTGCGGACGCAATGGTTCCAACAGGTCGGAGACCATCAAGTTCATTTGGAACGGATGACGCAGGTGTGGCGAATAGTTCGATGAGTTGGGCGATGACGTTTCTTAACGCCCGTGCCGGAACAATTTATGCCGGCTCATCACAGATCCAGCGCAATATAATTGGTGAAATGGTGCTCGGTTTGCCCAAGGAACCGAAACCAAACTGAACTCATGTTGACCACGCGCGATTTTCTACGACTTTGCAAAGCAATTGCGAAGCGACCAGGGCTGTGGCGGACGGCGGTTCGTCAGGGCCTCCGTTTTGCTCGACGCGATTGGTGGAGAACATTGCCCTTTCTTCCCTTGCCGTCACCCGCGTATTTGGAATTTCGAGCAATCACGCATTACGGAAACCCAAAGGCGACTCCGGTGATTGCCGATGTTTTGGACTACCTCGAGTGGTGCCGAGATTGGGACAGTACCGGCGGGGCAAGGGAAAGGCGCTGCGGTTAACTCATGCGTAGCGCGCTCGTTCTCAACGCAACATTCGAGCCGCTGAGCATCGTCTCTGCCCGCCGAGCAGTTTGGCTGGTGCTTTCCGAAAAAGCAGAAATAATTGAAGACGATGGCTCCGAGATCCATTCGGTTTCGATTTCGATTCCAGGTCCACTTGTGATTCGCCTTCGCTATTTGGTCAAGGTTCCGTATCACCGACGCACGGCGCTGTCGAGGCGTGCCGTGTTTGCGCGAGATGACCATCGATGCCAATATTGCGGCGGCACTGCCGACAGCATCGATCATGTGATGCCACGCTCACGCGGAGGAATGCATGTTTGGGAAAATGTGACCGCCGCATGTCGCGGATGCAATCTGACAAAACGCGACCGAACTCCCGAAGAAGCCGGCATGCACCTGTTTAGCAAGCCGCATGCGCCTCGCGAATTGGCGTGGATTGCCGTATCAGTGGGTCGTGTTCCTGATGCCTGGAAGCAGTATCTTGCAGTCGCGTCCTAGCCCAAACTGGCAAGTTCACGAAGTCGAGCAATCAGCATCGGAGATGCACTCCCGAGATCTCCCGGCCGAGCGGGGTATCTGGAATGTCAAAGTCGCAAACGCGGCGCTGGTGTTGGGATCCAGTCAGCGCGACGATGTAGTCGATCTCGAGGAAAGCGGCAAGGCCAAGGTTGACGTGGTCCATCGACGTACAGGCGGCGGTGCCGTGTATCTGGAAATTGGCCAACACCTGTGGGTGGATGTAGTTGTCCCGGTAGATGATGATTTGTGGAGCGACGATGTCGTGATCTCGTCGCAGTGGATTGGGGACGCATGGAGCCGGGTCCTTACAACTTTTGGCGAGTCATTGCTCAGCGTTCATCGGCGCAGAGTCGAACCCTCCACCTGGTCCAAACTCATTTGTTTCGCCGGTTTGGGGCCAGGCGAAGTTTTGACCAACGGAAGGAAGGTGGTTGGGATTAGTCAGCGACGGACCAACAAGTCGGCTCGCTTTCAGTGCTTCATACATCGGCGCTGGGTACCGGAGATTTTTTTGTCGCTTTTGGCCTTACCGCGACCAAGTATCGAGGAGTTATCCGAACTCGTGGCGGTAGTTGACCACGATCCAACCCTGGTGTTTAAGGCGTTCGTCGACGAACTGAAATTGCTCTAGTCGCCGGCGTGTGATCTGAGTACGCAGAATGAGAACAAGTCCAAGCATGAACTTGTAATCAATAGGCGATTTGACTTGAAGGATGCCCCCGATGCGTTTCGTTATCTCGAACTTGGCCACGCCCGGGGCAAGATAATAATTACCCCTTAATCGCCCGCAAGTCCATTAAATAAGGCATTCATCCGCTTCCTTGGAATTTCGCCGACTCTATTTTGACACCCTCTCCGTGGGGCAAAGTGGGGGCTAATACATCTCTGTGGGGCAAAGTGGGGATATAGTGCTCGACAGGGAAGTGGAGTGATCTCCGCCCCCTGGCAGCAAGAAAACGGCAGCGGAGGCCACGGTGTTTGTAGGGGTACATGAACGACAGCTCGACCCCAAGGGTCGCGTTGCGCTCCCAGCAACATTCCGCCCGCAACTCGAGCCACGCTGTTACCTCTCAATTGGCCGCGATAAGTGCGTAGACGTACTCACCGCGGCCTCCTTTGAGGAAGTTGCGCGAGATTCCGTGGCCAAAGTGCGCGCAGGCGAAATGGATCGAAATCAACAACGCGCGCTTGCCTCTAACACGTTTGAAGTTGCGGTGGATGCCCAAGGACGAATCAATGTCGACGAGAAACTGCGCCAGTACGCCGGACTCCAGTTGAATTCGCGAATTGTCGTGGCCGGATCGTTCGACCGGGTTGAACTGTGGGAGTCCGACCGTCATGGACGGATAAGTAGTGAGGGAATTACTCAGATCGCCGGACTCGAGTCGTGAATTCAGATTTTGTTTGTCGTGAATCCGAAAGGGGGGTCTGAAGCAAAACGTTGTAGTGCAACCACCTTCGACGTAGCAACCATTTCACCCATCAGCAGTCTCCCGGTCAGCAAATGGACAGCTCCTACTCCGCCCGCTTCCATTCGCTCGATCCGGGGAGAAATCCCGGCGGCATAGCAGGCCGGGGGGCTGCTGATGGGTGGGGCGGTACTCGCGCTAGGTCGGATTGCCCGCAGACGGCTTCGTTACTTTCATGACGTCACCACACGAAAAATTTGAACATAACTCGGTAATGGAAGATGAGATTGCCGAAGTATTCGCCTGTGTCCCACACGGAGTTGTTATCGATGCAACCCTCGGCGGTGCTGGCCATTCCGTGAAGCTGCTTCAAACATATGCATGGATGCGCGTTGTGGGCATCGACCGCGATCCACAAGCGATCGCGAACTCCGAAAGGGTTATTGCTTCGCATCCGGAGATTGGCGATCGTCTCGTCGTTCGACACGGGCTGTTCAATCAGATTCCACAATTAATGCAAGAAATGCAACTGACCGAAATTGCGGGTGCGCTTTTTGATCTAGGAGTCTCGTCCCCACAATTTGATCTGCCCCAGCGCGGATTTTCATATCGTCATGAGGGTCCGCTCGACATGCGAATGGATACCAATGCGAAACTCAGCGCTTCCGATGTTGTAAACGGCTATGACACGGAGCAACTAACTCGGGTAATTCGCGAATATTCCGATGAACGGTTTGCTTTCCGAATCGCGCGGGCGATTGTGACTCATCGCCCAATCTCGACTACGACCGAACTTGCGGAGATTATCTCGACGGCTATTCCCGCACCAGCGCGGCGAACCGGTGGCCATCCGGCGAAGAGAACGTTCCAAGCAATCCGAATCGAAGTCAACGCGGAATTGGATATGTTGCCAACTGCTCTTGACGATGCAATCGAGGCCACAGCGGCGGGCGGGCGTATCGCAGTGCTCACATACCACTCTGGCGAGGACCGAATTGTAAAACGAGTCTTTAGCGAGGCCGAAGTTGATCCAACGGTGGAAAATATTGCAACACCGTATTTACACCCGCGTCAATCGGCGTATAAAAGGGTTCGACGGGTTCGTGTCCGAGAGACACCAAGCGAAATTGAAATTGCTCGCAATCCACGCTCCAAGTCCGCACGTTTACGGGTGATCGAAAAATCTTCTGTGTCGATGTCTCCCCAGATGACCGCAGGGGTTTGAGATGTCCCTCGCCTATGCCACCGAGAGATCACCGCGCCGACAACCTGCACGACATCAACCTGCACGACCTCAACCCGCTCGACCCGAGCGCCATCTTTCGGTTGTACCGGACGTTGGTCGTCGGACGATTTCCTATGTGTTAATAGTAATGGTGTCGGTTTTTGCGATGATGGCGGTAGCCATTGGGTTCCAGGCATTCATCGCCGAACAACAACTTAAACTAGACAAAGTCACGACTGATCTTCGGCTAGCCCGGCTCAATTTTGACGAATTGCGACAACAGCGTGCCGACCTCTTGGCACCCGACTATTTGCGTGAAAAAGCACGGTTGATGGGCATGTCCCAAGGTCTTGGTTCGCGATTTATAGATGTACCGGCCGACATTGTGGCCCAGGTCGTCGCGTCGACCGGGACCATGGACTCAGTATTCGCGGATCCGGTGACAACACCAATCATTCAGCCCGGCGGTTTGATCAACTCTTTTCAGATATCGGTAGTCCAGCCGTGAACTCGACAATTAGGTCCATTCGCGCTCGCGAGTTACTGCGCGGTCAGGCACGTCGAGCGACCGAGTCGATGACCACAAACTTGCAGGGCGGCAACATTCGAGTTCGGCTCGTTGCCATGTGGTTCTTCATCACGGCCATGCTGTTAGTCGTATTGCTTCGTGTCACACTTCTGCAAACAATTTGGGCCAGCGGTTACCAGCAGGCGAGCGTTGACCAGCGCACTCGTGTAAATATTGTTCGCGCCGAGCGGGGCTCAATTCTCGACCGGCAAGGGTTTGAACTGGCGCTTCCTGTGCCGACGCGAACGATCTATGCCGATCCGCGAGTAGTGGTTGACCCGGTTGGAACCACCCATGCGATTGCTGGTCTATTGCAGCTCACGCCAGAGAAGGAAACCGCGCTTGCGTCTTTATTGCAAAATACCGGATCCAGTTTTGCATATGTCACCCGGCAATCTCCGCAAAATATTGCCGACGCAATCTTGGCGCTTCAGCTTCCCGGAATTTCCTCCTACATTGAGTCGAGCCGGCTGCTCACTAGCGAAACACTAAGGGCGGTAGTTGGGCGAACCGATATTGATGGAGTCGGAATCTCTGGACTGGAGAAACAATTCAACGAAGTCTTGGCCGGCGTCGACGGCCGAAGCGTGCGAGAAGTTAATAGCGATGGCCAATCAATTTCTACCGGCTCCGACGACGGCATTCGCGCAATTCGCGGAACGGACATCGTGACAACGATTGACCGAAATATTCAGTTTCAAATTGACGGGATCGTGACTCAGCAAATCGAACGAATTGGTGCAAGAAGCGGTACGGCAATCGTGATGGACACGGCGACCGGTGAAATTTATGCGATGTCTAGTGTTCGTCGAAATGCGGACGGCACTTACTCCAGCGACTCAGGTAACTTTGCGGCAGTCGAAGCATACGAACCCGGATCTGTAGCCAAAGTATTTAGTATTGCCGCCGCACTGAACGAGGGAAATATCGTTCCAGCTTCAACTTTCAAGGTCCCTGGAATCCAGGTATTCGACCAGGGCACTCAATGGGAATACACAATCAGCGATGCCTATCCGCATGCTCTAGAAGACATGACGGTACGCCGGATCATTGTCGACTCTTCGAATCTCGGAGCCGCGTTAATTTCTCAAACCATGACGACTCAAACATTCTTCGATTACCTGAAGTCATTCGGCTTTGGTTCGAAAACAGATTTAGGATTTCCGGCCGAAGCGCAGGGGGCACTAAAACTGGCGAAGGATCTGCAGGGCACCGAGAAAATAACAAGGGCGTATGGGTACGGTTATTCAGCAACCGCCGTCCAACTTGTCTCAGCCGTCAATGTGGTTGCCAATGATGGTGTCTATGTTGCCCCAAAGATATTGGCGGCCAAGATTGATGGTGACGGTATCAATACTCCGACCCCGCCGTCGGATTCGCATCGAGTGATTTCGTCGGAATCGGCGCAATCGATGCGAGCCCTATTGACCGATGTGGTGTGTTTCGGTACCGGTAAACTGGCCAAGATTCAGGGTATGAGCGTGGCCGGCAAGACGGGTACGGGATACAAGCTGCAGGACAACGGCACCTACATCACCGATGCAGGCGCGCGCGCATATTTTGCTTCATTCGTCGGATTCCTGCCGGCCGATAAGCCAAAGTTCACGGTGTTGGTATCCATTGATGAACCTGATCCGGCGACGCAGGACCGCTTCGGCGCGACCGCCGCAGCGCCGGTTTTCGCCACTATCTCTCACGTACTAATCAACGAGCTTGACATTCGCCCCTCGGCAACGGACTCCGGTTGCCCGCTCAAGAGACCAGCTGAACTCGGTCCGGGACACTGACCAAGTGTCGACAGTTTCACTACCTCTTTCCGCTCTTTTGGAATCGGCGAAAAACATTGTTCCCACTTTGGTCTCTGGAGATCTGGCGGTCGAGATTACCGGTGTCGCATATGACTCACATGGCGTCAGACCAGGGACATTGTTCTGTTGCCTGCAGGGTGAAAACTTCGACGGACATGAATTTGCCGACGAGGCGGTCGAGGCGGGGGCGGTCGCACTACTGGTAAGTCATCGGATTTCGGTCGAAGTACCGCAAATTCAGGTCGACGATGTCCGCCTGGCAATGGCATGGATATCTGCGGCGTTTTATGGAAATCCAAGCCAAATATTGAATGTCATTGCGGTCACCGGAACTAATGGCAAAACCACAACTGCACATCTCCTGGCGGCGATATTGCGCCAGCACGGTTGGGATACCGAGGTTGTCGGCACACTATCCAGCGTCCGAACTACGCCCGAGGCGCCTGATTTGCAGCGTAAATTTGCCGAGCAGCTGCAGTCCGGTAAACGCGCAGTAGTAATGGAGGTGTCTTCGCATGCACTTGCCCAGGATCGAGTCGTCGGGACTCGTTTTCGGGCCTCGATCTTCACCAATCTCTCTCGAGAACATCTGGATTTCCACGGCACCATTGAGCGATATTTTTCGGCCAAGGCGTCCCTGTTTCGCAGCGAACTTACCGATGTAGGAATTATCAATCGTGATGATGTGCACGGAAAATTACTCGCCGATACGGTTGATATTGAAACCGAGACTTTTGGTGAGAGCGATGCCTCCGACATCGAGTCGGACGCATCTCATCACGCATTCACCTGGAGAAATCAGCGAATAGAAGTGTCAATTGGTGGTCGATTTAATGTCATGAATTCGCTTGCCGCCGCGACCGCAGCAGCCAAACTTGGTGTCGCTCCTTACGACATTGCCTTGGGTTTGGCCGCTGCGGGCACGGTGCCTGGTCGGTTTGAGGCCGTAAATGCAGGGCAATCGTTCGATGTCATTGTCGACTACGCTCACACCCCGGACGCATTAGAGCGCGTACTCCAGTCGGCGCGAAGCGTCGCTCGAAGCGGTCGAGTCATCGTCGTCTTCGGTTGTGGCGGAGATCGAGATCGGGACAAGCGACCGGACATGGGCCACACAGCTGCTGCGTTTGCCGACGTGGTCGTGGTGACCTCTGATAATCCGAGGTCGGAAGATCCCGAGACAATAATTGCCCAAATTACAGCGGGAATTGCTCCCGATCTAACGTCTCGGTTGCTGTCCGCAGAAGTCGATCGACGAACCGCAATCGGAATCGCATTCGGAGTTGCCGCGGCCGGCGATGTGGTTGTCATTGCAGGCAAGGGACATGAAACAACACAAACAATTGGTGAGTGTGTGATTCAGTTCAGCGATGTCGAAGTGGCACGAAAATTGCTCCAGGTGGCCTCGTGATTCCCATTCTGATGGCGGGGGCCATCGGCATGTTTGCTTCTATGGCCGGCACTCGAGGTTTAATGCATTACTTTCGTCGCCTCGGCAAGGGCCAGCCAATTCTTGGTGCGCTTGATCGCGGGCCGGAGTGGCACATGAGTAAACAGGGCACACCGACGATGGGTGGCATCGCAATTTTGTTCGCCGGCGCACTCGGCTGGGCCGTCGCCCACATTCGTCCCGGTCTGGCATTTTCCGATCAGGCGATGATTATTTGGCTGGCGGTGATTGTCCTTGGCTTAATCGGATTCCTTGATGATTTCCTCAAGGTGCGTCGTCAACATAATCGCGGAATATTTTGGAAGAAAAAGGGCTGGATCACATTCGGAATCACGGTGATCTTGCTGTGGCTTCTTGCGTCAACTACGGGAGTTCACGAAACTCTTTCATTTACTCGAGCCACCTACCCGGGGTGGGATTTGTCGGGTCCGTTGTTCGTGTTATGGACCGCGCTGATGGTGTGGAGCACGGCAAATGCGGTAAATGTCACCGATGGCTTGGATGGATTGGCCGCAGGTTCTGCATTGTTTGGATTCCTGGCATTTACGATCATCGCCTACTGGGCATTTCGTAATCCAAGAATTTACGACATCGTCAATCCCCTTGACCTGGCCGTTTTGTCGGCCGGACTGGCGGGTGCGTGTGGCGGATTTTTGTGGTGGAATGCGGCGCCAGCACGAATCATCATGGGCGATGTTGGCTCGCTCGGGATCGGGGCAGCACTGGGAATGTTGGCGGTTACTACCAATACGCAACTCCTGTTGCCAATTATTTGCGGAATCAACGTGTTCGAGGCCGGATCGGTGGCATTGCAGATGGGTGTTTTCAAGGCATCCGGTCGCAAAAGACGATTGTTGAAAATGTCTCCAATTCATCATCACTTCGAACTCAATGGCTGGCCGGAGACGACGGTGATTATTCGATTCTGGATCATCTCGGGGATTTGCGTGGCGACCGCCGTGGCAATTTTCATTGCCGATTTCACCTCCGAAGTGCGGCTGAAATGACTTCCACCATGGTGTACGGACTTGCGGTCGCTGGCGAAGCCGTTGCACGCGCATTGGTGGAACGCGGTGAGCGGGTGGTGCTGGCCGATGATTTCATCAATGCCCGTCATCTCCAATTGGCCGCCGAACTCGGAACTGTTCTCATCGATGGAGCCGATGTCAAGGAAATAGACCGACAAATTCGAAATATCGATCGAGTAGTTCCGGCGCCGGGTGTACCAGAGCGACATCGAATAATTTCGGAATCCCGGGCGCTTCAGATTCCGCTGATGTCTGAGATCGAGGTTGCCTATCGCATCGAACAGGAGCGCGATGGCGGTCCAAGGCCAATGGTCGGTGTCACGGGTACCGATGGCAAAACAACAACGACGTTGATGGCGGCCGCAATCTTGACCAAGGCGGGACATCGCAGCATGGCGGTTGGGAATACCGAGACCCCGCTCATCGCCGCTCTGAATTCGTCTACAGAGGTTTTTGCGGTGGAGTGTTCAAGCTTTCGACTTGCATACACCGAGCAATTTCGAGTTCGTGCATCGGTTTGGTTGAATTTCGCACCCGACCATCTGGACTGGCACGACAGCATTGACTCGTACCGAGACGCAAAAGCCAATATTTGGCAGTACACCCGCGCCGGCGACGTAGCGGTAGCCCCGGCAGACGATGACTTACTGCTCGGGATTGCCCGAGATGCCGCTGCTCGAACGGTAACCTTTGGGACAAATCGAGGCGACTACAGCGGGATCGGTCGAAAACTCGCTTCGCCGCACGGCCTGATCATGTCGGCCGATGAAATGAAGCGATCGCTGCCACACGATGTAACTAACGCGCTTGCCGCGGCTGCAATCTGTATCGAAGCGGGACTTGCCGAGCCACAACATGTTGCCCAAGCGATGGCCGAATTCAAGCACGCACCGCATCGAATTCAGATAGTGGCCGAACGCGACGGCGTGCGCTGGTATGACGACTCCAAGGCCACCTCACCTCATGCCGCCCAGGTTGCGCTCAGGTCGTTTGACAACATTGTGCTCATCGCTGGCGGTAGAAACAAAAATTTGGATCTGTCGTCGATGGCAAGCCAACCAGGTCGGATGCGTGCGGTGGTGGCGATCGGAGAATCCGCGCCCGATATTTTCAGCGCATTTAACGGAATGTGCCCGGTCGAAACGGCCACATCGATGCAAGATGCAATCCGATTCGCTCGTCGTCGGGCCAAATCAGGCGATGTCGTTCTGCTATCGCCGGGCTGTGCGAGTTACGACTGGTACTCAAATTACAACGAACGCGGCGATGATTTTTCGCGCCTCGTGATTGGCGAACTCGGAGAGGAGTTTAAACATGTCGACTGCAATTAGTGGCAAGTCATTGACACCGGCACAACGTCGCCGGGCGACACTCGATCGGAAGGGTTTCACCGAATCGAGACGTTTGGCGACCAAGGCCCCCACTCGCGCCTTCTATTGGATCACGGCGTCTATTTCAATGCTGATTCTCTTCGGGCTGATCATGGTTCTGTCCTCATCTTCGATCGTGGCCATCAATCGTGGTGGATCGGCATGGAACATGTTTCGAAAACAGGCAACATGGGCGATGTTCGGTGCCTTTGCGATGGTTACCACATATCGAATGCCGTACCACATGTGGCGACGATGGGTGACGCCAGTATTGGCTTTTGCCTTCGCCCTTATGCTTCTCCCGTTTGCTCCAGGTCTTGGTATCAGTATCAACGGCGCAAGGGCGTGGGTATCCGTGGGACCGATCAATTTCCAGCCCTCCGAAGTCTTGAAACTCGCGGTGTTGTTATTCTGCTGCAACCTGCTTGGCCGACGCCGCAGCGAAATCACCAATCTCCGACGAACTTTCATACCAGTCATCGTTGTTTGGGGATTTTCCGGCGGTCTGTGTCTATTGCAGGGTGATCTCGGTGGAGCAATTGTATTTTCGGCAATCATCCTGTCGGTCCTGTTCATTGCCGGAGTACCGCTGAGACTTATTGGCGCAAGTGCCGCGATCGCCGGAACAATGGGGCTCGGTGCCGTGATGGTTACCGCGACACGGCGTAATCGATGGACCGCATTCTTGGATTTGAACGGAACCAAGGGACATTACGGATATCAGGTGTGGGAATCAATTTTGAGTATCGCCAACGGTGGACTCCTCGGAGTTGGTGCCGGCGAGGGGACAGGTAAGTGGGGTTATGTTCCACTTGCCCACAGCGACTTCATTTTTGCGATCATCGCCGAGGAGTTTGGCCTCGTCGGCGCGCTCGGCGTCATCGGTGGTTTTCTCATTCTCGCCTATTTTGGAATTCAGGCGGCCATCGGCGCGCGTGATCCGTTCGGCGCAGTTCTTGCGGGCGGAATCACGACATGGTTTTGCACTCAAGCATTCATCAATATCGGTGGAGTGACCGGCGCGATGCCAGTAACCGGACTAACACTTCCGCTCATTTCATACGGGGGAAGTTCGCTGTTTATGTCAATGGCGGCTGCCGGTTTGTTGCTGAATGTTGCCCGTAACATGAAGTAGGCGAAATGTCTATGAATGCGACTCGATGACCTCTCGGCAGCATCCAATTTTTGCTGTAATTGCTGGTGGCGGTACAAGTGGACACATATTGCCAGCCCTCGCGATTGCCGAGTTGCTCGTTGAGGCTGGGCATTCTCCCGATTCGATACATTTTTTTGGCTCGGATCGAGGCGCCGAGTTTACAATTCTGCCCGATTCGCCGTACCCACATACATTTCTGCGCGTCGACGGTTTCCAGCGCGGCCTGAATCCGCGATCACTGGCACGAAATTTTCGTATGGTGCCAATGATGTGGCGTGCGATTCGATCGGCCCGAGCCTTGCTTGTGGAATTGCAGCCGAAAGTGGTTATCTCGGTCGGAGGATATGCCAGCGTCCCCGCCACGCGAGCCGCCCATCAGCTAGCAATACCCGTTGTCACATGCTCGTACGACCGACGTCCAGGTATTGCAACACGACTTCAGTCGCGCTACGCGGCTGTCAGCGCGGTTGCGTATCTGCCCACAAAATTGCACAATGCACAACTCACGGGAGCCCCGGTGCGTGCCGCGATACGACACCTACGACGATCTGCCTCGCGCAACGAAGCCAGAGCGAGATTGAATATTGCCCAGGATCGAAGGCTAATTGTGTTGATGGGCGGATCGCTTGGTTCGGCAGCGTTGAATTCTGTCCTTCGCGGAGTAGTGGAACTGTGGGTAAACCGAACCGATCTATCGATATTGCATCTGAGTGGTGTTCGCTACTTCAACGACCCGCTGCCGAATCTGGGAGCATCGGCACAACACATCGAATATGTCCGACTGGCCTATTGCGAGAACATGGTGGACGTGTACGCGGCTGCAGACCTAATTGTTTCGCGGGCGGGAGCGAGTTCGGTAGCGGAAATTGCCACGGTTGGGGTGCCATCTATTTTGGTGCCATGGAAACAATCGGCGGAAAATCATCAGCAGTTAAACGCGAATTGGCTAGTTGAGCGTGGCGGGGCCGTGACGCTCAGCGATCCCGAACTAAGCGTCGATAGTTTGGCCAAAGTCATCGCCGATCTCATTGATGATCCCCGACTGCTCGCTCAACTTAGAGATCGAGCCTACGAACTTGGCGCGGTGCATCGAGACAGTTCCATAGCACGGGTAATATGTGAGGTAGCACGATGAGTCGCGTGCACGTTGTTGGCGTTGGTGGTCCGGGAATGAGCGCGATAGCCACCGTGCTTGCCCACATGGGAAAAGACGTTTCGGGCAGCGACATCCGCGACTCGCCGGTTCTCGACTCGCTGCGCGCGCTTGGTATTCGCATCAATGTTGGTCACGATTCCCAAGTAGTTGATGGTTGCGATGCGGTAACTTTTTCCTCGGCGATTCCTACTGACAACATCGAGCTATCTGCGGCTCGTCAAAGAGGAATCGAAGTGCTCACTCGTGGGCAGATGTTGGCCGACATTTGCAGCAAGAAAACCTCGATCGGAGTTGCCGGCACGCACGGAAAAACGACCACCTCGTCGATGCTGATGCTGATGCTCGCGGATGCCGGAATGGAACCAAGTTTCATAATCGGTGGGGAGGTCGTCGAAGTCGGAACTGGCGCTAAGTGGTCAAAGGGTTCTCTCATGGTTGTGGAGGCCGACGAGAGTGATGGAACTCACCGCCAGTTGCCGCTGGCAGGCACAATTCTCACGAATATTGATGTTGATCATCTTGATCACTTCGGAAGTATCGAAAGGATTGAGACCGATTTCGATGAATATCTAAGCGGGATATCTGGAACCAGGGTGCTCTGCCTGGATGACGCTCGCTGTGCCCAACTTTCGCATAGACACCAGTCGACGACCTATGGGATCGAGTCCGCGGCCGATGTGCGGGCGACACAAATCCTGTTCGACCACGGCTCTTCCGAATTTGATGTCCAGGTCCGAAATAACGGGGACTCGAAGTACCAAACTTTGGGGCACATCGGGCTACCTCTGCGTGGTCAACACAATGTTCTCAATGCCCTTGGTGCGCTGACAATGGCAATGGAACTAGGAGTCTCCTTTGAGAGTGCGGCGCGAACCTTAAATCGGTTTTGCGGGGTGGCGAGACGATTCGATCTGCGTGGAGTCGACGCCGGGGTCACATTCGTCGATGACTACGCACATTTGCCGACAGAAATCAAGTCTGTACTGAAGGGCGCACGGGACGCTTCCGATTCATGGAGTCGAGTCGTCGCGGTGTTTCAGCCGAATCGCTACAACCGGATGTCGGTTCTTTCACCATCTTATGCAGATGCATTTCTTGGAGCAGATGTGGTCGTCGTCACCGAAATCTATCCATCGGGTACCACTCCAATACCTGGCGTAACTGGCAAACTTGTGGTCAATGCGGTCCTTGACTCCCATCCCCAGGCACAAGTGGTTTGGCTGCCGCAACGAACTCACCTTGTTAACTATCTCGCCTCACGGTTACGTGGCGGAGACCTCTGTGTTTCCATGGGTTGCGGTGACATTGAGTCTCTTCCCGACGAAGTCATCACTCGACGGGCCCAATTGCTCGACGCCGGAAATTCGTAGATCCTTTCGACAAATTAGATGAACGAACGAACATGATCGAGCGACGTCAGCCAACCAACGACGAATTGAAACATGCAGCCGAAATCCTTGGTGACGTGGCCGAACTCGATTCACCTCTGGCCCCGCTCACCACGTACAAACTTGGTGGACCGGCGGCAATTCATGTTCACGCCGAGTCGGTTGAAGATCTTCACCTCGTTAGCGTGGCTCTGCAAAACTCAAATTTGCCCTTGTTGGTTATTGGCCACGGCAGTAATTTGCTCGTGGCCGACGAAGGGTTTCGCGGCCTGGCACTCACCCTTGGCGCATTCGCCGAAGAAATTTCGTTTCCCGAACCCGGCGGCGATCCGATCGCGGTAATAGGTGGTGCGGTGTCAATGCCCGTCGCGGCGCGGCAAAGTGTTCACCACGGTCTTACGGGATTTGAGTGGGCCGTCGGTGTGCCCGGGACGGTGGGCGGTGGGGTTCGAATGAATGCCGGTGGGCACGGCTCGGACATGGCGGCGTCGTTGCGTCGGGTTCGCGTGTATCACCTGATTAAGGGAATCGAAGCCAACGTGCAGGCCTTCGACTTAGGACTTCGGTTTCGGGGATCGGCGCTTACCGATCATCACATAGTTCTAAATACGACGCTGCAAATGAATTGGGGTGATGCAGCCACTGGCGAAGAGAAACTCGCCGAAATAGTTCGGTGGCGTCGAGAGCATCAGCCAGGCGGCCAAAACGCCGGGTCGGTATTCATTAATCCCGTGCCCGGAAAGCAGTCGGCCGGGGAGTTGATTGACCAGTTGGGCCTGCGCGGAACGCGCTTTGGCACCGCCAGTATTTCTGATAAGCACGCAAATTTTATCCAGGCCGATGTTGGCGGCTCATCGAGAGATGTGGTTGCGTTAATGGCCGAGATTCGGCATCGAGTTCGTGAAACTTACGGAATTGAATTGCGAACCGAAATCCGACTTGTCGGGTTTGATCCGCACACCCATCCCGATCTGGCGGACGTGATTGGCAGCGTCACCGACACGAGCGTGGCCACAATCCGTCTTGAAAAGGTCTTTGGAGTTTCGCTCGATGGCTCCGATCC
>JBDSKN010000016.1:0-35529 GCA_039916865.1 Ilumatobacteraceae bacterium
GCCTGGCCAATTTCAAATCTTCAGGCACATGAGATCGCACAGCAGTGGTCCTGGTGGTGGTGGGACGCGGACGAACCGGCAACCGGTTGGCAACTACAACTCGTCGCCCACAACGAGACGACGAATCAGGCCTGGGCAATCAACGCGAGTGACGCCAGTTAACCGCGAGACTTGAGCGCCTCAATAAGTTTTGGAATTACCTTGTGCACGTCGCCAACGATGCCCAGATCGGCGATTCCAAAAATCGGCGCCTCTTTATCTTTGTTGATCGCAATGATGTTCTTCGATCCCTTCATACCAACCATGTGTTGAGTGGCCCCCGAGATTCCGACGGCGATGTACACGGTCGGTTTGACAACCTTGCCGGTCTGGCCGACTTGATAACTGTAAGGAACCCATCCGGCGTCGACGATTGCTCGCGACGCACCGGGGGCACCCTTTAGTAATTTGGCCAGTTCCTCGATCATTGAGTACTTGGCGGCCTCGCCGAGACCTCGGCCACCGGAAACGACGATGTTGGCCTCATCGAGTTTTGGTCCTGTGCTCTCTTCAAGGTGGACCGCGATGACGGTTGCCGAACCTTGCGAACCAAGATCTCCGACGGGGGCCACGATTACCTGGGGTGCTGCTCCACCACTCGCTTCGGCGACAAAACTTTTGGGACGAAATGCCACAAGAAAAGGCGACTCGCCTGTGAAAGCGGTGTTGACGAGAGTGTTGCCGCCAAAGATCGGTGTCGTCACCACCACTCCATCGGCGCTATCTGCAATGTCAATATTGTTGGTGAGAACCGTGCGGTCGAGTTTCACCGACAATCGGGCCATGGTGTCGCGACCCTCATAATTCTGGGGAAAGAAAATGACCGAAGGCATTTCACCGCCGTCAATTACGGCTTTCATCGCCGCACTCACGGCGACGCCGGGCAACTTTCCCGCCAAATCGCCAGTTGAGTACACCTTGGTGGCGCCATATTCGCCAAGCGTGCCGACTATCGCCGACGCGTCGGCCCCGACGAATGCAGAGACTTGCGGGGAAAGGGATCGCGCCTTGGTGAGCAACTCGAGGCTTCCAGATGTTGGAGCGCCGTTTGATGCCTGGGCGAACACCCAAATGCTATTGATAGTCATGGGCGCGCCTCAAATCACTTTCAGGTTTTCAAGAAATGCGATGATTTTGCCTTGCGACTCACCGTCGTCTTCGAAAATTTGTCCCGCTTGACGAGCTTCGGCCTGAACCACCTTGACGATTTTCTGACTCGATCCGGTCCAACCAACATTCGCTACACCTAAGTCGCTGGCGGTTACGGTTTCGATTGGTTTTGTCTTGGCCGCCATGATTCCCTTGAAGCTCGGATAGCGCGGCTCAACGACACCGGCTGTCACGGTGATGAGTGCCGGAAGTGGGCATTCGACTTCGTCGTAACCGTTTTCAGTTTGGCGATTCACTTTTAGAACTCCACTCTCAACTATCACTTTTTTTGCAAATGTGATGGAAGCAAGTCCCAATAATTCGGCCATTTGTTCGGGAACCGTGCCCGTGTAGCCATCGGAAGACTCTGTTCCGGCGATGACAAGATCGATTGCTCCCAGTTTCGTAATCGCGGCCGCGAGAATTCGCGCGGTGGTCAATGCATCCGAGCCTGCCAACGCTGGATCCGAGACCAGCACTCCTTTGCTGGCGCCCATTGCCAGCGCCGTGCGCATTCCGGACACTTCGCCGTTTGGCGCCATCGACACCAGGCTTACCTCTCCCTCACCGGCCGTCGTGACAAGTTGCAGCGCCATTTCGACTCCGTAACCATCGGATTCGTCGAGAATGAGCTTTCCATTTCGCTTCAATGCGTTGGTGGCACTATCCAAGGAACCCGGTGTAGCCGGATCGGGGATCTGCTTGACACAGACGACAATGTTCATTCCTACATTGTTACCGATTGGTTTAGCTCTAACCCAACCCGGAATCATCCGAATTCGTGCCTGTGACGCTGGTAACTTTGATGACCTTGCAAATCCTGCTCATCGTCAACTCATTCGCCTCATCGGTGACTCCGCGAAATACCGTGCTGGTACATCAACATTTGGCTCGGTACCACGATGTTCAGGTTGTCGAAACCAATGAACGCGGACATGCCACCCGATTTGCCCAAGATGCCGCCGCTCGCGGACTAGATGCTGTAGTTGCGTTCGGCGGAGACGGCACCCTCAATGAAGTTGCGACTGGGTTGGCCGGGAGTTCCACCGTCCTAGCAATGTTGCCAGGTGGTTCAACAAATGTTTTTGCGCGAAGTTTGGGATTGGCCAACGACCCGATGGTCGCCCTAGCCCAATTAACGAAGGCGCTTGGCAGAGACGAGATTAAATCGGTGAGTCTCGGCAAGGCCAACGACCGCTATTTCTGCTTTCATGCTGGTGTCGGATATGACGCCGCCGTGGTCGAGCAAGTGGAACGCCGCGCGTCGTTCAAGAGACTCGTTGGCCAACCGTTGTTTGCCTATGCAGCCCTGCGCACATGGTTCATTTCATACGACCGAAAATATCCGCACTTCACCTTAGATATTGATGGACGACATATACCAAATGGGTTTTTTGCCGTTGTGCTCAATTCAAATCCGTACACTTTTATCGGCAAACATCCAGTCAATCTGTCCCCCGCAGCCGGGCTCAACGAGAAACTTGTCGTAGTGACATTTCGCAAAATGTCGTCTATTTCGATGTTACGAAATCTCTACGGCGCTCTGAGAAAGGACGGTATTTCGGCTTCATCTGGCGTTGATATTCACACGGATGTCGAAAGTGTGACAATTAATTTTCCAGCACCGTTCCCGTTTCAACTTGATGGCGATTACTTGGGCGAAACCACAAACCTCGAAATTCGGCATTGTCCAGAGGCGCTTCGCCTGGTGATACCAGCCTTTACGGAAAACTAGCTACTGATTTTGGCCGGCCCGTTCGGCCAGCACTCGCAAGGCAACGTCGGGCGTGTTGGTGCAAATTCCATCAATTCCCCAATCAATGAGCTCACCGATTCGCACCGGGTCATCGCAAGTCCACGCATTCACGGCAAGGCCGTTGCGATGCATGATCGACACCACCTGACGGCTGAGATCTCTGACATTTGGATTCAATGCACAATGACCAGAAGCGTTCAACGACTCGGCGAGCGCTTCAGCGTCAGACTCGATTACGTGGTTTGTAAGCCACGCGGTGGGCAGGTGCGGCCACAGCGTGTGGACATAGTCAACTGTCTCTCTGCGAAATGAAGATATTAGCCATCGCTGAGTTGGGTTGCGCCGACGAAGCAAATCCACCACCATTTCTGCAACCTTGTCCGACGAATCAAAATCGGGCTCACGTTCGTCATTTTTGATCTCAATATTTACCCACATCCCGCTACACGCATCAAGAGCTTGAGTGAGGTTCGGAATATACGCCGGCAGCTGATCGCGACTCAGATCCTTTAACGCTATTGAGTCGGCTAACACAGCATTGTGGTGCACCACGAGTTCGCCCGAATTACAGATGCGCACATCAAGTTCCACCGCGTGGGCCCCCATTTCGGCAGCCCTGCGAAATGCCACCGTTGTATTTTCACGCTCAACCGCGCTTGCACCGCGGTGGGCCATGATTTGAGTAGGGTTCGATTTCACCTCAGCACAGTACCTCGGAACAATTTTGACAAAAACCTTGCTTACCCCTTGCAACTGAGGGTGCGGGTGTCTATCGTGACACCGTTGTTCATCCCCGATGCAGGAGATTCACTTGTCAATTCTCGCTACTAGCCTCGCCCTCGGATCAGCCGACTACACATGGCGGATTGAAGCTCTTTGTAAGGACACCGACCCAGAACTATTCTTTCCCATCGGCAGCACCGGCCAGGCGTTACAGCAAATCTCGCGCGCTAAGACGGTTTGTGATGAGTGTGGGGTCAGGAGAGAGTGCCTCGAATTTGCCCTTGACACCAACCAGGACTGCGGAATTTGGGGCGGAACTTCGGAAGAGGAAAGACGCGATATTCGGCGAAAGTTGACCGCAGAAAGACGAGCCGCTCGCGCCAGCGCTTAGTTAATTGGCACCCTGAGATCGACGACGGTTCCTTGGCCGTCGCGATCCATCTCAATACCCGCCTCAAGACCGTCGCTGCATAGCGCACGACGCATCTGGATTGTCCCCGCAAGTTCGGTTGTCACGAGCGTCCGCACGATGGAAAGTCCGAGTCCGGTTGCCTTACTAAGTTCAAAGTCGGGTTGAAGGCCGCTCCCATTGTCAACTACCCGGACTCCCAACGAATGTTCATCGTGACTCAGGGAAACAACCACAGTCCCACCCAGGCTTTCCTCTGGAAATGCATGGTCTACCGCATTTTGTAACAATTCGAGAATGACGACCGATAGCGGAGTAGCAACAGCCGCCGGCAGCCGACCACCTTCGCCCCGGACGATGAAGTGCACGGGTCGGTCGGCCGACTGAAGTCCTTCCTCAACCAACCGCATCAGTGGTCGAACGATTTCGATGAAGGAAATGTCTTCGCCCGGCTCCCGCGAAAGAGTCTCGTGCACGAGCGCAATTGTTCGAATTCGTCGCACCGACTCGGCCACCGCTTCCTTTGCCTCAGATGAAGTAAGGCGACGGGCCTGTAATCGCAGTAGTGAGGAAATGGTTTGCAGATTGTTTTTCACGCGATGATGAATCTCGCGAATCGTGGCATCCTTAGTTAGTAGCAATTGGTCCCGACGCCTCAATTCTGAAACATCGCGCAATAACAAGACCCCACCGGTGACCGCCGATCCCTTGGCCGTTTTCCTGAGCAAGGGAATACTCCGAGTCAAAAGGGTGACATCTGCCGCCTGCTCAAACTCTTCTACGACTGGTTCCTTGCGCTCAAAGGCGTGGCGAGCGGCCGTTTCGGCTACTCCCAACTCAGCAAGCGTTTGGCCAACGGCGTTTGCACTTACCCCGACCCGATGCAGGGCCGAGACCGCATTGGGCGAGGCATAGCGCACGCGCGCATCGGCATTCAGCACAATTACACCGTCTCCGACTCGTGGAGCGATGCTCGTATCGGCGACGTTTCCGGAGAAGGGAAACAGGCCTTGTGCAATCATCTCTGCAAATTCCGCGAATATTTCTGAATATGTCGTTTCAAGTTGCCCCGGGCGGCGGGCAACATCGGTTACCCATTCGCGAGACAAGACCGCGATGACAACACTTTTGTAGCGCACCGGAATCGTGAGCATATTTGCGGTGCCCCCAATTGCCTCAACCTTGATTTCGCCCGATCCAATTTCGCCACTCTCATAGGCGATGTCGAGCAACACCTGTTCCGATTTGCTGGCCCATGTGTTGACATAGTCGGTGTGATACAGCGTCTGCCCAGTGGCGGCACGCACTTGCGCGCTTATCAGCCACCTGCCGGGACTAACTGGTAGATATAGCAACATGTCGGCGAAACAGAAGTCCGCAAGCATCCCCCATTCCGAAACCAACGCGCTGAGGTGCGCGACCGTGTCATTGTCAAAATCGGTGTGTTCGTGCGCAAGTTCAACGAGCGTAGGCACTGCCGAACCTCACCCGCTATTAGCTACCGAAGCCGAGTTTGCGGTCGCCATCGGGTGCCCCAAATTCGACATACGCAATTTTTGCCGACGGAACGACGACCTGACGACCACGCCTGTCGGTCACAGTAAACGTGGTCGACATTCCGCTCAAGGCGGCCTCAGCCAATGCCTTGATCTGATTAACCGCGGTCTCATCGTCCTCGATTTCGATCGAAATTTCGCGAGGTGCGTGGGTGATACCAATTCGGATGTCCATTGTCAGTCTCTTTCCGGTTATGTGACCTTTAGCGCGGCACTAAACACTTTTTTAGGTTTCATATCGAGTGCCACCCTATTAGCCAATTCAAAAAATATTTGACCGACCTCGCTGTCAGGAGCAACCGCGGTAATTGGTCGTCCGTTATCGCCACCTTCGCGCAATTCAGTAATCAGCGGAATCTGGGCGAGAAGTGGGACGCCAAGTTCATCGGCGAGCAACCGACCCCCACCAGAACCAAACAGTTCGTAGCGCTTGCCGTCGTCCCCGGTAAACCATGACATATTCTCGATGATGCCGCGTACCGGAAGATTTACCTTGGCCGCCATTGCAGCAGAAAGTCGCGCGACTTTCTGGGCCGCCGGTTGCGGAGTAGTCACGACAAATACCTCGGCGCGTGGCAAAAATTGACTGAGGCTCAATGCGATGTCCCCTGTTCCTGGCGGCATATCAATAAGCAGAAAGTCGGGTTGGTCCCAAAATACGTCGGTGAGAAATTGCTCGAGGGCCTTATGCAACATTGGACCGCGCCACACGACGGCCTGGCCGTCGGGGACAAAATAACCGATGCTGATACAACGAACTCCCCACGCCTCGGGAGGTAGCAGCATGTTGTCGATGATTACTGGATCTCGGTCTGTGCCAAGCATTCGTGGTATCGAGTATCCATAGATGTCCGCATCGACGATGCCGACCTTATGTCCTAAAGCCGCGAGAGCAACCGCGAGATTAGTAGTCACACTGCTTTTGCCAACGCCACCTTTCCCCGAGGCAATCAAAATTGGACGCGTTCGCGAACCGGGCTGGGCGAAGGGAATCTTGCGACCCTCTGCATGGCCATGGGCCGGGGCGCTACCAGCGGTGGCCCCCGGATCTCCGTGCAACAACTCACGCACGGCCGCGCGCTCCTGATCCGTCATCACGCCAAAGTTGAGTCCGACATCGCTGACTCCATCGAGGGCGCGCAATGCAGAGTTGACGCGCTGTTGAATTTCGTTGCGCAACGGACAGCCGGCAATCGTGAGCACGACCGTTAGCCCGACCAAACCATTGCCGTCGACTACGACATCACGCACCATGCCCAGATCTACGATCGAACGATGCAGTTCCGGGTCTTGCACGGGGCGAAGTGCGTCAATGACCTGATCGTGGGTTGGTAATGGCATTGATCTCCGACTTGTAGGGCTTCGGCTAATTTCTACTACCGCTATAGGTAGAATACCTCTGTGGCACGGAGATCACTGACCCCGACCAAAACTGTTTTAGGTCACACCACAACATCTACATCGATTACTCCGGGCTCGTTCACCGCGACCGTGTCGGCAATCACATCGGCTTTTGGAGACCCAACTCGGCGCGCCGTATATCTCTTTGCGCGCGAGCACCCCGAGGGATTGACCGCCGCACAAATTGCCGATGAATTTGAAGTCCACCCAAATGTCGCCCGTCATCATTTGGACAAACTTGCAGCAGGCGGATATCTCGAAGTTGCGATTGAACACCATAAAGGTGCCGGCGCAGGGCGACCGTCCAAGCAGTATCGAGCGCTCAGTGAGTCGCCTCATCTTGAATTCCCCGTACGCAGCGACGATCTCGTGCTATCGCTCCTCGGTAAGGCACTCGCATTGCTGGAACCCGATGATGCCGAGGCCATGGCCGAAGAAGTTGGCCAACAATACGGTCGATTAATGGCCGCCGGTCTCACCGGGCCAGGTATCTCCGAAAACGGTGTGAGTGTCGGGCATCGGTCGTTACGTTCAGCACTTCAAACTGTTGCCGATGCCCTGACAGCCCAGGGATTTGCCGCCCATACCGACCAACGAAATAACCAATTGCGGATAGTCAACAACCACTGTCCGTTTGGTGATGTTGCCATCGAGCACCCGGTAATTTGTGCCGTTGACCGCGGAATGGTGAAGGGAATGCTGACTGCCATTTATGGTGATACCTCACCCGAGATGTCGGCGTCGCTTCCCCAGGGCGATACGTTTTGCGCAACTACTGTGTGACTTGCCTTCCAAACATTAGTCGCCCCAAAACCGCTGTTCTTTAAACGGGTCACCGTACATGTGATAGCCGTTTTGTTCCCAAAACCCTGGTGAGTCTTCGGAACGAAGTTCCAAGCCTCGCAACCATTTCGGCGATTTCCAAAAGTACAGATGTGGGACCACTAGTCGTACGGGACCACCGTGGATGGGCTCAATTTCATCCCCCTCAAATTCGTAAGCAACCAGCGCATCGTCGCCTGTGATGTCCTCGAGGGGCAAATTGGCGCTGTAACCATATTCAGCGTGTCCCATTACATGCGTCGCCTCGAGGGTAATCGCGGCTTGAGCAAAGAGGTCGCGTACGCGAACCCCCGTCCAGGAGGTGTCAAATTTTGACCACTTCGTTACGCAATGAATATCCGTGGTGATGGTGACCGATGGCATTGCCTTCAGTTCGTCGAGACTTACAGTAAACGGGTGAGCCACTAACCCATATATTTTCAAATCCCACTCGCCGGGTTTGTACACCGGTACATCCCCGACATGCAACACGGGAAATCTCTCGGTGAGATATTGCCCAGGTGGAAGCCGAGATCCGTCCAATCCTTTGGTGACAAGTTGTTCCCGATTTCGATCGAAAAAACCCATAAATACATTGTGCCGTGTTCAACACTAGATTTCTTAGCAATGGCCATTTATCTAGTTCGCCATGCAAAGGCTGGCAGGAAAAGCCAGTGGCATGGCCCCGACATAACCCGGCCTCTAGATGAGGCGGGGCGAATTCAGGCAAAGGCGCTGGCCACAAAATTTTCTGAGGTGGCACCAACGAAATTGATGTCAAGCCCATTTTTGCGATGCGTGCAGACACTCCAAGACCTAAGTGAAATGACGGGGCTGCCAGTTCTGACCGACGAAAGACTGGCCGAAGAAAGCGACCTATCGGAAGCCATTCAATTGCTTGAGCGGGCACTTGATGGCGCCGTCATTTGTAGCCACGGCGACATGATTCCAGCGGTAATTCAAATTCTCGAGAATCGCGGTATGACGATCACCACGACTCCGGATTGGCGCAAAGCATCGGTTTGGGTACTTGAACGCAAGAGAAAATCGTTTATCAGTGCCGCGGTCTGGCCGCCTCCGTCAGCCCCCTAGCGCCGCATCGACCTCGGCAACAATCGAGTCCACGAATTCTTGAACCACTGCCGGCGGATTGAGGCCTTGGCAAATGAGAAGTTCGTCCTTTGCGCCCTTGGCATCGGCAGCGATTCGAAATCGAATGATTCCGAGGAAGCAGTGTGCGTCCGGGTAGCGAGCATCGAGCGCGATTGCTCGGCCCAGGCCCTCGGTGGCCGTGGCAAAGGCGAGGACTTTGAGATCGTCAGTTGCGTCGCGCGAGATCAGCGCAATCAGCCATGCTCGATACGTGAGGGCCTCAATATTGTCGGGATCGGTTTTGAGGACCTGAGAATATAAATCGACGGCTGCCGCTGGATCCGAAAAGTTGATTGCGCGAGCCTGAGATAACAAACTGGCCGTGCTGTCAGCGATACCACCCGACAGGCTCTGCCCCGGTAGACGCTGTCCAATTTGCGTGGCCATGAACCAACCAATAGCACTTGCACAGACGAGCACCACAACCGCAATTCCGAGCAACTTCATCCGCGTTTCACGTCGCGGACTTTCCTTGCTCAAATAATCGCCGCTACCCAATTGAGTGATGACATTTGCGGCCCGCGCGGTGTAACCGTCGCGCAGAGCGACGTAGTCAAGTTCATCGATGTCCCCGGCCTCCCTTTCTCGTTCAAGGTCGTGCAATGACTGGAGCAGGAATTGTCGTTCGTCGCGTAACTCAACCTGCAAATCACTTTTTGGATCTACCTCGGGTTCAGAAGTCATTGAGTGCTTTGTCCACCAGTTGGCGATCCGCGTCACTGATCTGCGTCACCTTGGCAACCTTCCACCGACGGAATGCCGCGACCAAGCCGACCAGGGCGCAAATCAACGCGGCAATTGGTAACGCCCACACAAGTGCATCGATGCCACTGGAACGGGGCACAAGCAATACCTGTCCCCCAAACCGTTGCTCAACATAAGCAATGATCTGGTCATCGCTGCGCTCCCCGCCCCTCACTTGTCGGGCGATCTCGTCGCGCAACGACACGGCTGCCGATGCACGAGACACGTAAACGCTCTCACCCTGACAAGTTGGACATGCCAGGTGCTTAGCAATGTTGTCGACACGGTCCTGTTGGGTAAGTGATCCACTATCTCGATTGGCGCCAGTGGCGAGCAACAGGCCGACAATAATTGCCATGACAGCCCAGACGATCGGACCCTTAATTTTAGGATTTGATTTCATAAGCCGAAACTCGCCTTCAAGGCGGAAAGTTGTTCGTCTAACAGTCCATCGCTCAATTGTCCGGCAATTCGCAGTCTCACGTAACCATTCGGATCAATAATCCAGGTCTCGGGAACTTTGGCCAGACCATAGGAAATCGCGATGGCGCCGTTCTGGTCTCGTAGCTTTGGCCAATCTCCACCGAATTCCTCAAAGTATGCCGCGACTGCACCATCGCTGTCATCATTGATCACGGTGTACAACTCCGCCGGATTCGGTGCCAATGCCTGTCGAGCAGCAAATGAAAGTAGAAACGGGTGCTCGTTACGGCACGGCACGCATGTTGAATTGAAAAAATTTAGAATCACCCACGAACCCTTGCGTCGCGCCAAATTGAATTGCTCATTATTCAATGTGGTCGTCTCCATTGCCGGAGCGGGCTGACCAAGTAATGGCGAATCTGCATTCTCCGACGGATTGGGTGAAGCATTCAGTAGAACCAACAGAAGCGCCACCAGCACACTGCCGATCGCAACGGAGACGATTCGAGCACTACGACGCTCGCTCATGCGCCCGCCTCTTGCGGCGCGTCGTCGAGGCGACTGGGCAACAAGGCCGAAGTCGCCGAGGTCGGACGACGCCGCCGACCAGGAAACGCGGCCAGCAGCGTACCGATGGCCATCAGGCCGCCGCCGATCCAGAGCCACAACACAAGCGGCTTGATGAACACCTTGATTCTCGCCGTGGTCGAATCTTTTAATACGGGTGGCTCGAGTGTCAGATAGAGGTCCTCAAGTAATCCCGTCTTTACCGAGGGAGTTCCAATGTTGATTCCAAGATTGGTGTACTTGGTAATTGCTGGAGCATAAGCCTGACCTCCATCGATTTTCACTAACGCCGCGACAGCGGTGCTTCGAGCATCGGCGTGCTCGACAAACTTCACGAATTCAAAACTATGACCACCAAAGCGGGCCGGAACTCCCGCTTTCAGATCAAGCTCTTGGCTGTGTGTGTAGCTATTCGAGGCGGCCAGGCTGACCGAAATAAGGATGACACCGACATGGACAATCATGCCCCCGTTGGTGCGTCCCACCAGTCCGCGAAGTCCTTGACGACGAGTTGCCAGAACTACCTGTCGGATCGCCGAACCGATTGCAAATCCTCCCAAACTAAATGCAAGTAAGGACGCCAAGCCTGTTGCGCCGATTGCGACACACATCGTCAGTGTCGCAATACCGCACCATGCGGGCCAGAAGAGCCGTTCGCGCAACAACTCGCCCGATGCCTTGCGCCAAGGCAACACCGGCGCGATCGCCATAATTGTCAGCAGGGCGATACCAATTGGCATCGTCATCCGATCAAAGAAGGGTGCCCCAACAACAATGTTGCGATCCTGAATTGCCTCGACAATCAACGGAAACACGGTTCCGAGCAAAACTACGAATGCAAATAAACTAAACAGAACATTGTTGGCCAGAAACGCACCTTCTCGGGACAATGGCGAGTCGATACTTCCTGGAGATCGCAGACGATCTCCGCGCCAACCGATCAGCGCGATGGAGGAAATGACAACAACCGCAAAGAAAGTCAAGAGCCACGGGCCGATGTTGCTCTCACTAAAGGAGTGCACGCTGTTGAGAACTCCCGAGCGTGTGAGAAAGGTTCCAAGAATGGTCAGGCTGAATGTCGAAACAAGCAGCGACAGGTTCCACACCCGCAACATTCCGCGACGTTCTTGGACCAATACCGAGTGGATGTATGCAGTTGCCGTGATCCATGGCAGGAGCGAAGCATTTTCCACCGGATCCCATGCCCACACTCCACTCCATCCAAGGACTTCGTAGCTCCACCAGCCGCCGAGCACGATTCCAATGGTGAGAAAACCCCAGGCGAAAAGCGTCCACCGTCGAGTTGCAAGGAGCCATCCCTCACCTAACCGTCCAGTAATCAGCGCCGCAATCGCAAATGCAAACGGCACCGTCATTCCCACGTATCCCAGATAAAGAAGCGGAGGGTGAAACATCACTAGGACATGATTTTGCAGCAATGGGTTTGGCCCCGCTCCGTCAACTACTCCCTGAGCGCCGACCCTGAACGGGCTGGCGGGGCCAAATGACAAGAGGAAGAAAAACGCCTGCACAATGAACATCACGGCCATTGCCCAACGGGACAATGGATCATCTAAACGCCGACGCAACCAGAACGCGATCGCCAGGGTGTAACCGGACAAGACGAGCACCCATAGCAAGATGGACCCTTCGAGGGCGCTCCAAACCGCCGCAAAATTGTAGAGAGGTGGGGTCGAAGAGGAGCCGACTTTCTGCACATAGGCGAGCGAAAAGTCGCGCGTGATCATCGCGTATTCCATGGTCGCAAAAGCCAATACCGCGGCAGCGAACGAGAGAGTCGCGAATCGTGGAATGAGTCGGGCAACCTTTTGGTCTTGTGAGCGCACGCTAGTGACGGCGGCAAGCGCACCAAATACACATCCAACAATTCCAACTAGTAAGAGTGCTCGCCCGAGCGGTCCACTCACCCCGTTGCTTGCGAGCACGCTTCGGCCTCGGCTTGCTTAATGCGATCTTCGTTGGCGGCAACGTATTCATTGGAATGCTTGACCTCGATGCGCACCGCCTCGAATATTCCGCCGACGAGGCGTCCCTGAACTACCACGGGAATACATTCCTGAAAGATCCCACCGGGCTGTCCCGAATATAAGACATGCAATGTCTTGTTGTTGAAGGAAAGCGAAAATGCGGTCGCCCCGTCAACCGACGACAGCGATCCACGATCAACGGTGCCCTGGACTCGCAACTGCCGACCCGGTTCACAGCCATCCCGAACACCAACCTCGTCGACGTTGCAGTAGTAGTCGATCGCTGAGGTCAGAAATTTTGTGACTATTACCGCTCCTCCGAGGATGACTAAGACGATCAGTGCCATCGATAGGTAGCTGGTTTTTCTGCGGCGAGTTGCTACTGGCGAGTCGTCGGAAGACGTGCGCGGACTCAGATCCACGGCTTGTCCTGATCGGCAACTTGACGCGACAACAGTCGGCCGCGACGAATCGTAACGATAACCAGCACCAGAATAGATCCTCCGGTGACGGCATAACTAAGAACGATAAATCCGGCGTCGCTCATGCGACAACACCACCGTGGTCTCTTCGACGCTCACGGATTGCCGCTTCGAGACCTTTTTCGCCTACCACATCGCGCATCAAAAGCATTCGCTGTCGATGAATGACCAACCACAGGAACGTGAAAGTGAATGCCAGTACGCCACTAAATAATGTGAACAACATCAGCCCATCCATTTTTACGTCGCCGTCCGGACGGAGAACGCTTGCGCTTTGATGTAGCGATCGCCACAGCACCACGCTGAAGTGCACAAGCGGAATTTCCAGAACCGCTAACGACGCAATTACCGCCGATCTCTGCGCGCGCTGTTGGGGCGAGCCCCCCAGGCCCCGAACCGCGAGGTATCCGATGTAGGTGACAAAGAGAAATGCCGTGGTTGTTAGGCGGGGATCCCACACCCAGAACGTTCCCCACGTCAAGCGACCCCACAAACTTCCGCTGATCAGAGTCATCGCCATAAACAGAACCCCTACCTCGGCGCTTGCACCGGCAACGCGATCGAACGCGAGAGACGGTGACTTCTTAAGCAGCCAAGCAAGTGATGCCGCACCGGTGACGATGAAGGCCAAGTATGCGATCCACGCAGTTGGTACATGCACATACATGATCCGCACGGCGTCTCCTTGATTTATGTCCGCGGGTGTGAGAAACAATCCGGACACCAGTACCCATGTCATGGCAACTATTGCGAGTACACCGATAGTTCGAGATGTTGTAGTGGCGACCCCGCCAACAGCATCAGGTGTCGAGTCGTGATTCATGTCGTTGTCGCCGTACATCATTCCTCAATTAGTGAACTAAAGGCACTCAGGCCGCCGACTCCGAACACTGCGGCGAATACTGCCAGCAACCCAACCCAGGGCCAGCCCTCGGATGTCACCATACCGCTTGTGTTGAATGCGGCTTCGGTTGCTTTGGTCGCACCAATCAATACTGGCGCAATCGCCGGCAGCATTAACAGCGGCAATAGGGTTTCTCGGCCGCGCATGCCTGCGGCCAGTCCACCAAATATGGTTCCGACAAAGGCCAAACCCAGAGTTGCGCAGAACATACAGGTGACCAAAAGCACTGCGGACGAGGGCTCGACGTGCACTCGATATAACACGATTGCCGCACCAATAAGCGTGATCTCTAAAAGGAACAACTGAACAACGAGGGCCAGCGCCTTACCCAGAAATATTCCGGCCGGATTGACACCGGCAACGCGCAGCGCATCCAACGCGCCATCGGCTGTCTCGATCGCAAATGAGCGCTGAACAATGATAAACAACGAAAACAGGGTCGCCAGCCACACCAGACCGCCGGCGACACGCGCCAGCAACAGGTCGTCATCAAGGGCAAAGGCAAACATCACCATTACCAAGGCCGCAAACGGCACAATCCGGTTTATTACCACATGACTGCGAAACTCAATTTGCAAATCCTTTCCGGCAACAACCCGAGCAATTCGCAATGTCGATTGAGACTTCACAATGACGCATCCAATATTTGCCCGCCAGAAACTTGCACAACTCGGGTGGCAAGTTGCCGAGTGCGCTCAAGTTCATGTGAAGCAAGGATGACTGTTGCCCCTGAAGCGACGGCCTGTCGCAAAATTGCGTCCAATTCGTCACGTCCACCGCCGTCAAGTCCGGCGTGCGGCTCGTCTAATAGCCACAACTCAGCACGTCGAACGACCAGATTGGCAAGCGAACATCGTCGCTTCTGCCCCGCCGACAATTCGCCAACCCGTAGATCGGCGAGGCGACCGCCAATTCCCATTCGTTCGAGTGCCGCTTCGGTTTCATCATCGCCGGCGTCGACAAGACGCGACCAAAACATCACATTTTCGCGAATTGTAAGATCGCTGAAAAGCCCGTTGCTGTGTCCCAGAAATCCAACTCGATGGCGGACCAAATCACGCTCGGTTCGCAAGTCGTGACCTAGGACCTCCGCGGTTCCCCGAAAGATTGGCGTCAGACCTGCGCAGGTACGCAACAAAGTGGACTTACCCGCACCATTTGGGCCTTGAAGCAAGAGTATTTCACCCTTGCGGACAGAGAAGGTCATGCCGGCCAACGCCGGAAAATCTCCGTACACCACAACTGCATCGTGCATTTCGACTATGTTCCCAGTTTTCATAAGTTCATAAATCCGTCATGACCCCATGAAATTTGGTGGACGCTTTTCTAGAAATGCATTTCGTCCTTCGGTCGCGTCACTGCTTCCCCAGGCACGATCACGGGCCTCGTTCACGAGTTCGTTGACCTGCGGACCTGCCCCCGAGACTTCCAGCGCCAGTTTGTGACCGGCGATTGTTAGTGGAGCCAATGCCGATATTTCTTTTGCCCAGGAGAGCGCATCGTTTAAGTATCCGAGCCGATGGACCGATCCATTCTGCGCCAATTCGGCCCCCGTATACAGGCGCGCTGTCAGCAACATTGCTCGAGCAATCGGCCACGAAAATTCTCGGACGAGCCGTTCCACCGTCCAATGGTTGACCACCAGGCCAAGTTTTGCGGCCGGTACACCGATGACGCTCGTTGCGGTCGCAACACGTAAGTCGCACGATGCCGCTATTTGGGCGCCTGCTCCAAGTGCGGGCCCTTCAATGCATGCCATTGTGACGATCGGCATCGTGGTCATGGCGCGAAGAACATCGTGCAAGGCGGAAGCAAACTCCTCCTCATGAACTCCAGACAGATCGGCGCCGGCACAGAAAGCTGGCGCTGCGCCGGTAATCACCAATGCCCGAGCGCTTTTGGCCACGACTTCGGATTGTGCCGCGCGGATCGCCAAAAGACTTGGCAAATCCACGGCATTGCGACGCTCGGGTCGATTTATTGTGATCACGGCTACTGATTCGTGCCAATCAACGGTGAGTTGCCCACGACGAGTTCCATCTACCATGTAGACGACTGTATGACTTCTCCCGCCAAAGACAACGATCCGGTACGGCGGCGAAGAAGGATAATTTCGATTTGGACCAACCGAGCGATGCGTCTCGGATATCTCTGTTTTGGAATTTCGATTGTTTCCGTCGGAGTCGGTTTGTTGTGGCGGTTCGCCCCGCTGATCGGGTCCATTGCCACGATGGCACTAATATTTGGCTCGATTTTATTGGCACCCGCAATTGTATTGGGATATGCAGTCAAGGCCGCCGAACGAGACGACAGGCTCAACGGAACTTAGTCGGTGTCCGAAGCAATTGACTACTGTTACCAGTTCATGCCGCTCCGCCTACCCGCTTCCGAGCGCAAGGAACAAATTCTCGATGTGGCTCTCTCTGTCTTTGCATCTAAGGGGTATCACGATGCGTCGATGAATGATATTGCCGAGCTAGCAGGCATCACTAAACCAGTTGTTTACCAACACTTTGCTTCCAAGCGAGCCCTCTATCTCGCTCTCGTCGAGGAAGTCGGTAACCGGATGATCAATTCAATTACGAAGGCGACAGGCGAAGTACAAGGTGGTCGATCTAGACCCGCTACATCTACGCACATTGGCCCAAGGGGTGGTTGGAGCATCTGAAGGCGTAGCCCGACATCTCACCAATAGCGGTGCCAAGTTTGATCCAAACGTGGTTGGCAAACAGGTCGCCGACTTACTGTGGGCCGGCTTGCGCGGCGTTGGTAACCTTTGATTTATGGCCATCGCTGGCGAGCACCACCCCGCGTTCGAAGAGTATTGCGAGTGCATTTTTGAGCTTCGCGAGGACAATCTCGAGGTGATTCAAGCCCGAGTAGCGGATCGCCTCAATGTCTCGCGTCCTTCGGTTTCGGAAATGATTCACCGAATGGAGGGCGAGGGACTCCTAACGTCGACTGGAAGCAAGATTCGACTCACCGAACTCGGGGAAACTCTCGGTAGTCGCGTCGTGCGCCGACATCGGATTGCAGAGCGCTTCCTCACCGATGTACTTGGTCTTTCATGGTCAATTGCCCACCACGAAGCTTGCAAATGGGAACATGTGATTACTGCTGAGGTTGAGTCTGCGATGAATAAACTTCTTGGTACACCAACCACATGTCCACATGGAAACCCAATTCCCGGTTCAAAATACATTGAGCCAAATCTCACCTCGCTTGTCAATATCGAAGTCGGTTCCGAATTCACGGTTAACCGAATTCCGGAGGAACTCGAATTTGCGCCCGGAGTTCTTGATTTCCTTGAATATTCCCACATCGCGCCCGGACACCGTGGTGTCGTCACCAGTTCTCATGCCGACGGATCACGGACCGTTGACATCGACGGAAACAAGGTTGACATTGACGCGTTTGCCAGTGCCCGAATTCTTGTTACGGTCTGATGCTCCGTCTATCGGCTGAAAACTTCCGGTAATTAGCGGGTCAATTAGTGCGTCATTGCCTGCGGCAGTGTCTGCGAGTGCACAACGGTTAATCGTTGTGTGGCGCGAGTGAGTGCCACGTACAGGGCCCGTAAACCGTTCTCCTGCGCATCAACAATCGCACTAGGTTCGACCACAACGACTCCGTCTAGTTCCAATCCCTTGACAAGACTTACCGGCACCACCGTGAGTCGTGAATCTAATGCAGTGTTATTGGCTCGACCATGACTGACTTGCGCAATTGAAAGTGCGCCAGAAACGGCGTCAGCCATCGAATCTGGACACACCACGGCCACATTCCCATCGCCAATTGCTTCCAAAATCTGGCGGGTGGAAATGACGACCGCATTGAGCAAATCGTCATCGGATGCGGCCCGGACGATGAGCGGCGGGAATTCTCCCTGGCGAACAGAGCGCGGCGGATGCAACGTCGGTGCGGCAGCACGCATTACCCGGTCGGCGAGAGCCATGATTTCTTCCGGAATCCGATAACCGACCGACAAACTGAAAACTTGCGGCTCCCGCTTGTCTGGCAGAAACTTAACTATCTCCGACCAAGACTGCGGGGCAAAAACTCCGGTTGCCTGGGCTAGGTCGCCAACCACGGTCATGGCGCCATTGAGCGATCGCCGAGTCGCCATTCGCAATTGCATCGGCGTGAGGTCTTGGACCTCATCAATGATGATGTGACCGTAGAGACGAATTTCGTCGGATTCACTTATCTTTCCGTTTCGTCTTGGGCGTGGACCAAGAAGACCAAGCGCGGCGTCCAGGATCGCAATGTCACCGTCGCCCCAGTGAACATCGGCCAAGTTTTCACCTCGTGGACGATATAGCAACTCGTATTCTTCGATCTCCAAAACACCTGTCGCGGCAATTCGAATCAGGGCCCGCGAACTAAATAAGTCGTGCAACAACTCGGCGGGCGTAAGCACTGGCCAGATTCTGGTCAGAGCAATCCGGAAGTCTTCGACCTCACGCAATGAATCTCGCAACTGGCCAAGGTCGGTCTCCGGATCTCTCCTCGTTGCCGCCATGGCGGCAACCATTTCCGATTCCACCCACCGTTGGGCGGCATTGTGTCGCCGATAGCGCCGACGGGCTTCACGAACGATTCGCCCAGACTCTTTTGCCGACAGGCGCAGGTATCCAGCACCAAAAGGAATTACGAGATCATCACGCAATGCCCGCTCTCGATCACTTATTGCCTTGGCCACGACATCGACCATGCGAATGTCGCCCTTGACTCGCTCAACCGCGGTTTCTTCTCTGCGGCCAAATCGGTGACCCGGGACCAAATCCGCAAGCACAACCTGCGACACTCCGGCTTCGCCTAGCGACGGCAAGACTCGCTCTATGTATCGTAAAAACACTCGATTCGGGCCGATTACAAGCACGCCTTGCTCTTCCAATGGAAAGCGATAGGTGTACAACAAATACGCGGCTCGATGAAGCGCTACGACGGTCTTTCCAGTTCCGGGTCCGCCCTGCACAACCATGACCCCATGTTGCGGCGACCTTATTATCTGATCTTGTTCAGATTGGATCGTCGCGACAATGTCACCGAGTTGACCAGTACGACCACGTGACAATACCGACAACAGAGTGCTGTAGCCACGTAACCCGGTTGCGGTTTGCTGAACAGGCGTCATTTCGGAGCCGCCAAGGCCCTCATCGTGACCGACTCCAAGGTGACCGGCACCAAATAATTCGTCTTCGATCCCGTGCAGGGTTTGTCCACTTACAGAAAAGTGTCGGCGTCGCGCCAGTCCCATTTGCTCTCGCCCTGTTGCGCGATAGAACGGTTCCGCAATCGGCGCCCGCCAATCCACCACCACGGGCTCACGATTAGTGTCGGCAACCGCCAGTCGTCCGATATGAAAACTTTCGATTCCGTCTGGGGTTTCGGCCAGTTTGTCGATTCGACCAAATACCAGAGCGGCATCTCCCAGATCTAATTGGGTCAACCGATTAAGGAGTTGTTCGTCGAAGGCATTTCGCTCGAACCTGGCCTGAAAGGTGCCGCCAGTGCTGGCCTCATTGAGGTCCCGAATTCGCCAGGCATCGGTCTTGCTCCGCTCTAGGCATGCATAAGCGTGATCGATGTAGGCCTGTTCGGCATCGAGGTCGGGGTGCAACTGGGTCATTTTGGGGTTCATTGATTCTATCGCCTCGCAGAATTATGCACGCACACATGAAGTCTGCGACGATCGCGCTTGGGTACGCATTGATTTCTGACACGATGCGCTCTCGGCGGAGGGACAGTTATGTCAACGGGTATGAACTGCTTTTGGTGGACGGCGCGATTGGCACTTGTCGTCACCCTGGGAAGTTGTAGTCAGCCAAGCGATCCGCTCAGTTTTCAACTCATCTCCGAGTCGGCGATCTCCGATTCGACCGCGCGCAACTTTCAATCGCCCGAATCAAGCCCGGCACCCCAATCTGTGGCCCCTGCTGAGACCACCACCGAACAGGTTGCAGCCGAATTCTCTTACCTAATCGATTTGCGCCTGCAATGTGGACGTTTACCTGTGTCTTGCCCCGTATCGAAGATGACGGTACCCGATAGCACCTATCACCGATACCTAGCGAAATTGATGAAGGTTCGAGCTGCTGCAAATCTTGCTACCCGCGCAGGGGCGGGACAGTTTCGTTTTCGCATTGACAGAATCGATTTGTTGAGCCCCGTCTCTGCGATCGTGCACACATGCATCTTTGATTCTCTGGTGGTGTTTGACATGGGTCGGTCAGACGCCATCAGGGATGACATCGTTTTCGACGACGATGTGATCTCCGGTCACACCGAGTGGAAAGTCGTTCTCCACGATGGCTCATGGAAATGGTCGGACGCCACCGGCGATGACACAACTTATGGAAAGGACATATGCGGATTTATCTCGTGACTGGTCTGGTGTTCGCCGCTGCGCTCGCCGTGCCGGCGTCACAAGAGGTGCGCGCCGACGACTCAAGCAATGGCCTAGCGGTGGACATAAGCGCCGCCGTGGATGGGGCGCTGTTAATGGCCGGTGTTCGAATCGGAATTCCACCCAGCGGCGGCACAGATGTTGGCAACTGCGAATGGTCGCCGGCGATTCCCCGCGATTCGAACATTGGCTCGGATGGTGAGGTCTTTAAACAGATTGGATCGATTCGCTATCAGCTTTACGACTACACCTGTAGTGATCGCGCTCCTGCAACTTCGTATTACTGGATTCCACAAGTGTCCACCGAGTCCCTGGCGGTCGAGGCCTCATCGATTCTTTATGACAACATCCCCGCACCGTGGGGAGAATTCGCTCCACCACCGCATCGCGGGGTGGTCAAACTAGGAATGTGGTTCTGGGTCAATCCTCTGATTTGGGTTCCGGTGTCGGTGACGGCGTGGGTGCCAACTCCGAGCGGACCGCTTTCCGTGACTACAACGGCAACCCCTAAGAAATTGAAATTTCGGCCAGGTGACGGAAATTTGGGTGCCGGTGAGGTTGAGTGCAATGGCCCCGGTCGCTGGTGGTTTGCCATCTTTGGCGATTCGCTTGATTCATCCTGCATGTACACGTATCAACACTCATCGGCCCTTCACAGCAGCGGCGCTTTTCCCGCGCGATTGGGAATTGAGTGGCACGTCACATGGCGATCAAATACCGGGGCTAGCGGAACCTTGCGAGATGTCACCCTGTACGCGTCGCATCAGATAGTTGTCCGCGAATTGCAGGCATTGGCTTCGCAATAACTCTTGACAAATATCTTTTCGACACCTAGAAATTAATCCTTAACTTATGTAGCATATTTTGCAATACGCCGCGTTAAGGATGAAAAGGGAAGTTATGCCAACAGGTACGGTCAAGTTTTTTAACGATGAAAAGGGATTCGGCTTCATCACGGGTACAGACGGAGAAGACGTGTTTGTCCACTTTTCAAACATTGAGGGGTCTGGGCGCCGCAGCCTTGTTGCGGGGCAGGAAGTTGAGTTTGAACTGGGGCAAGGTCGCAAAGGCGTCGAGGCAAACAACGTCCGACCGCTTTAATCAAATTCTGATCTGTGGTAGCGGTCGGCTCACTCTGCTGACACACTGTGACTACTCAGACAGATTTTTGATCCCCCACCAGACCAAAAGAGGCATCCCCGATGGCCGCCAGTTCCTCGCGCGAACTCATTCTTATGGAGCGCCGCTATGCATCCGTGTTTGCCACGATCGGTGATGAATCTCTCGCCGGCCTGGCGGCGGCGTTGCCGGAAAAACTTCGCGATCCACTTGCCAAGGTGCTCGCCCTTCCAGCCGGGTCTTTCAGCGAACCTTCCGCATTAGTGGCGACCATTCGACAAGCGATGGTGGTCCGCAGCGCGCATCTCGACACTGGCGTATTGCTGAGTGAACCTTGCACCGAACGTTGTATCGAGATACTAGGTAGCACTTCGGACGATCCGAATCTCGCCGATCTGCAGTCAAATGTGGACGAACTCATCGAATCGTTTGGTTTGGATGCGGTTCGATTGATGTCCGTGCAATATTCCCTGACTCTTGCGGGATTTAAAAAACTAATCGCCACTGACGAGCGATTCGCCTTGCCAACAACCGCGACCGCAAATTCACCGCTGCTGCCGATTGAAACCGATGTCGTAGCACAGGAAGCAAAACGTCGACAAAGAGCGGTTCGCAATGAAAAGGATCGACAATCTCGTGCGCAATCACAGGCCCAGCGCCGAGCCGCACGCAATCGCGGCTAGATCCAGACGGTGATGAATACCAGGCTCGCTTCGTTTGGCCAACGGGCGCACCTAGTTATGGGTGGCGACAATCGCCTCGTAGACATTGAACACGCCAGCGACGGCTCGCTGCCGAGCGATCCAATGCTATGCCTAGCACGCTGGGATGAGATCCGAGCGCTGAACAATTCGGCGGTCGTGAACAGCGATGCACCGGTCGCGACGCTGGAAAGACTCGACTGTCCGGTTCCGAGACCGCGTCAATTATTTGCGGTCGGACTGAACTACCGCAAACATGCCGAGGAAATGGGCTCGCCCCTCCCGGGCTCGCCCCTCACCTTTGCTAAATTTCAGAGCGCGTTGAATACGCCGACCGGTGATATTTCGCTGGTCGGCGAAACATGCGACTACGAATCCGAGGTGGTCGTTGTCATTTCGATCGGTGGACGTAATATCAGCGAGCCGGAGGCATGGAATCACGTCGCCGGATTATGCGCCGGCCAAGATATCTCCGATCGCCAATTACAAAATTCGGGCCGACCGCCACAGTTCAGCCTGGGAAAGAGTCGCCAAGGATTCGCCCCAATCGGACCGTGGGTTTGCGATTTGCGAGACAACCCGAAACGCGACGAGTTAATGATCGGTTGCACGGTTAATGGCGAAGTTCGCCAACAAACTTCGATGAACGACATGATCTTTGACATTGCGCAACTGGTCTCGTATCTCTCGACGGTTTGTGAACTATTTCCAGGCGACATCATTTATACGGGCACGCCATCGGGGGTCGGCCACGGTCGCAAGCCTCCGGTATACCTTCGACCTGGCGACATCATCGAGACTTCGCTTGAGCTTGTGGGCACACTGCGCAATCGCTGCGTCTAACTCGTCATTCCGCCGAGCCCGACAAGTCCCCTCGCTAATTCAATTTCACCCATGTGGCGCAAGCCATGTTGATAAATCCTACACTTCCTGTCATACAGGGAGTGCAACGCCTTCATCCGTCATTGCAATGAGTCGAGGATTAACTCGTTCACTACTACTCCTTTGCCGATTCGGTGCGAATCAGAGCATCGCGATCTGCTTGAGATGGCTTGCTTCGCAGTTCAAAATGGACCATGTGGATCTGGCCGGTAAATCTGAACGGCGGCTCATAGTCATTGACTACCGGAGAGAGTTGATTGCTACCTATATCCATTCCTGTCGAGCCAAGCATCCGCATCACCTTGGGGATTACTCCGGAACCAACTTTTTTGTCGTCGACCAACAAGGTGAGTATTCCCCCTCCATTCTGACGATCAAATTTCGCCTGAATGCGATGCCGTCCGGCTACGAGCGAAATTGGCGCTGTCACGCGGGTGTGCTTGCCCAGCGCGTTGTAATCAAAATTCAATACCCCGTCCTTGATGAAGAATGAATGACCAATGTTGTGACTTCCTCGCGAATAAATGACGCCGTGTTCCTGGGAATTGCCGGTGGATACTTCGGCGGTGATTGTCCAGGATCGGCCACCCAACATCGGACTCGCATCGGAAGGAACGTGTGAAATCGGTGGATAGTACGTGTACTCGGCCAACGCATGTGGCGATCCGGGGCGTGGCTTCATACCGAATATTTCAAACCCTCGATCGTCAAGTGGCAGAACGCCATTTCGAGCGGCCTCGTCCCACCATAGATCGACCAGTTCGCGAAGTTTCTCTGGACATTTTGACGACAGATCGTGCGTCTCCGAGAAGTCTTCATCTAATTTGTACAATCCCCAGGTGTCATCTTCATATGGCGTTCCGGCATCATGGAAGGTCACCGCCTTCCATCCGTCGGACCACATCGCGCGATGCCCCATCATCTCGAAATATTGGGGTCCGCGTTTGGTGACTCCGTCGCTCGCGGCAATTGCGTACATCATGCTGCGACCTGTAATCGGCAACTGTTCGTACCCATTAATGTTGGTTGGTGGCTCTATGCCGAGCGCCTCATAGACAGTCGGGGCAACGTCGGAGATGTGGCAGAACTGGGGTCGAATCTCACCACAGGCGGTGATTCGCTTGGGCCACTGTATTATCAGCGAGTCTCGAATTCCACCCCCGTAGGTCTGTGATTTGTACCATCGCGACGGAGTGTTACCAGCTTGTGCCCATCCCCACGGGTAGTTCGAGTGAGCATTTTTTGTACCGATGTCGTCCAGTCGGGTGGCCACGACTTCGTCAACATCTTCAAACTCTCCATTAAAGAAACTGAATTCGTCGATGACCCCTTGCGGTCCGCCTTCGCGACTCGCACCATTGTCGGATAACAGAATTATTAGCGTGTTATCCAACATCTCACGCTCGTCCAGGAACGACACCAGACGACCAATCTGGGCATCCGTATGGTCGAGCATCGCCGCAAAGGCCTCCTGCAGTCGGCAGGCAAAGAGTTGCTCATTGACAGTGAGCTCGATCCACGGTTTTACTCCTGGATTCCGCGGCGACAACGTGGTATTCGGTGGAATGATTCCAAGTTCAATTTGACGCTCAAACCACCGCTGTCGATGGACATCCCAACCGTCGTCGAACTTGCCCTTCCACTTGTGCAGGTAGTGATCCGGCGCGTGGTGAGGAGCGTGTTGAGCGCCGAAGGCGAGGTATAGGAAAAATGGTCGATCGGGTCGAATTGAGACAAGATCGCGAATCCACATTGTGGATTGGTCAACAAGATCTTCACTCAGGTGATAACCCTGATCCGGCGTCCGCGGCGGGAGTATGTGTTGATTGTCGCGAGTCAGTTCCGGGTAGAACTGATCGGTCTCGCCTTGCATGAATCCATAAAAGCGATCGAATCCCTTGTGCAATGGCCAATTATGATGCGGCCCGGCCGCCGAACACTCCTCCATCGGCGCCAAATGCCACTTACCCGCCGCAAAGGTGGCGTAGCCCTTGGCCCGCAATACCTCGGCCATCGTTGCCGCTTTCGGTGTGATCCCTCCGCGCATGTTCGGAAACCCGGTGTTCCAGTTGGAAACCCCGCGCATCCCCACGGCGTGATGATTGCGACCGGTGAGCAAACATGCCCGCGACGGCGAGCACAATGCGGTGGTGTGAAAACCGGTGAATCGAATACCCCTCGCCGCCAATCGATCTATGTTTGGCGTCTGCAGCAGACTGCCAAAGCAACTGGGATGCGCAAATCCCATGTCGTCTAATACGATGGTGATGACATTTGGACCGTGGAGTCCGGAGGGCAAACTCGGCCACGCCGGAACGGACTCGGTGTGAGTTTGACCGATTATCCCGGCAAAGTCCTGTTCAGAAATGCTCATTGTTGCCTCTTGACCACACTCTATGTTCTGTCATAGACTATGTCAAAATATGACAATCATCGATTCAATCACCGACGACGGTCGCATCCTGCGTCGCGAGCGCAACCGCGAAAACATCGTGGCGGCATTACTTGGCCTCTATGACAAGGGACAAATCGAAGTCAGTGCTGCCGAAATCGCCGGTCAGGCCGGACTGTCGGAGCGATCGCTATTTAGATACTTTGACGACGTGAATGACCTCTACCGCACCGCGTGCGATGCACAGTTTGAACGAATTTCGACTTTCGCCGACCTCAACGAACTCGGACGCGGATCAGTGGCAGAAAAGATAGAACACTTCGTGGACCAGCGCTTACGGTTGTTCAAACAGGTCGGAAATATTGGACGAGTCGCCCGCGCCCACTCGCATCGGGTGCCCGCAATCGACAAACAACTCGGTCGAGGGCGCAAAATCCTGCGTGCCCAAATGATGCAACACTTCGAAATTGAACTGGCTTCGTTAGGGCGACCGGAACGGTTGGCGGCGGTCGCAGGGATCGACGTGCTGTGTTCGTTTGAGTCGTACGAGTTAATGCGTCACGACCATGGATTGTCGGATAGCGCGATTAGGTCGGCGCTCACAATTTCGCTCACGAAATATCTCAATTCTAAGAAACGAACAACCTAGGAGTATCCAATGAAGACACTACGCACACCCGAGGAACGGTTTGAAAATCTCGCCGAATTCAATTTTGAGCCGCACTATGCGCAGATCGACGATGGCGACGGTGGAAAATTGCGCGTACATTACCTAGACGAAGGACCGGCCGACGCCAATCCGGTGTTGCTGATGCACGGCGAACCGTCGTGGTGCTATCTGTATCGAAGGATGATTCCTGTGCTTGTTGCGGCTGGACACCGGGTCATCGCGCCCGACCTCGTCGGATTCGGCCGCTCCGACAAGCCCGCCGAGAGGAGCGACTACACCTATTCACGCCACGTGGCATGGATGAGTGAACTACTGCTCGACCAGCTCGGATTGAGACACATTACGTTCTTCGGTCAAGACTGGGGCGGTCTCATCGGTCTGAGACTTGTCGCTAGTTCACCGGAACGATTTGACCGAGTTGTGATTAGCAATACGGGATTGCCGACCGGAGACGGCAGACTTTCCGACGCGTTCTTGGCCTGGCAGAATTACTCACGAACATCCACATCCTTTCCGATCGGCAATATCGTGAATGGTGCCGTCGTGACAAAACTTTCACCACAGACAATCGCCGCCTATGATGCGCCATTTCCTGACGACAGTTACAAGGAGGGTGCGCGTATTTTTCCATCGTTGGTACCGACCTCAACCCAGGATCAGGCCCATTTGGATAACACCCTCGCATGGGGAGTACTGAAGAAATTTGAAAGACCCTTTCTTTGTGCCTTTGGCGACAGTGACCCCGTAACCAAAGGTGGTGACTCCATCTTCATCCGGAATGTTCCGGGCGCAGCGGGACAACCCCACACCACAATCACGGACGGTGGACACTTCATCCAGGAAGACAAAGCTTTTGAATTAGCCAATATCATCAACACATTCATCGCCACAACTACGAATCTCTGATTCGACTGCCCGCCTTGCTGCGGCGAGGCCTGCCGGCAATTGGCATTTTGGCGGTTCTCGGGGGCTGCACCAGCGCCGAGCAGCGGAACACACATTCGCCATCTTCGACAGTGTCAAATGTGACAACTGTTGAATCCACTACAACTTTGCAACTTTCCGATCGTCACTTGAGCCTTGCTTTCAGCGGGGACGTGTTGGTCCACGCGCCACTCATTGTCCAGGCTCGTCGAAGCGCAATCGCCAGTCAATCCGTTGTCGAATATGACTTTGGACCAATGTTTCTCCGAGTGACCCCGCTCATCAGCGGTGCCGACCTTGCGATCTGCCACCTGGAAACGCCGATTGCCCCCAACGCCGAAGACCTCTCTACCTATCCATATTTCGGTGTGCCTCCAGAGATTGCGAGGGCAATAGCCGGTGCGGGATTTGATCGCTGTTCAACGGCAAGCAATCATGCATTCGATCGAGGAACGGACGGAATCGATGCCACCGTTAATGCGCTCGAACTCTATGGAGTCAGCCAGGCCGGAATGGCTCGCTCACCCACCGAAATCGAGCCGCACGTAATTGTTGTCAATGGTGTACGAATCACCCATCTCTCGTACACCTTCGGTTTCAACGGATTGAGTCTTCCTGTTGATCAACAGTGGCGCTCGGCGGTCATCGACTCTAGGCGAATTCTTGCCGATGCAAAGAGAGCCCGAGGGATGGGGGCCGAAGTGTTGATCGTGAGTTTGCATTGGGGAAACGAAAAAGACTCCACGCCAAGCACAATGCAAACGGCGCTTGCCGACGAGCTCACCAAATCCGGCCTGATCGATCTCATCGTCGGCCATCACGCCCATGTGGTGCAACCGATCGTGCAGGTAAACGGTACATGGGTTCTATATGGACTCGGTAATGTTTTATCAAACCTCCCGACGGACGAACGATGGCCGGCACAGTCGCAAGACTCTGTCATTGCCACAGTTGACATGACCGTGTCAGCAAATGGAAACGTGACTACTGCTCGACCGGTTGTCTTTCCAACATGGGTGGACAAGATTCACGGCTGGACCATTCGCTTGGTACTCGACGACCTTGTCGACCCGAATGTTGCGCCAGGAACAAAGGCGGTGTTGATGGAATCCCGAAAGCGCACTGCCAAGATTCTCGGCGACTACTTCGACAAGTAGGTCGATTGCACTAGATCGCCGAAATTCCTTCCTCTCCGGTTCGAATTCGAACCACCCGTGAAACATCGGTGACCCACACCTTGCCGTCACCGATCTTGCCGGTACCGGCTGCCTTGACCAAGACATCGACAATCTGATCCACGACAGATTGGTCAACGAGAATGTCGAGTCGCACCTTTGGTACTAAGTCAACTTTGTATTCGGCGCCCCGATATGTTTCGACATGTCCACCCTGTCGACCAAATCCACGGGCCTCGGTGACAGTAATGCCATTGACACCCGCAGCCTTGAGCGCGTCCTTGACGTCGTCCAATTTGAAGGGCTTGACGATTGCGGTGATTAGTTTCATTTCAAAGTCCCTTTCGCTGGTGAAAACTTACTGCGTTGCTAATCATTAGTGGGCCCCCGCAAATTCTGGATAGGCGTGCACTCCCATTTCAGGAATGTCCAGTCCCTGAATCTCATCATCGGCCGACGAGCGAATTCCACCCTTGGTGAAACGTTTCTGAGTCTTGAAGAAGGCCAACGCCATCCCGCCATTTACGACAATAATGACGAGTACTCCAAGACTTTGGGCACCTAGTTGACCCCAGTCGCCTTTGATGATTCCCTCAATTCCGGCGGAGGCGGAACCATTCCATCCCGATCCGTAACTTCCGTTGGCAAAAATGCCAACCGCAAGCACGCCAAATATTCCGCACACTCCGTGAACCGAAATTGCCCCAACCGGATCATCGATCTTCAGTTTCCTTTCCACGAAAAATACCGACTCAATGACCAGCACGCCAGCGATTACTCCGATTACTGCGGCGGCCCAAGGAGCAACGAAGGCGCATGGTGCGGTGATGGCGACAAGGCCAGCAAGCATCCCATTGGCCATCATTCCTGGGTCTGGTTTCCCGGTGCGACGGGTAATCCACATCATGGCGGAAATCCCGCCAAATGCGCCGGCGATAGCCGTGTTTGCCGCCGCGGTGGCAAACTGCACATCTGTCGCCGCGAAAGTACTTGCAGCATTGAAACCAAACCATCCGAACAACAAAATGAATGTTCCGAGCATCGCCATCGGAATGTGATGACCCGGAATTGCCTTTGGTTTGCCGTCTCGGTCAAACTTGCCGATGCGCGGACCAAGAACGAATGCGCCCGCTAGTGCCGCAATGCCACCAACCGCGTGCACAACACCCGAACCGGCGAAGTCGACATAGCCGGCGCCCAAAGACATCGTGCTCCATGTGCGGGCCAACCAACCGCCTCCCCATGTCCATGCGGCAAACAGCGGGTAGTAAATCGCGCCACAGAAAATTCCCCATAGCACGAAGCTCTTCCACTTCCAACGCTCGGCCATAGAACCGGTGGGTATCGTCGCAACCGTGTCCATGAATGCCGCCATGTACAGAAAGAATCCCAACACCGCCGGAGTGATTGCCTTTCCCGAAAGTGCCCAACCGCCCTGCCACAGGAAAACCCAGTCGCCACTGCCGATAAGTGCTTTGCCCACGGGTGCGTTAAAACCAAACGCGGAAAACGAGAATCCGCCAAAGGCAAATGCAAATCCAACGAAGAAAAACCCAACGAACCCAAGTCCAAAGATGGCGAAGTTGGTACTAATCACATGCGCGGCATGTTTGGCCCGGCAAAATCCAGTTTCCACCAGGGCGAAGCCGGCCTGCATAAAGACGACGAGTGCCGCCCCAATAACAATCCACAGCAGACTTACCTGTTGCCCGAGAAGTACTACCGGGTCCGCGTCTTGCGCAAGCGCGTCCGCCGGCATCGCCAGAATCCCAACTAATCCAACTGCGCCGACCACGACAATTTGCTTGCGGTGGCTAGATAAGAAAATTGACATGGTTGCTCCTTGGTCGGACCGATTGAACGATTCGGAGGCGCCATTGCAACCAAATTGGTGACGACAATACGACATCAAAGTTTCGTGAATGTCTACGAGATGTTTCAGGAGCATGTATATTTTTTGACAGATGGGACAGGACCTCTCACCTCTGATTGCGGAACGAATCTCCTGCCCGCTGTCTCAATGGACGGGCGAAGTCGGGCGATGCCAATGGTGCGACGAACCACTCTCCGGGGTGCGTCGCCGCACTTGGTGCTCAGAAAAGTGCGGTCGTGCTTGGCAACGAGAACACATCTGGCGTTTTGCACGCTCGGCCGCCAAGCGCAAGGCGAGGTACCGATGCACTCGGATGGGATGCCCGGCCCTCCGACGCGACTGCGAAGTTAACCATCTAGAGCCCCGGAATGGAAAGGGTTACGGACCCGGATGTCATCACCACCTGTTACCCAATCGCGACGGCCGAGGCGGTCTGGAAGTACTCTGTCACGTGCACCACGCGCAATTGACATCAGCCCAGGCCACCGCCCGTGCATTATTGCGCCGCGGCGCCAAGGATTCTGAGATTGATGTGATGTGATGTGGCGTGGTGTGACAAAATTTGCCCGTGGCGTATCGCGATGGTGACGGATGGGTGTTGTGTAACTGCGGTCTCCGTCACTGGGGGGTGAACGGCGCCGCCGGCTTACTGTTGGTTCGCCTTGACCAGGTCGAGCCATGTGTCCTATTACAACTTCGTGCGGCATGGACACATGGCGGAGGCACTTGGGCACTACCCGGGGGTGCGATCGATTCGCACGAAGATTCGATCGGCGCCGCAGCGCGCGAGGCAGCCGAGGAAGCCGGCATCTTGGTCAGCGAATTCGAGGTTCGTGATGTGTTTTCGGACGATCACGGGTTATGGCATTACGACACTGTGATCGCCCACAGTAAAGGCGATGCTGGTGCGTTCGCGGCCAACGCGGAATCAGAAGACATTCGTTGGGTCTTGCTCAATGAGGTAGCAAATTTCGAACTGCACGCCGGCCTCGCGGCCGCGTGGCCGCAGTTGCATCAACGGATATTGGCCACGCTCGCATAGTCGGCCCAACAGGAGTGGGTCCCGCTGCTAATTCGTTCTGGCAGAGTTATTGACGCTACGGGTCCACCAGGAACATCTTGAGCATCAAAAATCAAGCACTCTGATCTGTCCGTTTCAATATCTGTTGTAAAAGTAATCAGATACCCGTCATCTTCGGATTTTGCGGCTTGGCGTGGCGCCATCACGGCCTCGCTGCCGTAAATTCCATCGCCAAATCGAAACTTTTCTTCGTGCCCCGTCACGACATCCTGTTTGATCAGTCCCTCGAAGAGAAACCAGCCACGCACGGGCATTGCGCTGTACACATAGCGATATGGCCGACCTAAATTGCGACCGTTGATCATTCCAAATTCGGTGATTGTGTCGGACAGAGGACCTTCCTGCACGGCACCTGTACGCATGTTCAACCGCCATCGATAGGGTCGCGATTCGAGCGCGTAGAGATCAAGAAAGCGAAACATTCTTGCGTTTAGATCAACATCCCCCGAGATCGAAGGAAATGGGTTGTACTCAAAATAGCCATCCAACACGATCTCGTCACCCTGCTCAAATGCGTTGATCCAGTGAAGCACAAATGTTGAATTGCATTCGAACCATTTGATTTCCTTCGATTGCCCATGACGGGGTATCACCCCGATGCGCATCGGCAGTTCTGGGTGAAATTGAGTGGCATAGATTCCTCGCTCGATAAGGTTTTCGTCCCAAAACAATGGGCAATCATTGAGAATCGAATAGTTGTCCGTAATCGCCATGTCGTGGGGTAAACGCGGACCTGGCAGTTGAATATTCGCATAGTGAGTCAATTCGTTCATTCGATCCACGACTCCGTAATGCATGTATGGCTCGGTCGTTTGATAGTTGAAGAACATCAACTCGCCGGTGCGCTCATCCACCTTGCTGTGTGCCGAGACTCCGACCCGTGGAAACCTGCCATTCCACGATTCGCGCCCAAGGTCGGCCAACGTGAGCGGGTCGAGGCGATACAAATCACCGCATTGATAAAAACTTGTAAGTGCCACACCGTTGTGAATAACAACATCAGTGCTAGAGGCATCTTTCATTCGCGTGCGCGCTCCCCACCCGTCGGCGCGAATTGAAATACTTGGCGAGTCAGCGAGCCCGGCCCACTGCGGTCCACCATATTCCAGTTCCGTTTTAAGACCCTCGGTGCGAACGAACCGATTGCGGTACTTTGCTACTCCCTCATGAAACGACATCATGTGCAACATTCCATCGCCATCGAAAGGGTGGTAGCGGTTTAGTGCTGGCATTAGCGGATTTTCGGTGTTACGTAGATATATCCCATTGAGGTCGGCCGGAATGTGACCACGCACCGGCAGGTCTGTGGCGTCGTATTCATTCCTTTGAGGACGCCAAGCGCCGGTGCGGTACGGGTGGGTATCGTCGCTGGGCAGATACATCGGAAAACTATTCACCAGCACGATGGACATCGATTTTGTCTCCGTAATTTCTCGAGGATGTTCCACATTAGACTTGACGCATGACGATTGAAGCAACTCGCACCAAGGCGTACCTTGACGATCGCGCTCATGTATTTCATTCCTGGTCGGCACAGGGAACCCTTGATCCTGTGGAGATATTGGGCGGATTGGGTTCGTATTTTTGGGATGCCGCCGGAAAAAAGTACCTTGATTTCTCGAGTCAATTGGTAAACCTCAATATCGGACACCAACACCCCAAACTCGTGGCCGCAATCCAAGAGCAGGCGGCAAAGTTATGCACCGTGGCACCGCCTTTCGTCAATGAAGCGCGTAGCGAGGCGGCCCGCCTGATCACCGATCTCGCGCCCGGTGATCTAAACATGGTGTTTTTTACCAATGGCGGTGCAGAAGCAACGGAAAATGCAATCCGTATGGCACGGTTGCACACCGGTCGGCACAAGATTCTGACCACATATCGCTCGTATCATGGATCCACTTCGGGGGCCATTGCGCTCACAGGTGATCCGCGCCGCTGGCCGAATGAAACCGGTTTCAGTGGTGCCGTAAAGTTTTGGGGTCCTTACGCATATCGATCGGCATTTCATTCCACGAGCGAGACCGAGGAATGCCAGCGTGCCCTGCAACATCTTGAAGAGGTGCTGATGGTCGAAGGACCACAAACGGTGGCCATGATCGGGCTGGAGACCGTCGTAGGTACAAATGGCATCCTCGTTCCACCACCTGGTTATCTGCAAGGTGTTCGAGACATTTGTGATCGCCACGGAATCGTCTTAATGTGCGACGAAGTGATGGCCGGCTTCGGTCGATGCGGAGAATGGTTCGCCGTGAATCATTGGAATGTCACCCCTGATCTCATTTGCTTTGCCAAAGGAGTCAATTCGGGTTATATCCCATTGGGCGGAGTGATTATTAGCCAAAAGATCGCCGATTCTTTCAAGGACAGAGCGTATCCAGGAGGGCTCACCTATAGCGGCCATCCACTTGCGTGCGCATCTGCAGTTGCCTCGATCAATATTTTCAAGGAAGAGAAGATCGTCGAGAATGCACGGAAGATCGGCGACGAAGTGATCGGCCCGGAATTACGAAAATTGAAAGATAAACATCCATCAATAGGAGAAGTTCGCGGACTCGGAGTATTTTGGGCCATCGAACTCGTGCGTAATCGCGACACACGCCAACCATTGGTGCCGTTTAACGCCACCGGTGTCGATGCCAAGCCGATGACCGATCTTGCCGCCGCTTGCAAGATGCGGGGCCTGTGGCCATTCGTTCACTTCAATCGCATGCATGTGGTACCGCCTTGCACGGTGAGTCCCGACGAGGCGCGCGAGGGAATTGCGATCATTGACGAAGCCCTGTCCGTGGCCGATCAATATTACGAGGGGTAACCGGCCCGACAATGACTTAAATGCAAAGGGGCGGGCCGCTGATGCGACCCGCCCCTTTGTCACTATCTGAGTTTTGTCTAATTGCCACCTTCGGTGAGGGTGACCGTCGCGGGCGTAAATGCTTCACCCGTCGTATCAACTCCGAGGCCGGCAAGTATTGCCAAGGCTTCGGTGACGATGTCGTTGCGATAGGCATCCGCCGATGGAACTTTGCTGAGCACCGTGGCGCCTTCAAGGTTTTTAGCCTCTTGGGCAATTTTGACGGTGCGATCCCAGGCCGACGAATCAATCATGCCCGCCCCACCGGGTGCTGGCCAGATCAACTTATTGATCTCGTTCATTTGCCACAGTTGGTGGCTGGCACCGAGTTTGGAGCCCTTTGACAGAACAATGTCTCGGCAAGCCTCCGCATTGTCGCGACAGAATGCCCAACCTTGCAACGAGGCCGCGACAAACTTGACCGCTGTCGCCCGGTAGACGGGATCGAACAGGCGGTGTCCGTCTGCCCAAATTGCATCTTGCAGCATGCCTACGCCCGAGTCTTCATACGAGAGCACATTGAAGTCCTCTGGTGTATAGAGCGCACCCGTATCTGGATTAATTGCCTCGAGCACTTGTGCGTATTCGTTGTAAGTCATTGCCTCGGCCGCATCGATATCCCTGGCAAGTAATCCAGACATGTCAAATTGCTGTTGAACAAGCGAGACATCCTTGGCTGGATCGAGACCCGCTGCGGTTAACGCGGCAAAGATTTCGAACTCGTTGCCAAAGCCCCAGTTTCCGATCTTCTTACCTGCGAAGTCGCTGGCGGACAGAATGTTGTCTTCCTTGAACGAAACCTGCAGCGTTCCTGAGCGTTGGAAGATTTGAGCAATGTCGACGATGTTTGCTCCGGCCTCGCGACTTGCTAGAGCCTTCGGCACCCACGCCACGGCAAAATCGACTGCCGCGGTGGCCAGCTGGGTTTGCGGAACGATGTCGACTCCGCCTTCGACGATGCTGACATCAAGACACTGTGCGGCATAGAAGCCCTGGTCCTGGGCGGCGAAATAGCCGGCGAACTGGGCCTGAGTAAACCATTGCAGTTGCAGCTTCACCGGCGTCGGAGTGGTGCATTCCGCTTCGACAACTTCCGGTGGAACTGTGTCGAGTGGTGCAGCCGTCGTGTCCGATGCGCTGTCGGAGCTACCGCATGCAGCGGCGACAAGTGACATTGCGGTAAAACCCACAACTGCGAGTTTGAATCGTGATTTCCTCATTTGATGTACTCCCCCGGGCGCCGCGGCGCCCTACGTGTTGTTATTCTCCGTTGCTGCGCCCCGAGAGGCGCCATTCTCCAAAAGTATAGAGATGCCGAAGAATAGTAACCCAAGCAG
>JBDSKN010000017.1:0-4035 GCA_039916865.1 Ilumatobacteraceae bacterium
AGCAGTACGAGCGGATGTCCCTCACCGTGGACTTCGTAGTAAAGTTCTTGGCCGTTTGCATGGGCTGTACCCGACCTGGTCATGACACTTTCTCGATCATGTGGTTGATGACCTGGCTGTGCTCGCGCTGTGGACTGAACATGATGATCTCCGCGTCAGCGTCGACCTTGACGTTGTGCCCGGACGGCCAGTAGAACAGGTCATTTGCATTCACCGTCTCCCGCGCACCCTTCGCATCGGTCGTCGTCAGTTGACCTCGCAAGACGAAGCCCCAGTGCGGGCACTGGCAGCGGTCGCCTTCCAATCCCAGGAAGAGTTCGGTGGTATCAACGCCCGCCGAGAAAGTGAAATACTCGCCGCTTATCTTGTCGTATCCGCTCACGTCGCCAAAATCCATTCGCTGACGGATTACTGCACCTGGAATCGCCATCCTGATGTCCACGTTGTCTTTCGCCACTCGCATAATCGTTTCTCCTTTTGACCGCGTCCCTTCGGACTAGACCGATTGGTCTAATTCGGTACTATACACCCCAGACGGACAATGTCAAGGAGAACTTGACCGGTCTGGCGAAATGAGGAAATGGGGAAGTAGGTATTACGTATCATGTTGATTCGGTCGCTTACTCGCGGCGATGATCTGCATGGCGCCGGCCAAGTTGTTCAACGGGGATACTTTGCCTTGGCTGAGTATCCACGCGACGAGTACTACGACGAGTTCATCGCCGATATCGCCGGCCGCGTAGACGATTCTCTAGTTGTTGGAGCCTTTGTTGATGGCCGAATTGTTGGCTGCCTAACCTACGTGTCATCCAACGACAGTGTGCATGCCGAGCACGACGACTCGGACGCGGCAAGTTTTCGTTACTTCGCCGTCGATCCCTCGGCTCAGGGCGGTGGCATAGGTGAGGCCATGGTTCGTTGGGTCATTGAGCGTGCCCGGGCGGATGGCAGAAAGCGCATTTTCATCCATACATTGACGATGATGCCGGCGGCGACTCGACTATACGAGCGGGTCGGATTCGTGCGAGTTCCGGAAAAGGATGAGTGTTGGGATGGAATCGCCGGTCTCGCATATGTGTTGACTCTGTGAAATCTGGCAATGTAGAACACATGCGCGCAGTCGTTCTCAGATCACATGGCGGGCCCGAAGTTCTGGGGATCGAGGAAATTCCCGCGCCCAAACCCGGAGCCGACGAAATTCTTGTGCAAGTGCGGGCAACAAGTTTGAATCGCGCCGATCTGTTGCAGCGCATGGGGTTTTACCCCAACCCATTTCCCGATGTGATCGAAGTTCCGGGTTTAGAGTTTGCCGGCACGGTGACTCATGCAGGTGATCGTGTTCGCCAATGGCGCGCCGGAGACGAGGTAATGGGAATCGTCAGCGGCGGCGCGTATGCCGAACAGCTCGTGATACACGAACGACAGGCGATGGCGGTACCGAAAGAAATTGGAACAGCCGATTCGGCGGCAATTCCTGAGGTGTTCATCACCGCCTGGGATGCACTCGTGGTACAGGGCGGACTCACCTCGGGCCGGTGGGCATTGGTTCATGCCGGTGCGTCTGGCGTCGGTACAGCGGCAATTCAGATCTGCAAGGCAATTGGCGCTCGAGTGATCGTCTCCTGTTCGACTGGCAAGGTTTCGGCGTGCCGAGCGCTAGGGGCTGATGCGGTTGTTGATTACACCGGCACTGACTTTGTGGAATTGGTCGGTGAGGTGACGGGTGGTCGGGGAGTAGACACAGTTCTCGACGTCATCGGCGGCGACTACCTGAATCGCAATGTCGCGGCCCTGGCACTTAAGGGTCACATTGTGCAAGTTGGGACTATGGCCGGCGGAACAACTCCATTCAATTTAGGTTCCCTGATGGCCAAGCGCGGCAAATTGTCTGGAACTTTGCTTCGCGCGCGACCTTTGGAGGAAAAGATTGCCATCACTCAGCGATTCATTGTCGAAATGTTGCCGCTATTCGGCTCCAAATTGCTTAAACCGGTGATAGATCGACGATTTACAATTGATCAAATAGCCGAGGCGCACATATATATGGAGTCAAATGCAAGCATCGGCAAGATTGTGATCGATATTAACGAGTGACGATCGGCGCATATTCGCGCTCGTCTTGACCAATGTACCACTGTCGTGGACGGCTGATTTTTTGCTCTTTATCGTTGAGTAGTTCGCTCATGTGGGCAAGCCAACCGACCGTTCGAGGTATGGCAAATAGCACGGTAAACATCTCGACGGGGAACCCAAGGGCTTGATAGATCAGCCCGGAGTAGAAATCGACATTGGGATACAACTTGCGAGATACGAAATAGTCGTCACTCAATGCGACCTCCTCCATTTTGAGCGCAATATCGAGCAATGGATTGTTTCCGGTTACGGCGAATACGTCATAGGCAGTTTTCTTGATGATGGTTGCCCGAGGATCGAAATTCTTATACACGCGATGACCAAAACCGATTAGTCGACCTTCGCCGCGCTTTACTGACTCGATAAAGGCTGGCACGTTCTTGATATCACCAATCTCGCGCAGCATGCGCACAACCTGTTCATTGGCGCCACCGTGTAGCGGACCATACAACGCCGCGGCAGCGGCAGCGGTAGCCGAATATGGATCGGCGTGTGACGAACTAACAATGCGCATTGCCGTAGTTCCACAATTTTGCTCGTGATCGGCGTGCAAAATAAACAACACATCCATGGCCTTGGCAAGGACTGGGTCGACCGCGAAGTCGTCGCCTATCCGATACATCATGTTGAGAAAATTTTGAGCATAACTCATTGAGTTGTTTGGCAATACAAACGGCAATCCAGAACTGAATCGATAGGTCATGGCAGCGATGGTCGGCACCTTTGCGACTAAACGAAGAATCTGCTTATTTAGTATTTCTGCGTCGAAGATATTTTTGGAATCTTCGTAGAAGGTTCCAAGCGCCGCGATCGCCGAGATGAACATTCCCATTGGATGTGCGTTGTAATGAAATCCGTCGACAAATCGCTTGCGCATGTTCTCATGGATCATCGTGTGATGAGTTACATCAAAAGTCCAGGCATCGAGTTGTTCCATATTCGGGAGCTCGCCATTTAACAGGAGGTACGCCACCTCCAAAAATGTGGATTTCTCAGCGAGCTGTTCGATGGGATAGCCGCGGTAGCGCATAACCCCGGCCTCGCCATCGACAAAAGTAATTGATGAGGCGCATGCGGCCGTCGACAAAAATGCAGGATCGTACATGCGCAGATTTGGGTCAAGTTCTCGCAATGCCGAGGATGCAAAAACGCCGTCGTGGATCGGGATAGTGACTTTCTTACCCGATCGATCGTCAATGATGGTGATTGTTTCAGCCACCGTGACTCCCTTCTACAAGTAGATTCGGAGAGCTTCCTCTCTCCACCTGCAGTCTAGAGGTCGGTGCTCTAGAGCGGTGTGTTGTCATGCTTGCGAGAGATCAGTCGCTCACGTTTTTCTCTCAGCATGACAAATGCGGCGGCAATTTCTCGACGCGTGTCGGCCGGATCGATCACTGCGTCGATGTAACCGCGTTCGGCGGCAATATAGGGATTGAGAAGTCTCTCGCTGTAGTCAGATTCGAATGCGGCGCGCTCCTTTGCCGAGGCCCGCCGCTGCAAAATTGCTGCCGCTTGTCCGGCACCCATAACTGCAAGTTCTGCGGTTGGCCACGCCAGGCAGAGGTCATTACCCATCGTCTTCGAATCCATGACGATGTATGCCCCGCCGTAGCTCTTGCGCAAGATCACGCATACGCGAGGCACCGTGGCACGGGCATAGGCGAAAACAAGTTGCCCGCCGTGGCGAATCATTCCTCGCCACTCCAAGTCCTTGCCCGGGTAAAAGCCTGGCGTATCGACGAGTGTGAGAAGTGGAATATTGAATGAATCGCAAAAACTCACAAATCGCGCGGCCTTTTGCGAGGCCGAAATATCTAATGTGCCGGCCAACGCCATCGGTTGATTTGCCACCACTCCGATGGATTCGCCCCCAATTGTGATGAATGCGGTGATGACATTTGG
>JBDSKN010000018.1:0-7362 GCA_039916865.1 Ilumatobacteraceae bacterium
GACTGGCTAGTCCATGCCTCGACCAAGTGAAATGCGGCCTGCGAAATTTCCAGTTCATCGAGTCGCTGGCCAACCGCCGTGGATACCTTCTCCGCGTCGAGTGAGGAAGGAAGTTGCGGTGCGGGGAACGTGGCCTCATTGTCTCCGTATTCGGCCAATTGGTAATTGGGTTCCCATGTTCCGCATTGCACAGGAATTTCCAGGGCCGGAAACAATGCCTCGGGTTCGTCGATTGTTTGTCCTCGAAGCGCGCACTCGTAGGCCACGAAGGTTGATTGCGGACTGCATGGAAGTCGATGGACAAGTTCCTGCCATCCGTGGTTTTGGGCGATGACTTCGGTTAGTGGACCGAGCGTAAATCGGCTGGCCTCGGCGGCGATGACCTCAGTCGCCCAATTGGCGGGCGAGTGGAGTGCAAGACGGTACTCGGCCAAGGTCGCGGCAGGCCACAACTGGCGCCCGCCTTGAACTGCGGCCCGGCACGCATTGCGTAAGTTGAAAAGTTGCTGCCAGTCGCGCCTTGTGCAGGTGGCGTCTATGAGCCGAATTAGACCGTCCAGATCGGCTCGGCCGACTAGTTCGGCTATATCGTCGTTCACATCGTCGTTGTTCACATCGGCCGAATGCAAGAGTTACACGAGTGGCCACGGATAGCGGGACCGACTTCGATCCACCGGTAGCACCCCGTTGTCGGCCAGCCATTTGGCGCGCTCCTGGAGAGCCGAAACCTCGTCATCTTCCAGCAGAGTTGCGATATCGAGCGGGACCTTGTCGGCCAACTTGGCGATGGCTGCCCGGACACTTTCGGGAAGTGCCTCACCGGCGAATTCCCAGATCACGGTTCGCAATTTGAATTCAGATGAAAAGGAGACACCGTGGTCGATTGCCCAAACCTGGTGTCGCTTGTCGATCAAACAGTGTCCCGCTTTTCGGTCGGTGTTATTGATCACGATGTCAAATGCGCAGATCGTGCGAAACACATCGTGCAATTCGGGATGCTGCTCGAACAAAGTGAAGTAGTGCGCCTCTAGGTCGGCATCGATAAAGAACTGGACTGATCCCTCACCAGCCGGACCATCCCGCAAGACGGTGGGTGGCACAAAATGGAAACCGAGCGCCTCCGAAAGCCGATAGGCGGCAACTTCGCGGCGGTGAAGACCGGGCGGAAAATCCCACAGCGGTCGTTCGCCGCGCATCGGCTTATAGATCACCGGTGTGCTCGAACCATTTAGTGAGACCTTGGCAAGAAATGTGGCGTTGCTGCTGTACGGCATACGGTGGACAATTTCAATTTCGCCCTGTTGCAGGAGCGACATCGTGTCGCCCTCGAAGATCAGTTCATTCGTGGGCACATGTGTCCGTCTGTGTTGATTGGCAGCCCGCAAAAGACACAGAGTGGACGTCCGGCCGCGACCACGTCGTCTGCGTGCTCACAAAATGCCGCGGCCTGTCCGCGCGTAATGAACGCCCGCACTCGACCGGCGTCAAATTCGGGATCGGGTTCGCCATCCTCAGTTGTGGGGGAAATTTCATCGAGTTGTAGCACTAGTCGATCGCTTCGCTGATCGTATGCCAGTCCAACAGTTCCGAGAACGAACTCCACTTCGATTGGCGAAGCCAGTTGCATCGCATCGTCCAAGGGTCGGTCCTCGACATCGGGCGCGTCGGCAAGTAGTTGGCGCAGATATTGTGAGATCGCGGCGATCTGTTGCTTTTCGCATTTCAGTGTCACACGTCGGCTGTCGGCACGAACTTGCAACAGGAAAATTCGCTCGCCCGGTACTCCTAATGCACCGGTGGTGAATGCGCTGGCTTTATCGAAGTCGTAGAAAATACTCACGATGGTCGAAGTTCGCCGAGGGATCCGCCAATTGAATTCACGGTAAGCACGACCGGCCCCGAATCGGTAAAAGCAATCGCACTCACCGAGCAAGTGCTTATGACGATTCGCTGAAAGAGATCTAAGTGTGAACCGATGGAATGGGCGACTGCAGATTTGATTGGGTCGGCATGTGATACGCAGACCACAACCTTGCCTCGATGCCGAGATCGGATGTCGTCAAGGGCCGTCACAATGCGAGTTTGCATCTCCGTGAAACTTTCGCCATTTGGAAACCGAAACGAACTTGGCGCGCGCTGAACGGACTTCCATTCCGGTTTCTTCATTAGCGTCGATAATCGCGCCCCGGTCCAGTCACCAAAGTCGCACTCCACTAGACCCTTGTGGATTTGCACTTTGATCTTTAGTGCGGCGGCGATTGGAGAGGCGGTTTCCCTTGCCCTTTCGAGGGGCGATGAATATATGGCAGCAACTTTCTTTAACTCTCTCAGTCGGGCGGCGACTGCTTCCGCCTCCGCTCGTCCAGTACCGGACAGATGCAATCCCGCCGCACGCCCCGGGAGCACCTTCCCCGTGGTCGAAGTCTGTCCGTGCCTAACCAACAGAATCAGGGTCGAGACTGGGGCAGACCTACGAGACGGTTTTTTCGACATAACCAACTAGCCAATGTACTAGTGGTCAACCTTGTAGGGGTCAACCTGCTAACGGATGGCGTATCGTCGCCCATGTGGGCGGGCTGGAAAATCTGGATCAAAGGATCGTTCGTTGCAGCAAATGTCCTCGGTTGACGACATGGCGTGAATCGGTGGCCGTTGAAAAGCGAGCTGCCTATCGCGACGAATTATATTGGGGAAAGCCGGTTCCAGGATTCGGCGATCCAATGGCCCAAATAGTGATTGTGGGGTTGGCCCCCGGTGCTCATGGCGCAAACCGCACCGGCCGGGTATTCACCGGCGATCGAAGTGGGGAGTGGTTGTATCGGGCAATGTTTCGCGCCGGCCTGGCCAATCAACCTGATTCGTCGCATCGCGGAGACGGATTGCAACTCCGCAATGCGTGGGTCACAGTAGCCGTAAAGTGCGCGCCGCCTGGAAACAAGCCAACTCCCGGCGAGCGCGCAAATTGCGCGCACTTTCTAGAAACTGAACTCGAGCTGCTCAGGGCCGCCAAGGTCGTGGTTTGTCTTGGCGCATTCGCATTCCATGCAATTTGCGAGCAACTCGGTATCAATCCTCGCCCAAAATTTGGACACGGCAAATTGGTAACAAGCGAAAGATATACGTTGCTGTGTTCGTATCACCCAAGTCAGCAAAATACCTTTACCGGAAAACTGACCGAGCCAATGCTGGATGAAATATTCGAATCCGCGCGAGACCTAGTGCGCAACCGGCACTGAGCCGTCCATTTTTTTCTTCGGCGGCGGCACACCAACAATCGGCGACTTATCGGCAAAGGCCGGCCATCGGCGCCGACTGACGGTGCTGAGTAACTTCAGCAATCGCATTGCCGTGGCATCGGTCTGGGCCGGTCTGGCGATCACCGAGCCATCCTTAATCATTCGATTCATGACCTCCTCGCCAAGTTCGGTTCGAACGATGCACAGGGTCCAATCGTTGTCCTCGCCGATTCCTCCGGTCGAGATGTCGGCGTGCTCGGCGGCAAAGTCGGGACACATCTTGCATCCTTCGCGTGTCCACTGGTGACACTCCTTGAGATCGATCTCGTGATACGAACCGTCCTTCATCCAGATCTGAAATACACCCTTAATATTCATCTTCGCCATCTCTTCTTTTTTCAACCCATATTTGGCCAAGAAAAGTTCTTCAAATATGGCGTCATCGAATGTTTTGGAACACAACAGACCAATATTGAATAGAAATGGTTTGGAGATTTTTCCAACCTTGCGTTTCCACATGATTGGGAGCGCCGAGGATTGACAACTCATACCAACAAGTGCCACGCGGGACAACCCCTCATCCTGAGCCTGTTTGAGAGCCAGGGTATTTGCCGAATATGTGTAGCGACTTCCCGATGAAGCGAGCACCTCCTCTGGGTTGTGGGCAATCCCCGGTGTCGCTTTCCACGACGATCCGTCGCCCTCAAGGAAACTGGTGAGCGCAGCGTCGATGTAGTCGTTATTCATTAACCAGATCAGCATGGCGCCAACAAAACCGCCGTCTTGTCCCTTCTGGTGAACCGATTTATCTTGAGCCTGGCACAGCAATAACTGTCGAAATTGGCCGTACATTTCGTCGTCGTTACGCTTGCGTCCGAACAGCTGAATATCCGCATCGGGTTCCCAGGTGCGAAATCGTGGACATGCTCGAGTGCAACTTGTACAGCCCTTTACGCCGTGCGTGCAGTTACCTGGACCGAGTTCGTCCTCGAGGTGGAATGGCTTGTAATTGCCTTCTTCGTGTTTGTAACCGATCACTTCGTGCGGGCATGAAATTACGCAAGCTGCGCAACCGGTGCACAAGCCGGTATCGATGACTTCCTCGAACAACTCCTTCCACTGATGAGTCCATCGTTCGCTGATGGCTGAAACGTTTTCGGTCAAGGTCACGAACGCACTCTATGTCGTTGGACTCTGAGGACGCTGGCAGGGCATACTGGAGCCATGATCACGTATACCCCCGAGGTCGAATTATTTCGATCCGAGGTTCGGCTCTGGCTGGAAGCCAATTTGCCCGATAACTGGTTCGACGAAGATTTTGAAATGTCACCGGCCGATCGCAAATTGTTCAACGAGCAGTGGCCAGAGCGTCTCTTCGGTGGTGGTTGGATCTGTGCCACATGGCCAAAGGAATACGGCGGAAAAGGTTTGTCGGTTCTGGAAGGAGTCGTGCTCTCGGAAGAGTTCGCCCGCGCCAGGGCGCCAATGCGAGCCGATTTCTTCGGTGACACGCTCGTCGGACCGACACTTTTGCAATGGGGAACGGAGGAACAAAAGAAGGAATTTCTGCCCCAAATTTTGAGCGGCAAGATGAGTTGGTGTCAGGGCTTCAGCGAACCTAACAGCGGTAGTGATTTGGCGAGCTTGACAACGACCGCGGTGTTGGACGGGGACGAATGGCTAATCAACGGTCAAAAAGTGTGGACGACCCGAGGGCATCATGCCGATTTTTGTTTTCTGCTGACGCGAACAGATCCGGATGCACCCAAGCACAAAGGCATCTCGTACTTGCTGGTGCCAATGCGACAGGCGGGGGTCGAGGTTCGGGGAATCGTTCAGCCAGACGGAACCGCAGAATTTTGCGAGGTGTTCTTTACCGACGCGCGATGCCCAAAGGACAATGTTGTGGGCGGAGTGAATAACGGCTGGAAAGTTGCCAACAGCACGCTTACCTTCGAACGAGGAATGACCGCGACGACCGGTTATCGCCGATTTGAAGAGGAATATAAGAGGATGGTGGTGGCGGCATCTGCCAACGGAAAGATATGCAACGCAACAATTCGTCAACGGTTGATGCGGTACTACTCGCAGATACAAATACTTCGCTTCAATGGGCTTCGTTCGCTTGGGGCGACGCTTGCAAACCGGAAAGATTTGGGGGTCGCCTCTCTCGGGGCAACAAACAAGATGTATTGGAGCGAAATGCATCAGCAGGCAATGGAACTTGCGCTCGACATTTTTGGTGCGCAGTCCATGCTCATTGGCTCTGGGCCAAGTGACGGGAGTTGGCCGGGGGTAACTCGCGACAATCGCCGCATCGGATATCCTACGAGTTCGATGATGTCTACTTTTTTCTTCTCGCGGTCAGAGACAATTTGGGGCGGAACAAGTCAGATTCAACGCAACATCGTTGGCGAGCGTGTACTTGGTCTACCCAAGGAGCCTCGGGCTGCCACTGAGTTGGCGAATCCATAATGTCGTTTCAGGCAGCAATCCGTTCTGGCTTTCAAAATTATGCCAACTTCAAGGGTCGGGCGTCCAGGCCCGCGTACTGGTGGTGGTTTCTCTTTAGCGTGATCGTTCAACTGGTTGCATCGTCCCTCAGCGATTCGCTGTCGTTAATAATTTCGCTTGCCTTGATAATTCCATCGCTTTCAGTGACCTGGCGGCGAATGCACGACTCTGGCCACAATGGCTGGTGGACAATTTGTCCGATTGTCAACTTAGTTTTTGCGTTGACGCCAAGTCAGACGTCCGAAAATGAGTACGGACCTCCGCCACCGCCCCGGTCGCTGTAAGAAATCGATCTGGCGATTTTCTAGCGGTACTCCGGCACCCGACGCCGGTAATTCTGCGATATGAGCGGTGAGGAAATGATGAAATCGGCGCTGGCTCGGTTGCATGCCACGGGAATGTTCCACACGGCGGCGATTCGCAACAGTGCCTTGATGTCCGGATCGTGTGGCTGGGGCTCCAATGGATCCCAGAAGAACATCAGAATGTCGATCTCGCCCTCGGCAATTCGAGCACCCAACTGCTGATCGCCGCCGAGTGGACCGCTTCGAAGTCGCTCCACCGTTAGTCCGGTGTGCTCGTGGACCATTCGCCCGGTGTTGCCGGTTCCAACAAGAGTATGTCGACTTAGCTCGGATAGATGTTCGGCGGACCACTCCAGCATTTCATCCTTCATGTTGTCGTGGGCCACGAGTGCGATTCGTTTGGTGGCGGGGCTTTCAATATTGGTCATAGTCACGGTGTGCATGTATTAAGTGTGGCAGGTTTGACAAATCAACTAGATTCAGCCCCATGACAACTTCGTCGAACGTTTGCAATGAACTTGTAGTGACTTCTCCAGTGGGAAAGCTGCGCTTGGCCGCATCGCGAAAGGGCCTGTTGAGCATCGATGTAGGTAAGTCAGCGGCCTCGCCTCGGGCCACGGCCAAGGATGCCTCGGCACAACGCGTTCTGGCAATCACTCGCAAACAACTTGCCGAGTACTTTTCCGGAAAGCGAACATCGTTTACGGTTCCGCTGGACTTACGAGGAACCGAATTTCAGATTGAATCTTGGAAAGCCCTAGAGCGAATTCCATACGGCAAGACAATCTCCTACGGTGAGCAGGCTCAAAGTATCGGCAACCCCAGGGCCACTCGGGCGGTTGGTTCGGCCAACGGAAGGAATCCGATACCAATCATTGTGCCGTGTCACCGGGTGGTAGCTTCCGACGGTTCGTTGGGTGGATACGCGCTTGGTTTGAAGATGAAAAAGCAGTTGCTAAAACTCGAGGAGAACCGTCGAGCGAAGTAGAGCACTAGTGCGGCTGAGTGAAACCAAAACACTCGCGCAGGTAGTCGTCGCGTAATACATCGAGTGGCGGGCCGACCGCGACTACTCGTTGGGCCAATAACATCACGATGTTGGCGTTATCGGCGTCTGAAATTTCGTGCGTTGCCAATACGACAGTTACCCCACGGGAACGCTCTTGGGAAATGAGATTTGCCACCGCGCCGCGACCATTCACATCCAGACCGGCGGTGGGCTCATCTAGTAGCAAAACTTCGGCCCGTCGAGCGAGAACTTGGGCGAGATGCGTTCGCTGTTGTTGACCGCCGGACAGTAAGCGCAG
>JBDSKN010000019.1:0-1558 GCA_039916865.1 Ilumatobacteraceae bacterium
CAGCGGCCGCCTCGAAACCGAACTCGACGACCTCAACATCAACGACTACATCAACAAACCCTTCAGTCCACAAGAACTCGTCCAACGAATCAACGACGTCATCAACAACCCACCAAACACAAACTGAACCAACAATGATGCCGAATCCTTCCACAAGTCCAAAGGCTAAAATTGTTGTTGCCGACGACGATCTGGATCTGTGCGAATTACTAGAAATGAAACTTCGCCAGTCGAATTATGAAGTGTTCACCGCAACGGACGGAGCGCAGGCATTAGAAATGGTTCGAAGCGTCCATCCCCACTTGGTGATTCTCGACATCATGATGCCTCTGATGACAGGAATGGAGGTATTGCGACACCTGAAGGCCGAACCTGCAACGGCGGATATTCCGATTATTCTGATGACGGCAAAACGCCAAGAAAGTGACATAAGTAGCGGCTTCGCCCTTGGCGTGGTTGACTACATCGTCAAACCGTTTAATTTGAGAGACCTTGTCTTCCAGGTGCAAAGTGTGATCTCCGGCCCCTAAATGCACTCTTGACAAGCCACATTCAGTTTTAGGACACTCCAACTCGCTCAGTTACGATGATGCCATGGACGACATGGGGTCGGTCGTGTTCAAGTCCGAAGAGAGCAGTAAAATCCACCGCAGTTTTGCCTTACGACGAGTGATGTGGTTTGGAATTGGGGCACTCGGACTTGGGACGATTGCGTTTGCAATTTCACTGATTTCTATTTTTCGGCAAGATTCTCAGCAAAGACTTATCCCGGTTCTCATCGCAATCCTCTATGTTTTAGTGACTTTTTTAGCCGTGACCGCCATACGTAACATATACGAGATCCAGAGTCAGCTGGAAATGGAACGCCGAAATCTTGAACAGCAAATCGACACCGAGCGACGGAGTCGTCAGGACCGCGAGTGGATCGACCAGCACACGAATGCAGTGGTGGCCCAGATGAAGGAGACAGTTCTCGTTGACGAGGTCATCGACAGAATGCTGGAAGGAATCGGCCGGACACTCGGCGCCGACTTCGTGCATTTTTATTCGCTCGCCGAGTTTGACAGTTCTAGATTCCTGCGCCAGTGGAGTCGGACGGTTCCGACCCAGATCGATATGTCGAAAATCGCGAACCACGAGTCGCTGCTCATCGACTTGGCCAAGCGATTGAAAATGACTTCCGATGTCATCGTCGTTAATGATTCTGAGACAATTGATGCTCTTCCGTACTCGTACCACGAGTTAATACCGATAAAGCAGGTGGCATCTCGAAGTTGGCTTTTAAGCATGTTGGGCGATGTGGTTCGCGGGCTTGGATATGTATGGATCGGTATGTCGCAAGACGCTCGTGAGTGGTCGGATGCCGAAATCGGTTTTGTCAGGAGAATCATCTCCGACTCGTCGCAGATCTTGGCAAATGCTTGGATGATCAGTCAGTCGATGGAGATTGCGGCTAATGATGCTGAGGTTGAGCGTCTTGTGGAGTTGGGGAAGGTGAAGAATAGTTTTATTGAGAATATGAATCATGAGTTGCGGACTCCGTTGACGTCGATTATTG
>JBDSKN010000020.1:0-3403 GCA_039916865.1 Ilumatobacteraceae bacterium
GCGCCCGCATCTACTGTCCCAGACAAGATAGAGAAATCGGACACCGTCGCGTATTGGAAGAACGCTTTGGAATCGACCAGTTGCGCGTTGAAGTCACCACTAACCGTTGCCGCATCAGACGAAATCGCACTTGCGACCCCCGAGGTCACAAGCGGCGGCGCACCAATGGTACGGAACGACTTAATCTCGCCCGACTTTGTGCCGACAAGATTGGTGGCGTTGGCGCGAAAGTAATAAGTGCTGCCGGGGATGAGTGAGGCGACGGGAGCACTCACCACAGTTGTCGAAGCACCCGTGACACTTTGCGCTGCCACATTCTTGGTGTCACCATCAAGTCCAGGTTGCAGGCCATATGTGAACGATGTTGTGGCCGACATATAACTGCTGCCTGCGCCGCCATTAAAAGTGACACTCGAAACACTCACCCCCGTAGCGTCGGCAGTGCTGGCAGTCGGGAGAGCCGACACATTGGCGAGCTCAAACGTGCGCTTCACCAAGGAGGCAAATGACGAGGGGGCAAATCCCGTCATCGCCGGTTGCGACGAAGCAGTGCATGGTCCCGATGCGGCCGAGTTGATGCCGATGAGCACGACCTCGTTGCCGACCTGAGTAATCACAGGTCCGCCGCTGTCGCCAAAACAGATTCCCGAAGTGTCGGTCTGGGTTGCAGTAAAAGCTCCTGGCCACGACACCTGTATGAACATTTTCTGGTCAATGTAATTCGGAGACAACACTGAACTGCCGGTGGGAACTGTCTTCCCGTAACCCAGGAATTTAACAAGCCGACCCTCGCGACCGAATGAATCGACTTCGGCGGTGGTGGCGATTCGCGAGATAGTGCCGCCGGCAATTTCGGTCGGAAGCACCAGGAACGCAATGTCATCGGGTTTAGAACTAGTGCCGACCAAAATCCAGCCGTCAACAGTGATAATTGCGTCTGGCGTAACGGACAGCTGGCTGATGGAAGTATCTACCCCTGGCGCAAATACCTTTATCGCTCCGGTCCTGACTGGCCCGTTGGCGTCTGCAACGCAGTGTGCCGCGGTGACCACGATCCTCGATGTCCACAGTGCCCCGCTGCAAACCGTATTCGCATCGACATTGACCAATCGCACGACAGCGGCATTACCAAGGGCCGACGAACCGCCGACAATCGCCGTGGCTGGGGCAGTCGGTACTACGGCGCTCAAGACTGTGATTGTTAATGCGCCGACGGTAAATGCTTTTGGTTTCATTGCGCGGCCATAACCAACCTGAGGGTAGCCAATTCGCTGCCGAATTCGCTGTCGCCTCTCTTTAGCGAGAACATACGCGAGTTGCGCTGTCTAGCTCGCTAGTTTAAATTTTTCAAATCTTTCAGCAAGAAGTTCTCTGCTTGGGTGTTGAGTTTGGAGTATTGGGATTTGACGAAGAGATTCGCCATTCATGTCCTTTAGCGAATGTTGGAGCGTTGGACCATCGAATGTATTGAGGGCAAGCTCGCTAATGTGAATCTTGTAGTCAGGACTTATTCCCATTATGTCCGCGTCGAACGCTCCATGGTGGATACTGCACAGCGAAATCCCGTTGGGAATACGGGGCAATCCGCCATCCGCATCGCCCTTAATGTGAGCGGCTTCTAATAACTTTTCAAAAGGTAAGCGACAAACCGCACAACGACGCTCGTATGCATGAAGAACTTGCGACCTAAATAGCGGTTGATGCACTCGAGTCTTGACAAGACGTTCATTGTATTTCTTTTCGATTTCACCAACTTCCACATAGCCTCGTGTAACGAGTCCTCTCTGTGCCTCCTCAAGGGCAACAACAAATTGAAATTTCTCTGGCTCCTCGGAAATCAGCCAGACAGGCATCACCGGTTGAAAAACTTGCGTTCGTGTGCCGGCCTCATACCCGATTCCGAGGAACCACACCAGTGGAACATTTGAATTCATCGCATTGCGGAGCCATCGATTGTCGGCTGTGTTTGGGTCCATTCCACGCCATTTATATCGAAGCATCTGATCTGGACCAATGCCGTCATGATACGGACGATCAGATTCACGATCGACGTACGACGTCACAATGCTCAGAGCAGACTTCAATTCTCTCGGCTTCCAAATTCCCGTCTGGGGGCCCGTCAACCGATACCTCTGACCTAAGAATTCAAACTTTGATAGCTCATCTCGAGTAAAAACTGGTTGCTTCAGCAATCTCACTCGAAGCCATGCAAATACCGCCTCTCGAAACGCCAGATCGTCAATTTCAGACACGAAGAAAGTCTCGTCCTGAAACCAACACAGCGCAAGCGCTCAAATCCCTGATTCGATTGCGATTTCAAATGAAACAGGGCTGGCGGGTTTCCCCACCAGCCCTGACTACTAGATGTGTCCCCAGATCGTCACTTCTGGGTAAGGGGCTCGCGACCACCTCGTCGTTCGTTTTGTCGGGGCCACGGACCGGAATCGAACCGGTACTTCTAGGTTGACGAGTCTAGAGTGCTGCCATTACACCACCATGGCACCGCGGAAGATGTGTACATGATCGCAAAGCGATGGAAAAGAAAATGACGACACATTTCTGTGCCGCCATTTCTTACCTAGAAGTGCCCACAGGGAACTAGCCCTGCGCCAGACTCGTCACTACGAAGTGTACCAAAACTGTCAAGTGCGGCAATTTAACTGCTGACTTGACTCTTCTTCCATGCGTTGGCGAGTGCGGCGTAGCGGCCGCCGATAGCCAGAAGTTCTTCGTGCGTTCCGTACTCGGCTATTCGAGCGGCGTCGATCACCGCAATGTGATCGGCGCGCTGAACGGTTGAAAGTCGGTGCGCCACGACGATCACGGTGCGACCGACCATCAAGCGCTCTAATGCTTGCTCCACCTCGGCTTCGGTTCCGGGATCGAGATTTGACGTGGCTTCGTCTAGCACCAGCACCGCTGGGTCGACTAGCGCCGCGCGGGCGAGGGCGACAAGTTGTCGTTCGCCTGCCGAGAGACGGCTACCGCGCTCGCGCACCTCGGTGTCGAGTCCATCGGGAAATTGGGCGAAGTGTTCGGTTGCGCCGATCGCCGCGATGGCGGCATCAATCTCGGTATCGGTTGCGGTCGATTTAGCGATGCGTAAGTTGTCTCGAATGGTGCCGTTGAATAGAAATCCCTCCTGCGGCACCACGACGATGCGCTCACGCAACGACATCATCGTTGCCATCTTCAAGTTGATCCCGCCAAACGCAACGCTGCCCTGTTGCGGATCGTACAGACGGGCCATCAGCTTGGCCAGCGTTGATTTGCCTGCCCCGGTCGGGCCGACGAGGGCGAGTTTCTCCCCCACGGCGACACTGATCGATACGTCGTCGAGTGCAGGGGCATCGACACCGGCGTAGGCAAAGGTGAGATTGGTGACCATCAATTCACCCGTTGA
>JBDSKN010000021.1:0-11378 GCA_039916865.1 Ilumatobacteraceae bacterium
TTGCTGATATGGGTCGTGGCGCCGATAGAGTTTTCGGCGCTATGGGTTCACTCGTCAAACGTCGTCGCAAGCGCATGCGCAAGAAGAAGCACAAAAAGATGCTTCGTCGCACCCGTCACCAGCGCAACAAGTAATCCCTAACTTCCTAGACCTAGTCCTCATCCTGGTCGAATGCCGGGCTGGTCTTGGTGACCAAAACCATTGCCCCAGGTAGTTCGTCGGCTAGGCGATGATGGGCGCCGTAAATCCACCATGTTGATCCACTGCCTGCCAGCGTTGGAGTCAAACCGGTGGCTGCCGAAATTTTGTCGCGCCAGTTGGCGAGACGCGGTTCGACGACCAACGCGGCCCGCTCCAGGTCGTTGGAGCCAGTGGCCTTCGAGACGCCCAGTTCGTCCCATGCCATGTATACCTTGGGAGTTGAAATTGTCAGCGGTGGAATGACAAGTGTTATGTCGGTGGCCACAAAAGGCATTGGTAAAATAATTTCGCCGATGCCTTGCACTTGTGCTCGGCCACCGACCATGCAAAACGGAATATCGGCGCCAAGTTCCGATGCCACCACCAAGTCTGTGAAGTTAGCCCAGCGCAAAATTGCAGCGGCATCGGCAGAACCCCCGCCAAGACCACCACCTACTGGAATTCGCTTATCAATGCGCACGTGAGCCCTGATATCGCAAATCCGAAGTGCGCGATTCACCAGGTTATTTTCATCGAGACTAACGCCAGTGGCGAATGGTCCGACGACGTCGAGCCCAGTTCCAGCACGCGAAACGGTAAGTAGGTCGGCCAGGTCGAGGGTCACCATTTCGGCGTCAATGTAATGAAATCCATCGTTGCGAACTCCGGTGATACGCAGACTTATGGTCAGCTTGGCCCGGGCCGTAAGTGAGGTTGTGTGCTCGTCCACGATGACTATTTATGATGCATGGCGGCGCACAGGCGGCCCCATGCATCAAGATCCAATTCTTCCGCCCGAGCTTCGGGTGATACCCCGGCGACGGTGAAGGCACTGGGTTCAACGAGTCCCGACAGTGCTCGGCGCAGCATCTTTCTACGGTGAGCAAAACCCGCTCGAACGAGGGTAAAGAGCTCGCCGGCCTCGACATCGTGGATTGCCGGAATCGAACGGCGATGAATATCGACAAGCGCCGAAGAGACCTTTGGTTTCGGATAGAAGACCGTTGCCGGAACATCGCCAACAATTCGGGCCTCGGCCCAGTAGCCGATCTTTACACTCACCGCGCCGTATGCCGGCGTTCTGGGTGTGGCGACGAATCGTTCGGCAACCTCGCGTTGCACCATTACCAACAGGTGTTTCACTTCGGGCACATGATCCAGGATCTCCGCCACTAGCGGCGTGGCCACGTTATACGGCAAGTTGGAAATCACATGCCAATTCGAGGACAACCGGACGAGGGGCTTCCAATCCATCGACATTGCGTCGCCATGAATGACGCGAACATTTCCTAAATCACCGACCTCTTGACGGAGCACCTCAACTAGTCCGTTATCGATTTCGATTGCGTGTATTTGAGCGCCGGTATCTGCCAATGCGATGGTTAGCGAACCGAGGCCGGCCCCAATTTCGAGGACGTGATCACCGGGCCCGACCTGGGCGAGTCGCGCAATGCGATGAACGGTGTTCGGATCGACAACAAAGTTCTGCCCAAATGCCCGTCTTGGCGCAAGTCCGTGATCGCCTAACAATCGTGAAATGTCCGAGCGAGAGTGCGTCACCACGAAATCGTTACGGGAATCGGTGCATCAAGAACATCGGCAAGTTTTTCAAAGACCGTAGTGTGTAGGACCATCGATACACCTGATGGAATCAGCAAACTAAATACATTGGTACAAGTGATTCTTCGACCATTGTTGATATTTGTGACCGTAATCGTGATGCCGATCGGTGCATCAATGCTGGAGCAAACTGGACTTTCTGCGTAGCCAAGATTGCTATATGTCGCCCTTCCCGTGACGCTCTGACCAATCACTTGCGGATAGGCGATAGCCGCCGATCCCGTCGGGGCAATTGGTGCCGGTCCACCAAGAAACACCGGCGCCGGAATCTCTGGGTCTGCGGTTGGAACCGTCGAAGTTGTGGTGGTTATCGCGGCGGAATCGGCCGAAGATGAGTCACCCGTTCGTGGCCAAATGAACGGCAGCACAATCAGCGTAATAACGCCAAGTACCAGAAGCCGACGACGCTCATAGATCGAAAGGGGCACTTAAGGAACGCTACGGAGCAATACCTGGAAACGCAAGGCACGCATTGGCGCTCGTGTGGTGCGCGATATGTGCGACGGAATCGCCGCGAAGGTCGGCAAGGAATTTTCCGACCAACGACACGAGTGCTGGATGGTTGGTTTTTCCACGAAATGGTACGGGTGCAAGATACGGAGAATCTGTTTCGAGCAGCATTCGATCAATCGGACATAATTTCGCTGCCATGCGCACATCGTCTGCCGACTTGAAAGTGACAATTCCCGAAAACGAAAGATATGCACCGCGCAATAGGCACTCGGTCGCTTCGGCCACGCCGCCCGTGAAGCAGTGAAAGATTGTGCGCTGGGGAATACCGACTCGATCGAGAATTTCCAAGGTCTCGGACCATGCATCGCGGGTGTGAATGACCAGCGGAAGATGCAACTCGTTAGCGGTCGCAATCTGTCGCTCAAACATTTCTCGTTGAGACTGCCTATCCGAGTGGTCGTAAAAATAGTCAAGGCCGCATTCTCCAATTGCGACCACCCGCTCGGACCCGAGCAAAGGAAGTAGAGCATCAAATCCAAACTTGGCGTCGTGTGGATGTAAGCCGACAGTGGCCCACACGTCGTCGTTGTCGGCTGCCAGAGATATCGCCTGCTGTGAAGTGATCGCGTCGGTTCCGATGACGATCATCTTGCGCACGCCGGCGTCTCGGGCGACGGTTAGCGCGTCTTGCGTACCGCCGTCAGTTTTTTGGTCGTAGATGTGGCAGTGGGTGTCGACCCAGGAGAGACTTTCGCTCACACCGTCTTGCGCGGAAATAACGGTTCACCTTTCGTCACAACTCGTCCGACGGGGTACTGACCCCAGATCGTGTCAATACTTATACGAGAGTCGGTGATGTCACCGGTGAGACCGATCCGTTCCCAGATGATTTGCGTGGTCGTTGGCAATGCTGGATTGGCCAGGATGGCGATGATTCGAAGTGCCTCGAGGGCATCACCCATGACTCGATCCACCGCATTACCGGGCTCGCTTTTCCACGGTTCGTTCTGCTCGAGATACGAATTGGTGGCTTTGATCAGGCCCCAGGTGGCTTCGAGGGCTCGATTGGGTTGGACGTTTGACCAAGCCTGACTCGTCTCGGCAACCGCTTTGGCGGCAGCCGTCGCCAACACGCTGTCTTGCGATGGCGCCGTTCCACGTCCGGCACACTTTTTTTCTACAACTGTGGCGATTCGAGCCGCCAAGTTTCCAAGATTATTTGCCAAGTCAGAGTTATAGCGGCTGACCATTCCCTCATAGGTGAAGTTGCCGTCGCTGCCGTAGGCGATTTCGGCGAGCACGTAATAGCGAAGGCATTCCACTCCATATTCGTCTACGAGTTCCAACGGATCGACGACATTGCCGGCGGTCTTGGACATCTTTTCTCCACCGAAAATTAACCATCCGCCCACGGCCCATCCCTTTGGCGGCTCGATTCCTGCCGACATCAGCATCGCCGGCCAATACACGCAGTGAAACCGGATTATCTCCTTGCCGATGAAGTGATAGTCCACCGGCCAATTGGCGTTGAACGCCTCTTCGTCCGTTCCATATCCGATTGCCGTGATGTAGTTGGCAAGCGCATCGAACCATACATAGGCAACATGTGATGAATCCCAAGGCAGGGGGATGCCCCAGGTGAGTGTTTTCCGGCTCACCGAAAAGTCATTCAGGCCGGTTTTGATAAATCCAATAACCTCATTGATGCGATTTCCAGGGGCAATGCAATTGGGGTGGTCGGCATACCACTTAAGCAGTCGATCTTCGAACCGGGAAAGTCGAAAAAAGTAGTTTTCTTCTTCGACATATGTCGTCGGGGTGTTGTGAATCGGGCATCTTCCTTCGGTCAGTTCGTCATCCACGTAATAGGCTTCGCACGCTACGCAGTATTGACCGCGATACACATCTATTTCAATGTCGCCGGCGTCATAACACGCTTGCAAGAGTTTCCGTACCCCTATCGCGTGACGCGATTCGGTGGTACGAATAAAGTCGTCGTAGTTAATGTCGAGTCGCTCCCACGCATACTTAAACTGAGGGGCAATGGAGTCGACAAATTGCTTCGGTGATACTCCCTTCGCCTCGGCGGCCTGTTGGATTTTTAGACCGTGTTCATCGGTGCCGGTGAGATAGTGCACATCTTCGCCAAGTAAGCGATGCCAGCGACAAACGGCGTCAGCGATGATGGTGGTGTATGCGTGGCCGATGTGTGGCTTGGCGTTGACATAATAGATCGGCGTCGTGGCGCTGAATTTGGTGCTTGCATGTGAAGTCACATGAACAACTTAGAGCCGGCCGCTACCTGCGCTGGGGTTAGTTTATGGACCCTTCGTCTCGTACTGTGTTGCCATGGGATTTGACTTCGACGATGCGATCGCCGCGACGGCCGTTAATGATGACCAGTTCGACGCCAGTGTGCACGGCGGATGGGACATTCGCGGAGTTGCCAATGGCGGATATGTACTTGCCATGGTTGGGTCCGCGATGCGTCAAGCCGCTCAGGGCCGCGAGCCGAACACAATTACGGCCCATTATTTGGCCCCCTTGTCTGCCGGAGGCGTGGTAATTAATACGGAGGTCATAAAGCGAGGCAAACGATTGACGACCGTGTTGGCCACGGTTCGCCAGGGTGACCGCGACGCGGTCCGAGCAATTGGTGCATTTGGCGAAATCCCTGATCCAACGGATGGTCTGGTTCACATTGCTGGCGCGCCACCTAGTCTGCCGAGCTTCGTGGATTGTGCGCCGCGAAATTCAGGTATCGGAGATTTTCCAGTTGCGCTGATGGATCACGTCGATGTCCGTCTGCATCCCGACGACGCCGGATTTGCGCGCGGACAAGTGTCTGGTCGGGCGATGGTTCGCGGTTGGTTTTCGTTTCCCGATCGGCGACCCATCGATGCGCTGGCGATTTTGCTCGCCACCGATTCCTTTCCTCCGGCACTGTTCAACCTGACCGGTTCCCCCGGTTGGGTGCCGACCATTGAATTGACGGCACATATTCGTGCGCAGCCGGCGCCGGGGCCACTGCGCTGCATTTTTACGTCACGGTTCGTGCAGGGCGGAATGTTTGAAGAAGACGGCGAGTTGTGGGATGCGCGTGGAGTCCTCGTCGGTCAGTCTCGCCAACTCGGTCTGGTGCCACGCACGTAACTGTCCTATTTAAGCTGTAGCGCAAGTTCATACACACGGCGTTTGGCCACACCGTATTTGGCCGCAACTCGCGCGGCGGAATCCTTCCTGCTTGCACCCTTGTTCAATTCATCGCGTATCGCGTTACTGAGTTCATCGTCCGTTGGTGGAGCGGGTGGCTTGGCCCCCTCCAACATCACCACATATTCTCCGCGCGGCTCGGTGGTGGTGGCATGTTGGGAAGCATCATGGAGAGTTCCGCGCCAAAACTCCTCGTGAATCTTGGTGAGCTCCCTGGCCAAAACCGTTTGGCGAAGCGGACCGCATACCACTTCCAAGTCAGCAAGGGTTCGCGCTAGACGGTGTGGCGCTTCGTAGAGTACGACGGTCCGCGTTTCGGCGGCAATGTCGCCGAGCCTAAGCGTTCGTTCTACGCCGCTGCGCGGTATGAACCCCTCGAACACAAAGCGCGATGTTGATAGGCCGCTCACGACCAAGGCCATGATCAGGGCCGCGGGACCTGGGGTCGAGGTGACTCTGAGCCCGGCGTTTAGCACCGCACGGACTACTCGCTCACCCGGATCGCTGATCCCAGGTGTGCCGGCATCGGTAACCATGGCGACATTTGATCCGGCTCGAAGCGCGACGACTATTTCATCGCAGGCGTCGTGCTCGGTGTGTTCATTCACCACCAGATATTTCTTCCCGGATATGCCGAGATGTTGCAACAGCAATCCGGAGCGACGAGTATCCTCGCAGCACACGATTGTCGAGTTGGTCAAGGCTTCGACGGCCCGCGCGGTGATGTCGGAAAGATTTCCAATCGGAGTTGCGATAAGTGTGAGTAATCCGTCGGTCATGTGCGACGCACCTCAACGACATCGCCAAGTTTCAAACCCCATCGCTCGAATGAGCCGGCAGCGGCCTCGATAACTAGTCGTGCCTTCCAGACGGGAAGGCACACCCGCAGCGGGGGTACAAGCAGCACCTTAATTACCGAGTTAGTGGCGTCCAGATACGCAATATCAAGATTCCGCTTTACACCAACTGTGTGAATCCAGCGACAAGGTGTAAGTACCAGAGCCGTATCGACGTTGCGAACGCCGATCAGGCCGCGACGCCGAGCCCTTGAAGTGCTAGCCACATCGGCGCTTGCCAATACTCGACCATCACTAACAAGCCAGGCCGTTGGCAACGAAAGCTGACTATTCATTTTGTGTTCTATGCGTCATATTGTGTTCTATACGTTAAAGCGAATTTCTAAGGTGTCGCCGTCCTGTACTTCGTAGTCCTTGCCTTCCACACGTATCTTGCCCAGGTCCTTGGCCTTGTTCCACGAGCCAATTTTCAATAGTTCGTCCCAGGCGATCATGTCGGCGCGAATGAATCCGCGCTGCATATCGGTATGTATTCGACCGGCACATTCCGGTGCCTTGGCACCGGCGCGAAAGGTCCATGCGCGGGTCTCCTTTTCGCCGGTAGTAAAAAAAGTACGCAATCCAAGCAGGTGATATGCCGAGCGCACCATTCGCGGAAGCGCCCCTTCGCCAAGACCAAGTGCCTCCAGCATTTCGGTGCGGTCGGTGCCGGTGAGTTGGGCGGCCTCGGCTTCGAGCTGAACGCTCATTCCGAGCACCTCAACAGAATGTTCGCCCGCAGAACCGGGTGGCGCAAGTTCGGCACGGACCCTGGCTTCCATCTCCGGAATCATGGCGAGTTCGTCTTCGGCCACGTTGACCACCGCCAACACCCGCCTCGTCGTGAGCAGAAAGTGAGGGGCCAGCAATTCCAGATCCTCGTTGCTCATACCGCCGCGATAGAGGGGACGTCCCTCTGACAGCAGCGCCTGGGCACGGGCTAGAGCATCAACCTCGGCGGCGACGGTCTTGTCCATGCGGGCCGCTTTCTGGGTACGTCTCAACCGTGACTCGACCGTTTCCAGATCGGCCAGGGCAAGCTCAATTTCAACGACTCGCAAATGCTCGAGCGGATCAGATGGACCGGCAATGTCATCGTCGACAAATGCTCGTAACACGAGAACGATTGCATCAACCTCACGAATGTTGGCGAGAAACTTGTTACCCAGCCCTTCGCCCGTGCTTGCACCCTCGACGAGGCCACCGATGTCCACCACTTCGACGGTCGCGTACACCGTTCTTTGAGTGTGCGACATCTCGCCGAGCGCATCGAGCCTGGCATCCGGGACGCGGGCCACACCGATATTGGGATCCTTGGTCGCAAACGGATACGGCGCGGCAAGGGCATCGCCGCCCGTGAGCGCGTTGTAGAGGGACGATTTTCCCGCGTTGGGGAGACCTACGAGGCCAAAACGTTCCATAGCGACTCCATGATCAGCCTGTCACACTACCGCTGTGCCCGAAAACCGCATTGGGCGCGTGTATCCGATGTGCCACAGACGACAGGAATTGTTACTATGGCGGTAGGAGAAATCCCCCCCGGTGGCTCGGGTGACTGAGCCACTTCCGAAACTGGACCACAAGGGCCATATGACCACATTTGATCTTGATCTCACAAAGTACTCACTCGGCTGGAGCGACGAGGCCGAGTATGCCTTCACGCCGGTCAAGGGTCTAAACGAAGGCGTTGTCGAGCAGATCTCGTGGTGGAAAGGCGAGCCGGACTGGATGCGGCAACTGCGGTTGCGGTCCCTGCGTACCTTTGAAAAGAAGCCGATGGCGCCATGGTTCGCAACCAACATGCCCGACCTCGATTTTCAGAATATTTACTACTACCTGAAGCCGGCCACTGCGCAGACCGACGAGTGGGACGATCTGCCGGAACAAATGAAGCGGACATATGAAAAACTTGGAATTCCGGAAGCCGAGCGCAAATATCTTGCCGGTGTCACCTCGCAGTACGACAGTGAGGTGGTGTACCACCGCAATCGCATCGAATTGGAAGAGCAGGGAATATTATTTTGCGACATGGATACGGCGTTGCGTGAGTATCCAGACTTAGTCAAGCAATATTTTGGCTCAGTAATTCCGATGGGCGATAACAAGTTCGCCGCGCTCAACACCTCGGTGTGGTCCGGCGGGTCGTTTATTTATGTGCCGCCAGGGGTCGAGTGCGAAATGCCACTACAGGCCTATTTTCGCATCAATAGCGAAAATGCCGGACAATTTGAACGCACGTTGATCATTGCCGACGAAGGATCCAAGGTCCATTACATCGAGGGCTGTTCGGCGCCGGTGTACACAAATGATGCGTTGCATTCGGCAGTCGTCGAGATCATCGTCAAGCCGAGTGCTCATGTGACCTATACGACGATTCAAAACTGGTCACCGAACGTGTACAACTTGGTCACCAAGCGCGCACGCGTAGATACCGAAGGTCACATGGAATGGATCGATGGCAACATCGGCTCGAAACTAACCATGAAGTATCCAAGTGTGTATCTGATGGGACCTAAGGCCACCGGCGAAGTTTTGTCGGTCGCATATGCAGGCGCGGGTCAGCACCAAGATGCCGGCGCGAAAATGATCCATGCGGCGTCCGAGACATCATCCAAGATCGTTTCCAAATCAATCAGCAAAGACGGTGGAATTACCACGTATCGCGGACTCGTTCGGGTTGAAGAAGGTGCCAAGAACTGCAAGAGCCATGTGCAATGTGACGCACTCATACTTGATGAACAAAGTGAAAGTCGCACATTTCCATACATGGAAGTGGGCGAGCGAGATGCCCAAATTGGTCACGAAGCTACCGTGTCGAAAATTGCCGACGAGCAGTTGTTCTATCTGATGAGCCGCGGGCTCACACAGGAACAGGCCATGGGAATGGTGGTCAATGGTTTCATCGAACCCGTGACGCGAACGCTGCCGATGGAATATGCCGTTGAATGGAGCCGCCTGATCGAGTTACAGATGGAAGGATCCGTCGGCTGAATCTCAGCAATAGACGCGATACTCAAGTCATGCCGATGCGTACCGAGTGCAAGCATTTTGAGAGTCGCACGTATGGCAATGGCGACACGGTCCGCAAATGCAAACTAGATCTCGCCCCAGATGCCCCATGGCGATGTCCTGAAAACTGTGCAAAGTATGAACGGCGGATGGTGGATGTTGGTTGGGCCCACGGTTCGCTCGTACCGCCGGTCACTCCGATTGCGCCGACCAGTCTCGATGATGGAACGGCCGCGGCCGTTTTGGACGAAGCTGAGCAAATAGTGAATGCCGCAATGGGCGAAGCGCTTGCCGATATGAACGACAAACGCAAGAAGAAAAAGAAACTCCGCATCAAAAAGAAAAAAGATAAGTAACCGACGAATGAATACCACTGCCTTGGCGTTTCCAACCGCCGAAGAAGAGATCTGGCGTTACAGTCGCATCGAGGAGCTCGATTTCGCGTCATACCAAGTGGGTGCTACACGAACCGACATTGAACACCTAAATGGAGTGCGTCTCGCTCAACCGCAGGCGCAGGCAAGCCTCGGGATCGCGATGGTGAATTCGCCCGATGTGTTTGCTCAACTAAATACCGATAACGCCGAGGTCATTGCGCTCAAGATTGAACGCAATGTCGTGGTGCCCCAGACCATCCTCATCACACATTCCCTCGAACAATCCGGCATCGTGGCCTATCCGCGGCTGACTATTGATGTCGGAGAAAACAGCGAGGTCACCGTTGTCGAGCGGTTTGTGTCGACCGACGATGTCAAATCAATTGTCGTGCCGGTAGTCGAACTGCGAGCGGCCCAAGCGGCGCGCGTCACATATTTGGCGATTAACGAACTCGGTCGGCAGACCTGGCAAATCAGTCACCAACAAGCGGTTGGTGATCGCGACAGCACAATGAGGCTATTTAGCGTGGCTCTTGGCGGAGACTACGCCCGCGTGCGAGCCGAAGTTCGACTTGTCGGGCAGGGTGCAAGCGCTCAGCAGACGGCCCTGTATTTCGCCGATGGAAGTCAGATGCATGACTTTCGGACCTGGCAAGTTCATGTTGCACCACGCACCCATAGCGACTTGTTGTTCAAGGGCGCGGTCAAGGACACCGCAAGGAGCGTCTACACCGGGCTGATCAAGATTGGCGAACACGCCGCCGGCTCGCAGGCCTTTCAAACCAACCGAAACCTGACTTTGTCACACGGGGCGTGGGCGCAAAGCGTGCCGAACCTCGAAATCGAAACCAACGATGTGAAATGTTCCCATGCCAGCACAATCGGACCGATCGACGAGGACCAGCGCTTCTACCTGGAAAGTCGCGGCATTCCGCCACATATTGCTGAGCGACTGGTGGTATTGGGATTTTTCGATGAAGTGATAAATCGCCTGCCCGAATCTTCATTCATTGCCGGGCTACGCGCCCAGGTGAGCGCCAAACTGGGGAGTAACGGGTGAACTCAGAACACTTTGTTTGCGCCCTCGCCGATATTGCGGATGGTGCGGTCAAGCGAGTTGATATCGGCGATGTTGAAATTGCCTTGGTTCGAATTGGCGACAAGGTGTATGCAATCGGCGATCGCTGCAGTCACGCCAATGTGTCGTTATCGGAGGGCGAGGTTCACCCCGACACAATGGAGCTTGAGTGTATTAAACATGGCAGCGCGTTCAGTCTCGAAACCGGCGAACCCAGCTCATTGCCGGCTACCCAGCCCGTTCCCGTATACACATCCGATGTGGTCAACGGAAATGTCGTAATCACAATCAGCGACGGAGCGACGCCATGAGCACGCTTGATATACGTGATCTCCACGTAACTGTCGGTGGAACGCAAATCCTCAATGGCATTGACCTCCAAGTATCTTCCGGCGAGGTCCACGCCGTGATGGGACCAAACGGCGCCGGAAAGTCAACCTTGGCCGCCGCACTGATGGGAAAGTCCGAATTTGAGGTGACCCGCGGATCGGTGACTCTCGACGGCGAGGATGTCTTGGCGATGCCGACATGGCAGCGGGCGGTTGCCGGTCTGCATCTCGTGATGCAGTATCCCACGGAGATACCAGGGGTGTTGATGGATGCCGTTCTCGG
>JBDSKN010000022.1:0-4814 GCA_039916865.1 Ilumatobacteraceae bacterium
AGTCGGACCTGAAGTCACACGATTTCTTCAAATCACTGGCACGTCCGATCAATTCAACATTGAGAGCAGCCGTGGCTGAATCGGGTCTAACTGGTCCAGTAGAAATCCGAGTTCCACCAAATCCACATCTATCGAGGGTTCTTCGGCTTGCTGCGAGCGGAATGGCGTCGTTAGTCGGATTTACGGTCGACGAAATTGAAGACATCAAGATCGCGGTTAGTGAAGTACTCATTGCACTCATCGAACACGGCGCTGGCAAATCGGTCGATTTGCTGTTTGAAATCGATGAGCATTCCTTCAGGCTGCGAGGGCGGACAATCGTCGATTCGTTCGATCTGAACCACCCCGATCTGCTCCTGTGTCGCGCAGTATTGACCGAAATTTGTGCGAGCCACAAAATTGATCTAGTCGAAAATCAAGCACACATACAGGCTGAAGTCACTCACACCTCGATCGAATGACTCCCGAATCAGCCCCGTCCGATGCCGACGATGCATGGCTTCAGGAGTCGCTTGAGAATTATGCCATGTCTCGTGACCGCGCAGTTCGAGACGAAATTGCACGACGAACCTCGTGGATTGCCGTACGCGGCGCTCGTCGTTTTTGGGACCGTGGTGAGCCATTCGAGGATCTTGTTCAGGTCGCCAATATCGGTCTGTTGAAAGCAATCGATCGATTTGATCCAAGTCTTGGAGTGCAATTTGGCGCATACGCGACCCCAACAATTGTTGGCGAATTACGTCGCCACTTTCGTGACTTCACGTGGAGCGTACATGTGCCTCGCCGAACTAAGGACTTGCGAGCATCGGTGAATGCGGCGCGCGATGACCTGACAGGCATATTGGGGCGATCTCCACGGGTATCTGAAATTGCCGCCCGACTCGATGTGTCTGCAGATTCCGTGATCGGAGTGTTGGAGGCCAATAACGCCTACCGGGCATACTCGTTGGATCGGGCAGGAGCAGAAAAGGCGGCCGCAGGTGATTCAAAATTCGAAGATGTATTGAATCGCGAGTTGATATCGGGTTTGTTGGCGCAGCTCCCAGCCCGTCAGCGCAGGATCCTCTACCTTCGCTACTTTGACGAGTTGAGTCAGGAACAGATCGCCGAACAGATCGGCACCAGCCAGGTACACGTCGGTCGGTTAATCGCCGCAAGTTTGGCCCAATTGCGCCGCCAGATCGATGACACGGCCACAAATTAATTGAGAGCAAAAACAACCCCACGCGGGTCTGACGTGAAGCCGTGGCGGGTATAGCCGTAGTGGATGATCCCTCGCCGTATAGCCCGCCGAATTCGACCGCTTTGGGTCACCGCCGTCGCCTCGGCGGCATGGTCAAATCGCGACGATCTGCGCCGATGGATGAAATTCATTCGCCTCGCCTTTAATCAGCGTAAGACGAGAAAAATCTCAGACCTTGTCGCCGAAGTCAGAGTTCGGGCGGCAGTATCGGCAAATCCTTTACTGCGGAGGGACCCAGCGTTGAGAGATATCTCGGTGAAAAGTGGAGTTGTCACTTTGCTCACTGCCGACTCCGAATGGCCCGAGCCGCACAACAATCAAATTCGCCGGCTAAAGAACGTCAAAGGCATTAGCGAGGTCATTTCGCGACCCGAATAAGGATGTTTAGCCTCCTTCGATGTGGGGTACTTCAAAGCCATGATTGTTACCGGATTAATTCTTATGCTCATTGGTTTAGTTCTGAATATCGGCATACTGTCGACAGTGGGCGTGATCTTGCTCATCGTTGGCGCCGTGCTGATGCTGCTTGGAAGGTCTGGTCGCTCCGTCGGCAGCCGAAAACATTATTGGTAAAGTCGATTAAGTAAAGGTCATAACCCCGTCATCCACTCGACCTCGGCGGAACATCTTCTTGTCCCGACCATAGTTCTGCGGGTTAACCCACGGTTCGTGATCACCTTGGCGGGGGAACAAATGCATCACTCGCTTCATGTAGTTCGGCGTGAAACCGTCAATCCAATCGCGCTGGGTCATCGATGAATCGTTAGGGCGCAGTCGCGGAGTGCACTGGACAGTTCCCGTTTTGGTCATGTGGTTAAGCAGGCGACAGACGTATTCGCAGGTCAAGTCAGCGCGAAGAGTCCACGACGCATTTATGTATCCAAAGGATGAAGCCAGATTGGGAATATCGGAGTAGGCAAAACCCTTGTATGTCCATGTCTTGGAAAAATCAACTGGCCGGCCATCAACTAGGAAGTCCATCTCACCAAGCGTGACTAGTCGCAACCCAGTGGCCGAAACGATGAGATCGGCTTGGAGGTGCTCCCCCGACTCTAATGTGATGCCAGTTTCGGTAAATGTCGATATCCGGTCGGTTATGACAGATGCTGTACCCGCGTTAATCGCGTTGAACAAATCGCTATTTGGCACTAGGCAGAGTCGCTGATCCCACGGGTTGTACGTCGGAGTGAAGTTCTTGTCAACGTCATAGTCCGGCCCAAGTTCCTGCCGAACCATACCTAGTAGCAACTGACGAACCTTGTCCGGATCGGTCCGTGTTTTCTTGTATACCAACTGCTGTCGAGAAATATTTTTCCAGCGAGTCAATCGGTACGCCATGGCATCTGGGAGAAACTTTCGCAATGTGTTGGCAATCCGATCCTCATCTGGACGCGACACCACATATGTCGGGGATCGTTGAAGAATTGTGACGTGACTTGCCTCAGCGGCCATCGCCGGCACCAAGGTCATCGCTGTAGCCCCCGAGCCAATTACTACGACTCGCTTTCCGGAATAATCTAGATCTGCTGGCCATTTTTGAGGATGCAAAACGGGTCCGGAAAATCGCTCTATTCCAGGAAACTCGGGCTCGTATCCACCCTTGTAGCTGTAATAGCCAGAACACATGAATAAATACGCACAAGTGAATGAAATACTTTGACCCGTCGTGCGTTGCTGTGCGTAAATCGTCCAGCGATGGTCAACACTCGACCACTCGGCCTTTGAGACCTGATGTCCGAATCGGATGTGGCTGCCGAGTCGGTTTTCACTCACCGTTTCGTGAAGGTAGTCAAGAATTGCCGGACCGGCGGCGATCGACTTCGTTGCCGTCCAAGGCTTGAACGAGAACCCAAGGGTATGCATATCACTGTCGGAGCGCACGCCCGGGTATCGAAACAGATCCCACGTACCACCAATGTTGTCGCGAGCTTCCAAGATCACAAAAGTGCGCCGAGGGCACTTGGTCTGCAGGTGATGTCCGGCGCCAATGCCTGAAATACCCGCGCCGACTACGACAACATCAAAATGCTCCACCGCCATTGATTTCCCTCGCGAATCAGATCTCGGCACCCTGCGTCTCGCTTCACACTAATTGCCCAAAGTTGTTGACCTGCGATCGAAAGCGCAACCCACAAACACGGGTGCCTTTCATCGGCAGATGGTTCAGCTTCACGAGCGGCTGGTACCTTGGCAACATCTTCTTCGCTCCCGCTCAGACTTTCCACGGCAACCGTGAACGAATTCCGACCTGCCTTCGTATTCGTAGTGTGACAGGTCCGCGGTCTACCTCATGAGTACACGGGCAAGGCTGAATCCAGTCGTACCGACCTTCGGCAATGTCGACGCACCTGCGGTGATTACCGACCTCAACCGCGACGGCAAAATCGACAAGAAAGACCTCAAGCGACTCGGCGTCGCATCCAACATCGTCGAAGTCCCCTTCCGCATCAGCAACTGACCAGTCGAAGGGAAGCGCGCTAGCGTAACTCCGTGCGAGCGCTTCTCGTCTCACCGCTGGGCTTTCTGATCGGGCTCTCCCTTGGGGCGCTCGGAGGCGGGGGCTCCATCCTGGCGGTGCCAGTACTTGTCTACGCTGCTGGCCAGACACCGAAACAGGCGACCGCCAGTTCATTGATCCTGGTCGCATCTACTTCGCTGCTCGGTATTGCCCCACACTGGAAGGCGCGCCGTGTTCGCATCGTGCCCGGGTTGCTGTTCAGTATCGCGGGCGTCGCCGCATCCGTGCTCGGTTCCGCGCTCAACGAACGAGCTGACGAGAATCTGCTCCTGCTCGCCTTTTCTGGACTGATGCTGATCGCTGCCGGCGCAATGACTCGATCGCTGCTTAGACGACGCTCCACCGCGGCTCCCATCTCTTCGCAGGTCGGAACTGCGGTTACTGCACCGGCCAGCATCACGGTCGACGTGACCACGGTGTTTAAGGTGATCCTCGCCGGGAGCGTCGTCGGAATTCTTACCGGCTTCTTCGGAGTCGGTGGTGGGTTCGTGATTGTCCCCGCCTTGGTGCTTGCGCTCGGCTTCCGCATGCCCGAAGCGGTCGGCACGTCGCTACTCGTGATTGTTATCAACTCCGTTGTTGCGCTCGCATTGCGTTTTGACGGCGGCAATATTGACTGGTCCGTGATTATCCCGTTTGGAGTGGCCAGCCTCAGCGGGGTCCTCGTCGGCGGTCGCCTCGTCGGACGCAAAGACCCAGACAAGCTTCAGAGTTGGTTCATCTCACTACTCGTTGTAGTCGCCATTTACACTGCGGTGCGCTCTGCTATCACGCTCGCATGAGTTCACGGAAGTTCGGCGCGCCGTTCTCGATACTCCTCGACGCTGATCTCGCCGGCGGCGAACCGCGCCTCGAGAATCTCGGCGGGTGAGCGAGACTGATCGCGCCCAGTTCGCATCCAAGGAAGGACAACAAAGGCGATGGCAGCCCACATGATCAGCACCATCGGGATCATGAACATCCACGCCCACCCCCAACCATCGTTCCAGAACATCATCGTTGCGCCTTAGCTAACGCGTCGAGGGCAGCGTTGATGCGCTGGCCGGCTTCGTC
>JBDSKN010000023.1:0-15665 GCA_039916865.1 Ilumatobacteraceae bacterium
CAGTGAACCAAAGAATCGCTTGACCAGATGCAACATGTCAGGTGCGCACAATTCTGGCCCGTGGATGGGATTCGCGATAGATCTCAAACAACACATCATTGTCAACCCTTGTGTAGATCTGAGTTGTGCTCACCGAGGCATGCCCAAGCAATTCCTGCACAATCCGCAGGTCGGCGCCATGCACAAGCATGTGGGTGGCACACGAGTGGCGTAACACATGCGGCGAAAGGTGTTCCGTGATTCCGGCCCGTATTGCGTATTTGCGCACGATTCCCCACACTGCCTGCCTGGACAATCGAGTGCCATGTGCGCCGAGGAATACCGCATCTGCTTGATCTCGTCTGGCCCATTGCTGGGGAACCAACATTAGACGACCACCTGCGCCCAGCCATTCGGTCAATGCACCATGTGCAACCCGACCAAACGGCACCACTCTCTCCTTGGAGCCCTTGCCAAATAGCCGTACCAATGATGCCCCCATATCGAGATCGCTCAGTGAAAGTCCGCATACTTCGGAAACTCGGGCCCCGGTGGCGTAGAGAAATTCCAACAGCGCCCGATCCCGAAGTGCATACGAGTCAACCCCACCGACCGAAGCCAAGAGTCTGGCGACCTGTTCTTCGGATAATGCCTTCGGCAATCCGGACGGCACACTGACTCCGTCAAGGGTGCTGGTGGGGTTGTCCTTTCGTAAACCCTCATCGGCCATGAACCGATGCAACATTCGCACGGCAGCAAATTGTCGAGCGACACTCTTAGATGCACGCCCACTCGACTTAAGCAGCGCAACATAACGTTCGACCAATTCGGCTTTCACACTTTTCACGTCGGATTGATGCGTCGCCAAAAATGTCTCGTAGTGCCGAAGGTCTCGACCGTACGCCTCGATCGTCAGCGGCGAGCGCCCCTTTTCCACTCTTAACCAAGTGAAAAACTTTTCGGTGGCGCGCAATCCACCCATTTCAGTGAGCGATATCGCCCAGCGACCTAGCCAAGAACTTCGGCACTAATTGGCACCGGCGAGGTGGTCACTTCGGGAATAGCGCCTTTGTAACGGCGCTTTAGCGCGGCACGAATCAATTCGCGAAACAGTGGGTGTGGTCGATCGGGCCGGCTCTTGAATTCAGGGTGCGCTTGGGTTCCGACCCAAAACGGATGATTGTTAAGTTCGACGAATTCAACCAAACGCTTGTCGGGTGACGCACCGCTGCATACAAAGCCGGCCGCCTCAAAACGCTGCCGATAATTTGAATTGAATTCATAACGATGACGGTGACGCTCGCTCACCACTGGCTCGCCGTAGGCGTCGCCGACAATTGTTCCGGGTTCGAGCACGGCGTAATACGCACCTAGTCGCATCGTCCCACCCTTGTCGGTGACATCGCGTTGATCGGTCATTAGGTCAATGACCGGATTTTGGGTACTGGCATCAAATTCGGTTGAGTTGGCGTCAACGAGTCCGAGGACATGTCGGGCAAATTCGATTGTCATCACCTGCATACCGAGGCACAGCCCAAGGCACGGGACTTCATTTTCGCGAGCGATTTCTGCGGCCCGAATTTTTCCTTCAATCCCGCGGGGACCGAATCCTCCGGGAATGACAATGCCATCCAGGGACGCAAGACGATCGTCGGCCAGCATTCCTTGCACATCCTCGGCCTGAATCCAGTCGATCTGGACTTTGGCGCCATGATGAAATCCTGCGTGCTTGAGACTCTCAACCACCGATAGATAGGCGTCCTGTAGCTGAATGTACTTGCCAATGATTCCGATTCGGATCGGAATGGTTGAGGCCTCGATACGAGCGACAAGTTCGCGCCAAGGGGCGAGATCTATTGGTGCATCGAGACGTAGCAGCTCGCAAATGACGGTATCGAAACCTTCGTCGTGCAATATAAGTGGAAGCTCGTAGATGTTGGTTGTGTCCGCTGCATTGATCACATTGCGTTGCTCGACATCGCATTGATTGGAAATCTTGCGCTTCAATTGATCGCTAATTGGTTCGTCGCTGCGACAAACAATCACGTCGGGCTGAATGCCACGGCTGCGCAACTCGGTCACGCTGTGCTGGGTTGGCTTGGTTTTTTGTTCGCCGCTTGGACCGATAAACGGAACAAGCGTGACATGCACATAACAAACGTTGTCTCGCCCAACTTCATTACGAAACTGTCGCACCGCCTCCAAAAACGGCAGGATCTCAATGTCGCCAACTGTTCCACCGATTTCGGTGATCACTACATCTACTTCGTCTGTGGCAAGTCGTTGTATTCGACGCTTAATTTCGTCGGTCACATGCGGAATGACTTGAACTGTTCTACCCAGATAATCACCGCGACGCTCGGCCGCCAGCACGGCCTGATAAATCGAACCCGTGGTGGCATTCGACGAGCGTGTAAGGCTTTCATCGATAAATCGTTCGTAGTGACCAAGATCCAAGTCGGTTTCACCACCGTCGTCGGTGACAAAAACCTCGCCATGTTCAAAGGGATTCATCGTTCCGGGATCCACATTGATATATGGATCAAGTTTTTGCATTGTGACGCGAAGTCCGCGCATTTTGAGCAGTCGACCGAGCGACGATGCGGTGAGCCCCTTACCAAGTCCGCTCGCAACACCACCCGTCACGAACACATGCTTTGGCATTATTGGCTCCCGTCCCAGCGCTAAAACGTTTTCATCTACGACGGGAGATAAGTATACCTGCTAACTAGCTAATTACGGGGTTGCTTGGAACTACTGACGTGAGCCGAATTCTCTTTGAGTAGATCGCGTGCGTGTTGCAAGGCAGAAGATTCGGCAACACCACCGGAAAGCATTCGGGCGATCTCCGTTACTCGCTCTTGCCCCTCTAACGGTGTTGCTTGGGCATAGGTTTTCTTGTCTCTCACCGTTTTAGTCACCTTGATCTGTTGGGTGGCCGCGGCCGCAACCTGAGCGAGATGTGTTACAACCAAAACTTGATGACGTTGCCCTAACTCGCCGAGGGCTCGAGCAACTGCCACCGCTGCTTCGCCGCCGACCCCAGCGTCGACTTCGTCAAAGACCAAGGTGTCTGGGGCTTCCGTGAGGACCATTCGCAGGGCGAGCATGGTCCGAGCGAGTTCTCCCCCGGATGCCACCTTTGTTAACGACTGCGGCTCCGAACCTGGATTTGCTGCCAGCAGGAACTTGACCTCATCGCCAGGGTTAGGACCGACCTCAACATCTAGTATTGCATGAGCCATGGCCAGAAGACGCAAATGGGCTTGTACCTCTTTTGCCAACCGCGGAGCAGCCTGCCGACGCGCATTGCCCACCGACTCCTCGGCCCGCTGAAGATCGTCAATGGCCGCCAAGCGCTCGGCATCGAGTTCTTTGGCCCGAGCCTCGTAGCCCTCGAGTTCGGCCAAGCGGGACGCGGCCTGATCACCATAAACAATGACATCGTGTATCGATTCGCCATATTTGCGCCGCAAATCAACCAGTAATTGCCGACGTAGACGAATCTCGTCTAGACGTTGTGGATTTTCCTCGATTGCTTCGGCTGTGTTGCGCAATGTGGTCGACACATCATCCAGTTCGCCCTGCAAACCTCGCAATCTCGCTTCAAGATCACCTAGGGCGTCACGGTGACCAAGCGCAAAGAGAGCCGTACCGAGTGAATCACTCGCGCCACCGTCGTCGGTGAGGGCCGCCAAGGCCTGCCACAGCGCCTGGCGATGCGAGACCGAGTCGGCGAGCAGGTCTTCTTCTTTCGACAACAGCGCGTCTTCGTCGGGGTCGCCGAGTGCGGCGTTGGATATCTCTTGCACCTGAAATCGCAACAGATCGACTTCGCGGGCTCGCGCTCGTTCATCGCCGCCGATGGTTGCCAAGTTGGCGTGAATCTCGGTAAGTCGCGCTCGAGACTCACGCAATGGGGCAAGGTCAACACCGCTGTAATGATCCAATGCCTGACGCTGGGCACTCGCGCCGAGCAAACTTTGGTGTGCGTGCTGACCATGTAGGTCGATGAGCCCCGTGCCGTACTCGGCAAGGTTTGCCACCGTGGCTAATCGACCATTGACATAGGCCCTGGATCGGCCGTCGGCCGGAACGACCCGGCACAAAACAGTTTCTGAGTCACCAATTACAAATCGGCCTTCAATTCGGGCCTCGGTGGCCCCTGGCCGAATCACCGCCGAATCGGCCCGGCTACCAACCAGCAAATTGATTGCCTCGACGAGCATCGTTTTGCCGGCGCCTGTTTCACCCGTTAGAGCAATCAGCCCTCGGCCGATGACAAGATCAAGGGTTTCGATCACCCCCATGTTTTCAATATGAAGCTCAGTGAGCACTACTCGTCTCCTAGACCAAACTTTGCACGGACAATTTGGTGGAACTTTGGTTGCTCGAAACGAATGAAATGCGCCATGGCCGTATCGGGTTCGAACATCACACAGTCATCATGCTTCAGGCTTGTAACACGGCGACCGTCGACGGCGATATCTACTGGTCGGGTGCCAACGACTCGCATATGTAGTGACTCCTGTGGATCGAGAACCAAAGACCGGTCAAACAACATGTGTGGAGAGACCGGCGTAACGATCATGGCGCGGTGTCGCGGCGACATCACCGGCCCGCGGGCCGACATCGAATATGCGGTAGACCCGGTGGCGGTCGAAACAATCAATCCATCGGCCGAATATCTGGCAAATATTTCGTCGTTGATGCTGACATCGAGCCAAATCGTGTGACCAGACTGTTGTCGTTCCAGGACAACTTCATTTAATGCGCGCCAGGTCACAGTTGTTGTATCGTCGGCGCGTTGTACAGTTGCCTGCAGCATCATCCTTGAGTCCAAGATGTAGTCAGCGCCCTGTTTTCCGTTCATCCAACATTGCAAACTGGCCATGAGATCGGCCGGATCCACTTCGGTGAGATAGCCGAGTGTCCCCACATTGACCCCCAATATTGGGACCGGTGCACCATTCAACATGTGCACGGCTCGCAAGACCGTGCCGTCGCCACCCAGACTGATCAATACGTCGGCATCCGCAGGATCGCGATCGTTGGCCAAGCGTGTCAATCCGTGGGCCTCGGCATCGGCGGGCTGCATCCATAGGTAGTGGCCCGCCGTGCTTAACCATGAATCAACTTCGGCGATAAGTGGAGCGACCTCGGTGCGCGTGTGATGCGCAATCACGAACACATTCGTCATCGTCGCGCCTCCCGTTTGAACATCAACATTATGTCCTTGCCAGGCTTCACTCTATGACGATTTGCCGCGACGGAGGTACAACAGAAACTCGCAGTTTCCAGTGGCTCCACGAATCGGAGATGGCATGATTCCGTTGAAGACACAGCCGCGCGTTTGATACGCCTCGGTCACCAGATCGCACACTCGCCGGTGAATCACTGGGTCAGTAATCACTCCCGCGCCCTTATCCACCTCCGATTTCGTGGCCTCAAATTGCGGCTTAATTAACAGAACAAGCACACCATCCGTTGATACTCGGCTGCATAACGCATCGGCCACCGCCGTGAGCGAAATAAACGATAAGTCGGCAACGACGATGTCATACAGGTCTCGAATCTGGCTGTTAACTTGCCGATCCGAAATGTTGCGGATATTACATTCGTCAACAACAACAACTCGCGGGTCATTGGCGACTCGTTCGTGCAACAGCGCGCGTCCTACATCCAGGGCCGTCACGTGAGCGGCCCCTGCCTGCAAAGCACAGTCGGCGAAGCCACCGGTTGACGCCCCCGCATCGAGGACACTTTTACCGACGAAATCAAGTTTGAAGTTATCGATGGCGCCCTGCAATTTTTCGCCACCTCGACTTACAAAGCGACTCGGTTCAACGATGCGAATCGAATCATTGGGTGCCACTCGATGGGCGCCCGTCATCGCGATGGCGCCGTTGACAAGCACCCGTCCGGCAACGATGAGACTCTCGGCCGCTTCTAGCGACGATGCCAGTTCACGCTTGACCAAGACCACGCTCAGAGCCTGGCGAGGCGCCATTACAACAGGTGTCGGGCAAATTCGGTCAAGTCGCCAACTACTGCATCGGGGCTCGGATGTTGTGGGCTTGGGTCGTTGCTAACACCGGAAAGTACCAATGCGAAGTGAGCATGAATGGATCGGGCAAAGGCGCCGTCTGTCGAATCGCGGTCCCCGACCATCCATGCCGACGACAGATCCCTCGTTTGCAATACCCCACGAACAACTTCACCCATTGGAGGATTCGGCTTGCCGGCGATCACTGGTTCTACTCCTGCGGCTGTGGCGATGGCGGCAAGTATCGCTCCACCTCCCGGAATCGGACCGCTCGGCGTTGGATATGTGGCGTCGTCATTGGTGCCAATTAGCCGAGCACCGTTTCGCACCGCTGTCGCGGCCCTGCTCATTGACCAATAATCAAAAGTGTTGTGATAACCAACAATCACCGTCTCGGGATCGAGTTCGACTATTACTGCACCGGCGGCCTCAACTGCTTCGAACACGCCGGGTCCACCGGCGACCATCACTCGCTCCCCCGGCCGAAGGAGCGTGGCTGCCGCTTGAGCCGAAGTGCACACATCGCCGCGGGCAGGAATACCCATCGAGGCAAGTTTTGCTTCCTGATCGGCAACTACTGCCGACGAATTGTTGGTCACAAATAGAACTCGGTGACCCCCCTCGCGTAGCGCTGCGATGGCTTCCACAGAACCGACGATGGGTTGGTCCATCAACCACACCACGCCATCAAGGTCGCAAAGAATTGGCGCCGCAGAGTTGTTGGACTTGTTTAAATATGCCACCCTCTAAGTGTGCCTCGATTCGAAGCCTTCCGAGCACTTCGATACGCACCGTTTTTACATCTCAATGATGTAACCGCGCCACCATACGATGTGATCAGCGAATCGGAGCGAGTCGCCCTGTTTGCTCGTCATCCGAATAATATTTCCCATCTCGACATGCCGACCGGAGTGGATGCCTACCGAGTGGCGGGCAATACATTGCGGCAGTGGATACGGGAATCGGTTCTCATCCAAGACGATGTGCCATCGCTCACCCTGTATCGGATGTCATTTATAGACTCGTTCCGTACACAGAGATCGACGGTTGGTGTTCTCGGCGCGCTGGAGGTCTTGGACGAGGGCGCCGGTGGGGTGCTCCCTCACGAGCGAACAACTCCCAAGGCCAAGACCGACCGACTGGAACTCACCCGCGCCACCGATTCGAACTTGTCACCGATTTGGGGTCTGTCCCTGGCCGCGGGACTAAGCGACAAATTGGCTGCGCCGGGTGAGCCCCGTGGCGCGCTCACCGATCCGGATGGCGTCGTCCACAGTGTGGAGCGAATTAGCGATCCCGCCCGAATTGCCGACATTTCTGAGTTGGTCTCCGCACATCCTGTGGTGATTGCCGACGGCCATCACCGCTACGCGGTGAGCAGAACATTCCGAGACGAGGTACGCCAGCGCACGCACCGAAGCGACTCGGCAGCGGAACTCACCCTTGCATATGTCGGCGAACTTGCAGACGATCAACTCAGCGTCGCGGCCATCCATCGGCTGTATCGGGAAATTTCGATCGGCGACGTACGAACTGCCCTGGCGCTTTCATTTGAAATTGAAAACGCCGGCCTGCTCAACGAAACCACCTTGCAGCAGATGAGCGACCTAGGTGTCCTCTGCTTGCTGCTTGCCGATCGTTCAATCGCCTGGCTGAAGCCGAGACCCGAGTCGTTTGTAGGTGTGCGACAATTGGACAGTGCGCTGTTGGAACATGCGCTCGTCGCCACGCCTCACTCTGTGGTCTATCAGCACGACATTGACGAACTGTGTCGCCAACTGTCGGATCACGAAGCGACAGCAGCAATCCTGATTCGACCGGTGACTGTCGCTGAAATCATGCGCACCGCCACCGAGGGTTTACTGATGCCGCCGAAATCCACTTTCTTCACACCCAAGTTGCGCACCGGACTTGTGCTTCGTCCGCTCAATACCGGCTAAGCGATGGTGATGGATTTATCTAGATATACGTCTTGAATTGCGTTAAGCAACTTGACGCCATCTTTCATCGGTCGCTGGAATGCCTTGCGACCACTGATCAGACCCTGACCGCCAGCTCGTTTGTTGATCACGGCCGTGCGCACGGCCGCCTCCATGTCTCCTGATCCCTTGCTTTCACCGCCGCTATTGATCAGTCCAATGCGACCCATGTAGCAATTGACCACCTGCCAGCGCGCAAGATCGATCGGATGATCGGTGGTGAGCGTGTCGTATACCTTTGAATTGGTTTTTCCATAGCCCTTGAACGCGTTGTAACCGCCATTATTCTCAGGCAATTTCTGTTTAATGATGTCGGCTTCGATCGAGACACCTAAGTGGTTGGCCTGACCGGTGAGATCCGCCGATGCTTGATAGTCCACACCGTCTTTCTTCAATTCGCTGTTTCGTAAATAGCACCACAATACGGTAAACATTCCCATCTCGTGGGCCTTGGCAAACGCCGACGAGACTTCCTGAATTTGCCGCGTTGACTCCACGGAACCGAAGTAAATTGTTGCGCCCACTCCGACCGCGCCCATGTCGTAGGCCTGCTCGACCTCACCGAACATCACTTGATCGGCATGATTTGGATAGGTAAGCAACTCGCTGTGATTCAACTTGACGATGAACGGAATCCGATGCACATATCGACGGCTTACCGCACCTAATACGCCAAACGTGCTGGCGACCGCATTGCAACCACCTTCGATGGCTAGATCACAAATATTCGCTGGGTCAAAGTACGCCGGGTTCGGCGCGAAACTTGCCGCCCCGGAATGCTCAACACCCTGATCTACCGGCAGAATCGAGACATACCCTGTTCCGCTCAGGCGACCGTGGTTGTACAGCGAAGAGAGATTACGCAGCACCACCGGCGAGCGATCCGATTGAGTCATTACCTCACTTACAAAATTTGGTCCGGGCAGTGTCAGCGAGGACTTTGGAACACCCTTACAAACATGTGTTAGTAAACCCTCTGTGTCACCATTTAATAGCGTTGAAATGTCCACGTACTCAATCTAGCCAACCACACGAACAGCGTTCGGGTTAGCGCGAACCCTTCAATCTCAGGTTCCGAGCGTGGACAAGCGCTCGCTGACATCCGAAAAGTGAGGATCATGTGCGGCGATTCGGCCAAACAATTTACGCGCGGCAATCACATCGCCGGAGCGATCGTACAAATCACCAAGCATGTACCATTCACGCAAGTGGTATTCCTGTACCTTGCGCGGGTCTTGGGAACCGTGATGCATCAGTCGTACCGCGCCCTGCAAGTCGCCATGATCTGCCAGCGCACCAGCAGCCACAATTCGACCTTCGGCCACTATCGATGGATGCGGGGACGCTTCTTTCAACTCTTTCCACAATTCGTCGACTTTCTCGTAACGCCGAAGTGCCCGATAACAGTCGGCAAGAACTGGGTGATTCGTCGTTGACCCGTGCGAAGCGGCGCGGGCCTGTTCAAGCTGATCGGCGGCATCATTCCACTGGCCCAATCGATACAACGACAATCCGGCAACTTCATGCACGAGAGGAATCCCCGCGCACTTCTTGACAATTGGCATCACACTCTTCTTGGCATCTTGATAACGCTCACGCTCGAACGCGTCCAGAGCGAGAGCAAAACGCTCGATAGTTCGTTTCGCGTCATCGGCACCAACCGCCGCCTCAATTGCCTTGGCCACCGTCGCCTCGACATGGGCCATTGCTCGTGCTGAAGGACGACGCGCACTGCCATCGTGACCCGACTCGTCTCGACGGGGCTTGCCACCTACCGGACCGTCATCTCGCCAACGTTCGATGGTGTGTTCAGTGACTGGCATCGGCTCTTTGCCGTACTTACGACCACCGGTGCGGTGATGAACCTCATCCGCTTTTCTCTGCGCCGCGGTTTGCGGACGAGTGGGAACATCCCGTCGATCATCGCGGCCTCGGCTTGATCGGTCGTCCCGATCGCGAAATGGACGACCAGAACTTGGGCGACCCGAACTTGGTCGGTCATCACGACTGCGCGAGGGTCGATCATCACGATCGCGATACGGACGACCGGTGCTCGGACGACCCGAACTCGGACGACCAGAACTCGGGCGATCGTCGCGACCTCGAAATGGTCGGCCAGAACTTGGTCGACCTGAACCTGTCCGTTCAGAACTTGGCCGTCCCGAACTTGGTCGATCATCGCGGCTGCGCGACGGACGATTGTCGTCCCGTCGCGGCCGACCCGCACCTGAGCGAACGTCGCTACCTCGGTACGGGCGGTCACTATTTGGGCGACCCGAACTTGGCCGACCAGAACCTGGCCGATCATCGCGACTACGTGATGGACGATTGTCGTCCCGGCGCGGCCGACTAGAACTCGGCCGGTCATCGCGACTTCGAGCAGGACGATCGTCGTCCCGGCGCGGTCGGCTAGAACTCGGCCGGTCATCGCGACTTCGAGCAGGACGATCGTCGTCTCGACGAGGACGACCTGCGCCACCCGTGCGGGGGTTCGCTGAGCGCGGTGCGCCCGGGCGCGAACCGCCTGTACGCGGTCGGCGGGGACCGCGATCTTGAGAAGGCATTTGTCGTATTCTAATAGCGCTTATTCGCATAACTGCTTTCACAACGCTGAGGCTCGTGGAATGCGTAAATTTGCAGACAGCCTGGACGCTAACTAGCCGAGTACAACTCGAACCCGGTGCGTGGCGCCATCATCGACGAGCGCAATCGAGCCACCGGACCCCTTCAAAATTTCACCGTCGACCTCCACCAGCACCACCCCGCGACTGACACGGTTCGGGTTCTCCACCACAATTTCATACGAGCTGCCGTGATATTGGAAATCAATCTCGTACCCCGTCCATGAGTGAGGGATGCACGGGTCAAGCACAAGTGTCGCTCCGCGCAATCGCAAGCCCAGAATTGATTCCATGCCAGCCTGGTACATCCACCCAGCCGAACCCGTGTACCAAGTCCAACCTCCGCGACCGACGTGTGGGGGTTCCGTATATACATCGGCCGACATGACATACGGCTCAACCTTGTAACGTTGCACGCCGTCTGGTGTGCTGGCGTGGTTGATCGGATTTAAGATTGAAAATAATTCGCAGGCCTTGTCGCCGTCACCGAGCGCGGCAAAGGCGAGGACCGACCAAATCGCACCATGGGTGTATTGGCCCCCGTTTTCTCTAATGCCGGGAAGGTACCCCTTGACATAGCCGGGGTCCGAGTTGGATTTATCAAACGGCGGTGTAAATAGCGGGGCTACTTGATCCTCGCGACGAATCAGATACTCATCCACCGCAGACATCGCCTGTTGTGCCCGATCGGGATTTGTTGCTCCCGACAGAACACTCCACGACTGAGCGATCGAGTCGATTCGACATTCAGTGTTCGAGGAAGATCCGAGTGGAGTACCGTCGTCAAAGAAGGCTCGTCGATACCAGTTGCCATCCCAGCCGTGTAGTTCAAGGGCGCCTTCCAACAACTTCATGTGAGCCTGCCAGCGAGTAGCGCGGATGCTGTCGCCGCGTGTTGCGGCGATCGGCGCGAAGGCCGCCAAAGTTGCGTGTAAGAACCATCCCAACCAAACGCTTTCGCCCAGGCCCTCGTGTCCGACTCGGTTCATGCTGTCGTTCCAGTCTCCCGAACCAATCAGCGGCAGATCGTGTACACCAACTAGGAGGCTTCGATCGAGAGTCGCCGCGCAGTGATCAAAAATCGAGGCCGAGCGCGAAGAATGTTCCGGCTGAAAGTAGGCGTCCATTTGTTCTGGCAACAAACCTTGGCCTTCGAGATACGGTGCGCTCTCATCCAGAATCGTCGTGTCGCCCGTAACAAGGATGTATCGGTCGACCGCATACGGCAACCACAACAAATCATCCGAGATTCGAGTTCGCACGCCACGATCTGACGGCGGATGCCACCAATGTTGTACGTCGCCCTCGACAAATTGGTGCGCGGCGGCTCTGAGAATGTGTTCCCTAGCAATTTCCGGCCGCGCCACTAGCAAAGAGATGATGTCTTGCAGCTGGTCGCGAAACCCAAAGGCCCCACCGGCTTGGTAGAAAGCCGACCGTGCCCACATCCGACACGTCAATGTCTGATAAATGAGCCAGCGATTAAGCAACACATCCATCGCCCGATCTGGCGTGCGGACTTGAATCGTTCCCAAAGTTTGGTTCCAATATTTCGTCACTCCGCGCAAGGTTGCCCGTATATCGCTCGATCGCCCTCGATGAATGAGATCGATGGCCGATTCGGAATCGGCGGCCTCTCCAAGTAGCACGAGTACCTCGGTCCGAGCGCCGCTGGCCAACACGAAGTTTGTTTGCAGGGCCGCGCATGGATCCATGCCGGCGCCTACGGTGCCAAGTAAATGATTTCCTAGATTTAGCCCGGCGGGTTTGTCGGAGGCGCCATTGCGACCTAGAAACTCGGTTCGATCGGCCGTCCACGCGGTCTGTCGGCCTCCGAGGTCGAAGAAGGCGACTCGACCGAAGAACTCGGTGTTCCACGGATTTCGCACCAGAATCGCCTTGGTTTCCGCATCCAACTCGGTGATCATGTGCGGTGAACTTGCTCCGCGCGACGTACCGAGCACCCATTCGGCATAGGCCGTCACCGACAACCGTCTGGATCTCCCGGAACGGTTCTCGATTGAAAGCACAGATACTTTCAACGGATCATCAAGGTTGACGAGCTGAATAAGGTTGAGCTGGATTCCGTCGTGGAGATGTTCGAATTGGCTGTAGCCAGCACCGTGATACGCGACGTATGTTGACTGTTCGCAGCGGATCGGATGAATCGTCGGGCTCCACACTTCACCGCTTTCGTCATCGCGAATGTAAATCGCTTCGCTGATCGGGTCGCTGACCGGGTCGTTGGACCAAGGTGTCAATTGATTTTCTCTACTGTTTCCTGCCCATGTGTAGCCTGAGCCCGATTCTGAAACTTGGAAACCAAACGTCGGATTGGCAATCACGTTTAACCACGGCGCAGGAGTGGTTTGACCTGGGCCAAGAATGGTGATGTACTCACGCCCGCGATCGGTGAAACCACCGAGTCCGTTGAAGAATTCCATCTCCGGATGCGGCGCGGCAACTTCGCCACTAGTTTTCGCCACACCGGACGTGCCGATTCGCGAGGCGACGCTCTTTGGACGCTCGAGGCGAGTGACCTGATCGGCAAGGCTTCCTCGCCTACTAAGCAGCACCGCCCGTGCCGCGGTTTGAATAAGTATGCGCTCGTCTTCTGTCAATCGATCGCCCTGCAAAATGTAAACCCCGCCGTGACCGGGATGGCTGGCGTGAGCAAGGGTCGACTGACTGATTCGAACCAACGCTTCTAATGACTCATGAAAATTCTGGGCGTAAGTCGCACCCTGTTCATTGATGATGACGAGGTCAACGTCTAGCAGTTTGAGATGCCAATACTCGTGGGCTCGAAGCAATTGCCGGATAATATCGACATCTTCAAGTCTGTCAATGCGTACGACCACGATCGGCAAATCACCAGAGATGCCGTGGGCCCAAAGGCCAGGTGCGCCACTTTGATTACGCGCCAGAAAGGCCGCCGACGGTCGGAGTGACGGATCCGAAAAGAGGATTCGATTCGCCAAACGCTGAAACAGATGCGCCTCATCGGACTCGATGCCAAGGTGATGAAGCTGAACGTGGGCTTGCGTCCAGGCCAGAATCGCTGCGCGTTCAAAAGTTGCCGGTTCGCGATACTTATCCGCCAAGTCCAAGACTTGATCGCGAGACTCGGCCACGACCGTGGAAAAAATCACATGGACAGTTGCTCCCGGCGCGACGTTTACCGTGCACCGAAGGCTGAATATCGGATCCAGTACTGCGCCAACCGTGTTCGAAAGTGGCTGCCCGTCGACAATCGAAACCGCCGATCGGACTGAGCGACCCCGACCGATGAATCGTGCGCGATCGGTTTCGTATTCGGTGACTCCTCCGACCTGTTCCTCGACTGCCGCAACATGGGCCGCCCAGATCGGAGAATCTTCACTGGATCTCAGGCGGCGAGTTGCAAGCAGGGCACCAAACTCTGGGGCGAACTCGGTTTGCACAAATAGATTTTGGAATGCCGGATGAGCAACATCTGCGGCCTGGGGCGCAAGTGCGATCTCGGCGTACGAAGTCAATTCGATTTTGTGTAACTGTGAACCAAAATTGGTCAGTGAGACCCGCCGAATCTCTGCATCGTGTTCTGCAGATACGACGATGGTCAGGCTGGTGGAGATGGAGCCATCGCGTCTTGCGAATTCGGCACGATCCTCCGAATAGGTGACCTCATAACTGTCGGCGCTGACGCCACTGGGCTGGTGGCCGGCTGACCAAACTTTGCCCGTATTCAAATCCCGCAGGAATAGATAGCTCCCCCACGAATCGCGAGTCACATCCTCGCGCCAACGGGTCACCGCCACGTCGCGCCAGCGGCTGTACCCCGATCCCGCCGCAGTAACCATCACCGCGTATCTCCCATTTGACAATAAATGAGTTCGCGGAATTGCATCATGTGGCGAAGAGAAACTCCGAACCATCGGCGAAACCATGTCGCGCACATCGGCGATACTCTTCACTTCCTCGGCTCGCGGCCGGGCCACTAACACATTCCGGGGCATTCGCTCCTGGAGGAGAAGTTCCGTGGCCTCAATGATCGGGTCGGAGTGAAATCGCGCCACCATCACCTGATCATGGAGCACGTTTCCGAGGGCCACCAGCACCATTCCCTGGTGATGAGACATGTAACTTTTCACGATTGCAACGGATTCGCCTTCGGGAAGCCGTCTGGGTGTGTAATCGAGTGCCTCGCGAAAACCGTAGCGACCTCCCGCGCCAGCCATTGTCAATCGAGCGAAGTTCTTGATCGCTTCGTCGGGTTGAATCATCGCCGCTAGCGCCGTCGAATACGGTGAGACGACTACGTCTTCACTGAGTCCGCGCCGTAGACCGAGGCCGGGAACCCCGAAGCCAGAGTATTGATACTTCTGGGCAAGATCGCGCGCGTTGTACCCAGACTCGGAAATGCCCCATGGCACGCCGAGTTCTTCGGCGTAGTGGATCTGTTGGGTCACAACGAGTCGATACGTATAGTCGAGAAGGCTCTGCGGAGGTGACCGCATGATGAGGGCTGGCATTAGGTATTCGAACATCGAACCTGACCATGAGATCAGTGCAGAACCACGACCAATCGGCGTCAACGCGCGACCGAGCCGAAACCAATGATCCGGCGCAACTTCGCCCTTGGCAATTGCCAAAAAACTCGCGAGGCGGGCCTCGGACGCTAGTAAGTCGTAATAACTCGGATCGAGCGAACCATCCGCAACGCGAAATCCAATCGAGAAAAGTTTGCGTGTCGGATCAAACAGAAAGCTGAAGTCCATGTCCTGGAACAGTTGTTGGGAAGTGTCGACAATCGCCTGGAGTCGTCGAACAAGCGATCTTGCCGCCGAAGATCCATCATCGTGCGCAGGATTGATCGGATCGGACATTTCGACAATCGATTGAAACACCTTTATTTGCGAATCGGGTTGGAGAAGTTCCAAGTCGCGGACATGACTGTGCACGGCCCGCCGGCTCGCCTCGGCCCATGTCACCACCTCGCTTGTCGGTCCGTCGCCTGTCTCCATGGCCAGGGAGTTGGCGATTTCGACTACTGCGCTC
>JBDSKN010000024.1:0-16361 GCA_039916865.1 Ilumatobacteraceae bacterium
GGTGTGAGTGACTTCAGCCTGTATGTGTGCTTGATTTTCGTCTAGATCGATTTTGTGGCTGGCGCAAACTTCGGTTAATACAGCGCGACAGAGGAGCAGATCGGGGTGCTTGAGATCGAAGGAATCGACGATGGTCCGCCCCCGCAGCCTGAATGAATGCTCATCGATCTCAAACTGCAAATCGACCGATTTGCCAGCGCCATGCTCGATTAGTGCAATGAGTACTTCACTAACCGCGATCTTGATATCTTCAATTTCGTCGACCGTAAATCCGGCTAACGACGCCAATCCGCTGGCAGCAAGCCGGAGAACCCTCGATAGGGAGGGGTTTGGTGGGACGCGGATTTCTACAGGACCAGTGAGCCCCGATTCAGCCACGGTAGCTCTCGATGGTGAATTGATCGGACGTGCCAGTGATTTGAAGAAATCGCGTGACTTCTGGTCCCACTGAACGCAACTTGACCGTTGATTCGCGTGCATGAGCTCGCTGACTTGCTTCGAGCAGGCTGCGAAGCCCGGAAGAATCGATGAACGATACGTCGCCCAAGTCGATAACGATCGAATTGTTGGTCTCGTGCGACAGTATCACCGCTTCTAGGGTTGGTCCGCCGGCAATGTCAATATCTCCATGAACGACGATGATCCCGTCGGGATCGATCTCTACGGTTAGTGAACCGTTGCCTCCCGCTGCATTCACCCCTGAATCTCCCTTTGGTCAATTGTGTCTCGTAAAGTCTGCCAGATTTATCGCAGTTGTGTCTAGTTAGTCAACGAAAGGGGTAGTTGTGGTCGTGACTTAAACCCAAGTTATCGAGGAGGCAATTTCGTGAGCGGCAAAACAGACAAGGCTAAAGGAAAAGTAAAGCAGGCGGTTGGTGATCTCACCGGAAACAAAAAGCTCCGTCGAGAAGGAAAAATCGACGAGGTGGCCGGTCGAGCCAAGGAAGCAATCGACAAAATCAAAGAAAAGATTACTCCCGTTCGAGGTTCTGAATAGTTAACAGCAATTGCTCGGCTAATTAAAACTTCGTGCCCATATCGAATTGTCTTCGGTATGGGCACTTCAGTTTTTGAATTGTCTTACTTAGGTTTCGGTTCGTCGTCTTCGACAGCGTATGCTGACAAGTCCCTCGGAAACAGTGGTGATGACCTCATCCATGAGGTGCCGAACAATTCCCAGTCCGCGCCCGGTCTTGTCTTCGTCACCAGCAATGGTCCACTCGTTTGGTTGTTGCATCTTGCTCGAACTGGGGGTTGTTCCCGAAACGACACAAATTTCCCACCAATGGTGATCGGAAAAGTCGACAAAGACCGTGAGGCCCCTGCCGTCACCGTGTTCGATGACATTAGAAACAAGTTCACTGGCGACCAATCTGAAATCCACAACAACAGAGTTTGGAGCGCTTCTCTGGTGCAGTATTTCACCGACAAATCTCCGCGCCGCAAGTGCGCTTGCGGTAACAGCATCAAATATCTGATGCTCGCGGTCAACGGCGCTGAGATTCATGGCTCTATTTTTGTTCCCCCGTGCCATACATATCAAACATTTTGGCAGCATCAAGTTTGGTCTGATTTGCTGTACCAGTCGTAGGCGCCGAGGGCTCAAAGAGGAACTATCGTTAGTCACATGTCTGGCCAACTTGCCAAATTTTGGTGGAACGAGCCCGGATTCTTCGTGCCTGGACTGCTCAATGTGATCGGGGCGACGCTGGGCGGTGATTCGGTCCTGTGGTTCCGCCTAGATCGAGTCAGCGGTCAGGTGATTTTGGTTGACATCGTAGAGCCAAATCCGGCGGCACGAGAAATAGTCGAAAGTGTCCGAATCAGCAACTTGCCACCACCGGAGTCATTGGGAACGCTTATTTCAAACTCGGAAGAACCGTTTCTTATTTCGCGGTTGGAAAATATCGGCAACGAAACCAAATCGCCGACAACTCCGTGGTCGGAGTACTTTTCTGCGTTCCCGATTATCGGGATCATTTCCGTACCAACAACAGTCGACGATGGTTCGAGTGGTGTCTTGGTCACAATTCGTAGGACAATCGAAAATCCATACACGGTCGAAGATCTTCGCTATGTCGAAAGTGGCGCACGACGATTGGCTGGTCGCGTGGTTGATGCGTCGCTTGACGACACAAGTGGAACACCCAGTCGTTACCTGAAGGGAATATTCGTTGACCGACCGCGGATTCTTCGATTCAGGGACTTAGTAATTGGGGCCGGACCTCCTGCGTTGATCATGGTTATTCTGAATTTGGTCGAAGAATATGCCAAATACCGTCCCGCAACGTTGCTGCTTATGGGATGCGTATTCGCTGCCGTATTCGGCGGTCTACAAGCCGCGATTCTCTCAGGAGTTATAAGCGCGGCGTCCTTGTGGTGGGCATTTACACCGGTCGAAGATTCATGGCGATTGGCCACGCCGGCAGATGCGATTGGTATTGGGATCTTTCTGATCGCTATTGTTGGCGTGATCTGGCTGGTCCTGCGACTTGACGAGGCTCGCCGCCAAAGTCGTCTCGAACGCCTATTCAGCGACTCACTGCTAGAAGACTCGCCACTTGCGATGGCGGTGTTTGATCGAGAGTTAAAATTCAGGCGCGTAAACCGATCAATGGCGGAGATGAACGGTCGGTCGGTGGCCGAACATGTGGGGTTCAGACCGGGTGATATAAGTCCGCTGGCTGGGCAGATGTATGAGCATCTTCTTCTGCGAGTCCGAGACAGCGGCGAGCCAATTAACGATCACAAGTTGAAAATTTCTTCGCCCGAGATCGGATTGGAGCGGGATTGGAACTTGAATCTCAGGCCATTGCGAAATCTGGATTTGGAGGTGGTGGGCGTCGGTATCACGATCATGGATACAACATTGGAAGTCGAAACCCTCCGCCATGCCGAGCAGTTATTCCACCTTGCCGAATCCCTTTCGACTGCGTTCGATGACCACCAGATCGCGGCGAGCATATGTTCATTTCTCGTCGACACCTTTCATGGACGTTCCGCCGTCGCGTTCTGTTTAGACGAAGAATTGGTGATTCATGCTTTATCCGAGTCTGGCGACAAAGAAGACCCCCGTTGGCGAAATTCTGCCGGGGGAATCGCCGATAACACTCCACTGGGCAAGGCGGTTGTGGCAAATCAAACAATTACCTTGCCGGAGAGTGTGTCAATGCCACTTCGCCTGAAAGACAGTGGAGACGCGGTCGGGGCGATGCATATTGGATGGGAAACACCTCGCCAGATCAATGACTCGATAAAAATTGTGTTGGGGACAGTGTCGTCACTGGCGACTCTTGCACTAGCACGAGTCGCTGCCTCCAATTTGGCTCAGCGAGATAAATTTAGGCAATCACTTGAAGCCATGCTTGACGACGTGGTCATTGCCTGTTCCGAACGATCCGAAGACGGCGAGATAATCGACTTTCGAATTGAGTTCGCCAATAGCAGCGGTATCGACGGTATAAAGCGGGACGCCGGATTGATAGTCGACCGTCTCGTCTGCGACGTCTATCCAAATTGGCGTGCGTTGGGGATGTTTGATCGGCTCCGAAATGTTGTCGAGACTGGCGTTCCATATTTAGTTGACCGGATGCGATTTTCCGACATTCTCGACCTTGACGACTCGGGTGAAAGGTTCATGAGTTTGCATGTTGCCAAATTGGGTGATGGTTATATTGCTGCATCGCGGGATGTCAGTAATCTGGTAGCCGCCGAAAAGGCGGAACACGATCTGGCATTACAGATTGAGACCGAGCGAACGGCAATCCAACTACTCCAGCTGGCCGCATTGCCCAATTCGTTACCTTCGTCGAAAAATGTGCGAATTGCGGCGGTCTACGAACCCTCAGATCCTCTCCAGCCAGTTGGTGGCGACTGGTATGACGCCTTTTCACTCGACGATGATCGGATGGCCCTCGTAATTGCCGACGTTGCCGGGCACGGGCGAAACGCGGCAGTCTTCATGGTCCAGGTCCGCAACGTGTTTCGAGCTCTTGCGGTTGAACACGCCGAACCCGGTGAGGTCATGATCCGGGCCAACAATGTCACCACAAAATTGAATGAGGTCGGTGGTCCTTTTGTGACGTGTTGCTTTGCGGTGCTCGATATGCAGGCAAATACATTGACCTGGGCTCAGGCTGGTCATTTCTCGCCGTTAATACTTCATGCCGATGGCAGGTCGACGTATCTTCTAGAGCGAACAGGACCGCCGCTAGCGCTCGCCGAAGCTCGACACTACGAGTCGTCGTCGACCAATTTGCATCCGGGAGATCGGGTCATGATGTTCACGGACGGATTGGTGGAACGGCGAAGGGAGCACATCGATGTCGGCCTAACGCGACTCGCTCAGCTGGCGAAGGATCACGCTGCGCTTCATCCCGAGGACTTCGTGAAGGCCCTTGCTGCCACCGTGACCGATCGATTCGACGACCTGGCACTGATGTGCGTGGAGCTTGTGGCAGGGGATTGACTTGGTTTAGAAAGGCCTTGCGCTGGGCATCATAAATCCAACTAGCCCCTCAAGGAGTAATGACATGGAAGCAACAGAGAGTCCCCAAGTCAGACAGGAACAGCAAGTTAGTACCACATCAAGTTCTCGATTCGCCCCAGACTCAATCATCACGGGGCTAATCGGTCTGGTCATGGTCGTCGTTGGGCTGATCGCGGTAACTCGCGCAGGATTCGACGGCCCAATGTCCGAGCCGGTGATTCGGGTTTTCGGCTTCACATACACTTCGACGCTGGGACTGATCGAAATTGGACTCGGCCTCTGCTTGCTCTTGAGCGCAGCCGCTCGATCCCGCAGCGGGGAACTGTTCTTCGGAGCCGTGCTCGGAATCGCCGGATTCGTTGGCGCCATTCAAACTGAGTCGTTCCGAAAATCGCTGGCTCTCGAGCCAGGTATGGGATGGCTTGCCGTTGTCGCCGGAAGCGTCATAGTCGTAGCCGCACTGCTATTGCCACGAATTTCCAAGAACTCAACCACCATTACTCAGAACTAATTAAGAAACTAACTATGTATAACGGAGGAGGTTCTATGTATTTCCCAGGCGGATTATTCGTTTTGATTTTAGTAGTCGTAGTAGTCGTTCTATTAGTTCGACGATAGGGATATCGAGGTTCACGACCAAAACCCCTATTCCAACCCCTTTGAGGCTCGATCGATAGAACCACACCATCGCAGTGCGACCCCCATCGCACTGCGATGGTGTATTTGTTGGTGTGTCTGGATCGTGACGGTCGTGGGTAGAGAGAAGAAGATGACAAATCGATATGCCTTGCCGGCGCTTCCGTACACTTACGACGCTCTTGATCCTTGGTGTCCGGCCGAGACCCTGCACCTGCATCACTCCAAGCATCATGCCGCGTACGTGCATGGTGCAAATGAGTCCGCGGAGATAATTGCCGACATTGACCCAGACGACTCATACCGTCTTGCCGGCGCCCAGGCCACCTTCAATTTCAATTTAGGTGGACACATTTTACATTCGCTCTTTTGGCCAAATCTCTCACCGCAAACAACATCACCCGCGGGAGTGCTTGCAACTCAGATCACTGCCGATTTCGGCTCTACGAAACGACTACATGACATGCTTACGGCGGCATGCATGGGGGTGCAGGGTTCCGGTTGGGGAGCATTGGTGTACGACACTGGAAGCCGATCGCTGCGAGCGACTGCCCTGCACGATCACCAGCACGAATTGGTCGCCGGAACGGATGTCATTGCAGTTATCGATGTTTGGGAACACGCCTACTACTTGACAAATCAAAACGATCGGGCGACCTGGGTTCAAGCAGTGATCGAACACCTGGATTGGAAGGTTGTTGCCGAGCGGTTTAATGTTGCAGCAGCAAATTCGTCACTTAATGGCAAAACCTAGGGGTTATACATGGCCAGCGATCAATTACACGCTCCTCGGGAACGGCTTAGCAAAGAAACCGTTTCGACTCATCAGGCAATCGTTTCCTTAATGGAGGAACTCGAGGCAATGGACTGGTATCGACAGCGGGCAGATGACTGCGACGACGAAAAGTTGAAGGCCATTCTCGTTCACAACATGAACGACGAAATGGAACACGCGGCAATGCTCATCGAGTGGTTGCGAAGCAATGTTGGGGAGTTTGCAATCCAACTGGAGAAGTTCACGGGTGCGAAGGGTGCTGTCGCCCTTTCAAAGTAAGTGAATGGAATACTTGTCGGCCAAGCGAGTCGATGAGCAGCGCCACCCCGAGCAAGATGATCGCCGCGATACTGTCGAGCCACCAATGATTTCCAGTTGCGGTGACGGCGAGCGTCGTCATCACCAAGTGAACGAGGAATAGCCACCGCCAGCGACTTGTTCCCGCCGCGACAATGCCGAAAGACACGACCGCGGCCCATCCAACATGAATAGACGGCATAGCCGCAAATTGATCCGAAACTCCCTTTCCAACTGGACCATATATCGACAATCCGAAGCGAGTGGCGAGGTCAATATATCCCAGGTCCGGCAGGAATCGGGGCGGCGCCACTCGAATGAAGCGTATGACTAGGCACAATCCCGTAAGTATCGCCAGACAATTGCGCCATTTCGGATAGGCGTCTCGATGGCGAATGAAAAGCCAGACTAAGAAAATCAGCGTGGCCGGCACATGTGCAACGGCGTAATAGAAGTTGATCGAACGTGCCAGCCACTCATGATTCAAGACGAAATGCTGCAGCGAAAGCTCGGTCGGAAAGTGGAGGTCGCGCTGCAGTTGATTGATTTGGCGTGCGCGTTCGATCGCCCCTTCGGACTGGTCGAGCGGGAGAACTCGTGCCAGTCGCCAAATGCCATACAACGAGGCCATTAGTGCGAGTTCCTGTGCCGCTGCTACGACTGCGGCGCGAAATCGAGAGTGGGGAAGCCGCCGCGCAGATATTGCGATCACACCGCTGGTGAGTGCGATGAACGCGGCCTGAATCCATGTCACCCATTTCATTGATCGACAGGCACAAGATTCACAGAGATCGTGTTACGAGTTTGCAAAGCGCAGGTTCCAATTGGAGACTTTTTCGACATGCTCGCCGATCAATGTCGAAGTCCTTTGTGACACGGGTATTTGATGAGTTAGGGTACATCTTGTGACCGCGATCATTGAAATTGTCGGTCTGCGTAAGGAGTATCGACTACGCCACGGCAAGCGGGTGAGCGCGGTAGACGGTTTAGACCTTTCGGTACCCGAGGGGGGAGTCTTCGGGTTTCTCGGACCCAACGGCTCTGGTAAGACCACCACTATTCGCTGCATGCTCGGGCTCGTTTCGGCCACATCCGGATCCACTTCGGTACTCGGTCGTCCGACTCCAGCAGACCTGTCGAACGTGATGCCTCGTGTCGGCTCGATTGTAGAGACGCCGGCGATGTTTCCGACGATGACCGCTCGAGAAAATCTTGAGCTCCTCGGTGCCGTTGATGGAATTGGCAAAAAGCGCGTCGCCGCCAGTTTAGAAAAGGTGGGCTTAGGCGATCGCGCCGACCATAAGGTGCGAACATTTTCACTCGGCATGCGACAACGCCTTGGCCTCGCGGCCGCCCTGCTCAAAGATCCGGCTCTTCTAGTACTTGACGAGCCCGCAAATGGATTGGATCCGGCTGGAATGCGCGAGATTCGAGAACTCCTCCAACAAATGGGAAACGAAGGTCGAACGGTCTTCGTATCCAGTCACTTATTGACCGAAGTTGAACAGATTTGTGATCGAGTAGCGATCATTGACCGCGGAAAACTTATTTTGACCGGTCGTGTCGACGAAGTTTTGGCGGAAGCATCGCGTCCGTCGCTACTGGTTGGAGTGGACAACTTGCGTGCCGGCGCGGAGGCGCTCCGCAGTTCTGGGCTGGTCGTCGAAGTCGAAGGTAAATATCTTCGCGTGGCACTGCCGGGCTCGGAAGCAGCCAGGGTAACGAAAATTCTGGCCGAGGCCGGAATGTATCTCAGCGAACTGCGAATGGAATCGGTGAGCCTTGAAGAGCTATTCCTGAGCATCACCACGCACGAAGAGGAACCATCGTGAAGTTCCTGCGGCTAACCGTTATTGAGATGCGACGCGCACTCCATCGACGGCTCGTGCGATGGATGATTTTCATTTCGCTCGTTGGGTGTGTGCTCCTCGGTCTAATACTCTTCCTCACCAGTCGAAATCCGGTGTCGTTCGCCAATGACGTGGGACATCCGGCCCACATGGCGAACTGGTGGGACGCTAACAGTGACGGCGATAGCTTTCTAACCCCATCCGCGCTGTTTCTCGTCGTCGGTGCAGTGATCTGTGGTGCATCCGTAGTCGGCGCCGAATGGAAAGCTGGAACAATGACCACGATGTTGACGTGGGTTCCTTCGCGAATTCGTCTACATGGGGCACGCACCTTGTCCGCCGCACTGCTTTCGTTCGTCATCAGTTTTCTACTTCAGATCGTTTACCTATCGTCGGCATTGCCCGCGGTAATTCTGAACGGAAATACCGAAGGCACCGATTTTTCGTGGTGGGGAGCGCTTATCTTGGCCATGTCGCGAATTTCGTTCATTACGTTGCTCGTAACGGTCTTAGCCGTGAGCATCGCCACGATCGGACGCAATACAAGTGCGGCACTAATCGTGCTGGCTACATGGGCGCTCGTGATCGAACGGTTGATTGCGGGATTTTGGCCGAAATATGGGCGATTCATGATCGCCGAAAACGTCGGGACCGTGGTCCCGTGGGCGGAACTGAGAGGCGCCGATTTCCAACGACCGCCGATCGTGGCGCTGCTTACTCTCGTAGCATATTTGATCCCGGTAGTCGTGTCGGCGACCATTCTATTTGCCCGGCGCGATGTCGCAATGACGTAATCGTGCTGCGATCTGATCAACCTGAAGTCATTAATCGAGACCGGCCATGCTCCGCCTCAAAATCCGTGGGATATGCCTGCCTAGGCACGGAATATTGGAGCGAGTGACGAGAATCGAAACCACATAGTGAGACTTGACTCTGTGCAGGGGCAGGGGCCGTGGTCGCCGTTGCGAGTTCGAGTGTTTAGGTCGCTGTGGATCGCGGCGCTGGTGTCCAATGTGGGCACGTACATGCACATTGTTGCCGCTGGGTGGGCGATGACCAATCTTTCGGATTCGCCGACATTGGTCGGCCTCGTCTCGACCATGTGGGCGGTGCCCGGATTTCTCCTTGCCCTGCACGCGGGAGCGCTCGCCGACATGATTGATCGTCGCCGCTTGATTACCCTCACGCAGATAGCCGCACTCGCGGTTGCTGGCGCGCTCGGTCTGCTCGTGTGGATTGATCAATTATCGGTGACGTCACTGCTGATTGGCACATTCCTTGAGTCGGTTGCCCTCACACTTGCTGCGCCGGCGTTTATGGCTCTGACTCCGCAGTTGGTCGACGCCGGGCACTTGCCGCAGGCCATTGGCCTCGATGCGGTGTCACGCAACATTTCTCAGACGATTGGGCCGGCGCTCGCCGGTGCCGTGATTGCCGTGTTTAACCCGGGAGCAGTGTTTCTATTAAATGCGGTTTCATTTGTCGGGGTTGTCATTGTCGTCCGTCGATACCGTCCGCCGCGAAGCATCGGAACACGCCCAAGCACGATGAACAGCGCAATTGGCGAAGGGCTGCGACACATAGTGGCGTCGACTCAGTTGCGCAACATTGCCCTGCGCGTCACCATCATCTCGACGACTACGGCTTCGCTCGCCGCGATGCTTCCGGTCGTGGCGCGCAAGAGTCTGCACGTTTCGGCAAATGGATTTGGTCTACTGTCGGGCGCTATGGGCATTGGCTCGGTATTGGCAGTGTGGGTTTTGCCAACGATACGTGTACGAACAAGTATTGAGACGACAGTGTTTGGCGCGGCCGCGGTGTGGTCGGCGGGTACGGCATTGTTTGCCAATACTGCGCAACTGTGGGTAGCGGTAATAGCCCTAGTGATTTGTGGCGCAGGCATGATGGCGATGCTCAACGCGCTGTTCTCAACATTTACGGTGCAACTTCCCGACAGGGTGCGCGGACGCGGCTCGTCGTTGGCCATGTTGACTGTATGGTTAGGCGCCTCGATCGGCGCTCTTGGTTGGGGCTTGGTCGCCTCAGCGTATGGCGTGAGTGCGGCCCTGACTGCAGCCGCGATAGTAAATGGCATAGCGGCAGTAATTAGCAGATGGGCGCTTCCGATTGGCAAGGTGCTGCCATTTTCGGTTGGCAGCCATGAGAGCGGGTGACGGGAATCGAACCCGCATAGCCAGCTTGGAAGGCTGGAACTCTAGCCATTGAGCTACACCCGCGAGTGACGCAAGGCGATTCTACTTAGGCAAGCATGTTCTCGGTCATCGAATTAGTCGTGGGTTATTTGGCGACCGGCTCCAATCCCAGTAGTCGTTGTGCGGTGGGGAGCAGTTTCACCAAGTCACTCTTGCGCAGATATGCGTCGATAGCAGGTTCTCGGCTGGCCTCTAACTCGAGGTCGTGGGACGTGAGGAGAATGATTCTTGTGCTGGGAGCGACAGCCTTGATTAGTGGCGCTAACTGTAATCCCATGATTTGTCCCTCGATGAAGTGGTCAAGGACGACCACCCCAGGATTTGTTCCGCGTACCAGTTCGATCGAGTCGGTTGAGTTGGTGGCTGCCCCACAGAACTTCAGGCGAGATTCGATCTTGAATTTCAATTGAACCAAAAACTGAAAATCGAGATCGTCCTCGATCACCCAGTAGCACTGGTCGTTTTCCATGGTCATCGTGCAACCGGGATCGTGAAGAAGAAAGTGCTGCCTCGGCCAGGACTGCTTTCGCACCAAATTCGTCCGCTCTGGGCTTCGACCAAGGTCTTGCAAATGTACAGTCCGAGTCCGTTGCCGGGTGCTTTCAAGACTCCCAGATTGGACACGCGGCCGAATTTTGTAAACAGCTTCGGCAGGTCGTCGGTAGCGATACCTATTCCTCGGTCCGTGATAGCGACCTGCACCGAATCGTCGACGCAAGATAATCCAACAACGATGGGTTGTCCTGTCGGAGAGAACTTAACGGCATTTGATAGCAGATTTACGAGTACCTGCTTCAGGCGGTCCTCGTCGCCGAGCACGGGTGGAATGTCGCTCGGGGCGATCAATTCGAACCGTCGGTCGTGGCTCGCGCCAACCGTTTCATCCAATGCTCGTTGCACCAACGAACGGACGTTGAAGGCGCGAATGTCGTAGGGGTATTCGCCCGCCTCTATTCGCGCGACCTGAAGCACGTCTTCGACGAACTCGGCCAAGTGCTCAGTGTTGCGGACGATAATTTGCAAGTACTCGATCTTCTTGGCGTCGTCCGTGGCATCCCACTCGTTAATCAACTCTTGGGCGTACCCGCTGATCGACGTCATGGGCGAGCGGAGATCATGGGCTACAACGGCCACGAACTCGCTCCGCAACTCGTTCATTTCCTTAAGCCGCCGGATCATGTTTTTCTGATCAGTTACATCGCGGAAGGTCGCCGCACCGAGGATGCCATCCGCAGTTTTGATTGGACTCAGATTGATCGCTACGGGCACCTCTCGTCCGTCCTTGCGTCGCACAAAGAGTTCACTCTCTGCTCCCATCTGTCGGACCTTAGGGTTGACAAAAAAGTGGTCCATGTAACTGGAAAAGACAGATTGGAATCGGCTCGGCACGATGAGTTCCACCGGCTGACCGAGCATCTCGTCTCGGCGATAGCCGAAAAGTACTTCGGTCTGGGAGTTGACTATGGTGATCGTTCCGGTTTTGTCAACAATCACCATCGCATCCGGAGCAGATTCCACGATCGTATAAAATTTCTGTTCAGCCCTCTTGAATTCGGTCATGTCTTGACAAATAGCCGACCCGCCGTTGACAGCACCAGATAGATCGTAAATGGGCGATATGGTCTGCATGACCGGGACGGTACTTCCATTCTTCCTTTGTCGCACGGTCTCATAGTTCACGATCGACCGGCCATTTCTGATCTTTCCCAGAATGGCGGCAACATCATCCAACTTCTCGGACGGGATGAGGACCGCCAATGGCTGGCTGATCATCTCGTCGGCCGAGTAGCCATATGTGCGTTCGGCGGCCGGATTCCAACTGGTGATGATTCCGTCGAGTGTAAAACTCAAGATGGTGTCATTGGAGGCTGCCACGATCGCTGCCAACAATGCGTTTCGCATTTCAAATTCTTTGAGTTCGGTCATGTCTCGACAAATAGTTGACCCGCCGATGACGGCTCCAGTTAGATCGTAGATGGGCGACACAGTCAAGGAGACCTGAACGGCACTTCCATCCTTCTTCAGCCGCACGGTTTCAAAGTTCTTGATCGCCTGGCCCCTTCTAATCCTTTCTATAAGTTCGACCGTCTCGTCCCACTTATCGGAAGGGTACAAGTCCAAAGCTATTTGGCCGATCATTTCGTCGGCCGAGTAGTCAAAGATGCGCTCGGCGGCCGGATTCCAAACGGTCACTTTTCCGTCGAGGGTATAACTCCAGATGGCTTCGTTGGAAGACTCCACGATCACCGCCAACAACGCTTTTTGAGTCTCGGACTTTTTGAGTTCGGTAATGTCGCGATAAATAGCTGACGAGCCGATGACAACACCAGTTAAATCGTAAATGGGCGATATGGTCACGGAGACCGGAACGGCACTTCCATCCTTCCTCAGCCTCACAGTTTCAAAGTTCTCGATCAACTGGCCTTTCCTGATCCTTGCCAGGAAATCGGCTGACTCGTTTGCCATTTCGGAATGAACGAAGACCAAAGATGGCTGGCCGATAATCTCGTCGGCCGAGTAGCCAAAGATGCGTTCGGCGCCCGGATTCCAACTGGTGGCGACTCCGTCGAGGTCAAAACTCACGATGGCATCATTGGAAGAAGTCACGATCGCTGCTAACAACGCTTCCTGCGACTCGAGCACTTTGAGTTCGGTCATGTCTCGATAAATAGATGACCCGCCGATTACAGCACCAGTTAGATCGTAAATGAGCGACAGGGTCAGGGAGATCGAAACGGTACTTCCATCCTTCCTCAGCCGTACGGTTTCATAGTTCGAGATCATCTCGCCTCGCTCGAGCCGTTCTTGGAAATCGACCGCCTCGCCCGCCCTTTCGGTAGGAACAAGGACCGAAAATGGCTGGCCGATCATTTCGTCGGCCGAGTAGCCAAAAATGCGCTGGGCGGCCGGATTCCAACTGATGATGGTCTGGTCGAGGGAATAACTCAAGATCGCGTCATTGGAAGACGCCACGATCGCCGCCAACAACGCTTCTTGCGACTCGATTTCGCCGTTGCGCCGTAGCGCAGCCAACGGTCTGCGCAAGACTCGTTTCACAATTCCAAGACTACCGATGTATTTGGCCAGAAACCGTTTGTAACAGCCGGATCATCGCACTTACGGTTTCAATTTTCCATAACGCAACGAGTTGCGCGTCTGGTGATGCCTGTGTAGTAGCCGCCGCGAGTTTGTTGGCAAGTATTTGAAATTTCCTGCATTGTCGTTTAGCCAGAGAATGATTCGATAGTCCGCGCCGGTTACGCAACGCGAACTTGGCAAGAAGTTCCAGCCGGGCATCACGGGGGAGTTCAACGGTCGACCTGAGCCATTCGTCGTTCAATCGCTTGCCTGAGGCGGTGGCTGCGTAAACCGTTCTTGGAGAACCTTGGTCGCCCGGTTCAATCTTTGATTCCCGAATCATGCCTGCCGCAACCAATGTGTTGACGGACCGGTAGACGAGGGGCCGACGAATCTTGATAATTTCATTCAGCGACGGATCTTGCTGGAGTTCTTTGGAGACCGCAAAACCATGACGTGGCTGCTCGGCGATAAGCGAAAGGACGATTTGGTCAAGGAGCGAAGGCTCATATAGTCTCACTGAGACCAATCATAAACGAAGGGCATGTATGTGAGACGAGCCACCAGTGCACTTGTTGCGGTGGCGTTGTCGGTCGGGTTTACAGGTTGCGGGTCAGGTGCAGCTACGCCAGTAAGGACGGCCGGGCTTGAGGGGGCAATTACGGTATCGGCGGCCGTGTCACTCACCGATTCGTTTACGGAATTGGCTAAACAATTCAGAACGGACAATCCAAAAGTCAAAGTGCAACTCAACTTTGGCTCGTCGTCATCGCTGGTGGCCCAGATTCAAGCGGGTGCGCCCGCCGACATCATGGCATCCGCCGACTTGGGAAACATCGAAAAATTAGTGGACTCCGGGCACGTCGTTGGTCGCAACTACCCGAAGGTGTTCGCGCGCAATTCGATGGCAATCGCAGTCAAACCTGGGAACCCGCTCGACATCAAGACCGTTGCCGATCTGGCAAGCGCCAAGTTTGTAGCACTATGTGGAAAGACGGTTCCATGTGGTATCTATGCAGCAAGTGTCATTGCACGAGCAGGCATATCCATTGCAGAGTCCAAGGTGACACGAGGTGTAGACGCAAAGGCCACGTTGGGCGCCGTAGCCACAGGTGATGCCGATGCCGCAGTTGTGTATTACACCGATGTTGTGGCGGCAAAGAAGTCCGTCCTCGTCGTTAACATTCCACAATCTCAGAACGTCAATGCGGTTTATGGCATCGCACCAATTCGTGGCTCGAAGAATCTTGCCGTGGCGGAGGCATTTATCGCCTTTGCATTGTCTGATACGGGACAAAAAATTCTGCAGGCGTACGGATTCGAAAGACTATAGGGACGATGACAGGGCGCTCAATCACATCGCGAACACCTAGATTCGTCGTCTTAGGCGCATTTGTCGGGGTTTTGTACCTGTGCTTACCGTTGTTTGGTTTGCTGCGCAAGGTTTCGTGGTCGTCACTGTTTTCTCGGCTTAGCGATGGGCCAACATTGGCGGCTCTTCGATTGTCGCTCGTAACTTCAACTCTGGCGACGCTTGTTGCAGTCGTTCTCGGAATGCCGATTGCATGGGTGCTTGCACGCGTGTCGTTTAAAGGCAGGGCGATCGTTCGTTCACTGGTGATGTTGCCAATGGTGCTGCCGCCCGTCGTCGGTGGTGTTGCGCTCTTGGGGGCATATGGACGCTCGCAGGGCGTCATCGGTCCGGTCTTGTTCGACGTGTTCGGGATTCAGCTGACCTTTTCTCCGGCCGGAGTTGTGGTCGCAGAAGCATTTGTCGCATTGCCGTTTTTGGTGATGGCTGTGGAGGGTGGCTTGCGCGGGCTCGATCCCCGCTATGAAGAGTCTGCGGCGGTAATGGGAGCAGGCGATACGACACGGTATTGGCGTGTCACGCTGCGATTGTTGCGGCCATCACTTGTCGCGGGCATTGCAGTCGCGTGGGCCCGCGCCCTTGGCGAGTTCGGTGCAACGATTACCTTTGCGGGCAATATCGAGGGTCGCACCAAAACAGCACCGCTGGCGGTATATCTGTTGCTCGAATCCGATCCGGAGGCAGCTTACGCACTGAGTCTGGTGATGCTTGTCGTATGTGTTGGCGTGCTTGTCGCGCTTCGTGATCGATGGATTGGCAATCGGTCATGATGTTGTCACTGCACGGACATGTCTCGTTGGGCACATTCACCTTGAATGCAAATGTGGAAGCGGACAACGAGGTGCTTGGCGTTGTTGGTCCAAACGGAATCGGTAAAACCACAATGCTCCGCGTGATTGCAGGCCTAATTGCTCTGGACGATGGCCTGTTAGTTGTCAACGGAGAGATATATGACGATGCTGTGAACGGCGTGTTTGTTCCACCACACGAGCGCCACGTGGGAATGGTATTCCAGGATCACTTGCTGTTGCCGTTCTTAAACACAGTTGACAACGTTGCATTCCCACTTCGCTGTACCGGTGTGCGCAAGTCGGCGGCTCGTAATAGTGCACGCCAGGCACTGGAGGTCAACGGCGTATCACACTTGGCAGAGCTGTTTCCCGACCATTTATCGGGTGGTCAATCGCAACGTGTGTCGTTGGTCCGAGCACTCATTGTTCGTCCTCGGATGGTTCTGCTCGACGAGCCGCTTTCCGCGCTTGATGAACAGGCACGACCGGAAGTGCGTCGAAAGTTGCGAGAGTCGCTGGTCGCGATAAATGGGCCAAAAATCGTTGTCAGTCACGACCGTGTTGATATTGATGATCTCTGCGACCGAGTAATTACACTCTGATCCGCTTCAGGTATTCTGCTGACAATGACAACCCCGGCCGATGCACAAGTTGTACTCGATGTCACGTCGCAAATGGCAACCATCAGGCTCAACTCGCCCGACACTCGCAATGCCTTGTCCTCCGAGTTCGTAACCGAATTGTTACGGGCGGTCGAACTCGCTGCCGAGTCCGACTGTCGCGTTATTGTCCTCGCCCACACTCCACCGGTATTTTGTTCCGGTCTTGATCTGAAACAGGTTGCGAGTGGTTCGATCGAC
>JBDSKN010000025.1:0-22202 GCA_039916865.1 Ilumatobacteraceae bacterium
GAGTATTTGCGCTAAAACTATGAAGTACACAAACTAGAGATGGTTGATTAATGAAAGTAACGCTTACCAAACATCATGGTCTCGGCAACGATTTTCTCGTGCTGGACCTGGATCAACTTGACCCCAAAATCGAGTCTGACGCCGATTGGTCGCAGCGTGCTCGCAATTGGTGTGATCGCAAATCGGGAATCGGAGCGGACGGACTGCTGCTGCTCGGGCGTGGCGCCGGTAACAACCTGAAGATGAGGCTGTTCAATCAAGATGGCTCGAGTGCGGAGATGAGCGGCAACGGCATTCGCTGTCTTGTGCAAGCTGCCTACATGCGTGACGCGCGAGCGGACTCGACCACATATATCGTCGAAACCGATGCGGGCGAGCGCAGCGTCGAAGTGGCGCCGCATAAATTGCTTGCCAATACCGTGTACGCAAGTGTCGACATGGGCCCAATCGAACCGCTGCCGGCGCCAGGCAATTGGAATGCCATCGGATGTGATCCAGGACGTCCGGTGATGCACTTGTCCGTCGGAAATCCGCACTCGGTTGTGGCTGTCGACGACGTGCAGTCCGTCAACCTATTGGAACTTGGTCGAAAGGTTCCCGACATCAATCTGGAAGTCATCGAACCAGGACCCGAAATCAATGCGATCACAATGCGAGTGCACGAACGTGGAGCCGGAATCACGCGCGCATGTGGCACGGGAGCATGCGCTAGCGCGTGGGCTGCCGTGAAATGGGGGCTTGTTTCAGCCCAGTCCGACGACATCCTTGTGCACATGGATGGAGGGGATACGCGGGTGCGGGTGCATTCGCCGCTTCCGGGTCGCGTCACGCTCGTAGGGCCAGCCGAGTATTTATACGATGAGACCGCAGAGATGACAATATGAGTTCTCCGTATCAGGAAGCATTAGGCGAAACGCTCATCGAGCGTGGACGACGCGAACGAATTGTGCTCGTTGGTGTCATCTTTGACGGTCACGATGAATTGGAAACCGACGAAAGCCTGGATGAGTTAGCACGCCTCATTGACACCGCCGGCGCGGATGAAGCCGGTCGACTGACGCAGCGTCGGCCTGCTCCAGATTCCACCTATTACATCGGCAAAGGCAAGGCACAGGAATTGAAGGAGTTGTGCCTCGCGGTTGATGCCGACACCGTTGTGTTTGATAACGAGCTCGCTCCCGCCCAGCAATTCAACCTTGAAAAACTGCTCGGACGCACCGCACTCGATCGAACCGCGGTCATTCTCGATATTTTCGCTCAAAATGCTCACACGATGGAAGGCAAGGTGCAGGTTGAATTGGCGCTACTCCGTTATCGCCTACCACGACTGCGTCGCGGCGTGGCAGGGGCGATGTCGCAGCAAGGTGGTGGAATCGGCACCCGTGGTCCGGGCGAAACGAAACTGGAAGTTGATCGTCGAAGAATTCAGGATCGAATAAGCAAGTTGGCCCGCGATCTCAAGGAACTCGGCGGTACTCGAAACGAGCAGCGAAAGAATCGGGGTCGAAGTGGACTCGGATCGGTTTCGATTGTCGGCTACACAAATGCGGGGAAATCCTCACTGCTGAACGCACTTACGAGTGCCGGTGTCCTCGTTGAGAATCGCTTGTTCGCCACTCTTGATCCCGCAACGAGACGTCTCACACTCCCTGGTGGGGAGCCGGTCCTCGTATCGGACACGGTTGGTTTTGTCCGTCGATTACCTCACGCGCTCATTGAGTCGTTTAAGAGCACCCTTGAGGGTGCCGTTACGAGCGACTTGCTCGTCCATGTCGTAGATGCCACGGCGGCCGATCCGAAGCTTCAGATTCAAGCCGTGAGAGAAGTACTTACCGAGATTGGCGCCGGAGCGGTTCCGGAGTTGTTGGTATTCAACAAGGCCGATATCGAACCGGAAATTGCTCGTCAGCTTGCCGGCGAGGTGCCCGGCTCGTTGGCGATTTCGGCCGCGACAGGAGTGGGAGTCGAGGAGCTACTGCGCCGAATTGGCGATCGAATGCGTTCAATTACCACCATTGTCGAACTTCTCGTACCCTACGATCGCGGCGACATAGTCGCTTCGATTCATCGCGAAGGCGAAGTGGTGTCCTCGTCGAATGAAGAGTCTGGCATGCGCGTTCGTGCTCGATTGGCTGATGCCTCGGCTGGACGGCTTGCCAAGTTTGTGGTTCGAAAGTGACGACAGAGGGTTTCGTTCCACCGCCGTATCCATACGATCGTCTCGATGCACTCAAAGAGTTGGCCGCGGTTCATGACGGCGGTGTCGTCGATCTGTCGATAGGTGATCCCTGCGACCCACCGGCGGCGGAAGTGGTTGGGGCACTTTCCACATCAAATTCAGAGCGTAGTTATCCGGCCAGTATTGGCATCGAGCCCCTGCGCGCCGCGGCGCGTTCGTGGTTTCAGCGGAAATTCGATATCGATATTCCGATTTCTCAGATTGCGGCGTGCGTGGGCAGCAAGGAATTTGTCGTCACCACGCCACAGTGGTTGAAACTGCGTACTCCGTCCCGTGACACCGTCTTGTACCCAGCGGTCTCGTATCCCTCCTACGCGATGGGAGCCACGCTGAGCGGATGTCGAGGCGTGCCCGTGCCGATGAATAGTTCGGGCGGACTCAATCTGTCGGCGATCAGCGACGACGACGCCCGCCGGGCATTGATGATCTGGATGAATACGCCGAGCAATCCCACCGGTGCCCTCGACGACATTGACGGGGTCGTCGCCTGGGGTCGGCGACACGAGGTGCCCGTGTTTAGCGACGAGTGCTATGTCGAATTCACATGGCAGGGCAAAGCGTGCACGGCTCTGCAGCACGGAACCCAAGGCGTGGTGTCGGTTCATTCGCTTTCCAAACGTTCCAACCTGGCGGGCCTGCGCGTCGGTTTCTATGCCGGCGACGCCGACCTCGTCAACTATCTCAAGGACATTCGCAAGCATGTTGGGATGATGGTCCCAGGCCCAGCCCAGGCCGCTGGTGTCGTTGCCCTCAACGATGACGCCTCGGTCGTTCAGCAGGCCGAGCGCTACAAGCGGCGACTACTGCGCTGTGCGGAGCTGTTGTCGAAGTGGTCAGGGTGTCGAATCGAACAGCCGGCCGGAGGCTTCTATTTGTGGTTCGATACCGGCGACGGATGGGCATTTGCAGAACGATTGGCGCGACAAGGAGGTGCACTTGTCAGCCCGGGCGATTTTTATGGTGCCGGTGGGGCAAACAATGTGCGCGTCGCAGTCGTACAACCCGACGATCGCATTGAACTGGTAGCCAAGCGACTTGGTCTCGCCTAGTCGTTAGAGTCGGCGCAAAACGGTAACGAGTTTGCCAAACACTGTGACGTCGTCGGCGTCAAATACCATCGGCGACATCGATTGATTTGACGGAGTCAATGTGATCGCGCTGCCTTTGCGGCTGAATGTTTTAATAGTTGCTTCATCGCCGGGAATCCCGGCGATCACGACATCGCCGTTGTTAGCGGTGGCTTGCTGACGACAGACCACATAGTCGCCGTCGAGAATGCCGGCATCAATCATCGATTCGCCGCGAACTCGCAGCATAAACAGCTCGCCATCGCCGGTGAAATCCATCGGCAGCGGAATGAGTTCTTCAACATTTTCGTGCGCCAATACGTTCACGCCGGCGGCCACATCACCGACGAGCGGCACATGTTTTGTTGGTCGACGCTCCATCGCCACCCCGCTCGTGGCCTCGTAGCGCACTTCAATCGCTCGTGGCTTGGTTGGGTCGCGATGGAGATAGCCAAGTTTTTGCAATATGCCGAGGTGGTTATGTACCGTGGCCGACGAACTCAGTCCGACGGCTTCGCCAATTTCGCGCACCGATGGGGGGTAGCCCCGATCCTGCATGTTTTGGACGATGAAATCGAGAATCCCGCGCTGGCGGGCGGTGAGGTGAGTTTCGGCGGCGGGGGCGGCTGGCGTGGGCTGGGTCATGGCTCCATCGTACGGGTGTTCGCCTTCCGAGTCAAACACCTGTTCGGCAAACATTTGTTCGTAGAAATCCACCAACTCCGAACACCTGTTCGCTATTGTGGATCTATGGCCCTCGCACTACACCCGTCCAACCCAGGCTTTGTCTATAGAAGCGCCCCTCAGCACCGTCGCTCCCATTTGCGCCTGGTCGTTTCCGAGCCCGCCGGTCACCGGTCAAATCCGCGAGTATCGGCCCGGGTTTACCGTCGTCGGCGACTGGTGGCAGCAATTATTGGTTTGGCGTTACTCGCCGGATCAATTTTGGGGCTGGTCACAATGTTTGGTAGTTCGGCCCTGGCCGAACAAAACCTGTCCGGGCGTTCATCCACGCCTCATGTCGTTATTGCCCAACCCGGCGACACCCTGTGGGCCATTGCCCGTCGAATCGTGCCTGTCGGAAACATAACCGGGCTGGTGGATCAGCTGGTATCGATGAATGGCGACGAAATAACTGCGGGTCAAGAAGTTCGATTGCCCTAAGTCCGACCGACGATCTCGAGCCGAAATAATTTTATTAGTAACGGGGTGTACTCTGACTGCGGTGCGTTGCCCGAGTTGTCTCTTTGATGACACCAAAGTCATCGACTCCCGCGTTTCGGAAGAAGGCGCGGCGATTCGTCGTCGACGTAGTTGCACTCAATGCGCCCATCGTTTTACAACTTATGAACGGCTTGAGGAAGTGTTGCTGAGCGTGATCAAGCGAAACGGGAGTAAGGAACCATTTGATCGCAATAAGGTCATCGCCGGATTGCAGTCCGCCGCCAAAGGGCGTCCAGTAACCGAGGAAGCTCTGCTGGCAGTTGCCGAGCGAGTGGAAGACAATCTTCGCCTGGTCGGCGGAGATGTGACGAGCACTCAGATCGGTCATGAAGTCTTGGATCAGCTACGAGCTCTCGATGAGGTGGCCTACCTGCGTTTTGCCAGCGTGTACAAAAATTTTGACGACGCCGCAGACTTTCGCGCAGAACTCGCGCTACTCGAAAAGCACGCCACCACGAAACAGGCCACTAGCAGCTAGCAAAATCAAGAAGTTCGTCGTATATAGCGGATGAATAGAAAACCATCGTCGTGTAAGACGTGGGCAACCTCGAATTGACGGTGCAAATCCGGCACCCCATGGGTGAGTCGGGGGCCGGCTCCGCCAGCAATCAGAGGACTAATTGTGATGTTGATTTCGTCCACCAGATCGGCGGCAAACATCGATGCATTTAGCGTCGGACCTCCCTCGAGCTGTACGAATGTGCCGGAAAGTTGCTTCATCGCCGCGATTAGATCAACACCGTCTTGGCCAGCGCGAATGCAGCGCACCGCAGAGTTGGGGACAGGTGTGTTCTCCGGCAGGATGAGAAAGCCGGCGCCGCTGCGGAACAGATCCGTCTCTAGGTCAAGATTCGCCGAGCGAGTCACGACACCGATGGTTTGCCCTGGCTTGGACGGCTTCGCGTATTCCTCTTGGCGGATGGTGGATGCACCAACGACGATGACATCGGCAAACGACCGCAGGCCAATCAAGACATCGCGATCGGCCGGTCCGGACAGGGCCTCTGAATTGCCGTTAACCACGGTGGAACCATCGATGCTCGTGACCATGCACAGGCCGATCCATGGTCGACCGTCGGGGTGCCGATGGCGAGGAACACCGTAGGCCTCGGCCACGGTGGTCTCGGTGTCTGGCGGGGGGAAAACGCGGCGCACGAGACAGATACTAAACGGTGCCGACCTTTATGGCACGGTAGAGAGATGAATCCCCCTACGACAACTAGCAACAGCGCCGATCGGGTCGCCTTTCGCACTTGTCCATTATGCGAAGCAACTTGCGGACTCGAAATTACGGTTGCCGACAATTTGGTGACACGGATACGAGGTGATCGCGAGGATGTTTTCAGTCGCGGATTCATCTGCCCGAAGGGCAGCACTCTTAAGCAATTACACGAAGATCCCGATCGCTTGAAGCGTCCACTCATCAAGCGAAACGGAGTGCATGTCGAAGTCACATGGTCTGAGGCATGGGCTCATGTGGCCGACGGACTGTCCGTGATCATCGACAAATACGGTCGAGAATCGATTGCAACATATTTGGGAAATCCGAACGCCCACAACTTGGCTTCGCTTATATATAACCGCGCACTTATACTTGGCATTGGCTCACGACAACGATTCAGCGCAAGTTCGGTCGATCAATTACCTAAACAGGTGGCTTCGGGTTACATGTTTGGCACTCCGTTGTCGGTGGCGATTCCGGATTTGGATCGCACCCAATACATCTTGATGCTGGGGGCAAACCCGTATGCCTCCAACGGCAGTTTGTGTACCGCACCAGATTTCCCCGGTCGGCTGGAAGCAATGCGGGCTCGTGGTGGCAAATTGGTTGTCGTCGACCCTCGTCGCAGCCGCACGGCCGACGAGGCCGACGAATGGCTTGCCATTCGGCCAGGCACCGATGCGCTCTTGCTTGCCGCAATTGCCAACACCCTGTTGGCCGACGGTGTCGCCGACCCGGGTGATCACATCCGCGAATTTCTCAACGGATTCGATTTGTTACCGCAGGCTTTAGGCCCGTTCACAGCAAGGGCCGTCGAACGCGCAACCGGAATTGATGCCGGAATAATTCGGCGCATCGCCCATGAAATTAATGATGCTCCGAGCGCGCTCGTTTATGGTCGCATCGGTACGACCGCGGTGTCGTTCGGTACGACGGCTTCGTGGCTAATCGATGTGGTGAATACGATTACCGGAAATCTGGACAGACCGGGCGGCGTGATGTTTCCCCTTCCAGCGACCGGCAACTCCACCACTCGAGGGAAGCGAGGCAGCGGCTCCGGCTTTCGCATTGGGCGCGGCCTCTCGCGTGTGCGCAAATTTCCCGAGGCCCTGGGCGAATACCCGGTGGCAATGTTGGCCGAGGAAATCACGACTGCCGGCGAAGGTCAGGTTAAAGCAGTTGTTACGGTCGCCGGAAACCCTGTGCTATCAACTCCCAATAGTCGTCAAATGGAGGCCGCGTTAGAAGAATTGGAATTCATGGTCAGCGTCGACATGTATCTCAATGAAACGACTCGGCACGCAGATGTGATTCTTCCGCCGCCGTCGCATCTCGAACGCAGTCACTACGACATAATTTTCAATGGCTTTTCCATTCGCAATGTGGCCAATTTCAGCGAGCCAGTATTGCCAAAGCCGGAGGACCAACCCGATGAATGGGAAATATTGGTCAAGCTTGCGGGTATCGCCAAGGGACTCGGCGCAGAAGTGGATCCGTCGGTCATTGACGACGTGAACCTGGATACATTTCTCGGCGGCCTGATCAGCGACCCGAGTTCAAATATTCATGGTCGCGATAAAGACGAAATTCGGCGGCTGCTGGACAAAGCGGGGGATCGCGGCGCGGAGCGAATGTTGGACTTAATGGTGCGCACGGGACCATACGGCGACGGCTTTGGGGCTCAGCCAAATGGTCTAACGCTGCACAAGTTACGGGCGAACCCGCATGGGATTGATCTTGGTGCACTCGAGCAACGCATGCCGGAAATGTTGCGAACCGAGTCTGGAATGGTTGAACTTGCGCCGGAACAACTGCTCGCCGATTTACCACGACTAGAAGTGGCGATGAATGATGTTGACGATCAGCAGATGCTGCTTGTTGGCCGTCGGCATTTACGTTCGAATAATTCTTGGATGCACAACATTAATGTCTTGGTCAAGGGAAAACCCCGTTGCACGATGCATGTTCATCCGGATGATGCGGCACGACTTGGAATTGTGGACGGAGGAAATGCGATCGTGACGAGTCGCGTTGGTTCGCTCAGCGTGAGTGTCGAGGTGACAGATTCGGTGCGACCACGCGTGGTCAGTTTGCCCCACGGGTGGGGTCATGGAGTTCGCGGCACACGAATGCGGGTTGCGGCCGAGCACGCTGGAGTCAACTCAAATGTGCTCACCGACGAGGAAGCAATTGATCCACTTTCGGGGAACGCAGTTCTCAACGCGATCCCAGTAAGCGTGGCCGCCGGGTAGCGCTGTCCACAGGTTTTCCACCGCTAAAACTCTTATTCCACAATGTCATCCCCAGAAAAACAGGGAAATCAACAGATACAACGACAAATTCACAGGGTTATCCACTTGCTGTACACAGTTGGAGTCCAACGACCCGCCGTTCAGTCAGTTTTGTGACTTTTAGGTGATTTTTTGCCCAGTCCCGCAAACCGTTATGGGATAAGGCTCAGACGGTGTGCGAAATGTGAGATGATGTTTGACATTGTCTAACTACAATGCTGTAATGAATCACTACCGGTTGTGGGCGGATCTGCGATGGGGGATGATCTAACACAACATGTTGTGGTCTCGCAAGAGGCCCTGGCAACGGTGTCGGTCTGACCCCCTTGGAGATCTCTCCAAAGCCCGAGAAATAGCCCAATTGAGTGAAATACCCAAAGATTACGGTCAGAACCGAATACCAGGAATACCAGGGATACCAGGAAAGGCCAACAACATGTCCATCGCCCCAGAGCGTCTCGCCATCGGCATCCGCCGCCACTTCACGACGGCGGGAGTGCATCCGTACGACCAAATGGTTTGGGAAAAGCGTGACGCGCGAATCAGCAATTGGAAGGACGGCACCTATGCCTTCGAGCAGCTGGGCGTCGAGTTTCCCGTCGGTTGGTCTCTCAATGCCACCAACATTGTTTCGCAGAAGTACTTTCGCGGCACACCTGGCACCCCGGAGCGCGAGCACTCGCTACGTCAAGTCATCGACCGTGTCGTCGACACAATTGCCAACTGGGGGATCGAAGGTGGCTATTTCGCCGATGCGACCGAAGCCGAATCATTTCGCGATGAATTGAAGTTCATCCTTGTCACGCAACGGGCCGCATTCAATTCCCCGGTGTGGTTCAACATTGGAGTGAACGGCGTGCCGCAGCAAGCAAGCGCCTGTTTCATATTGGCGGTAGACGACACGATGGATGCCATTCTCAATTGGTACAAAGAGGAAGGCACCATCTTCAAAGGCGGTTCCGGCGCCGGTATCAACCTCTCCAACATTCGCAGTAGCGCCGAATATCTCAAGGGCGGCGGCACTGCTTCCGGGCCAGTGAGTTTCATGCGGGGCGCCGACGCATCGGCGGGCACCATCAAGTCCGGAGGCAAAACCCGCCGCGCCGCCAAAATGGTGATACTCAACATTGATCATCCAGATATTCAAGAGTTCATTTGGTGCAAGTCCCACGAGGAAAAGAAGGCACGGGCCCTTCGGGACGCCGGTTTCGACATGGATCTTGACGGTGCAGACTCGTTCTCGGTGCAATATCAAAACGCCAACAACTCTGTGCGTGTCACCGATGAATTCATGAATGCCGTCAAGGAAGATCGCGACTGGACACTTCGTGCAGTGAAAGACGGATCACCGGTACGATCCATCCGTGCACGCGATTTGTGGCGCCAAATCGCCACAGCGTCATGGGAGTGCGCCGATCCGGGATTGCAGTTCGATACCACCATCAATAAGTGGCACACGGCGCATGCGACGGGCCGAATTAACGGGTCCAACCCGTGCAGCGAGTACATGCATATTGATAACTCGGCATGCAACTTGGCCTCGATCAATCTATTGAAGTATTTGAGTGACGAAGATGAGTTCGATGTTGAGGCATACCGTCACACCATCGAAGTGATGTTCAGTGCGCAAGAAATATTGGTCGGCAACGCCGACTATCCGACCGAAAAGATCGGCGAGAACAGCCGGAAATTTCGCCAACTTGGGCTCGGTTACGCCAATTTGGGTGCGTTGTTGATGGCGCTAGGGATGCCATACGACAGCGACGGCGGACGAGCATGGGCCGCAACGCTTACTTCGCTGATGACGGGCCACGCTTATGCAACAAGTGCGCGTACCGCAAGTCGGATGGGTTCATTTGCCGGATTTGCTCTAAATGAAAAACACATGTTGAACGTGCTGCGGATGCATCGCGATGCCAATCACGAAATCAAAAACATCGATGTGGTCCAAAGTGATCTGGTCGCCGCTGCAAGCGATGCTTGGGATGCGGCTGTGCGCGACGGCGAAGAATTCGGCGTGCGCAACAGTCAGGCCACGGTGCTTGCGCCAACCGGCACCATCGGACTGATGATGGACTGTGACACCACCGGTATCGAGCCCGATCTCGGATTGGTCAAGTTCAAGAAATTGGTGGGCGGCGGAAACATGTCGATAGTCAATCAGACCGTTCCGCGTGCACTTGCCCAACTTGGGTACACGCCTTTGCAGATCGACAACATTGTCGCCTATATCGACACCAATAAAACCATTCTGGGCGCGCCCGATCTCAAGGTCGAGCATTTGCCGGTATTTGCCTGCTCGATGGGCGACAACACCATTCACTACGAAGGTCACGTGCGGATGATGGGAGCAACACAGCCATTCCTGTCGGGTGCGATCTCTAAGACTGTGAATATGCCCGAAGAGGCATCCGTTGAAGACATCGAAAACTTGCACATGTTGTCATGGGAACTTGGGATCAAGGCAGTGGCCGTCTACCGCGACAATTGCAAAGTCGGTCAGCCGCTTTCGACAGCCAAGAAAGATGGAGAGCAGGGCATGGCCGATGCGTCTAGGGACGGATCGGTGGCCGGCCAGCAAATCGTCGAACGCATTGTGGAGCGAATTGTTCATCAGCCGGTGCGCCAAAAGCTTCCACGTTCTCGTCGCGGTCGCACATTCGAATTCCGTGTCGCCGATTGCAAGGGATTTGCCACCGTTGGCGAGTATGAAGATGGTCGACCCGGTGAGGTATTCCTTACCGTGTCCAAGCAGGGCTCGACGCTGGCCGGGGTCATGGACGCCTTTGCCAAGAGCATCTCGTATGGCCTGCAATACGGAGTGCCGTTGCGGGCATTTGTCGAGGCATTTATCAATACGCGCTTCGAACCTGCCGGCATCACCGATGACTCCGACATTCGAATGGCAACATCCATTGTCGATTACCTGTTCCGTCGCCTTGCAGTTGAATACCTAAGCGAAAATGAGCGCGCCGAGTTGGGAATATATACGCGCGAAGAGCGGATGCAGCCGACGCTGCCAGGCGTTGAGGAGTCGATGAGTGAAACCACCCAAGGGATTGATCTTGTAGCGGATCCAAAAACGATTCCTTCGGTGTCTGACTTGGTGGCTCAACTTGACTTGGCCGCCCAAAGCGGTTCTGCTCATGGTGTTCAATCAAAGCCTGCTCGAACCGGCCAGATCTGTTCCTCATGTGGATCGGCCAACATGCAGCGCGCGGGAGCGTGCTATGTGTGTGGCGATTGTGGATCCAGCAGTGGTTGTTCCTGAGTTATTGCAGGTAAGCCCTATTTGGCTACTCTGAGCAGGGCAAAGGAGTCCACATGACCGAAGCAGTTATCGTTGCAACCGCGCGTAGTCCAATTGGTCGCGCCAATAAGGGATCCCTCGTCGACATGCGACCAGATGACATGTCGGCGCAGATCGTTCGGGCGCTGATGGCCAAGGTTCCGCAAGTCAAGGCCAGCGATGTTGAGGACCTGATGATGGGTATTGGTCAACCGGCTGGCGAAGGCGGATTCAACATTGCCCGCGTCGTGGCGATACTCGCAGGACTCGACGATGTGCCAGGGGTGACCGTGAATCGCTATTGCTCGTCCAGTTTGCAGACAATACGCATGGCCGCGCACGCGATTAAATCTAACGAGGGCGACTGCTTTATTGCCGCCGGAGTGGAGACGGTCAGTCGCTACGCAACCGGCGCCAGTGACACCGCGCCAAACTCAATCTTCAAGCCATCCGGAGAGCGAACGAAATTGCGAGCGCAAGGTGGACAACCAACGTGGACTCCACCGAGCGGATTGCCCGATTACTACATCTCTATGGGTCAGACGGCCGAAAACGTTCGTGAAATCGAAAATGTGACGCGAGAAGAAATGGATGCGTTCGGCGCGCGTTCGCAACAACTTGCCGTGGCCAATCAAAAGAACGGATTCTTTGAGCGCGAAATTACACCGCTCACGCTTCCCAACGGAACCATTGTCGGCAAGGACGATGGCCCGCGCGATGGGACCACGATTGAGGCCCTTGCCGGTCTTAAGCCGGTATTTCGTCCCGATGGGCAGATCACGGCGGGTAACGCATGTCCACTCAATGATGGCGCGGCCGCGGTTTTAGTGATGAGTGATACCAAGGCCAAGAAACTTGGTCTGACTCCACTGGCGCGCATCGTTGCCTCGGGTGTGTCCGGCCTAAATCCAGAAATCATGGGTCTTGGTCCGATCGAAGCCTGCCGACAGGCACTTAAGCGGGCCGGAATGACGATGGACCAAATTGATCTAGTCGAGATCAACGAAGCTTTTGCCGCCCAAGTCATACCCTCGGCCAAACATTTGGGGATCGATATGGAGAAACTAAATGTGCAGGGTGGTGCGATTGCACTTGGTCATCCGTTTGGCATGACCGGTGCACGGATAATGACAACTCTGATTAACGGTTTGCAGACGAGGGACAAAAAATACGGTCTAGAGAGTATGTGTGTCGGCGGCGGTCAGGGAATGGCCATGATTATCGAACGGCTCAACTAATCAAATTTGCTTTTCCCACTATTTCGGCACGCTCCAACTTCAGATGCAATATTGCGGCCAGCCCGGTCAGTATGACCATCAGCACAAATACAAATCCAAAAGTGACAGCCGGCCCGTAACGGCCGTACACAGAAGGCATGGTGAAGGCCATCAACATTGCCCCAACAAGTCCGGCCGATCCGCTTAGTCCCTGGGCCGCCGATGCGCGACCAACCGGAGCGGCCTTTGCGACCGCGGCGACAGTCGCGGGATAGGCGACGGCCTGGGCTACGCCCTCAAATACATTGAGGCCGACGACGATCCAGAGAATGTCAAAAAATCCATAGAAAAAAACAAATGGGGCCACCACGAGCATTGACCATAATGCGATGCGCTGCGGTTCACCCCGATCGGCAATTTTGCCGCCCATCGAAGAGAACAACATGAACGGCACGCTGTACAGGGCAAAGGAAAGCCCAACCATAATGTTGGTTCCTCCTAAATCCGTGAGGTAGCGATCCCACAATGCGTCGTACACCCCGATAGGCAATTGGATTGCCATTACCACCAACACCGCGACGACAATTCGGGGGTGGCGGAGTAATTCGATGCTTAGCTTTTGAGATTCTCCTGTTTGAACGAGTGCCGGAAACGTTCGAGGCGCGACAATCGCGACGGTGGCGAAAGCCACTAATCCAAAAACTAGAAATGTTGCCGACAGCCCAATTGGATCGATGAGAATTCCACCAACGAGTGGACCACAAACGAAACCAATTAATTCGACCGATACAACTCTGCCCATCCGCTCACCGCTGCGGTCGCTGTCTAAATTGGCTGCCAGCGCACGAACGGCCGGAAACACGAAACCAAAGGAAGACCCGACAACCGCTCGGGCAATGATGAATTGAGTAAGCGTGGTGCCGGTTGAAAAGAGCACCGAACCGAAGCCGGCCAGTACGAGACCGATAATGATCAGGTGCTTGGAATGTCCGCGATCGGCAAATGGCGCGATAAATAACTGCACCAACAAACCGGTAAGAAATCCCGCGCCGGCAATTAGCCCGAGACCAGAGTCGGCAAAGTGGTAGGTATCCTGCAGGTCGCCGAGGGCGGCAAAGATGACGCTGTTGGCGGTTGCGGTGCCAAACGAACAGGCGAGAAGCAGCCATAAGTCGGCGCGGTGATCGGCCGTAGGCCGTGTCAAATCGTTCATCGTCCGAGTTCGGCGAGTACCTCGTCACCAAATACTGGCCAATGTGTAAGAGACCATTGGCCGAATTCGAAGCCGCTCAAAGCGCAACAGGCAACATTGGCAACCGGATCAATCCAGACAAAGGTGCCCGAACCACCGAAATGGCCAAATGTGGACGAACTATTCCGCGTCGCGGTCCAATGCGGATGTTTGGTACCGCGCAATTCTGGGCCGAGTCCCCACGGGCACGGATTAAATCGACCCACTCCCGGTACGAGTCCTTCCAAGTCCGGAAACTGCGAACTCGTGGCCTCGAGGTATGTACTACTGGCAATAAGTCTCGGCTTGCGTAGTTCACCCATAAAGATGATCAGGTCGCCAAGGGTTGAATTCACATCTCCGGCTGCACTCCCGATCAATCGACTGGAATTCATCCCTAGGGGGTCAAACACCGACTCGTGGAGATAGTCGGCAAACTCAAAACCTGTCGCCGCTGAAACATGTTCCGCGACCAATTCGTAACCGGTGTTGGAGTACACCCGCTTGCGCTCGGGTTTAATAATCGCTTCCTTATTGTCAAATCCATAGCCACCGGCGTGGGATAGCAGGTGCCGAAGTGTGCAACCGGGTTGACCTATTTCATCGTCGAGGTTCACCGAACCGTCTTCAACCGCAACCAGGGTGGCCCATGCCGTCATCAACTTTGTCACCGACGCCAGGCGGAACTCTCTGTTCGTGTCACCGTACATATGGATATTTTCGAGATGGTCAATTACCCCAGCCGAGACCGTGGACACGGGCCAGTTCTTAACCAATTCGAAGGCCCTCATGGGCGTTAATTATTGCTGCGAATGAGTTCTGCGACGCGGAATGCTAAGTCAAGCGATTGACGAGCATTCAGGCGCGGATCACAAACGGTTTCATAACGAACATCGAGATCATCACTCATCACCGCTTCGGCACCACCCAAACATTCGGTGACGTTGTCTCCGGTAAGTTCAATATGAATTCCACCCGGCCAAGTGCCCTCGGCACGATGTGCATTGACAAAGCCAACAATTTCCTTGATGATGTCATCAAAATGCCGTGTCTTGCGGCCGTTTGGTGCGCTGAAAGTGTTTGCATGCATCGGATCACATGCCCAGACAACTGGATGTCCCGCATCTCGAATGCAACGAATCAACGGACGTAGCGAATCTTCGACACTGTCGGCTCCCATTCGCGAAATGAGAGTGAGTCGACCCGGAATCCGTGCCGGATTGAGCACTTCGCAAAGCGAGAGCAAATAGTCGACATCGGTGGTTTTACTTATCTTGCAACCAATCGGATTGCCGACGCCTCGCAAAAACTCGACATGTGCACCATCGAGCTGGCGGGTGCGATCGCCGATCCACAGCATGTGCGCGCTGCAGTCGTACCAACCGCCGGTTAGGGAGTCTTGCCGTGTTAGAGCCTCTTCGTAGCCGAGGATCAGTGCTTCGTGGCTGGTGTAGACATCGACTTGATGTAGTGCAGTATTGGTCTCGGTATCGACTCCGCAGGCTCGCATGAATGCGAGCGCCCGCTCGACTTCGCCAGCAACTTGTTCGTAGCGCTGTCCCTCCGCGCTGGAGGCAACGAACTCCTGATTCCATGCATGGACTCTGTTGAGGTCGGCGAATCCGCCCTTTGTGAACGCTCGCAGCAAATTGAGAGTGCTGGCCGCCTGATGGTAGGCCTGAATCAGTCGATCGGGATTTGGACGACGGGCTTCTGGATGCGGAGCCGGATCATTGACCATGTGCCCCCGGAAAACCGGTAGCTCTTCGCTTCCTACATACTCGGTTTCGCTCGTGCGCGGTTTGGCAAACTGGCCGGCGATACGCCCGACCTTTACGACCGGTACCCCCATCGAATAGGTGAGCATGACAGCCATCTGTAAAATCACACGAAGTTTTTCCCGGATGTTGACAGCGGTGAATTCATCAAAACTTTCGGCGCAGTCGCCGGCCTGCAAAAGGAACGCGTTTCCGCTGGCAACTTGTCCAAGCGCCGTCTGTAGTGATCGGGCCTCCCCTGCAAATACAAGTGGCGGATACGAGGCAATCTGTTTGAGTGCCCGATCCAAATGTCCGCTATCGGGCCATTCCGGTTGCTGGGCGGCTGGAAACGCCTGCCACGATGAAGGAGTCCAGCGCGGTGCCATGATCATTCAGTATGGCCGAACCCGCGAGGGTTTAGACGGTAAGGAAATCGCCTGCGTCTTCGCGAAGCGAATCCACAGCGCGGCTCACTAAGCGTCGAGCGGCCTCTGCAGTGACGCCCAACTCTTCGCCAACTTGACGAAAACTCTTGCGCTCGCCGTCGTGCATGCCAAATCGCGCCTCGACGGCGTAGCGGGCACGGTCGTCGAGCGTGTTGAGCAGATCATTGAGCAAGTCGTTGTCGACGAGCGACATCACTGCGTCTTCTGGGCTGATGTCGTCATTTGGCACGAGATCGCCAAGAGTCGCATCGCCATCATCGCCAATTGTTTTGTCGAGGGACACCGGGGTGGTGAGTCTGTGTAGTTCGGCATTTAGCGAATCGAGACCTTCGGCATCGCCCGAACCTTGACGAAGAGCTGCTCGAAGTGTGGCCGAACGATCGCCAGGGATACGAATGAGGCTTGCTTTTTGGTCCAGCGCACGACCGATTGCTTGGCGAATCCAAAATGTGGCATAGGTCGAGAACTTGAAACCGCGACGCCAGTCGAACTTGTCAACGGCATGCTCGAGACCCAGATTTCCTTCTTGAATGAGATCTAGCAAGTCCATCCCTTGTGGCAGTGGGTAGCGGCGAGCAATCGACACGACAAGTCGAAGGTTGGAGCGGATAAAGCGATCTTTGGCTTTGGCCGCCCCACGAAGGTCGGCGCGCAACGCTGCACCTCGTTCACCAGATTCGAGGCGAGTAGCCGCATCGCGGCCCTTCTCGATAGCTTTTGACAGATTGCGCTCATCTTCAGCGTTGAGCAGGGCAACCTTGCCGATTTCGTTTAGATAGAGACCTATTGCATCAGACATATTTGTTATAACCATTTCCTGTGGGCGAATGTTCCGTGCTTGGCGGTGAAATTTGGCATAGTGCGCGCCAAAAGTCGACAAGCAACTGTTAGACGCGCATTTGGTCGGAAATTACGGCCGAGCGGCGTATTTTCGCAACTAACTGGGTGGGGTGGGGGTTTATTAGTTTTCGGGGGATTTATTGTTATTGGACGAAACCAAGACATTAGTTCATCGGCCGTAATATTGGAAGACCTTAAAGAAAATATTTTTTAAATTTATTTCCCAATGTGCGTATGGGTTTTATGGACAGCCAAGGGGTGCTCGAGTGGGAATTGGCCTGGGAGTAGGTAGAAGCAGCCCTTCGTAGACTGCGGGAGTGCTTCAACGAATCGGACTCTTTGGTGGCACATTCGATCCGCCACATGTCGGTCATCTCGTAACTGCAATAAATGTCCGTCATTTTCTTGGCCTCGATCAGGTGGTATTAATGGTTGCCAATGACCCTTGGCAAAAGCACGGCACACGCTCAATTTCGCCAGCGGCGGACCGCCTCGCGTTGGTGAGCGCAGCGGTGTCTGGGGTCGATGGGCTAATTGCCGGGGACGATGAGATTCGTCGAGGTGGTCCGAGTTTCACCGCCGATACCCTCGTCGAAATGGCCGCAAGGTATCCCGCTGCAGATTTGTTTACGATTCTTGGTGATGATGCGGCGAGTGGACTCTCAAGCTGGTCGCGAATCGCTGAAGTTATTGCCCTGTCCCAACTTGTTGTCGTCGACCGGCCTGGAGCACCTGTGACCCCGCCCTCGGAATTTAACTGGCTCCGAGTTGAGTCACCCCGGCTAGAAGTTAGTAGCACCGACCTGAGGGCACGATTTAGCGACGGTCGGCCATTGGCTTATCTTCTGACTCAACCAGTGCTTGATGAAATTTATGCGCGCCGCTTGTACGGTGCAAAAAGAGTTGTTCATCAATGACGGCAATTCCTGCCCGACAGCGACGGCGATTACTTGGGGCTCTTTTCAGTGGACTTGCCGCGGCCTGCGCGTTGCCGCTCGGCATTGTTGCCGCAGCAAATCTGTTGCTTAATTCCTCAGGTGGGCGAAGCGTAGACGCCAACTCGCAACTCAAAATTCCAAGCACACCTACGGCATTATTGGCAACAGTAAATGACGAAAACGAACTGACGACTCTCACGGTTTTTGTTCTATCTCCACAAGGTGTGGGCGGAACGATCATTTCCCTGGCAGTAAACACAAGGGCCGAAGTTGTTGGCAACGAAACTCCGAGGAGACTCGCAGATAGTTTTGCACAGGGCGGAATAGCAGCAATTGCGCTCGATACGGAGGGTGCTCTGGATGTGACGTTTGCCAGCGCAGGCGCATTGAGCACCGGCGAAGTCGCCACGCTGTTGTCGGTAACTCCTTCAATTCACGCCGAATTTGATCAGCCTGTCGTGAATACCAAAACGATGACTCCGGACCCGGTTACGACCACCACGCTGAAATCGAAAACGAATGTCACCGCGCCGTCACAGCCAGTCGCCGTTGACACCGAACTATTTCCGGCTGGAGGAATTGACCTGACTCCTGATCAGACTGCCTCGGTCCTGGCGGCAACCCGCGACGGCGAACTGGAGAGCGCTCGCCTCGCGCGGACGAAGTCGATCTGGACCGGCGTGGCTTCGGCGGTGGGAGGCGGAATCGCAATTGATCCGGCGCAGTCAACTGAGTCAACTGTGACTGATTTGGTACCGACTGAGCTCGCTAATTTTATTCGCCTGGTCTTTGCGGGGCCGGTTCAGGTGTGGCAACTCAGTGCGGAGACTGTTGCCGAAGTAGAAAATCCACTTGGATTAGAGCTTTACGCGCTCGATCGCAGTGAGGTGTTGTTGCTCATGGCCAGCGTTGCGCCAAGTTCGCTGTCGGCTGTCAATGGTGGGTTCGCTGTCCAAATCGATAGCCCGTTCAACGATGTAAATATTTCGCATGCCGTTGTCGAACGACTGACTTACTTGGGAATAGGTGTAGCTCTTGTTCGCGAGGTCGCTGGACCACCGGCCCAAGAGACGCTATTCAGATACTCCGATATCTCGGCAATCGACGGATTTCAAGCAAGCCTGGAGGGCGTCCTTGGCGCGCTGAAGTATTCCACCATCAAGCAGGCAGTAGAGGGAATTGGCGCCCAGATAGTGCTCGGCCAGGACTTTGTGGACTTCATCGCCGCCTCGCCGACGCTGCCGGCTACGACGCTTCCGGCTGCGGACGAGTAATCCATGCCAGCAACTAGAACATCGGTCGAAAAGGACCCATCACTTTCTGATACAACCGACAAATCGTTGATTCTTGCCCGCCTGGCCGCCCAGGCGGCCGACGACAAACAGGGCACTAACACGATCGTCCTCAATGTCGGAGAAGTTCTGGCCATTACCGAGTTGTTTGTTGTTACGAGTGCAAATAATTCGTCGCAGGTTCGGACGATCGCCAATGAAGTGAGTGCACGAATTCGCGAACGGCTCGGTCTATCGCCGTTACACAGCGAGGGTATTTCCGAGCAGCAATGGATCCTGCTCGATTATGGAGACGTGGTCATTCATATCTTTTCTGAACCGACTAGACAATTTTACGAAATCGAACGCCTGTACACCGATGTGCCGGTGGTGAACTGGCGAGCAATCGTCGAACAATGAGAACATCTGCGACTGCCGCGATTGACGATCTGGTCGCTGCCGCCCGCGAGCGGTACGCGGCCACTCGTCAGAAAAGCCAGGCGCTGCATCAGCGTGCGGTCAAGGTGATGCCCGGTGGAAACACGCGCACTGTGCTTCACTTCGAACCGTTTCCATTCCGTGTTGTCGACACAGACGGCGCCATGTTGCACGATGCCGACGGACACCGCTATGTGGATCTGCTGGGTAATTACACGGCTGGGTTGCTCGGCCATGCCCCAGCGCCCGTACGCGCGGCGGTTGAACGAGTCCTGCGCCAAGGGTGGTCAATCGGGGCGGCGCAAACGGGCGAGGTGGAACTGGCCGAAATGATCTGCGCCAGGTTCGCCAGCATCCAGCAGGTTCGCTTCACAAATTCGGGTACGGAGGCCAATGTCTATGCAATTGCTGCGGCCCTGCATCACACCCGGCGTCGCGAGGTGCTGGTGTTCGAGGGTGGCTATCACGGCGGGGTGCTCTCGTTTGGTCATGGACCCAGCCCGATAAATATCCCGCACCAATTTGTGATTGGTACCTACAACGACGTCGACGCACTCGAGGCGCTATTCGCAGGCGGCCGCGGGCAGCAATTGGGGTGTGTGGTGGTGGAACCGATGCTCGGCTCGGCCGGATGCATTCCCGCCACCGACGAATTTCTCCTGCGTTTGCGTCAATTGTGCACACTCCATGGTGTAGTACTTATATTCGACGAGGTGATGACCTCGCGCCTTGCCCCGGGTGGTGCCCAACAACTGGTGGGTGTCACGCCCGACATGACGACGCTTGGCAAATACTTGGGTGGCGGATTTAGTTTTGGTGCATTCGGTGGTCGGCGCGAAATTATGAGCGTCTTTGGTGGCGACTCGCCCGATCGGGTTCCTCTAGCCCATGCCGGCACGTTCAACAACAACCCGGTATCGATGGCCGCCGGGGTTGCGGCCCTGCGCGAGGTGCTCACTGATAAGGCGGTGCACGATCTCAACGCTCGCGGCGATGTCTGTCGCCAGGCACTTGCCGGTGTATTCGCAGAGGCGAGAATTCCTATGTGTGTGAGCGGTCGCGGTTCGATGATTGGTGTGCATGGTTGTGCGGGGCCGGTGCGCACACTCGTTGATGCTGCAGCATCGGATGACAGGTGGAAAGAACTTTACTTTTTCGCCATGCTCGAGCACGGTTATTACCTGGCACAACGCGGTTTCATCGCCTTGTCGCTCGAGGTGACCGACGAGATGCTGGATGGCTTCGTCACCGCCACCCGGGACTGGGCGGGGGAGATGGCGACGATTGTGAACAGTTAATCACCATCAAACGGGTACGCTCAGAATCGAAATTCGGGGCTGTAGCTCAATTGGTAGAGCGTCTCCATGGCATGGAGAAGGTCAGGGGTTCAATTCCCCTCAGCTCCACGACAAAGGAAATGTCATATGGGTAGAAAAAGTTCTGTAATCACGCTGTTTATCGTGTTGGTCGTTGTTCTCGCCGCCACCGCTGGGTATTTGATTTTTGTCAAGGAGTCCCCGCGATCAATACCGGCACCAAGCGGTGAAGAAATTATTAGGACAGTGGGCGAAAAAGAGAGTTCGTTCCTGATACTTAAGATCAATCGCGACAGCGTTGACGGTCGTTGGTATCAGGTCTATCCAATTGAAAGACCGAACGATCCTGGCACTCCAAAAACTTTACATGTCGGTGACGACGTTGGTTATGCGTGTGAAGGCGTATCCGACAAACTTACGGGCATTGACTTTTCTGAGCAGAAAATAACTTTTACCAGAATTGTTGGTTCGCCCCCAATCGGTGGGTGTCCAATCTGTCTCGCCGGCGACACTCTAATTAGCACGCCTTCGGGATTGGTGCCGGTAAAGGATCTACGGATCGGCATGGCGGTTTGGACAGTCGACAAATTCGGTCGCCGCGTTTCCGGAATCGTTGTGGAGACCTCAAAAGTATCGGTGCCGAATACTCATCAGATGGTTCATCTCGTTCTCGATGACGGACGAGAACTGTTTGTTTCCGCAGGACACCCAACTATTGATGGGCGAAATGTTGGAGATCTGTCGCCCGGCGATGGATACGATCGCGCATTAGTAGTAAGCGCGCAACGTGTCCCTTATGGCGAAGGCGCAACATATGACGTTTTACCATCGGGAGATACGGGCTTTTACTGGGCCAACGGCGTGTTGCTTGGCAGCACGCTTAATCAAGAGCCCGGTTGATGCAGGGTTGAGAGCAGTCAATTGGTGAAGTCGGCATAATAAATACTGTGCGAATAACCGGGATTGACCACGTCCAGTTAGCAATGCCACGAGGGGGCGAGGATGAAGCCCGAGCTTTCTACGGTCAAATGCTTGGTATCCACGAGGTCCCCAAACCTCCACACCTCGCGACTCGCGGAGGATGTTGGTTTGAGGATAGGGATCTGAAGATCCATCTTGGGGTCGAGGAGAATTTTCGGGCCGCTCTAAAGGCTCATCCAGCACTCCTCGTCGAGGACTTGGGGAGCCTGATCATCAAATTGACTGCGGCTGGCATTGCCGTCGAGGCGGAGGAATTGGCAGAGTCTTCCCGCGTGTACACATATGACCCGTTCGGCAATCGACTTGAATTGATGGAGCCACGCTGATGATCATCGACATCCAGTTCAATCAAGGTGCGGCGACATGGAATCAGTTGCACGACGCGGTCCGGGCTGCCGAAAGCGCAGGTTTCTCGACGGCGTGGATCGCCGA
>JBDSKN010000026.1:0-11881 GCA_039916865.1 Ilumatobacteraceae bacterium
ATCTCCGGATTTGGCCAAGACGGTCCGTATGCATCGCGGCCGGGGTTCGCATCTATTGCAGAATCTATGGCCGGACTTGCCGCAGTGAGCGGTGAACCGGATGGTCCACCGGTGCTGCCGGCAATTGCCCTTACCGACGAGGTCACGGGAATCACGGCTGCCTTCGCCACGATGGTTGCGCTGCACTCGGGTGTAGGGCAAGTAATCGATGTGAACCTATTGCAAACGGTTTTTCAGATCATGGGACCGGTGATTTCGCTATTCAAACTCAGCGGCGAGTTGCAACCGCGTCTCGGCTCTGGATTGCCATATACCGTTCCACGAGGCGTGTACTTGTGCAGCGACGACAAGTGGGTCGGCGTTTCGGCTTCATCGGACACGGTGGCCGCGCGGGTTATGAAAGTGCTAGGTGTAGGCGACGATGAACGATTCTCTAGTTTTTCCGGGCGCATGGAACATCGCACCGAATTGGAACAGTTGATGACACGTTGGTGTTCGTCGCGAACTCAGGACGAAGTGGTTCAACTATTGTCGGATGCCCAAGCAGCGGTTGGACCAGTGTTCGATATGTCGGACATTGCCAACGACCAACACTTTGCGGCTCGAAACATGATTCCGATAGTTGGGGACACGCCAATGCAAGGTCTCATAGCAGGCCTATCGGCGACGCCAGGCGAACTACGGTGGGCAGGTCGACCTCTCGACGCTGATGGTGACGACATTCGGCAAAATGGATGGGGGATGTCAGTGTGAAGGGTTGGTCTCGAGGCGCAAAAGTCCTTGCACTCACCTCAATCGGTGTGATGCTCGTGTCCCTCGACATTTCAATTGTCAACGTGGCATTTGGCTCGTTTGTCGAGGAGTGGCCAGAGAGTCGGCGCACACTTACCTGGGTGTTTTCCGCCTACAACATCGCATACGCGGCCGGTTTACTCACCGCTGGTCGATTGGCCGATGCGTTTGGTCGGAAGCGCGCATTTCTCTCCGGTTTGACCATTTTCATGATTGGATCACTTCTGTGCGCACTTGCTCCTTCCGCATTGTTGCTAGTCGGTGCACGAATCATCCAGGCACTTGGTGGGGCGATTCTTACTCCCGCGTCTCTGGCGCTCGTACTCCCTGAGTTTCCGGTCGCTCGTCGCTCGGCGGCGATTGGAATCTGGGGCGCGGTCGGAGGCGTCTCCGCGGCCAGCGGGCCGACACTTGGGGGATATCTCGTCGATAACTTCGGATGGCACTCGGTCTTCTTGGTTAACGTGCCCCTGTGCGTCCTTGCCCTTGTCATCGGTGCACGCCTGTTGCATGAATCCCGCGACGAGACCGCGCCACGTACGGTTGATTATATTGGCGCCGCATTTGCCGTCGGCGGTGTGGCTCTTCTAACACTCGTCATCGTCCAAAGCGATGAATGGGGATGGATTTCGGGTCGCTCACTTGCCGTTCTTGCCTTTTCGGTTGTACTGCTCTTCGCATTCCTCGTGCGTTGCAATTCTGTTGCCCACCCAGTTCTAGATCTGCGGTTATTCAAATTGCCCTTTGTTACTGCCGCAGCAATTAGCGGATTTGTATTTACGATGGGCTTTTTCGCATTGATTTTCGTCAACGTTCAATGGTTGCAAGTTGTGTGGGGATACAGCCCGTCGCTGTCCGGACTCGCTGGATCACCGGGTCCTTTCGCGGCCGCACTGGTAGCCGCTCCGGCGGGACGGGTGGCCCAACGTGTTGGACATGGCCGAGTAGTGGCACTGGGATCATTCATCCTTTGCACCGGAGTTCTGTTCCTGAATTACAAAATAACTACCACGCCACATTATTGGGATTTCTACTTTCCGGTCATGGCATATACGGGTATTGGGGTTGGATTTTGCATCTCAACAATTACTAGTTCGGCAACTGCATACCTACCTCAACCCAGATTTGCAATGGGATCGGCCCTGAATAACACCGCCAGACAGGTTGGCGCCGCGCTCGGTGTCGCCCTCGTAAGTTCGATGCTGGTGGCCGCATCAAAAACGGACGATCCGATTCTTGGTTTTCATCATGCCTGGATATTTATTAGCGTGGCCGTAGCAATCACCGGAGCCACGATGCTCGCACTATTTCGCAAACCAACGAGCGAGCAATTGGCCGCCGCCACCTAGGTCGCCTTAGGCGTGCGACGCGATCGGACAGCTCACTCCGGTGCCACCAATCCCACAGTAGCCATCGGGATTCTTGGCCAGGTATTGCTGATGGTACTCCTCCGCAATGTAAAACTCCATGGCGGCGACAATTTCAGTTGTTATTGGTCGGAGTCCGGCAAGTTCCAATTCTCTTTGATACATACTTCGTGACTCTTGAGCAAGTTCAAGCTGCGCGGCACCCGATGTGTATATCGCGCTGCGATACTGAGTACCGACATCATTTCCCTGCCGCATTCCTTGAGTTGGATTATGTGACTCCCAAAACACTTTCAGCAATTGCTGGTATGACACGACACGAGGATCAAAAACCACGCGCACAACCTCTGCGTGACCTGTTCTTCCCGAACACACATCTTGATAATTGGGTGATTCGCTGGTTCCACCGGAGTAACCCACCGCCGTATTGTGCACACCATCTAGCTGCCAATAGAGTCGTTCGGCTCCCCAGAAGCATCCCATCGCGAACACCGCAGTTTCGAAACCCTCCGGCCACGGTCCGTCCATCGAGGTGTCGTTCACGAAATGCTTCAATGTCGAATTGGCCATAGCGCAAGGATATTCCATAACAATGACAAATTCACATCCCCAAGTTTCGGTGCTGACCATTCGCCACCTTGATCAGGTTCTGGCGATCAACAATGCCAACGTGCCGGCCGTTAGTGAACTCACCGCGCACGAATTCGAATTCGATCTGGAGCATTCGCTGTATGGCCTTATGATCACCGATGAAAGCGGCGACGAACTTCGAGCATTCTGCGTCACCTTTGCTCCGGGTGCTCCATATCAAAGCTCAAATTACAAATGGTTTTCGGATCGGTACGAAGGTTTCGTTTACCTCGACCGAATTACCGTCTCCAGCCAGCACCAAAACAAGGGGTACGGCGTCGCGATCTATCGGGCACTAGAGCAATTAATGATCAGAGACGGCGTGACACCAGTGCTCACCTGCGAAGTCAATTTACAACCGCCCAATCCCGGCTCTTTGAGATTTCACCACAGACTCGGATTTAGCGAAGTTGGTCGACACGAATCAAAACCAGGAATTATCGTAAGTATGCTCGCCAAAAGTATCTACTAAAAGCGACACTTGACTCATCTTGGGAGTAGTTGCGTCATCGACGCCTTTATGTACGGTGCCATTTTCAGGCTTCCAATCGATGAAAGGTGCGTCGGGTCCTCGTAGCCTAATTTTCCATCGATAAACTGTGAGCACCTATCTTGCTTACAAAATTGCGCATCTAGATTCAGTACTTCACTTGAACTGGCAAATTCGCCGAGGCTTCTCCGTTCAAGTTCATTGAGAAACCGAGTTCTACCTTCAACCACTTTTCGTGGTTCGGTTCCGATCTGGCGGTTGAGCAGAGTGATGTCATATCGAATGTCGAACGAAAAATGCGGTGGCGGTTGAACCAACAGTGGCCGAGATCCGATAAACCGAATCCTGTTGAACATTCGCCTCAATTCTGATCCCCACTGCACCCTCGTTGACGCAATTGTGGAATTTGGAATTCCATTTTCTTCGACATACAGAGTGTTCAGATTGGACACAACAACGATGTCGGGCTTCAAATCTTCAATTACCCGCCAAACGTCGACACGCCAATCGTTGCAATATGGGGTAAACGGTGATGTCGTCAATTGGAATGCGCAACCTGGGAGAGTGAACACAAGTGAGTCTTGATACAGCTCTCTGGATGCAACAACAAATCCATCACTTAGCGACTTTGCCGTGGAGTCGCCAACAAGAATGGACAGGCCCTTCGCATTTTCTGTCGAGTACCTACAAGATCTTGCCTCGCCTAAAGTGTAAGTCATTCCCGCGCAGGGACGCTCGATGACGTGAGTCGATAGGTTGCTTGGTGTGATACCAAGCAGATGCTTCCCGATCACCGGTGATGTATTTGTCATCGTCGCCCATCCAACCGCAGCGATGACCACAAATGCAGCAACGAAATGGATCCCCGTCGGCTTTGGCAAGGCAACACCGCTACGGATCGGCCGTTCTACATATTCGTACTGAGCGACGGAAAGCAGCCCCGTCGCTGCAAGTGCAATTACCGTTGTAGCAGTGCTCTTGTGCATCGCGACCACAAACATCGTCCAAATTGGCCAGTGCCACAGGTACAAACTGTACGAAAGGTCTCCGATGTATGTAAACAGTCGTGTTTCAAGTAATCGAGAAGTGAATGGGTCTCCTCGTCCAGCGTGAATAATCACGGTCGTTCCGAATACAACAAGGACCACCGCAATTTCATTGAATGCTCGCGATGACGGCGAGTCGTGAGCCAGAATGCTGGAAGTCCATAACACCGCGGCAAAAATGAGAACAACGGCGAGACATGCCCAAGCCGTGCTAGACGCAATATTCCGCCTAGGGTTCTTCCACCGGTTGTGCGCAATTGCCAGAAACGTCCCACACATAAACTCCCACGCGCGCGTAAATGGCATATAGAACGCGAGACGAGATGGCGAGATTCCCATCGACGAGAGACGACCAAGTCCAGGCCAATTCTGTACCGCGGTTTCGTATCGCGATAGGACAACAAATGACGCGAGTGAAACCGCAAGTACCACCAATCCAGTAATTACAAGCGTGCGAGAAACTGATATTGATTTCGATCGTTTCATGATTGCCAGCACCGCGATGACAATTGGCCCCCACAAAAAATAGAACTGCTCCTCAACCGCCAACGACCAAAAGTGGAGCATCGGATTAGACGCCGGATCAAGCGAGAAGTAGTCGGACTTGAGCAGAATGAAATTTGACGAGTACGAGGCCGACGACAAAAGCATTTTTGCCGACATCTGCTGTGGACCAAAGGGGCTGAGAACGAAGAGTGAAGCGATCGCGGTGACCACCGATACAACGGCAATACCCGGTAGCAATCGCCGAATACGTCGCGTGTAAAATCTTTTCCAGTCAAATTTGTCGTGCTTGTGAATGTCCCTCATTGCCGACAATGCAATGACATATCCGGAGATGACAAAAAACATGTCAACTCCCAGGTAGCCGCCTGAAATCCCTAGATCAAAGTGATAAAAAATGACAAGGAGTACGGCGACGGCCCGAAGTCCTTGAATGTCGGCCCGTTGATCCACCCGCAAATTGTACTGATCTTGAAGTTTTTGGGAAAATGGCGAGCTCGGCCGGAGTCGAACCGACAACTTTTTGATCCGTAATCGTTCGCAGTGTGTCTCACCAGGTATCAACATGTCTCAAAGACCCACATAAAAGCGGGGTTGATTCGATCAGCACCAGACGGACATTTAGGGAAAACCACATCGGTTGCCTCCCTCGTTGCCCCCACCAAAGGTATCTACATGTCATCTAAACGCAACAATGGTGAAGGCACCATCTACAAAAAACATCAACGTAATCGCTACGAAGGCCAAATGATGGTCGGTACGACACCCGCTGATCGACCGATGCAAAAAAGTTACAGGACGCACACGACGTGAAGTTGCCGCACGAATTACCGAAGTCAAAAGTAGTACTACATATGGAACTGGTATACCTTGACCTGTCACCGTCGCAGGATGGTTGAACCATTGGTTCGACTCCGTGCTGCAGTTAGCCATTCTCGCTCCATCAACCATTGAGAGTTACCAGGGTATTTACGACTTGTACCTGATCCGCACAGTCATTGGGTTTGGCAACATCGAACTTCAAAATCTCTTTGACGTCCGTGGGCGATTGTCCCGCTGTCATCATGCGATCGAGTGTTGTGTCTAGTGCGATGCTGGCATCACGATCTGCCGTTGGTTCCAGTCGATGCCTTCCCATGCAAAAATTGATTGCAGTCGTACCGCGGCAACGCTTGAGGTCGGAATTTTGCATCGCTCACTGAAATATCGCGCTGTTCAACATTGAAGGAAAACTTGACACCTTCTTCTTCAAGAATGTCTTCAGTCGCTGACGTAAAGGTGTGGAATCCACCGAATGGGTATGAGAATGTCTCAACAGCATGGCCAGTAAAATCAGCGAGGGCTGACAGCGAAACCCTTATTTCTAATCTTTGTTCATCTTCCGAAAGTTTACTCATAACTCGATGTGTAACGGAGTGGCTCCCTATCAAATTACCCGCATTGTGAAGTTCACCAATCATTCGAGGCGTTAAATAAAAATCTCGCTCTAACTCCGTAGCAGCATTTAGATCTTTAATATTTTTAAAGAGTTGATCGATAAGCGAGGCCCTCCACTCATAGTCAATGAAATAGTTCATCATTCGCTTGAACTCCTTGGTCATCTCATCAGAAGTCTGCTGTAGCAGGTATGTATCAGATTTGAACTCATGCTTCAAAACATCGGGGAACATATCCGAACTGCTACATTGTCTCAGCATTTCCATACAGCGCCTACCTCCAAGAAGACCGAGAAGTAGGTGTATTCGATGGACATCAAGTAATTTCGAACTCGTGAAGATTCCAGTCGGGACATAGAAAACCCCCCAAGTTTTAAAATCGGACAGAATTGGCTGGACAATGTGATAATGATCCGCAAATCCGTCGTCAAACGTCAGTACGACGCCAGTAGGTTTTACATATGTTTCCGGATCAGTAATCCATCCAAGAAACTCATGCTTTCTACAGAAACCAAACTCTTCTCGAAGGTATTCCAGTTGTTGCACAAAATCTTCACGACGAAGGTATGTAAAGTTCGGTAATGCGTCGTCGAACTCGCGCACGTAATGGTACATAACTGCTTTCACCTTAGAAAATCTCCTTGATCAAATATTGGGACCGCTTGATCACGTTGATTTTTGTTACTGCAGTATTCTTCTAACAACCCGTTAGCAAAATTGGCACGGAGTTTTCGAACTGCAGCTCCACTGAAGTCTCTTCGCCGAAATACCTTTTCTTCACGCAAATTGTGATTAATTGACGATTGGGCGACACTTCGCATCTCAGAAAGTTTTCGAATTACGGAACCTGCAGTACCAGTTACATCTTCTATCAACCGATTTCCAATTGTGTGAGGCGTGTCGTCTGGAAAGATCCTGGCTCTGATCTGGTGAACAACTTCGCCAGTGTCAACACCCGAATCGATGTGCATGAACGTCGCCCCGACCAATTCAGGCTCGCAATATACTAACGGCCAAAAGTTAGTTGCCGAACCCCGGTAGTAAGGAGAAAGTCCGAGATGAATATTCAAGAATCGACCACGAAAATCGGTAAGCAGGGGCTCTCTGATAATCGACGTGCCGTAGCAAACCAATACGTCAGGGTTAAGGATTCGTATGAGCGCTTGTAGACTCAGATCCTCGCTAATGGCATTCTTGGATACCAAAATTGGATTTGATCTGTCGGGCGCGCGATTCACAATTTCCTGAAAGAAATTCTGTTCGCTCTGCATCCGTTCATTTGCGTGAGCCAAAGCATCACTATCTGTTTCTAAAGACTCCTTAACGTCCTCTAGAAGCGTCGGTTTTTGCTCGCAGATACTTTGCAGTATTTCGATGCCGGGATCTAGCCCGAGAGCCATTCGGACGTACCGATGACGGAGTTCATTCCCCGTCAAAACAACTATTGAATGACGATTCAGACACAACCCAGTTTCGTATTAGTTCCTACCTTCGCCAATAGTCAGCATAATTGAATTAAGAATATGGGTTGAAGTGAGAAAACCCTTGCGCATTAGTTGTGCGGTTCATTGCAACTATTGGGTTTCCGCCGCCGTAACTTTGGTTCGCACCCCGCAGGTTGGCACCCCCAGGGCTGCACCGATCAGGTTTGCACCAAACAAGTTGGCAAAGCGTAGGTTGGCTTTAGCCATATCGGTTCCGTGTGGTCCAGACACCATAACCTCTCCCACCTTCGCCTATAAACACAAAAATACACATACAGAAGCAGGGAATACATGTCTAGGGGTGGGGTGTAGTTCGACAGTTGCCCGGTTGCCGTTTTGGTGGATCTTGTCAAGTCATTCGATATGTCTGAGACTGTTGCCCCCTCATTGCCCTCCTTAAGCAAATGAGCGGGAGTCGAGGTCTGAAATCCTTGTTTCATCAGCGCGCTCGGCCGGAGTCGAACCGACAACCTTTTGATCCGTAGTCAAATGCTCTATCCATTGAGCTACGAGCGCAACAACGATTAAGTGTACTTGTTGTCTTCAGAGCGGCAAACAAATAACTTTCAATGAAACTACAATTTCCACGGTCCCCAACCGTTTCGTTGATACAACTTATAGGCGGCGAGTGCGTTGAGTTTTGGATCTAACAGTTGCTTGGCGTTCGTTACACCGACGCTCGGCAACCAGCTCGTGTGGTATTTATAATAAATTTGAAACAATCCGTAACAGCAAAAGTTGGAGGCACGCGGAGCCAAATTACTCTCACGCCGTGCTATCGCAATGGCTCGATCCTCTAAATCATCTGGCCACACGTCACGAATAATCTGTTCAACTTCTGTAGGCGTTACTTTCGCCGCAGCCGTTACAACGGGTGCCTGAAACACCACTGGAACGCACACGTCATGGCCAACCAAAATAAGGGTCGACGGTGAAGCATCGTTAATTGCCAAGATCCGCTTCAGGGAGATGTTCGACTTAACCGCAATCGACCACCACGAATCGCCGCGACGTGCCGTGTAGGAGCTGGCGCACTCATGGGCCGCCACATTCCCGGCGTTGACCGAAAGTGTCACGGCCAAAATTAATAACGAAAGTGCACATCGTGCGCGATATTTCATGGCGGAGAGGGTGGGATTTGAACCCACGGTCCGGTGAAACCCGGACAACGCCTTAGCAGGGCGCCCCATTCGGCCTCTCTGGCACCTCTCCAAATACAAATCTGTTGATCTCTTTAGAACGAACTATCGAGTGTACTGGCGGAACGGGAGGGATTCGAACCCCCGGGCCTTTTGGGCCGTCCGCTTTCAAGGCGGATGCGTTTGTCCACTCTGCCACCGTTCCGTCTATAAACGCTATCGGACAATGCGTGACCTTAAATCTGTCACCCAGTCATCCGCTTCACGCCATCGCATGTCTGCGTGTTCACGAGTGGAATGCGCGTGCGCCCCGGCGGCCGGATAACTTCCCAGAAATTTCACCGCCCCTTGCTTGGTGTGAAGATCGCGAAGCACATCTGCCATTAGTTCATTTTCAATGTGTCCCTCCGCATAAATCACAAAGCAGTAATCTCCGAGCCCACCTAACTTGGTTGGACGTGACACCAACTGCGAAAGGTTTATTCGCCGGGCTGCGAACTCTTGCAGAATCGAAATCAAACTTCCGGGTTCGTCGGCTCGCTGAAACACAACGAGTGCTGTTTTGTCGTGACCCGTTGACGGCGGAATCGTAGATTTTCCAACGACGACAAACCGAGTTTGATTTCCACTGTGATCGGCGATGTCCGATGCGACAATGTCCAGCCCATACAGAAGCGCGGCGTTTCTCGGGGCGATGGCTGCGACTCCGAATTGGGTGTCCTCGCCAACGAGTCGAGCAGCTTCTGCGGTCGAATGGGCGGCGCGAATCTCGACTGACTGCAAATGTTTGCGGATGTAGTTATGACACTGCGCGGTAGCAACCGGGATCGAAAGCAGGACCCGAATATCGGACAAAGAAGTTCCTGATCTGGCCAGAACGCAGTGTTCAATATCGAGTACAACTTCTCGTTGAATGAGCAAGTCATGATCGAATACAAGAGCGTCTTGAGTGAAGTTGACGGTTCCCTCGATTGAGTTTTCAATCGGAACAAGCCCAAGTCCGACCTCTCCGATTTCGACCGCATCCAATACATCTGGGACGGTTCTAAACGGAATGTGTCTATAAGCAGCGAGATCGATCTGAGTAATCAGGGCCTGTTCGGTGAAGGTTCCAGCGGGACCAAAATACCCAATACTCTTCGATGCCTGTGACACTGCATCTAGGTTAGGCAGGAAACATTCGTCTACCTGTCTAATTTATTCTGACTGTCTACGACTATCCTGTTGAACATGTACGAGTATGTTGCATTTAATCCGTATAACTCCAGTCCTGAAGCACTCGCGGCGGAACTGACGAAAAAGTCGGCCGAGGGTTGGGATGTCGTCGACATAGTGACCACATTTGATGGACGCTTCTGTGCTTTTTTGCGCCGGGCAACAAATTCGACAGTCGCGTCTGGGCCGGCCGCAACTGTTGCGGCCCCAGTGAGTCAAATCGCAAGTACGACGGCCGCGCCAGCGGTGCCAGCCGGTTGGTACGCCGACCCATCGAGTCGATTTGAGCTGCGCTACTGGAGCGGAATCGAGTGGACCGAGCATGTTTCACGCTCGGGCCAGCAGTTCACTGACCCACCAGTTGCCTGATCACCGATGAGGGCAACCTCGCTCGGTCACGCAGGAATTTTGGTGCGCACGCACCACGCGAGCATCGTGTGCGATCCGTGGTTTGAGCCGGCATTTTTTGGTTCTTGGTTTCCGTTTCCGCGGAACGACAATTTGAGCATTGAAATAATCGACGCCATCGAGCATCCGTCATACCTCTATATCTCTCATCAGCACGGCGATCACCTGGATGAATCCTGGCTTGCACTTCACCTAGACAAGGCAACCCCTGTATTACTCCCAGATTTCGCAACTCGCGAACTTGAGCGACAACTCAGTCGGCTCGGATTTAGTCATTTTATTCGAACACTAGATGGTGAAGAAATCGACCTGGGTAACGGATTGCGAATTGCGATTCATGTCGAGTCGGCAATTACCGATGGCCCGGGGGGTGACTCAGCAATCGTCATCAGTGACGGCGACACCCGCCTCGTCAATCAAAACGACTGCCGCACAAGAGATCTTGCTGCACTTCGTTCTCACGGACCTGTAGACATGCATTGGCTCCAATTCAGTGGTGCCATTTGGTATCCGATGGTGTACGAGGAACCGCTCGATCGTCTCATGGTTCTGGCACGAGCCAAGGTGGAGAGTCAATTCAGTCGGGCGCTGCATTATGTTGCGGCAATTGATGCCCGAATAGTTGTCCCCTCGGCAGGTCCGCCATGCTTCTTGGACGATGAACTATTCGATTTCAATATGATCACCGGTGGCGAACTCTCGATCTTTCCTGATCAATCAGTTTTCATCGGCCGATTGCTCCGAACCGGTAACAAAAACGGAGTGCTAACTATTCCGGGCACGACGATTGAGGCAACCGCTGAGTCGGTCCATGTTGTGCACTCCACCTCAGATGAAATGGTTCGTCAACCTTTTGAAAACAAATTAGAATATCTACGGGCCTATCAAACCGACTGGGCTCCGTGGCTCTCTCGCCACAAAGCGTCTTGGCCGATAACTCAAACAGATCTTGTCACCACACTCGATGCTTGGTGGCGCCCGTTGATGGTTCTGGCACCGACTCTGCGTGAACTAATTGGTGGTGGTTGTGTTTTAGATCTTGGAGATCTCAAGTTATACATCGACTTTCCCAAGGGAAAAGTCGAATTATTTGACTCACAGCCGTTTAAGTATCGATTCACTACCCAACGCCAGTTGGTGGAATCAATAGTGGCCTCCCACGCCGTCGATTGGTCCAATTCGCTTTTGCTGTCGTGTCGCTTTAGTGCTTGGCGAGACGGTGAATTTAATGAGTACCTCTACAATTTTTTCAAGAGTCTGTCAGTGGAGCGGATGCATCGGGCCGAAGCCGAGGCCGTTCGCCAAACTTCGCCTCAGCCGGAGAATCTCGAGGAGATCCAACTTGGTGACTACGTCATGCAGCGCCAATG
>JBDSKN010000027.1:0-2812 GCA_039916865.1 Ilumatobacteraceae bacterium
CGTCGATGACGGCTGAAGACTCGAGCCCTCGGTCAAGATAGAAACTCCTTGCACTAACCCCTACATTGACGATATACCCAGCGTGGTATCTCTCAAATAATAGATTGAATAAAACTTTGATTAACGGATTACAAGCGTCATATTATTCCCGGCTTTTATGACGCGATAGTCACGCTCGCGTTAATCTTCTTGGCCCTAAGACGTGCCGACAATCCGCCTAGTTAAGTCTTGGCATTGGGTTGTGGCCAAGTTCCGTCTCTTCCGTCCATACCAGCATTGGGTCTAGCCGAGTTCAACAACTCTTCGACAATTGGTCCAAGAGTTGTCGGATCGGATACAGGCGCATGAGTCGGGCCACGGTGCCAACCCTCGGCGACTGCCAACACGCTTCCACTCGCTTCGAACACTCGTCCCGTCACATTTTTAGACTCGCTCGATACCAACCATGTCACTATTGGTGCAATCCATTTTGGTGATCGCTGTTCACGTTCGTCATCGGTCTCCGGTGCCGGTCCGAGATTTTCAGTCATTCGGGTTAGTGCCACCGGTGCCACGGCATTGACTGTCACGCCGTAGCGCGCGAGTTCGAGAGACGCGATGATGGTGAGCGCGGCGATCCCCGCTTTGGCCGCGCCGTAATTGGTTTGGCCGATGTTGCCGTAAATCCCCGAAACCGACGAAGTATTGATAATTCGACCATCGGTGGCGTGACCGGCCTTACTACGGTCACGCCAATAGGCGGCAGCAAAATGAGTCGGTGCGAAGGTGCCTTTGAGGTGAACCCTGATGACGGAATCCCATTCCTCTTCCGTCATGTTGGTGAGCATTCGATCGCGCAATATTCCTGCGTTGTTGACTACGGCGTGTAGATCACCAAAGGTTTCGATTGCGGTGTTGATGAGTCGCTCGGCACCGGCCCAGGTTGAGATGTCGTCGCCGTTCGCAACTGCCCGCCCACCGCTGGCTTCGATTTCATGAACCACCTGTTGAGCGGGACTTTTGTCGTCGCCGCTGCCGTCGACACCCGCACCCAGATCATTTACTACCACTAATGCTCCATGCCGAGCGAGACTCAGAGCATGATCGCGACCGATACCGCGTCCCGATCCGGTAACCACGACGACACGACCTTCACATAGGCGACTCATAGCAAAAAACTCTAGCCTGATCGGCGTGACCACCAAGTATGACGTGCTCATCGTCGGCGCCGGGCCAGCAGGAATCGCCGCCGCACTCACACTGCAAACTTCGGATGTAAATGTCACGGTGATAGACAAGGCGCAATTTCCGCGTGACAAGTGTTGCGGCGATGGTCTGACCACCGGTGCACTGCGGATACTCGATGAATTGGGTTTCAATCCCGAGACAGTCCCAAGTTGGCGGGTGTGCACCGAAGCCTGGTTGCGCTCGCCGAGTGGTCGAGAAATGTGTATGCCGCTGCCTAGCGGACCTTCACAATTTGCGGCGATAGCGGCGCGACTTGAACTCGATAGTGCGATGGTCGCACATGCCCGCAATCGTGGGGTGAGAATAATTGATGGACATGGGTTCACTTCGCTGACCATGCACTCCGACCATCTCGTTGTCGAAATTGAAGACCAGGAACCGGTGCAATGTAACTTTCTCATTGCCTGTGATGGAATATGGTCGCCCGTTCGCAAATCGCTTGGACTGTCGAGCCAGGGGTATTTGGGCGAGTGGCATGCTTTTCGACAATATGCACACAATGTCACCGGTCCTGCCCGAGATCGCCTCTGTGTTTTCTTCGAACGAGACCTGCTGCCCGGCTACGCATGGTCGTTTCCACTCGACGATGGCCGCGTCAACATCGGTTTTGGGATCTTGCGCGGTGGCAGACACACCGTTCAGGACATGAAGCAGCTTTGGCCGGATCTACTGACTCGACCGCACATCCGTCAGGCCCTAGGTGACGAAGTGATTTTCGAGGATCGCCATACCGCTTGGCCGATACCGGCACGGGTAACTAAGGCAACCCTTGGGGTTGGAAGGGTGTTGTTCGCAGGTGATGCGGCATGCGTTTCTGACCCGCTGACAGGTGAAGGGATAGGCCAGGCTTTGCTCAGTGGGGTGCTTTCGGCGCGGGCAATCATTGCCGGCGCCGGTCGTCAGCCATCCGAGACGCAGTCGATTTACCGGAATTCCATCCGAAAACACATGTTTGCCGATCATCGAGTTTCGGCCGCGCTTGGATACATAATGCGAAGTCCGGCGTGCGCTCGTGGCGGCCTTCGACTTGCCGACCTCACGCCTTGGACGCGACGAAAATTTGCTCGCTGGATGTTTGAAGATGAACCTCGGGCCACAATATTTACTCCGCGCCGTTGGCATCGCAAATTTCTCAATCGCGAGGGCGCATACGCCAACTCGTTGCGTCGCTAATGTCCGAGGCCTGAGGGGGCGGTACGGTAGAGCCAATGCAAACACGGCTTACACAACTTCTCGAAATCGAACATCCGATCATGCTGGCGGGAATGGGCGGAGTGTCTTATCACCGATTAGTTGCGGCCGTTTCAGAAGCCGGCGGAATCGGGACACTCGGTGCATCAACAATGCGACACGGTGAGTTGGCCAAGGAAATCGCCGGGGTGAAATCGCTGACCCAGAAACCATTCGGCGTTGATCTACTTACGGCAATTCCGCAGCAAGTCGAAAGTGGCCTTCGCGATGTTGTCGAGGGCGGTGCGCGAGTGTATGTGGCCGGACTTGGCGTGCCGAGAGAAGTAATTGACTATCTGCACTCCAAAAACATTCTTGTTGGTTCGATGTGCGGAAAGGTTCGACACGCAATTTC
>JBDSKN010000028.1:0-2041 GCA_039916865.1 Ilumatobacteraceae bacterium
CATTGCCCGAACTTGCCGACTTCAAGCCCCAGGCGCTCGACCCGAACGATAATGTTTCCGATCCGATCCCACCGCTTGCACGCGCCAGCGAATGGATGAATGTAAGTCTCGATCTCGGCGATGGCAAGCGAACATATCGACGCGAGGTAAACGTCATGCCCCAGTGGGCCGGTTCATGCTGGTATGAGCTGCGCTATCTCGACCCCACGAACTCTGAGTGCTTCGTTGATCCAGAGGTTGAGCGTTACTGGATGGGACCGCGATCTCCGGGCGACTCGGGCGGAGTCGATCTTTATGTCGGTGGTGTCGAACACGCGGTGCTGCACCTTCTCTATAGTCGCTTCTGGCACAAGGTGCTCTTTGACCTCGGTCATGTCAGCAGCGAAGAGCCGTTCCATCGACTTTTTAATCAGGGCTATGTCATGGCGTACGCGTTTCGTGACGCACGCGGTCAGATCGTGCCGGCCAATGAAGTGGTCGAAATCGGAGACGAATTTAGGTATAACGGCGATCGAGTAACTCGCGAATACGGAAGAATGGGCAAGAGTCTGAAGAACGGAATCGCCCCCGACGAGATGTACGAAGAATTTGGGGCCGATACGTTTCGACTGTACGAAATGTCCACTGGTCCACTAGATGCCAGCCGACCCTGGAACCCGCGCGACGTTGTGGGGATGCAGCGGTTCCTGCAGCGAGTCTGGCGGAATCTTGTGAATGAAGACACTAACGAATTGCACGTCAGCGACGCAGAGACTCCGATCGTGTTGCGTCGCCAGTTGCATTGCACGATCGAAGGTGTTGGCGCCGATATGGAACACCTGCGGTTTAATACGGCTATTGCCAAATTAATTGAGTTGAATAATGCCCTTACCCAGCATGTCAATACTCATGACTCGACTCCCCGAGAGGTGGCGACCGCTCTCGTGCAAATGTTGTCGCCGCTGTGTCCGCACGTGGCCGAGGAGCTCTGGTCCCGCCTAGGAAACGACCAGTCGATCACTTACCAGCCATTTCCAAGTATTGATCAGACGATGCTCGTGCGAGACACAATCGAGATTCCGGTGCAGGTCAATGGCAAGGTTCGAGCCCGTCTCAGCGTGTCCGCCGATGTCACCGATGACGAATTGCGAAGTCTCACACTTGCCGATCCAAAGATCGTTCAGGTTTTGGCCGGGGCCAAGCCAAAGAATATCGTTATCGTTCCGAAGCGACTGGTGAATGTCGTTCTATGACAAGTGCGAAGCTGCGCGCCTAATTTGAGCAATATCTGGAGCGCCTCGCATCAACAGAATTAATCGGTTGACTCCGTTTTTTTCAAGCGCTCGACGCGACAATGATTGGGAACCTAATAGTTCATCATCAAACCAATCCCAGACCGAAACAATAAAAGAGGAACGACCCGAACTCTTGGCGGACGATATTGCGGTCGCCAATATTTCGACTCGCTGGGGATGACTTGCGCGAATGTTCACGCCATCGGTCCTCTTGCCGGCAATTCGAGCCAGGTCATGGCTGTTTACTCCGAGAATTAATGGAGGCCTTGGCTCGGGTAATGGAAAGGCGGCGAGTTCACTTCGACGGGTTGGGGACCACAGCTCATCAATTGAGTCCAGAGTTTTGATGAGGCGTTCGTGTCGTGCCTTTACCGACGACGGGATTTTAATTCCTAGCGCAATTTGCTCGGCTGCAAACGCACTTGTCGGTGACGAGCCCGCTCCGAGTCCGAGAATAAATCGGCCTTGTGAAATCTGTTGCACGGTTGCGGCACTATTTGCCAAGACGCCGGGTTGGCGATTCCCGACGTTGGCCACCAAAGACCCAAGACCAATTGTTGATGTGGTCGCCGCCAGTGCGCCAAGAGTCGTGAAGCACTCTGGCATTGATGGCGAGTTCATCACACTGCCCGACAGGTGGTCGGCGATCCACGCCGTCGAGAAACCTGCGCTTTCGGCAGCCCGGACCGCGTCGTGCAACTGATTCCATGTCGCCGCACCTTGATTGAACTGGATGTCGATGATCATCAGCGTGGCTCCATCAATTC
>JBDSKN010000029.1:0-16549 GCA_039916865.1 Ilumatobacteraceae bacterium
ACCGAAGTTGAAACTGGAAATGTCGCTGCAGTCTTGGATGGTGAATTGGATTTATTCATGGAAGGATTTCTGCGTTGGCGGCGTGCTACTTCTGAATAGCTAATCGATATGTCATATCGAGTCGTAATTGGAGCAGGCGACTAAAAATGTGACGTCATTTCGCATAGACTGTTTCGACTTAGGCCCGAGAGGAGATTGATGATCCGGCTAGAGAACGTCACAAAGCGATATGGCACCGAAATCGTTGCTGTTCGCGATGCATCGTTCGATATTCCAAAGGGAGAATTCGTCTTTCTCGTGGGACCGTCGGGGTCGGGCAAGTCAACACTGCTACGACTGATTAATCGTCAGGAAAAGCCAGAGCGAGGAGAGGTGTGGGTTGCCGGTCGCAACATCAATGACCTTCCGCAGTCGAGAGTGCCATACCTTCGCCGAAACATGGGTAATGTTTTTCAGGATTACAAGCTGCTGCCAAACAAGACAGTCTTCGAAAATGTTGCCTTTGCACTCGAGGTAATCGGAAAACCCCGACACGTGATCGATCGACAGGTTCCGCCGGTCTTGGACATGGTTGGTCTAGCCGACATGACCGATCGATTTCCCAATCAGTTATCGGGTGGCGAGCAACAGCGCGTTTCCATCGCGCGAGCATTCGTCAATCGACCATTGATTATGTTGGCCGACGAACCTACCGGAAACCTCGATCCCGCCACCGGCGAAGGGATTATGGCCCTGCTCGATGACATCAACCAAACGGGTGCCACCGTGATGATGGCAACTCACGACCATCGAGTAGTTAATGCCATGCGTCGCCGAGTAATTCAACTCGATCGCGGGGTTATCGTTCGTGACCAAGAACGAGGGGTGTACGAATAATGTTTGCTCGCATCGCCTACGCGTTCCGTGAAATGTGGGCGAGCTTTCGCCGCAACCTCACGCTGACTGCGGCGGCAGTTTTAACCTCGGCGATTGCCCTGTTGCTGGTTGGCACCACGTTTCTCATCCAGCGGGCATTCGAAAATCTCTTGGTTCAATGGAGCGGAAACGTGGAAATGATCGTATTTGTTCGAAGCGACGCAACCGCCGAACAAGTCTCACTCATTGATCAGACAATTAGAGCGTCGCCGACGATTATCGATCTGAGCAAACTTCGCTATCTCGATAAGGCGGCCAGTTACGAGGAGGCAAAGCGAATTTTTGCGGCCGATCCCGTCACGCTTAGTTTGCTTACGCCTGAATCGATCCCTTCTCAATTTAAAGTGGTTCCACTTACCGGCGATACGACACTCGTTAGAAGTCTGAGCGAGCAGTATCGCTCGCTGCCGGGAGTCGAACAGGTTGCCCTTGCGGAAGATGAGTTTGAGGTGATTTCGACTTTGTCGCGATTCATTCGTATCGTCACCTTGGTGATGTCTCTGGTGTTGCTAGTAGTCGCTGTGGGGCTGATTTGGAATACGATCCGCACGGCCATGTTTGCTCGTCGTCGAGAGATAGAAGTGATGAAACTTGTTGGTGCCACCAACTGGTTCATTCGGGTTCCATTCATGCTGGAAGGTCTGTTGCAGGGCTTCATCGGAGGCGCGGTTTCATGCGGATTCCTGTGGCTACTCAATAGTGCATGGACAAACGGAGTTTCCAAGTTCACTCCCGGAACCGGAATCAGTTCGCTGGTGGTTCCGTCCGGATACCTCAGTGGTGTGATGATTGTTCTACTGGCGATTGGCTCGCTGGCCGGCGCGGTCGGTTCGGCCATTGCCGCCTCACGCTTTCTTGAAGTTTAGATTGTCGCCTCAAGGAATCTATTCGTGACATATTCGCAGATCAAATATGATGTCGACGACAACATCGCAACGATCACGCTCAATCGACCAGATCAGCTCAACAGTTTTACAGTTGTCATGCTTCGTGAATTGCTGCAGGCTCTGGACAGTACGGATGCTGACGACAATGTACGCGCTGTCATTTTTACCGGTTCTGGGCGAGCATTCTGCGCCGGCGCAGATCTTTCGGCCGGTGCCGACACTTTCAACTACGACCAAATAGAGGGAGCGACGCAACCCAAACTTCGCCGCGACGGTGGCGGATTGCTATCTCTGCGGATTTTCAACAGTAAGAAACCAATCATCGGGGCGATCAATGGCGCGGCGGTCGGAGTCGGGGTCACGATGACCTTGCCCATGGATATTCGCATTGCGTCTGCTAACGCCAAGTTTGGTTTCGTGTTTACAAGGCGCGGAATTGTGCCAGAAGCGTGCTCAACTTGGTTCCTGCCTAGGCTGGTCGGAATTTCTCGCGCCACCGAGTGGGTCTTCACGGGTCGGGTCTTCGGTGCCGAAGATGCCCTCGTCGGTGGGCTGGTGCGAAGCATTCACGAGCCGTCGAATTTGATTGGGGCAGCCCGCGAGCTTGCGCGCGAAATCATTGACAACACCGCCCCTGTGTCAGTTGCACTGTCACGCCAAATGATGTGGAGAATGCTTGGTGTCAACCATCCCATGTATGCGCACCGGGTGGAATCGCGGGGAGTTCAAATTCGAGGCCGAAGCAGTGACGCTCAAGAGGGGGTGGTCAGTTTTCTCGAAAAACGCAATGCCGAATTTGGAATGACGATTTCGGAGGACTTTCCTGACATCTTTCCCGACTGGGAGGAACCCGAGTTTTCATGACCTCCCTTTTCGAAACTGTTGGCGGGGAAGCATTTTTTGAAAGACTCGTGGATCGATTTTATGAAGGTGTTTCTGGCGACGACGTTTTGTTGCGTTTATACCCCGAGCCGAATGATTTGGCGGGCGCTCGCAAACGCCTGACACTCTTTTTGATGCAGTACTGGGGCGGCCCAACGACATATAGCGACGAGCGCGGGCACCCTCGCCTGCGCCAGCGTCATTTTCCGTTCGCGATTGGCGAGCGCGAGCGAGATCACTGGCTAATTCATATGTGCAAAGCAATCGATGAAGTCTCGCCAAACGAAGACATTCGAACACAACTCACCGAGTATGTGACGAATGCCGCGACACACTTGGTAAATCAACCGCCAAGTGCGTAACAGGCAACGGCCGCCGCTGCGGCCACATTGAGTGAGTCGACTCCACTTTTCATCGGTATGCGCACCTGCATCTCACATAGAGCAAGAGTTGCTGCGCTAAGGCCACTTCGCTCGGAGCCGAGCACAAGGGCACGACGTTGAAGAGGTAAAATCTGTACTTCTGACACACTTAACGCGTTGGTTGCCGGTGTCAAACCAATTATTGTCACTCCACGACCACGGAGATCGGCGAGGGTCGCGGCAATGTCGTCCATCCGCGCAAATGGAATCTTGAGTGCTGTTCCCATCGAAACTCGCAGAGCACGGCGGGACAGGGGGTCGGCCGATGTCGAGTCGAGCAACAGACCATCCCATCCAAATGCGACGGCAGTTCGGACAATTGCACCGACATTGCTCGGATTATCAATGCAATCCAGAACCAGCAGTCGTCGACACACTTCAGTTAACTCCCCCGCGTTTACCGAGCGAGGTCGGTGAAAGAGGCCGATGGCATCGAGGGGGACGCCCAAGCCAGTTATGTCACGCCGGATATCAACCGAGGCGACATAAAGCTGGCCGCCACGCTCAGCAACTTGGGCGTCGAAAGATTCCGCTCGCTTTGGATCGCACAGCACGGTATCGGGAACGCATTTCGCGTCTAGTGCGCGCTGGACAACGAGGTCTCCCTCGGCGATGAATTGTCCAGCGTTGCGTCCCGCCTTGCGCTGGGCAATCGTAGTTAGTTGTCGCTCGCGCCAGCGAAACATGTCGAGGCGAGAGTCGTCGGCAGTGAAGATTTCAATCACTAATTCTCAGTATCGAACTAGTACAGCCAGGGAAATGCTTCCCAATTGGGATCTCGTTTTTCAAGAAATGCGTTTCGGCCTTCTTCTGCCTCGTCGGTCATGTATGCCAATCGAGTCGCTTCTCCGGCAAAAATCTGCTGTCCGACTAGTCCATCATCAATGAGGTTGAACGAATACTTCAACATACGTTGGGCTGTTGGGCTCTTGGAGTTAATTTCCTTTGCCCATTGCAGCGCGGTCTGCTCTAGCTCGGCGTGTGGCACAACAGCGTTCACCATGCCCATTTTGTGTCCTTCGTCGGCGCTGTATTCACGCCCTAAGAAGAAGATCTCACGTGCAAATTTTTGGCCGACTTGTCGAGCCAAGTATGCCGAGCCAAATCCTCCATCAAAACTTGCGACATCAGCGTCGGTTTGCTTGAATCGCGCGTGTTCTCTGCTCGCCAGAGTGAGGTCGGAGACGACGTGCAGGCTGTGACCGCCGCCAGCGGCCCAACCCGGCACTACGCATATCACTATTTTGGGCATGAATCGGATCAAGCGTTGCACTTCAAGAATATGCAAACGTCCGGTACGGCCGGGATTGATACTCTCCGCAGTTTCACCGTCTGCATATTTATAGCCATCTCGTCCGCGAATTCGTTGATCGCCTCCGCTGCAGAACGCCCACACTCCGTCTTTCGGTGAGGGTCCGTTACCGGTGAGAATCACACAACCTACGTCCACCGTTTGGCGGGCATGATCAAGAGCGCTGAAAAGTTCGTCTACTGTCGCCGGTCGAAATGCGTTGCGAACCTCGGGTCGATTGAAGGCAACTCGGACCGTTCCGTGTTCATGGGCTCGATGATAGGTGATGTCGTCAAATTTGAATCCGGGCACTTGCGTCCATGATTTCGGGTCAAAGATTTCGGAGACCGTGTCAGAATTGCTCACCTCTCCATTGTCGCAGGGCCGGACCCCGAAGCAAACGCCGAGGCCTGGGGAGATTTAGCTTTCAGTCCTGAGGCAGTTTGGCTCGGTGAGCGTATTGAGGGAATTCTTGGACGAAGCGTATCGCCCAGTCGCCACTGGTTGAATCCGATTGCTGTTTAGTTTGCGGACTCGGAACTGTGTCTATTTTCGCCCCAATGTAATGCATCACGCGTCGAACGGTTTCTTCCATTTCTTGGGTCAGTTGTTCGAAGGTGATGCTGAGCGGGTGAATGTTATTTCGCTCAAAGTATGTTTGCCAGTCTGCGTTTTCCGCAGATATTCGCTCAAGTGCTGCAACTATAGATAGACCGTCGTAGACCGGCTCACGCTTGCTTTCCATGTTGCTATTCCACGAATTAGATTGCGCGGCGCGAACAAATGAGATCGCCTGGCGAATTTCGTCCTGACGTCTAATGCGCACCCACTGAACCGGAACATTCCAAAAGTCCACCGTTAGGTTCAGATCTAGCATGTGCCGCTTGTACTGATTCCAGTGCATTTTGATTCCGAATACGCCGTTACTTGTCGTATTGACACGAGCAATCGCTTCCAGATATTGGCGGTAGGAGGCCGATTCGAACCACGAAATGTTTCGCCAAGCGAACCTGCCGGTTTTCGATCGCATCCAGCCAATCGGCCGGTATTCGAGCCGCAAGCGGGGGACTCGATAACGCTGGCGAAACCTAGAAAAGTTGTGGGTATGAATGTTTAAATACTCGATCGGCGTTCCGGCAAGTCCGGTCTGGCGTAGTAGGGAACACAACAGTGTCGAGCCAGTCCGTTCTACGGATGCAATGGCGAGCAATCGATTTGTCACGTTGTGGCTCGCTAAGACGCCTTTGGGCTCGATTGCCATTTGCAAAGTCTCGCATCTCTTCTTGGTATACATGAATCATGCGATGTGGATTTATCGGATTGGGTCATATTGGAAAAAACTTGGCCGGGAGTCTCGTTCGAGGCGGCTTCGATGTGACCGTGTACGACTTGGTCAGGGCCTCCGCCGATCCATTGATTGCTGCCGGCGCTAAGTGGGCGAGTTCGACCAAAGACCTCGCATCCGAATGCGATGTCGTCTTCACCTGCCTACCGTCTCCGCTAGCTATCGACGAGGTGGTGAATGGACCAGATGGAGTGATCGCATCGCTTTCCGGCCGAAATAGGCCGGGTACATGGGTTGACATGAGCACAAACGACCAGAGCGAGACTTTGCGACTTGGCGCTATTGCCAAAGCCAGTGGTGTGAACATGCTGGAGGCGCCGGTTACCGGCGGCGTTCACAAAGCGATCACCGGCGATATCACCATTCTTGTCGGGGGAGACGAGGATGTATTTAGATCACTCGCCAGCGAACTTGCGGCGATGGGTTCGCCGGTGCTGTATATCGGACCATTGGGTAGTGCGGCCGTGATCAAGGTAATTACCAACATGCTGGCGTTCGTAAATCTCGTTGCGGTAGGCGAGGCCCTCATGCTGGCCAAGCGCGGCGGGATTGACTTGGCCACAGCGTTTGAAGCGATCAAACAATCGTCGGGCAATAGTTTCGTTCATGAAACCGAGAGTCAGGTCATCTTAAATGGAAGTTACAACATCAACTTCACCATGGATCTCGCCCTCAAAGATCTTGGATTTGCAATGGCGTACGGACAGGAGTTTGGCGTTCCTCTCGATTTAGCAAACCTGGCACACCAGACATTCATACGGGCACGCGCGCAATACGGTGGTCAAGCGTGGTCGTCTCAGGTCGTAAAACTTCTCGAGGATGCTCTCGGAACCGATCTTCGTGCCGCGGGGTTTCCGGCTGAACTGCAATAGGTTCGGTGTAAATTGATTGCAGATGGAAAGTGATCGAAAGTTCCGAGCCGAGTTGGCCGCCGCCTTCAGGTGGGCGGCCCGTCTTAACTTTCATGAGGCCACGGCCAATCATTTCAGTGTCGCAGTATCGGAAAGCGGTCAAGAGTTTCTAATCAACCCTCGTGGACGTTCATTTTCGCAAATGCGAGCCAGCGATCTGGTTTTGGTAAATGCGGACCATCGCAATTCTGATTCGTCAAAAAGCGATGTTGATCAAACCGCTTGGGTTCTGCACAGTCACCTCCATCGTTATGTGGCTCAGGCTCGCTGTGTTCTACACACCCACATGCCTTACACCACCGCGCTTGCCTGCTTGCGTGACTTTGAGTTCTTGATGTTGGACCAGAATGCCTGTCGCTTCTATAACCGAATCGCCTATGACCGCAATTACTCGGGAATGGCGCTCGACGCCAGCGAAGGCGAGCGGGTGGCGACAATGCTCGGTGACGACAAGAGCGTCCTATTTCTAGGCAATCATGGGGTCATTGTTATTGCCGATTCGGTTGCTCAAGCGTTCGACGAGCTCTACTATCTCGAAAGAGCGGCTCAATTGCAGGTGATTGCACTGTCGACCGGTCACGAACTTTCCTTGATTGCGGACGAAATTGCGTCTCTCGCATGCAAGCAGTGGCAGGAGTATCCACAGGTGGCCGATTCACATTTCGACTCGCTGATGGAGATTCTTGATAGCGAGTCTTCCAATTTTCGAAACTAAGGAGTCAAGAGAAATGGGGAAGATGGCTTCGCTTGAATTAGGCACGCGCTCTCTAAACATCGGTTGGAGCGATGACCACTCGAGCACATTTCATTACCTATGGCTACGCGACAATTGCCCCCAGCTTCGCCATCCACAAACCAATCATCGAATTCACGAAACCTCGACAATCGCATCAGATGTGAAGCCGGTGACGGCAGTAATTACGATAGATGGTGACCTGCAACTCACCTGGCCAGATGCGCATGTCAGCACGTATTCGGCGACTTGGCTTAAGACATTCGACTATTCGAGTGGACGTCGTCGAACTAAGCGAAAGCCCATTTTGTGGGATGGCAACTTTGCGCCGTCGGTGCCGCTGGCCACATATCCAGCATTGCAAAGCGACAAACTAGTTCGAGTTCAGTGGCTCCGTAGTTTTTGCGATTATGGGGTAGCCATTCTCACCGAAGTCCCAAACGTGTCCGGAACGGTTTTAGAACTTGGCAATTCACTTGGCGAAGTACGTTCGACGCATTGGGGAAAGATATTCGATGTGAAGTCCATTGCCGACGCCAATTCATTGGCTTACACAAACTTGCCACTGGTTCTGCACACCGACGAGGCATATCGCGATCCAACTCCGACGGTGCAATTGCAACATTTCTTAGTCTGCGATTCGATCGGCGGGGAGGCAACCCTTGTCGACGGTTTCAAGGTGGCGGACGACCTGCGCACCAAACACCCGAGCAAATTCGAGTTGTTGGCCACGACCTCCCTTCATTTTCACTTCCGCGACGCCGATATTGAAATTGAAAATGACGGACCCATAATCGAACTTGACACCGACGGCGAGGTTCGCTATGTGCGATTCTCAAATCATTCGGTGCAACCGTTTCTCCTGCCTGCGGACAAGATGGAGGCGTTCTATGATGCATACTCAACATTTGGGGAGATGCGGGAAAGTCCTAGGTATCGGATTCAGATGAAAATGAATGCCGGTGACATGTATATGGTTGATAATCGTCGAGTTATGCATGGCCGAACAGGCTTCACCGAGGGTGGCGCACGTCATCTTCAGTCGTGCTACATCGAACGCGACGAATTGCTTGGTCGACTAGCAGTACTGGAGAGAGAGATTTCATGAAAGCCGCCGTGTGTCGTGAGTTCGGTAAACCGCTTGTCATCGAGGATGTCACTTTGGCCGATGCTGGCCCTAGTGAGGTACGCGTAAAGATAAAGGCGGTTGCGATTTGTCATAGCGACATCCTGTACGCCGAAGGTGCATGGGGCGGCGACTTACCGGCAGTTTATGGTCACGAGTGCGCCGGGGTAGTTGAAGCGGTGGGGAGCGGTGTCACCAGTGTCAAGGCGGGCGACCATGTCGTCGTGACACTTATTCGATCATGTGGTCAGTGTCGCGAGTGCACAAGAGGTAACCCAGTTTCGTGCGACACCATCTTTGCACTTGATAAGAAAACCCCACTCGCCGACTCCAAAGGTAAACCGGTGGTGCAGAGCCTTCGCACCGGCGGCTTTGCTGAATATGTTGTAGTCCACGAATCACAAATTGTTGCGGTTCCCGATTCGCTCCCGCTTATCAGCGCGGCGTTGCTGGCCTGCGGAGTGATCACCGGATTTGGTGCGGTCACCAACACGGCCAAGGTTCCGCCCGGCAGCCATGTCGTGGTAATCGGTACTGGTGGGGTGGGACTCAATGCAATTCAAGGCGCACGTATAAGTGGGGCCCAAACGATCATCGCCGTGGACATTGCCGACAACAAACTCGAGGCAGCGAAGTCATTTGGGGCAACCCATGGAGTGAATTCAAAGACCGAGAATGTGAAAGCTTGCGTGCGTGAAATTACTGGGGGTCGGGGGGCCGACTATGTATTTGTCACAGTTGGCGTGAAGTCGGCATTCGATCAGTCGTATGGCTTGCTGGCGAGGGGCGGCACATCGGTTCTAGTTGGCATTCCGGCCAATGGGGTGATGTCAGAGATTGACCCCGGGGCGATGGCCGTGTCTAGCCAGAACATTCTCGGATCGAAGATGGGTTCGTCTCGAATTCAGGTAGATATTCCTATCCTGGTTTCGCTCTATGAACAAGGTCGGCTCAAATTAGACGAGTTGGTGACAAAGACATATCCGATCGAGGAAATCAATGAGGCGATCGCTGCGGTGAAGCGTGGCGATGCACTGAGAAACGTCATCGTATTCTGAAACCGAGGCAGCAATAATGAAGATTGTCGACATCGCAACCTTTGTCGTGGGCAATCCACCGCCACGAATCGGCGGTCGCTACTTCATTTTTGTCAAGCTCACAACGGATAGCGGGATAACCGGCCTCGGAGAGATTTATACCGCAACATACTCGCCACATCTTGTCGCCAAGATGGCCCAAGAAGTTGCAGGTCGACATGTCATCGGAGTCGATCCGTTTCACATTGAACATATGTGGCGCAATGTGTATGGTCGGGGATTTTCCTTGAGACCGGATCTCACCACAAGTGGAGTAGTAAGTGGTCTCGAAATGGCAATGTGGGACATCATCGGCAAGGAGACCGAAAAACCAGTGTATGAATTGCTAGGTGGTCGGGTTCACGACAAATTGCGCGCTTATACCTATCTATATCCACCCCACGATCGAGATGCCCACTCCGATGATCCGGTGTATTCAGACCCGGACATGGCCGCCGAATGCGCCGTTCGAGAAGTCGAGCGTGGGTTTACGGCCGTCAAACTCGATCCGGCTGGCCCATATTCGGTGTACGACGGTCGACAGCCATCATTGGAGGCATTGGATCGATCGGAGAAAATGGTGCGCGCGATTCGTGAGGCCGTCGGAACCCGTGCAGACATATTGTTTGGTACCCATGGTCAGTTCACCGCCTCGGGAGCACTGAGAATGGCCAAAAGACTCGAACCCTACGACCCACTGTGGTTCGAGGAGCCGGTTCCACCGGACAGTCCCGAAGAGATGGCACGAGTTGCCCGCGGGACGAGTATTCCAATCGCGGCGGGCGAGCGCCTAGTCACCAAGTATGAGTTTTCGCGCCTGTTGCAGGCCGGTGGCGCATCAATCATTCAGTTGAACCTTGGACGATGTGGAGGAATCCTCGAAGGAAAGAAGATCGCATCTATTGCCGAAACGTTTCATGCCCAAATTGCGCCGCATCTCTACAGCGGTCCGGTTGTCGGAGCGGCCAACATTCAACTGAGCACATGCTCTCCAAACTTTCTGATTCTCGAGAGCATTCAAGACTGGGGAGGATTCCACGCCAAAATCTTGAAGAAACCTATTCGATTTGAAAACGGCTATGTCATTCCGCCGACTGACCCCGGACTCGGTGTTGAACTCAACGAAGAAGTGGCATTAGCAAATCCATATACCGATAACGATCTTCATCTAGAAATGCGATCGCTACCCGCCACCCTATTGTGATGCGCTCGCCAGCGATGCTTCCGCATCCGACGACTTCATCACCAGCCGAAGTGACGAAGCGGGTAGAGCTGCGAAGCCGTGGCGTAAATAGAACTTGGCTGCATGTTCATGTATTGCGTCGACAACGATAAACCGTCCTCCTGCCGCAGTAACCGCGTTCACTGCACGGCTAAGTGCATCCAACAGTAACTTTGTGCCGAGTCCCTGTCCGTGAAGACCGCGTTCAAGGGCTAGGCGAGCCAACAAGATCGCGGGAATTACTCGTGGTGAACCACGTCCTAGCGTAATTGGAATTGTTTCGCGATGTATCTCGTGCGGACAGAGGCTGAAATATGCAACCACCCGGTGCAGTTGATCGACCCAGACGAACGTACGCGCCGTTGCCATTCGGTCGGCCGCCAAGGCTGAATTAATCAACCAGCGATCGAGTGTTGGTTCGCCGCTATCAAACTCTGAAAGGAGGTGCTTTTGATCAAGGCGCTCAGATGAGTAGGTCAGCGTCAGTTACCGTTGCGTGAAGGCAGGCGACTTGGCATTCTTCCGCGCAGCCTTCTGCAGAACTTGGATCGGTTTTGCCGGCTTGTCGAGATCCGCAATGAGTTTGTCAAAATACTCGTCATCGACCGTTGTAAATGTGCGCTCGGAAATGACTCGTTCGGCGCGCTCAATCGCAGCCTGCACAACGAACGAACTCATCGACTCTTCAACGAGTTCACTAGCAAAACGGATTCGCTCTATGCGGTTCGGTTCGATTCGTGCCTCAATACGTTCTGATCGTTTACCCATTCCGTACATTGTACGGTAGTGATCGCCTGCCGGCTTGCCTCCATGTGTGCACTAATGGCCCACTGCCACCTGGTATCTCCCGTCGGTTGCAATTCGACATTGGCGTGCGTATGATGGCTAGGTACCCCCACCGGGTATATCGATGGTCGCTGACGGCCTACGGTTCGGTTTTATAAAGGAGCGATGTCATGAGTGTTGAAACCTTCACCGTCAATGGAATGACTTGCGGTCACTGCGTCGCCTCGGTTACCAGCGAGGTATCGAAATTGGACGGCGTGACAAAGGTTGAAGTGGATCTCGCCTCCGGATCGGTCACGGTCGAATCTGATCGGCCGGTGGACCCAGTCGCATTTGCCGCCGCCGTTGATGAGGCGGGGTTCGCAGTAGCCCTGTGAGGCCGGTTCCGAAACTCGGAATTTTTGCGCTCGGTTTGGTTGGCGCATTCGCCCTCGCCGCGGCGGCCGGAGCATCGTTTGGTCCGATAGATGTTGGCGCCGCCGAGAGTCATGCAACAATGCCGAGCGGCACCAGCGAGGTTTCGACAATGTCGGGAATGACAATTGCCGCTGACGGTTACCAACTTGTCACAAGCACCAGCAGTGTCGAGGCGAATACGCCTGCTAATTTCACGTTTCGAATCGAGCGTGTCGATGGTTCGTCGGTTACTAAGTTCGATGTTCTCAATGAGCGGCGGCTCCATCTGATTGTGTTATCGCGCGATCTCGTCGGTTACTTCCACTTGCATCCCTCAATGGACACAGATGGATCGTGGCGCGTTGAACTCCCGCCGCTGACACCGAATTCTTATCGGTTGTACGCCGACTTCCAGCCGACTGGCGCGCAGCGCGTCACTCTGGCGACGGATCTGGCGGTGCCAGGGCTGGTGGATCTCGTCAAGGTTCCGGAACCCGCTTCGAGAGTCGAAGTTGACGGCTACACGGTGTCATTGACTGCAGAGCAGCTACTTGGCGAGAGCACACTGACATTTGACATTTCGCTGGCGGGCGAATCTGTCGTAACCGATCCATATCTTGGCGCCGCCGGTCATCTCGTGATCATCCGTGTTGGCGATCTCGGATATCTGCACGCACACGCGATTGATGACGCGGATCAATCAGTTCGATTCATGGCCGAGTTCCCGACCTCGGGAACGTATCGGCTATTCCTCGAGTTCGAGCATGCGGGCAAGGTCCGTATTGCTTCGTTCACGGCCGAGATCCTTCAGGAAGGCAGCTAAAAGTATGACCACCGACATCACCGAGGCGCCAATGACCGACGTACAACTCGACATCGGCGGAATGACCTGTGCATCGTGCGCGGCGAGGATCGAAAAGCGTCTGAACAAACTCGATGGCGTCAGTGCATCGGTTAACTACACGACGGAAAAGGCAAAGATCACTCTCTCGGGTTCGTCCCTTTCTGCGCAAGATCTGATTTCGCAAATCGAAGGTGTTGGCTATACCGCAACGGTTCATGGCCCGGTGAGAAATGCCGCAACATCTGGTACCGACGGGTCGCCCGCAACGGATCAGAACGATCCGACACGTGTACTACGTCAGCGACTCGTTGTGTCATCGATTTTGTCATTGCCGGTAGTGATGTTCACCATGGTGCCGGCATCGCAGTTCGACGGGTGGCAGTGGTTGTCGTTGACCTTGACCGCACCGGTTGTGATGTGGGGTGCGTGGCCATTCCATCGTGCCGCGTGGGCCAACCTTCGTCACGCGGCCGCAACGATGGACACCTTGATCTCGGTCGGTACGTTGGCCGCATTCGGGTGGTCGTTGTACGCGTTGTTCCTCGGTAGCGCGGGTGAGTTATCGATGCGTCATGGTTTTTCGCTCACCCCACAGCGGGGAATGGGGTCAAGCCAGATCTATCTTGAAGTTGCCGCTGGGGTGACGGTGTTTATTCTTGCCGGCAGGTATTTTGAGGCGTTGGCCAAACGACGTTCCGGCGCCGCCCTACGTGCGTTGCTGGAACTCGGCGCTAAGGATGTCGCCGTCGTTCGCGACGGAACCGAGACACGAATCCCGATCGAGCAATTGATTGTTGGCGATCGTTTCGTGATTCGTCCCGGCGAAAAGATTGCCACCGACGGAGTCATTGAAGAGGGCACGTCGGCCATCGATGCATCATTGGTAACGGGTGAACCGGTTCCGGTCGAAGTTGGACCCGGTGACCTTGTCATCGGAGCGACGATGAATGCCGGTGGGCGGCTCGTGGTTCGAGCCACGAGGATCGGTGCCGATACCGCGCTGGCCCAGATTGCACGGCTGGTCGAGAATGCTCAAACTGGTAAGGCGCAAGTGCAACGTCTCGCAGACCGTGTTTCGGCTATCTTCGTTCCCGTTGTCATCGTGCTGGCGGCAATGACACTTGGGTTTTGGCTCACTGCGGCGGCCACCGACAGCGCCACCGCTGCATTCACTGCCGCAGTAGCGGTATTGATCATTGCCTGCCCGTGCGCCCTCGGACTGGCGACACCAACCGCACTGATGGTCGGCACCGGTCGGGGCGCGCAACTCGGAATCCTGATCAAGGGACCCGAAGTTCTCGAATCAACCCGCAAGGTCGACACCATTGTCCTCGACAAAACTGGCACGGTCACCACGGGTCGAATGGCACTCGTCGATGTCGTAGCAACCGCACAGGCGACCACCGAAGAGGTCTTGTATTTCGCCGGTTCATTGGAAGACGCGTCCGAGCATCCAATTGCCAAGGCGATATCCGTGGGCGCACGCAAACGTGATATCACTCTCGGCGTCGTTGAGTCGTTTGGCAACACTGAAGGGCTCGGCGTTCAGGGTGTAGTTGACGGACACGCTGTCATCGTTGGTCGTCAGCGGTTCCTTGAAGACTGGACACTTAATCTTGACGATGACCTCATTGCCGCTCGCGATGCGTCCGAAGCCGCGGGTCAAACTCCAGTATTCGTCGGCTGGGACGGGGCCGTGCGCGGGATGCTGGTGGTGGCCGACACGATTAAGGACACCTCGGTCGAAGCCATCGCCGGGCTTCGTGGCCTGGGGTTGCGCCCCGTTTTGCTCACCGGCGACAATGCACGCGCGGCCAACGCCGTCGCCGCACAACTGGGCATCGACGAAGTAATTGCCGAGGTCTTGCCAGCAGAAAAGGTGGATGTCATCCTTCGGCTGCAAGCCGAAGGTCGAGTGGTGGCCATGGTCGGAGACGGCGTAAACGACGCGGCGGCCCTCGCGCAGGCCGATCTCGGGCTGGCGATGGGCACCGGTACCGATGTGGCTATTGAGGCCAGCGATCTCACACTCGTGCGCGGAGATCTGCGTGCTGCGGTCGATGCAATTCGACTGTCTCGGCGGACTCTGTCAACAATCAAAGGAAACTTGTTTTGGGCATTCGCATATAACGTCGCAGCGCTACCGCTTGCCGCCGCTGGCTTGCTCAATCCAATGTTGGCCGGTGCGGCGATGGCATTCTCGAGCGTGTTTGTCGTAACCAACAGCCTGCGCCTGAGGAGGTTCTCATGAGTGCATACGATATGCAAAAGACTGAACTCGCGACGCGACTCGCTCGCATCGAAGGGCAGGTGCGCGGCATCGCCCGAATGGTGGAAGAGGACCGCTACTGCATCGAAATTCTCGATCAGGTCTCGGCGATTACGAAAGCACTGCAACAGGTCTCGCTTGGATTACTGCACGACCATCTTGAACACTGTGTCGTCGACTCGGTTCACGCCGGGGGACCGCAGGCCCAAGAGAAGATCGACGAGGCTACGTCAGCCATTGCTCGCTTAATGCGAACTTGAGACTAACAACTCATTCATTCACCGGCGAAGCCGTTCTTGCCCAAAATCTCGCACGCAGTTTCGACAGTCTGACGCATGGGAATCTGATCCACGACGGCCGGCACCGTTATAAACGCTCGTTCTAATCCGTCACCTAGTTTCACAACAGCATAAAAATTGAACGGTTGACTCGATTCGGACAAAGCATGTGCATCGCAGCGGCCCTCAATAAATCGAACCGGAACTTCCACAGTTGATTGGTCAGATCGGAGAATCGCCACCGGACCTTGACTAACGCCGATCGGGACGAACGTAAAATTGATGGTGTTGCTAATGAAGGTCACCTCAATCGTGTCGAACGACTGACGACGCTTTAGGCGTAAAACCCCCTCCGTCACCGGTCGACCTTCGAATGTGACCTCGTGCAGTTCGGCAAATTGGATTTCGACCTGACGGAGAATGTGCTGGCGTTCACAGTCCTTGAGGTACAAATTACGTGCGAAATGCTTGACGTCAAATACGGGAACTTCGAGAACCCGACCATCGCGCACCGTCACCTTGACAACTGCCAATTGTGGATCGGGCATTGAGTCTTGCGTGCCGTCGCCCGAACAGTTTGCCGGGGCCAAGGGCACCGGGAAATCAATGCGATCTTGTGGCGCGAGACGGTTGGTTCGACTGGCCACAGTTGTGGTGAGGCCATCCCAGACGAATTGAACGGCGACCACATCGAGAGACTCGGCCGTTCCATTGATCAACTGAACTTGGAATATCGCTTTGGCAACATCGAGGCGATTCTGGGTCGGCATCGCAGCCAGTACACCGGCGGGAATGACGACGGGTGTCTCGGCAATTGGTGTTACGACAATCTCGTTGGCACCGTTAGTCGAGCACCCCACCAGAGCACCGACGCAACACGCCACAGCAAGTACTCGACTTCGCAACAAATCAACATGCCGCCATCATCGTCACTGTACGTGTGTCGAGTCGATGCTACAAATTCTAAGTTACGAATCACTTCGTGGATGTCTCGGGTGTAGGCTCGCGACCGTGCAAATTGAGAGAGTTGGAGTAGTCGGGTGTGGGTTAATGGGTTCAGGTATTGCTGAAGTGAGCGCTCGCGCCGGTCTCGATGTTGTAGTGGTGGATGTCAACGAAGTTGCCGTGAAGATTGGACGCGAACGCATTGAGAACTCACTTGCCAA
>JBDSKN010000030.1:0-4213 GCA_039916865.1 Ilumatobacteraceae bacterium
GCACTGCTTGCAGGCGACTGGGATGCCTGCGGCAAGATGGGCACAGACCAGGTACGCGAGGGCGCCCATGTCATCGATGTCTGCGTCGACTATGTCGGGCGCGACGGCACGGTCGACATGGATGAAATTGCGCGGCGCTTCGCCACCCAGGTGAGCATTCCGTTGGTACTCGACAGCACCGAACCACAGGTGATGGAGGCGGCGCTTCAGCATGTGGGAGGCCGCGCCATTCTGAATTCGGCCAACCTCGAAGACGGACACGCTCCCGGCAGCCGACTGGACCGCGTGTTTGGTCTGGCGCGCGACTACGGAGCGGCCGTGATCTGCCTGCTCATCGACGAACGCGGTCAGGCCAGGGACGTGGACTGGAAGGTGGAAGTGGCGCACCGCATCCACGACATTGCAACAGAGCGTTACGGTCTGACCGCCGGCGACCTGATCTTTGACGCGCTCACCTTCCCCCTCACCACTGGCGGCGAAGACCTGCGCAAAGACGCGATGCACACGCTCAACGCGATCAAACGCATCAAAGAGGAAATTCCCGGCTGCTTCACGACACTCGGTCTCTCCAACGTGTCATTCGGAATCAACCCGGCGGCGCGCCAGGTGCTCAACAGCGTGTTCCTCGCCGAGGCCGTCGGCCACGGGCTCGATTCGGCCATTGTGAATGCAAGCAAAATCTTACCGCTGGCCAAGATTTCGGCCGAGCACAAGAAGATCTGCGATGACCTCATCTATGACAGGCGCTCCCCCGGATACGACCCGCTGCACGTATTACTTGAGACATTCGCCGACGTGAAGAGTGTTGCCGCCGAGAAGGAGGACCGCAGCGGCTGGCCGATAACCAAGGTGTTGAAGCATCGGATCATCGATGGCGACAGGGAGGGCATCACCGAAGACCTCGATCGGGCACGTGCCCAGGACATGACGGCGCTGGAGATAGTCAATGACGTGCTGTTGGACGGCATGCAGGTGGTCGGCGAACTGTTCGGCACCGGTCAGATGCAGTTACCGTTCGTGCTCCAGAGCGCCGAGACGATGAAGATGGCGGTCTCCTACCTCGAACAGTTCATGGACAAGTCTGAAGCGGGATCATCCAAGGGGAAACTCGTGCTAGCCACCGTCAAAGGCGACGTCCACGACATCGGCAAAAATTTGGTCGACATTATCTGCACCAACAACGGTTACGACGTGTTCAACCTCGGCATCAAGGTGTCGATTAGCGACATGATCGCCAAGGTCAAGGAAGTGAACGCCGACGCGATCGGGATGAGCGGGCTCCTGGTGAAGAGCACCCTCGTCATGCGCGACAACCTAGAGGAACTCAACGCGTTGGAAATGAGCGACATTCCCGTGCTCCTCGGTGGCGCTGCGCTAACCCGCAGCTACGTGGAGCGGGACCTGCGCACGTTGTACAATGGTCGACTCTTTTATGGTCGCGACGCATTTGAGGGATTGAATACCCTCGAGAAACTGATGAAGATGAAGCGCTCTGGCGACAGCGATCCGGATTTTGGCCGCGTGCCCACGGGACGCGTACTGCCGGCACGAACCGCTAAACCCGCCACGCCCGATACCGAAATTCCGCGCCGCTCCCCCGAGGTGATTACCGACAACCAGGTTTTCGTTCCCCCTTTCGTCGGCAGCAAGGTCGTCAAGGGCATCGGACTCGACGAGATCGCCGAGTACATCAATGAAACGGCGCTATTTCGAAACCAGTGGCAGTATCGCCCCGAAAAAGGCGAAACGGACGAGCAGTTCAAGGATCGGATACGACCCCAGTTGCGCGAACAACTTGGCCTCGCCAAGGCCAGCGGCGTGCTTGTACCCCAAGTGGTATATGGATACTTTCCCGTCAATGCGGACGGCAACGACCTCGTCGTGTGGGCCGACGAGACGGCAACCATCGAGCGCACTCGATTTCCGTTTCCCCGCCAAGGCGAGGAGCCATTCCTGTGCATCGCCGACTTCTTCCGCCCGGTGGAGAGCAAACAAATCGACTATGCCGCATTCCACATCGTCACCATGGGCGCCGCGGTGAGCGAAGCGGCGGCAAAACTGTTCGCCAACAACGAGTACCAGAAGTATCTCGTGCTGCACGGCATCGGCGTGGAATTGGCCGAGGCCCTCGCCGAATATTGGCACCACCGCATCCGCAGCGAATGGGGATTCGCCCAAGAAGACGGACCCAGCCTGCACGGTCTGTTCCGCCAGCAGTATCGCGGTGGACGCTACTCGTGGGGTTATCCCGCCTGTCCCGACCTGGAAGACAACGCCCGCGTCGCCGAGTTGCTGGAGGTCGGGCGAATCGGCATCGTTGTCAGCGAAGAAACCGGATGGCAGTATCAGCCCGAACAAACGACCTCGGCGATCATCTGCCACCATCCTCGCGCCAAGTATTTCGTCGCCCGGTAACGCACGATATGACCAAGATTTCCGATCTATTCGCCACTGGTCCCACGTTTTCCTTCGAGTTCTTCCCACCCAAGACCGATGCCGCTCAACTTTCGCTCTTGGGCACCATCGCCGAACTCGAACCTTTGCATCCCAGTTTCGTGTCGGTGACCTACGGTGCCGGCGGCTCCACCCGCGAGCGCACCCGCGATCTCATTACATGGGTTCGGCATAACACATCGATTTTGCCGATGGCTCACCTCACCTGCGTCGGCCACACCAAGCCCGAAATTGACGAAATCGTCTCCACATACCAGGAGAACGGGATCGACAACATCCTCGCGCTGGCGGGCGATCCGTCGACCGACGCGGATCAGGCCAGGCCGAGTGATTTCACCTACGCCTTGGATCTCGTGGAACATTTGCGAACGGCCGCGCTGATCACCGCTCCGCTGTCGATCGGTGTCGCGGCACATCCGGAATTGCACCCACGTTCGCCAAATCGTCGCTCCGACCGACAGCATCTGGCAGAAAAACTCCGCATCGCAGACTTTGCCATCACCCAGTTTTTCTTCGATGTCGATCACTATGTCCGGCTTGTGCAGGAACTCGCCGACCTCGGTCTGCGCACACCGATCATCCCCGGCATCATGCCCGTGACCAACAAATCGCAGGTGCAACGTATGGCGCAAATGTCCGGTGCCGCATTCCCACAGTGGCTTGCTGACCGCCTAGCCGATACCGACGATGCCGACGAGGTGCAACGAATTGGAGTCGACGTCGCCACTCAGTTGTGCGCCAAACTCTTAGAATTTGGCGCACCCGGTTTGCACTTCTACACTCTCAACCGTTCGACGGCCACCCGCCAAATTTACGCCAACCTCGGTCTCCCTGACGTATAGATTACAGCAGTGACTAATACATCCAAAAATTTTGTCGCAATTATCATTGCCGTTGTCGTCGTCGGAAGCGGAATTCTCTTTTTAACAAATCGAGACGATAGCACCGGCAACAATTCTTCGGCGAACGAGTTGACTCCGGAACAGTCCATTACTCATGGTCACGGATTAGCGGTAGATGTAGTTGATCCAAACAAGCTATATATCGCGACACACAATGGACTCTTCGTTCTCATTGACGACCAGGACCTCTTTCGTATTGGCAAAAGTACAGATGACTACATGGGTTTTTCGCTCCACCCCATCGAAGCCGGCACTTTATTCTCGAGCGGACATCCGCGCGACGGCGGCAATATTGGGTTTCAGAAGTCCGAAAATGGCGGGTTCAAATGGAGCAAAGTGTCGGATGGAGAGAACGGTCCCGTTGACTTTCACACAATGGCGGTCAGTCCGGTAAACCCAAATCTGATCTATGGCTGGTACCGAGGAAATATTCAGCGGAGTACTGATCAAGGTGAAAATTGGGAGATCATAAATTCTGACTTGTTGCCATTTCAATTGGTTGCCGATTCGCAGGATGAAAACGTGGTGTATGCCGCGACCCAAGGATCAGGCGTGATGGTAAGTCGCGACAAAGGTATTAGTTGGACGACACTTTCCCCAGAATTGGAGACCGGCTTCGTATCGGCCGTTGCAATTCAACCCGAGAACTCGAAGATGCTCTTAATCTTTAGCGAGAAATTGGGAGGGATGGGAAAAAGTATCAATGCCGGCACAACTTGGACAAGGATAGACGAGCCGTTTGCTGGAGAAGTCGTACTCTATATCGCATTTAGCAAATTGAATCCAAATGTTGTCTATGCACTAACCCTCGAAAACAAGGTCTATAAAAGTACCGATGAGGGCGAAACTTGGACTTT
>JBDSKN010000031.1:0-8649 GCA_039916865.1 Ilumatobacteraceae bacterium
GATCATCCCCGACGCGCACGACCCATCAAAGAAGCACAAGCCGACCATGCTGACCACCGACCTAACTCTCCGGATGGATCCGGAATTTGAAAAGATCTCGCGGCGGTTCCACGACGATCCGCAGGCATTTGCCGAGGCTTTTGCCCGTGCGTGGTTCAAGCTCACGCATCGCGATATGGGTCCGAAGGCCCGCTATCTGGGGCCCGAAATTCCCGCCGAAGATCTCATCTGGCAGGACCCGGTACCGGCTTCGACGACAAACCTTGACGCCAATGGCATCGCCGCTCTCAAGGCGAAGATCGCCGATTCGGGATTGTCGGTCGACGAACTGGTTTCGACCGCATGGGCTTCGGCTTCGACATTCCGCGGTTCGGATAGGCGCGGCGGTGCCAACGGCGCCCGAGTCCGCCTTGCTCCGCAGAAAGATTGGGCCGTCAATAACCCCACTCAGCTGGCGAAGGTCCTGGGCGTACTCCAAGAAATTCAGGCCGCAGCAGGCAATGTGTCGCTTGCCGACCTGATTGTGCTGGCAGGAAACGTTGGTGTTGAAAAGGCCGCGAAGGCCGCCGGCCACGAGGTGACAGTTCCGTTCGCTGCGGGACGCGGCGACGCTTCGCAGGAGCAGACCGACGTTGAATCGTTCCAATACCTCGAACCCGCGGCTGATGGTTTCCGCAACTATCTGAAGGCGAAGTTCACGGTTTCGACCGAATCACTGCTCGTCGACAAGGCAAATTTACTGACATTGACGGCGCCTGAGATGACCGTCCTCGTTGGTGGAATGCGTGCGTTAGGTACGAATTTCGACGGCTCGCGGAACGGCGTCCTTACCAACAAGCTGGGCAATCTGACCAACGACTTCTTCGTCAACTTGCTTGATATGGGCACGGCGTGGAAGGCAACGGATGACACGCAGGAACTGTTCGAAGGCCGCGACCGGGCGACCGGGGCAGCCATGTGGACTGCGACCCGGGCAGATCTCATCTTTGGTTCGAACTCGGAGCTTCGCTCACTGGCAGAGGTTTACGCCTGCGACGATGGCAAAGAAAAGTTCGTCAAGGACTTCGTCGCGGCATGGGCCAGGGTGATGAACCTTGACCGTTCCGATCTGCCCTGATCTCATGGCTCAACTTCTCAACACCAAGACACATGAGAATCTCAAACAAGCTTTCGCTGGCGAAAGCCAGGCCAACCGTCGCTACCTGTGGTTCGCCCAAAAGGCGGATGTCGAGGGCCTACCTGATATTGCGTCGTTGTTCAAAAACGTGGCGGATGGCGACACGAGTCATGCCTATGGGCATCTCGAATATCTTGCCGAAGTTGGCGACCCCGCCACTGGTGAGCCGATCGGCGACAGCGAACAGAACCTCAAAGCTTCGGTCGCCGGAGAAACCTATGAGTACACCCAGATGTACCCAGGGTTTGCCAAGATCGCTCGCGAGGAAGGTTTTGCCGAAGTAGCCGATTGGTTTGAGACTTTGGCCAAGGCCAAAGCGCGTCACGCCGGTCGATTTACTCGGGGCCTAGAAAGCCTTCAGGAGAATTCAGCCAACTAATCTCCATCGCTGGCATTGCACGAATTCGCGTAAACACTTGTCGTCGTCCTACCATCTGCCCAGAGGTTATTAGAGGGCCTACGGGGGTTAACGGGTGACAGTGGTCGATATGTCGTGGCGTAGCAAAGGTGCATGCCAGGGGCTCGATGCCGAAATTTTCTATCCGGACAATGACGAATATGCCGATGTCGCAAAATCTGTGTGTGCCGACTGTGTAGTTCGCATAGCGTGTTTGCACTATGCCCTCGACAGTCGCGAACACCAGGGTGTCTGGGGTGGTGCGACCGCAAGCGAACGTCGGCGAATATTGCGCCAACGTCGTCGAACCGCATAATTGGGGTCGGCAATGACTGCCGGCGACGGCACTCATCAATGGTCGGAAGTCATTGGCCAACTAGTTGCAGGTCGTGACCTAACGTCTCGTGAAGCCGGCCGCACGATGAGTCTCATCTTGAGCGGTGAGGCGACTGCGGCGCAGATCTCCGCCTTCATAGTCGCTTTGCGGGCCAAAGGGGAGACCGCCGAGGAGTTGCAAGGGATGCTGTCCGCCGTAATTGAAGCATCTTCGCGAGTCGACCTGCCGCCCGAGATCGCCTCGCAAAGTATTGATATCGTCGGCACCGGCGGCGATCAAAGCCAGTCTGTAAATATTTCAACTATGGCGTCTCTTGTAATTGCTGGTGCTGGCGTACCAGTTTGCAAGCACGGTAATCGTGCGGCTACTTCGCAATGCGGAACCGCCGACGTGCTGGAAGAGTTGGGAGTGACAATTGATATCGACGGCGCGGGGGTGGCGCAATGCGTTGTCGAAGCAGGAATGGGTTTTTGTTACGCGCCAAGGTTTCATCCCGCTTTCCGTCACGCCGGGCCGTCGCGCCGCGAGGTCGGCATACCCACGGCCTTCAATCTGTTGGGTCCAATGGCCAACCCTGCGGCGGTGAATTTTATGGTCGTGGGAGTCGGAGATCCAAGTGTCGCTCCCACAATGGCGCATGTCTTGTCAACACGTGGCGTGCAACGGGCGTGGATCGTTCATGGCCATGGTGGGATGGACGAGTTGTCGCTCAGCGGCTTATGTTCGGTGACGGAAATGCACAACGGGGCCGTGTCCAAGTTTGAGATCGACGCAATTTCCTTCGGCCTGGCTCGTGCCGATACCGGCTCGGTCAGAGGCGGGTCACCTCAATACAACGCACGAGTTGTTCGGGAAGTACTGGCAGGTAACCAAGGGCCGATTCGGGACATTGTTGTTTTCAACGCAGCCGCCGGTCTTGTGGTAGCGGGTAAGGCAGAAACGATTCCAACCGCTCTTGGATTAGCGTCAGACAGCATTGACTCCGGCGCGGCCCAACGAGTATTGGACGCGTTGATCCGAATCAGTAGTTCCGTGGGACGATAGGACACGATGAATCTGCCATGAATACACCATCGAATTCATTCTCGGTTCGAGTACCGGCCAGTTCGGCAAATCTTGGGCCGGGTTTCGATGCCGTCGGAATGGCCCTGTCGCTCTACTTCGAAGCGGGAATAATCGATGGTTCGGACATTCCTGAAGGAGCACATCGCATTGGGCCAAAGCATCCGGCACATGGTGCATTTAGGCACAATGGTGGTCAAGGTGAATTGTGGGCCAGATCCGTAATTCCGATGGGACGTGGTCTCGGATTTAGTGGAGCGGCGCGAGTCGGAGGGGCGGTTGTTGCCCATGTCCAACGCCACGGAGTTTCGATCGAGAAATTGGAGCAAGAGAGAAATCGGATATTGGCCATCACTACACAATTGGAGGGTCACTCGGACAATGTGGCAGCTTCGCTTTTTGGCGGAGTCGTCGCCAGTGCCTCGGGTCGTGTAGTGCGAGTTCCGCTAGGTTTCGACCCGACCGTCGTGGTCTGGATTCCCGAATCGCAAACATCTACTCATGAGTCGCGAACAACGCTTGACAAAACCGTGCCGCTTCACGATGCGGTGTTCAACATTGGCCATGTAAGTCTGTTGATCGCCGCCCTAGCGGCCGGCGATGTTTCCGCCCTCCGAGTCGCGACACAGGATCGACTCCATCAAGGTGTTCGACTGGCTGCCGCTCCGGAATCGGAGGCTGCGATGAAGTCCGCCTTGGCCGGTCCGGCGTGGTGTGCCTGGCTCTCTGGGTCCGGACCATCTGTGGCGGCGATGTGTTCCGCCGATGATGCTCAACCCTTGGCAGCGCTATTCCCGGCCAACGGAACCGTCAAGATTCTCAACATTGATATGGTCGGCGCTGTCATCGTCTAACGGTCGGCACGCCCGAGCCGCTAATCCTGTAACACCCATGGGTCAAAATTTTGACATGGATCCGCTCGTCATTAGTTGCGCCACATGCTCTATGCGTCAAAGCCCTGCATGCGAGGACTGTTTGGTCACCCATCTCTGCGGCGGCGCCAGCGAAACTGCCGTAATCTTTGATATTTACGAGCAACGGGCAGTGAAGTTGCTCGCAAACGCCGGATTGGTGCCTACGCTTCGGCATCGTGCGGCTAGTTAAGAAACCCGAATTATCTTCCGAACTGGCCGGACCGTATTCAGTTGCCGCCCTCGAAGTCGGTCGACGGGCCGGCTTGCATCGAGTCGGCATCGCCCCAGCAATAAAAATGGATCGCGCGCATGACGCATTAGTATCTCGCAATCGCGATGGTCTAAGCGACACAATGCAATTTACATTCCGCAATCCCGAGCGATCCACCAACCCGGCAGCGAGCTTGACGGACGCGCGCTCGCTAGTCGTTGGCGCATTCTCGTACGCGTCTCCCGCCACGCCAGTATCCGAACCGCAAGGCGCCAGGGTGGCACGCTATGCCTGGAGCGACTACTACGAACAACTTCGGCACGGCTTGCAAGCGGTTGCGGACTTCTTGCGCGGTGATGGATGGCGTGCAATCGTTTTTGCCGATGACAATTCACTCGTTGATCGAGAATCTGCATATCTCGCCGGACTCGGCTGGTACGGAAAAAATGCCAATCTGATGATTTCGGGTGCAGGTAGCAATTTTGTTCTTGGAAGCGTCATCACCGACGCTCCGCTAGTCGGTAATGAGCGACTTGCCAGCGACGGATGCGGAGAATGTCGGAGGTGTCTCGACTCATGCCCAACTGGCGCAATCGTCGAACCGGGGGTAGTTGATGCGCGGAAATGCTTGGCCTGGCTACTTCAGAAACCGGGAGTCTTCGATCGGAGTTACCGCCACGCGTTGGGCGATCGTATCTATGGCTGTGACGACTGCCAAGAGTCGTGCCCACCAACAATACGCTTTCGGTCGCGTCAGGAAGTTTCCGCCGATATCCAACCGTGGATTTCGGTGCTCTTTTTACTCACCAGCGACGACGATGCATTACTAAGCGTCGTAGGTTCTTGGTACATCGCGAACCGCAACCCAGATTGGGTTCGTCGAAATGCGCTAGTCGTGCTCGGTAATATTGGTGATCCGCTGAACAGCCAAATATGCGATGTCGTCAAGCATTACCTCGAGCATCCCGATCCAATGCTGCGAGCACATGCGGTGTGGGCGGCGGCTCGATTGAATCTTCGACACTTGATTCCATATCACGACACGGCCCCGCTCGTGATCGACGAATTGTCACATTTGCCCGAGCCCCGCGTGCGAGTGTGACCGCGAAGTGAAACACCTCCTGGTAACAAATGACTTTCCTCCCAAAATTGGGGGAATTCAAAATTTGTTATGGGAGTGGTGGAGGCGATTGCCTCCCGACTCATTCGCGGTTTTGACCAGCCCACATAAGGACTCAAAAACATTTGATGCCGATCAAAATTTTGAAATCCACCGTGTTCGAGAATCGGTGCTGCTGCCTCATCCGTTGATGGTCCAGCGAATCAACCGCATGGCGTCTAGATTTAACGCCGACTTCGTCGTATTGGATCCAGCAGTTCCGTTGGGTCTCGTTGGCCCGTCACTTAAATTGCCTTACATGGTGGTCGTGCACGGTGCGGAAGTTACCGTTCCGGGTCGGTTACCGATTTCACGGCAAGCCCTTTCGTATGTTTTGCGCCGGGCCGAACATGTCATCGCTGCCGGCGGATTTCCGGCCGCGCAGGCTCAGTCTTTAGTTGATCACCAACTTCCAATGACGGTAATCCCGCCTGGCGTAGATACCGGACGATTTGTGCCGTTGACTATCGCCGAGCGCGTCCGTGCACGCGATGAACTTGGGATTAGCCAAGATGCCCAATTAATAATTGGCATAAGTCGACTGGTACCGCGTAAGGGATTTGACATTCTCATCAAGGCGGTCGCCCAACTCCGCAAGTCGACTCCCAATTTGGTCGTTGTAATCGGCGGAGCGGGCCGAGACCGGGCTCGACTGGAGCGCATGGCTAATGAACTCAAAGCGCCCGTTCGGTTTATGGGTCGAGTTGCCAATGACCTAATGCCCAAATTGTATGGATGTGCCGACATCTATGCGATGCTCTGTCGGAGTCGATGGGGCGGTCTCGAGCAGGAAGGATTTGGGATTGTCTTCGCCGAAGCCGCATCGTGTGGCATTCCACAGATTGCTGGAAATTCTGGAGGCGCGGCAGAAGCGGTTTTGGACGGAGTAACCGGGCGCGTCGTCGCCAACCCATCCGATGTGCAGTCGGTGATCGAAGTGATCCAAAATATTCTGACCGACAACGAATTGAGAAGCGCAATGGGACTCGAATCGCGCCGACGGGCACTCGAACTATTCGATTACGACGTCTTGACCAAGCGCTTGGCAAGCGCACTTCAGGTAGCGATGTGAGCGCAATACTCAAATTGAATATCGTGGGCACCGGGATGTTTGTGGTCTCCGCGACTGCGTCGGCAGTTTTCTTCACCCCATATCTTCGCGCCACCGGCGTCTTCGTTTCCCTTGTGTTGTTTACGGTCGGAGTAGCAAGTTTTATCTGGGGATACTTCACTGCGGCGCAGCGCAGTAGATACGACGATATTTCGGTTGCCTCGTTGTATCTTCTCTTGGGCCACGTTTGCAGCGCCAAAATCCGCCGGTTAATGAATGGAAGCCTGATCGTTCAGGGTCTTTGTGGATTAGCTACCGCCCTCGCCCGCACATCGACCAACGGTCGAGCCGGGAGCACACTGGCCTTTGGAGTTCTCGTACCCCTGTTCGGACTCGGGTTAAATGGACTGTGGTCAAGCCGGCATGGCTCATTTTCTCCTCGGGATAACTCTAAATCCCTCACTCCGAACCCCGCGATCGGCAAAGATGGTGTGCATGGTTGACTCCGGATCCGACACCACGATAATTTCGGCTACCCCCGAACACTGTTTTTCAATTGCCAGCGATTTTGAGAAATATCCCGAGTGGGCTCACGACGTGAAGGAGGCGACAGTCCTCGATCGCGATCAGCAGGGTCGCGCGACCAAGGTGGAATATCGTGCATCAGCTTTCGGGCGCAGTACCCACTACACCCTCGCGTACGACTTCTCCGAGGCTCCCAAGCGATTGTCGTGGACGCTCGTCGCGGGTGACATAATGCGATCGATTCTTGGGGCCTACAAATTCGAGCCTGTTTCCAATGGAACTCGGGTCACTTATGATTTGGCGATTGAACTTGTGATTCCACTTCCTGGATTTGTGAAGCGTCGCGCCGAGGTCCGCATATTGGATACCCTTAAGGAACTGAAGACCCGCAGCGAATCGTGACGCTCCGAGCGGGCATTGATGTTGGCGGTACGAAGTGTCTTGGAGTCGTCATCAATGAGCAAGGAGTTGTTGAGAGCCTAGTTCGCAAGCCAACTACAAAGGCCAAAGATCTTGTCGAACTGCTTCTGCAAATTGATAACGAACTCAGTTCGCATGACTCGCTCGGTGTCGGAGTGCCAGGACTAGTTACTCCTCAAGGAGTCATACGGGCTTCTCCCAATTTGAATGGCGCAATTGAATTTCCATTGCGTGCCGATCTGGAGGCGAGACTGGGTACGCGCGTTTGGGTGGAAAACGATGCGACGCTGGCATGTTTGGCGGAGTGGCAATACGGCGCCGCTCGGGGACACAGCGATGTATGGATGGTGACGCTCGGTACGGGAATTGGTGGAGGCCTGGTATCTGGCGGAAAACTGCAACACGGCGCGCACGGTTTTGCCGGCGAAATTGGCCATGTGGTGGTGGATCCGGCCGGACCACTGTGTCCCTGCGGTCGACGCGGCTGCTGGGAGAGATACGCATCGGGTTCGGGATTGGCGTATCTGGCAGGCGGTGAGTCGGGCGAATCGTTGATCGGCCGGGCAATAAATGGAGGGACGGACGCGCTCAAGATTCTTGATGAGTATGCAAGATGGATTGCCCTCGGGCTTGCCAATCTCACCAACACGACCGATCCGTCCTGCATCGTGCTTGGCGGTGGGCTTGTCACATCGTCCGAAATCCTGATGCCAGGAGTCCGCCGATGGTTTGCCGAAATGTTGTATTCCGGTTCCCATCGGGACATTCCAGAATTGCGCCCGGCCGAACTTGGTGAATTGGCGGGGGCGATCGGTGCCGCCCTGCTTCCGCTCTACGAAACTTCATCAGCCGATTGACAAGGTTGTAGAAAACATGACGACAGACTTCTCGAAATTCACATTGGGACTGCACGAGATCGGAGACAATTGCTACGCGTACCTACAGCCTGATGGTGGTTGGGGATACAGCAATGCCGGACTGATTGTGGGTGACGGATCATCACTGTTAATCGACACCCTGTTCGATCTCAAACTAACCGCCGCAATGCTCGAATCAATGTCACATGCAGTCCAAACAGCGCCGATTGGGACAGTTGTCAATACGCATGCAAACGGTGATCACTGCTATGGCAATCAATTGGTGCGAGGCGCCGAAATCATTGCCTCGAATGCAACCGCCCACGAGATGACCGAAGTTCCACCGAGTATTTTGGCCGCGCTAAATAGGGCACCGGGCGAGGTCGGTGAACTCTTTCGCGGCTTTTTTGGTGACTTTGAATTCGACGATATTGAGTTGGTCCCACCGACTCGAACTTTTGATGGGCGATTAGATATTGAGGTCGGCGGACGATCCATTGAGCTAATCGAAGTTGGACCGGCACATACCGCCGGCGACA
>JBDSKN010000032.1:0-12362 GCA_039916865.1 Ilumatobacteraceae bacterium
GATTGGTCCAATTCGCTTTTGCTGTCCTGTCGCTTTAGTGCATGGCGAGACGGTGAATTTAATGAGTATCTCTACAATTTTTTCAAAAGTCTGTCAGTGGAGCGGATGCATCGGGCCGAGGCCGAGGCCGTTCGCCAAACATCACCTCAGCCAGGGGATCTCGAGGAAATCGAGCTTGGTGACTACGTCATGCAGCGCCACTGTCCACATCGTCAGGCCGATCTTTCGGTGTTTGGCGAGATTCAAGGCGATCAGCTCGTATGCACATTGCACGGATGGCGCTTTAATCTTGATGACGGAAGTTGTCTAAATGCTCACGATCGACATCTTCGAGTACGTCGAAAACCCTGATCACTTAGGTTTGTTCATAGACCCAGATCAGAGTGTTGCGAGGTAATAGGTCAAGATCCCAGATCATGTCCATCGCCGCGATACTTATGCGCACGCATCCGTGAGACGCCGGGTACGCCGGAACACTATAGGAACCATGAATTGCGATCCCGCCCACGAAATACTTTGGCCGATAGATCTGTCCGAGGTCGCCCACCCACCAACCTTCCGGGCGTTCGCGATTGATCTTGAATTTACCTACAGGTGTAATTGCCTTTCCGGAGATCAATCTTCCGGGCGAATTGCCGTCGGGTTCGGTGTATTCACGATCGTCGCCCGTTGACGCATTGAGGACAAATACCGTCTCGCCATCGTGTACGAGAAATACCAACTGCCTCGATTTGTCGACTTCGGCCATGGTTCCGTCGCTCGACAATCCCCGGGGACGAATCTGTTGCCGATCCAATAACCAGGCCGTGGCATCGTTGATACTGCCAGTTGGGCGCAACCGATAATACTTCTGGAATGCCATTACCGCTTGACGCGTTGTGCTGTCATATGTTCCATTAACACTGGCCAACCAGAACCCGAGGTCTATCAGTTTTTGTTGCGCCGCCTTGGTGCTCAGTCCGCTTCGCTGATTGACCGCTGAGACTCCTGTTTCCTCCACCGTTGTTGTCGTCGTGGGTGCGCTTGTATTTGACGCTGGCACATTTATAGCTAGTGATGCTTGCCCGCATCCGGCCAAAAATATTACCAAGAAGGTCGCTGCGCTGGAACGAATGAAAGGAGGATTCATAATTAGTGAACGGTGAGGGGCAATTCGCACCAAATAGTGAGGCTATATTTCACGCCACTGGTAATTGCGGTGCTCCTATGAGGATGAGTCACCAAACTCGGCCATGCCAACAGCGTACCGACCGGTAGGGATGAGTTGGTGATGTGTTGTCTCGGAAACTCAAGGACGGCTCCCTCATATGCATCGTTCAGTTTCACACTCGCTGAAACTTGGGCCACATCATGGTGCAGTCGCAACTCCTCCTGCCCCCCGGGTTTGAATTTAATAATGAAAGCATCGTTAATGCCGTGGTAGTCAATGAGTGGCCAGTGTTCACGAAACTGTGGCCACACCCGCCGTCCCATGTCATGTTGAACCGCATCAAAAAGTCTGGGACTAATGGCTGCCAATGAGATCTCATGCCCCGGTACAGGGTCCCCTTCATTGACATCAAATCCACCGACCACCTCGGCTGCACGAATGATCGCTTTACAGAATTCGGGCTTCCAAAATGGAACAGAAAGTAATTCATCGCCCAGTTTGGAACTGCCAACACGGTCATCTACCGCGTCAACATAACCAAGCACACGCTGCAAATCATCAAGCTGTGAAACCATCACCTCCATCGTGACACGCCAGAGCATTCGAATTCGCGCATCACTCTCCACTTATTGCTCCCAGTAGACTTTATGTTTATGCGCGGTACCGATTCCAGTTTTCCTGAAATGGATTTACGCTCAGTGCGAGACGCGTTGGTATTGCGATGGTGGATTATCCCCTTGGTAATGCTCCTGTGTGTCGGTTTTCTGTTTGTCAACGAGTCTGACTTGCAAACATCCCCAGGCCATGTACAAATCGTTCGGGTCTACGAGGCTCGAGACGAGTCCGCTGCATTGGCAGTCGCGGGAATCGATCCCGCATCAATCGTTCCCTACCCTAGTTTTGATAACCAATTGATCGTTCTGCAGACCCCCGAGACTCGCCGAAGGATCGCCGACAGTATTAATGCCGATACGACGGTGTCGGTGAGCCGATCAAAGGAAACATTTTCACTCATCGATACCAACGAGGGGGAAGGTAAGAAGAAATTTACATTTCTCAGCGTTGGAACACTTTCCTATACGTTCACGTGTGCCGAACCAACCGCTGACGAATGCAACATCGCAATTGATGCGTATGTGGCAGAAATATCACGACTTCGTGCCCAGAGTATTCAACAAGGGTTTGAACGTGCCGAAACCATCGTCAATGCCCTGACAGATAGTTCTCAAGGCGAGGCTCAGGCATTGGCAATCGGGAAGAAGCTGGTCACCGGTGAAATGGTGCTCCTTTCAACTACCTCAGAAAATATTGGGCCCACGGTGGACACGGTCAATGCCTCCACCTACGGTTTCGGCCTCGGAGTCGGTGCGCTTCTTGGATTGCTCATTGTGCTGCAATTATCCGTCTCGGATAAGAAGATCCGTACGCGACGAAAGCTCGTAGCCATTGTTGGCGAGAAACTCGCCCTCGGCATCATTCGGCCCGATGCGCGGGATTCAAGTTCACAACATGTCGCCGCAGGGTTGATTCATCAAATGTCACTACATGGGGCCACATCGGTTCGTCTTCTCTCGATCGGTGACAACGACAACGACTCGTCCGTTACGGCCCTTAAGCAGGCCGTGTCAGGAAACTCAATTACGGTCGCCGCCTTGGCCTCTGTGGAGCACCTCACAGCGACGGAACTACTCCCACCACCTCACTCGGTTGTCGTACTCATGGCAGATTCGAATACAAGTCGAAGTGATGAACTCGAGCGAGTACGGGCAATTGCTGAACATGCCGGCAACTCCATTGTCGGCGTCATTCTGGTCCAGCACTAGCCGTAAGATGGCGAAATGAAAGTAGGCCGGACGCGCCTTAGCGAGGTGGCCGAGCGCATCGTAGATTCGCCGGCATTCGCACGCACTTCCGCGGTTGTTCAATTCGTCCTTGACATTGTTTCTTGGTCACTAGCAGCCATTGTTGCCTCGTACGCTCGATTCGTTTATCAGGGACACATTGATCCCTATGGAGCGACCAAGGAGTCTATTTTTCGGATTCTGCCGATCATTGTGGTCGTTCAGGCAGTTATCGGTTTCCTGGTCGGAATTTATCGACGGAGATGGCGTTACGGAAGTTTTGACGAAATAGCAGGTCTCATTCTGGCCTCGGCGTTGACGACATTGGTAATGCTGATGTTGCGTTTCTTCGATTTTTCAGACAAGCCATTTCCGCGCAGTGTGATTGCCGTCGCCGGAGTTGCTGGGCTGTTCTTGACCGCGGGCAATCGATATGCATGGCGATTCATGCGAGAACAGCTTCGTCGGCCAACCGCAGAAACGGCGGCCAAGATCATCATTTACGGGGCGGGCGAAGGTGGAATTCAAATAGTTAACACTCTGCTTCGTAACCCAAGTTCGACCTATCTACCTGTCGCATTTCTTGATGACAATGAACACACTCACCGACTGAGCATCTCCGGAATTCCTGTGCTGGGTGGAAGAGAGTCGCTTGCCGAAGCGCGTGGCAAGACTGGGGCCAACATCTTGCTCATTGCCATCCCCAGTGCCGATTCACACCTAATCAACGACATCGCCTCACTTGCCAAGGGACTCAACATGGAAGTCAAGGTGCTTCCCGCGGTACAGGACTTCAGCGAACGCCCTCTCGACACCGCCGATATTCGAGACCTCACCGATGAAGACTTACTCGGGCGTCACCGCGTGCACATCGACCTCGAGCAAATCTCCGCATACATTGTCAACCGCCGTGTGATGGTCACGGGAGCCGGTGGAAGCATCGGAAGCGAACTCTGTCGCCAGTTGGCTCGGTTTGCTCCCGCAGAAATCATCATGCTCGACCGCGATGAAAGCGCGCTTCACGAAGTTCAACTTTCCATATATGGTCGCGCGCTTCTGGACACTCCTCAAACAGTGCTAGCCGATCTTCGAGATGTTCAAACAATTAATCACATCTTTGATACTCGTCGACCAGAGGTCGTTTTTCATGCCGCCGCTTTAAAGCATCTTCCGCTTCTCGAGCGTTACCCAAACGAGGCATACCAAACCAATGTGCTTGGTACTCAAACACTCTTGCAAGCGGCACAGAGAAACCATGTCAGTGTGTTCATCAATATCTCGACCGACAAGGCGGCAAATCCGACTAGCGTCCTTGGCTATTCGAAGCGATTGGCTGAACGCATCACCGCCGACTTTGCCTTTTCCGCGCCGCCCGGAAAGTTCATCTCGGTTCGCTTTGGCAATGTCCTAGGTTCGCGCGGCAGCGTTCTTACGTCGTTTCGGGATCAAATTGCAAAGGGTGGGCCAGTTACGGTGACCCATCGCGGTGTCACCCGTTATTTCATGACTATTACTGAGGCGGTCCAGCTTGTGATTCAGGCCGGTGCAATCGGCCGTACAGGCGAAGTGCTTGTCTTGGATATGGGAAAACCTGTCAGCATTTACGACGTTGCAACACAATTAGTCAAGAACTCAGGCAAGAATGTTCGAATTGAGGTTGTCGGACTAAGGGTGGGCGAAAAGGTCCACGAGGAGCTATTTGGCGATGGGGAACTGGACCAACGACCGTCGCATCCTTTGATATCTCAGGTTGCGGTGAAACCAATCAGTCAAAGCGGGCTACGTCAGACCCCGGATGACGCACGAAATTTCATGTTGTCACTTCTTGAGGAGCAATAGAGTTATCGACTCTTGCTCCGCCACTTCCAATCACGGATGCCACAAGCAAAAGCCACAGGAAGTGATTGCCAACTACGAAGCTCTCTTGCGTTGATGCCAACAATACAAAGAACATGATCGAATATGACCATTGACCCGCCGGCGACAGCAGTCCGCTGTCAATTCGTGAATATCCGCCATATACAAGCACCAGCAAAAGCAAGATAGCGCCTACTATTCCGCCGCCCAGTAATACGTCAATGTATGAGCTGTGCGAGAACTGCGCACCTTGAACCGTCCACCACAAGTCTCGCTTAAGAAAAATCGACGATTTCCACGCCGACATCCAACCCCAACCAAAGATCGGTCGATCCAAAAAACCAGTCCAGCCGTAATGCCAAATGGCGGCCCGTCCGTTGAAGAAGTCCTCTTCGCCGAGCCACCGCAATATTGTCGACTGAAATTTAAACAGAACCCACGTACCACTACTGGCCACCACAACACACGAGAAGTACACATAGCGACGAACTTGATCGATCGTCAGAATTCCTCGCCGGTGCAACAGTCGAATCACCGACCAGCATGCCCATACCAAACCAAACGCCACAACTGCCCCAACCGATGTGCTTGACCGAGTGCGAGACAAAACATATCCATCGAACAGTGCAACATCAATGAGAATGAATGAAATTACCGGCCACCACTGCTTGGATCGTCGAGAAACAACCACCCATAGCAACCCAAGTGATGCAATCAACCCGACCGCGGCAACTGGAGCCAGGGAATTTCGATTGAAGTAGATACCCACCCAGTGTCCCTCTTCACTGATCGCCAATTCCCAATTCCGCTTTACCGCAATGTACGAGAAGATGACTCCCGGTTGCATCGCCAAACAGGTCAAGAACATCTGTTGAATTGGTGAAAAACTTCGCGCCAAGTACAGCCCAGCCGCGGCGGTCATGACAAGCGCCGTGGCCTCCACAATTGTGTCCCGTCCGGACGTGGCCCACAATGTTGACAGCCACATCCATGTCACAAAACTGGCCATAAGTACAACTGGCACTGTCCGCATTCGAGAGGTTTGAATTCGGTACCCGATCAATATGAGTGCCGGAATCTGAACCGCAATAAATGTAAGTCGAAAAGTCTCGGAAATTGAAACTTCCGATGCTTTTGCACTCGCCCACCAAACTTTGAACACTGGTCCTTGAGTGAGTGCGCTAACCAAAACAATCACATACGCGTACTCAATCCATTTGGTTGAACGTTTAAGAAGGGCTAAGACATTTGGCATTATCGACAAATCTACTCGCCCCCTGAATTTAAGTCGGCCTGTTACTGTCGTGCACCGAAACGCAATAGATATGCTGATGTGAATGACTTCATCGCCAGATGATCGAGATGAATTGATCAAGGAACTCTTCGTTGAGGCCCGTGGTCTACGAATGAAAAATGAACACATCAGCCAATACATCGAGGGCAAGATCTCCGAACTGGTCAAGACCCGTCGGGACCTGTTGCAGGTTCGTGGAGGAATTGAGGAAGTCGTTGAACAACGCAATTCTCTCCAGGCACAACTGAACTCACTTACTGGCGAGCACGACCAATTACTGCTGATGCAAGTCGCCATGACCGATCAGCGCGATCGTCTACGAATTCGTGTTGCCGAAATTGAAGCCTCGAAAAGTTACCGGATAGGCCAACGTTTGAGTAGATTCTTCGCCAGATTCTCGGCATCTTCATAATTCCATGACTCAATATCCGGTCATCATTATCACTCGCGATCGGCTCGAATCCTTGCGCCAACTAGTGAACTGGCTTGAGGAAATTGGACAAGAAAATATCTGGTTCTGTGACAATGCAAGCACCTTTCCTCCGCTTGTTGACTATCTCAAATCATCACCGCATCACACTTTGTTCAATGAGATCAACTTTGGTCATCGCGGACCATGGCTAAGTGGACTTGTTCCCGAATTGGGTCTTTCGACTCATTTCGTTGTCACCGACCCCGATGTGGTACCGAGTAGTGAATGCCCGTCAGATGTGTTGGATGTGTTCGCCAAAATGCTTACCGACCATCCTGACATCGACAAAGTTGGTTTTGGTTTGCGAATTGATGATTTGCCGGATCATTATGAGCACGCCAAAAGTGTCGTGGCTTGGGAATCACAGTTCTGGCTGCACACTTACGCTCCCGGTTATTACATCGCAGATATAGACACCACATTTGCCATGTATCGACCGGGCGAGAACCATCAAAATTCCAAATCCCTTCGCTCCGCACCCCCCTATGTGGCCCGACATATGCCCTGGTATCAGGACTCAAGGAATCCATCCGAAGAGCTCACCTACTATCTTGAGCACGCCGACTCGCTGATCATCAATTGGGATCGAAAAGTTCTTCCTGCATCACTTCGAACTCAACTAGCGCAGATGGCGGCGCAACCTTCTGCTGCCCAACGCAACTAAGGTCATACGCGCAATGGGAACCGCCGCGATCGTTGTTGATTCCGTTTCGAAGAACTTTCGGCTCTACCACGAACGGAATCGTTACATCAAGGCGGCCCTACTGCGGGGAAGGCGAGCTCGATACGAAGAATTTTGGGCACTCGAAGATGTTTCGTTTGATGTTGATCACGGTGCAACCCTTGGAATAATTGGCTCGAACGGTTCGGGCAAGAGCACAATGCTCAAATGCTTGACCGGCATCTACCACCCTGAAAAAGGAACCATCGGTATTGACGGCACGGTCGCGGCTCTGCTCGAACTTGGTGCGGGTTTCCATGTTGAACTCTCAGGTCGCGAGAACGTGTTTCTCAACGGCGCGATCCTGGGAATGTCGAAGAAAGATATCGAGCGGCAGTTCGATAGCATCGTCGAGTTCGCCGGGGTGGAACGATTCATCGATATTCCGGTGAAGGACTACTCCTCGGGAATGACCGTACGGCTTGGTTTTTCGATCGCCGCTCATGTCGAACCCGAAATATTGCTCATCGATGAAATTCTTAGCGTTGGGGACCAGGCTTTTCAGCGAAAGAGCAGCGAGAAAATTGAGCAGTTTCGCCGAGAAGGTCGCACGATTGTCGTAGTAAGTCACAGCCTGCCGGCCGTCCAGCAATTATGTAAGGAAGTTATCTGGTTGGAAAAAGGACGATTAAAACAGCGTGGTCCGGCCGCCGACGTGATTGCTGCTTATACCGGTGGCAGCTACACGGAGCATGCACGCAAGGACGCCAATTTGCGTGAACGTTGGGGTACCGGCGACGCCCATTTCACATTGATCGAACTCCGAGATGAAACCGGCCGTGCCGTGGATCGAATCGATACGAATGGCTCGGTGGAGGTGCACGGTGAACTCACTCCTCAGTCACGCCTTATGGCGCCGATCCTCAAGACCACAATTTCCAAATTGGACGGAGAGATTGTGTGGTCGAGCACATCACAGCGCCTCGAAGTTCCGCTTCGCGCAGTAAATGAACCAATATCGGTGTCGATTCAAATACCGATCTTGCCGTTACTTGAGGGAACCTATTTTCTCTCCATGGCAATCACGGATGCTACCGGCACAACCGAGTACGACCATTGTCATAATTGGGTTCGATTCGATGTACATCAAATTGATTTGTTTGAGGAGGGTGTCGTCACTATTCCTGCAACCTGGAAGGTGCAGAGCTAACTGGCGCCGACAACTGTCACAACTCTTCGGCGATGCGTCGCGATAATTTGCCAAATACGAACCACCCGAAGAGGAAGGATGCAACCGATGCGCCCACGAGATAGGCGATACTTCCCCACTCTGGGGTACGACCCGAGTACAACATGTGTCGAAACGACTGAATAAATACCGCCATCGGATTCCAGTGCAGGATGAATTCAATATATGGGTGTAGTTTTCCGTCAAGGCGATCTGGGGTGTAGATGATCGGTGTGGCAAAAAACATCACTTGAATAACGATCGTCCATAGATAGCGCAGATCGCGAAAAAACACCGCACTCGCAGCGAGCGCCAATGCAAACCCAGACGCATACACCGCAAGAAGAAACATCAACAAAAATGCGACCGGAATCCAGGGAAGTATCGGGCTACCGGCTATTAGCAGGGCGATACACAGTATCGACATCTCAATGCAGAACTGAACAAAGGCAAAGATCACCTGCGCAAAGACCAATGTCTCCCAAGCGAAGGCAACCTTGCGCACGAGACCTGCGTTACCCAGTAGCGACCCCATGCCAAGATTGGTGACGAGGGAGAAAAAACCCCATGGCAATATTCCGGTCAACAAATAGAGCGCATAGACCTTGATTCCGGATGGGTGACCAACCGGGGCGGTGGCTCCAAAGACGACGCCAAAAACGAACCAGTAAATAAGCATGTTGGAAAGCGGATTGAGCATCGACCATGCCCAACCAAGGAAGGACTTGCGGTATCTTGAACGTAGCTCTCGCAGCGTCAGGTTCCACAGCAAGTTTTTGGACCGCCGAAGTTCGGTAAATTGTTGCACGCTAGGTCTCAACTCTAGCGAGCACCCCCATCACGAAGACGCGCCGCTATATCGTTTCAATCCCGTGCGCCAGATCCAGCGGCTGCCGATCCCAAACACTGCCGCGGCGGCAAGTGCCACGAGCACCGTCGCCCCGCTTAATCGATTCGTCGCCGCCTCCGCCGGAACGGTGACTGCAAATCCGATCGGCACAAGAAACGTGAGGCCAAATCGCATCCACCCGGGATAGATTCGCACCGGGTACTGACCCGAACGGAAAAGCCCATGGAAAAGTTCCTGCATTTCGTTTACACGGATAAACCAAAACGCCGAAGAGGCAAGCATTAGCCAAAAGCAGTAGATCGTCCAACTTCCAAGTAGCAGCAACAACACAAGTGAGACTGCTCCCTTGACGCCGTTGCCGTTGTCGCCCAACTGCACCATTCCGATGATCAACACGATCGAGCCGGTGAGGATGTCGACACTTTGCCAAACGGAAATTTGGCGGACACTGACCAGCGTTTGTGCGTCAGCCGGTTTGGTTAGCGCAAAGTCCAACGTTCCCCGCTGGATATCCTCCACCAACTTCTGCATGTTGGGTACAACGAAGGTGTTCGTTACTCCACCGACGATGGTGAACACGCCCATTACAACTAATAGTTCCGGACGAGACCAACCACCAAGACTCGTTGTTCGGCCAAAGACGACTGCTAGCCCGACGAGACCAGCACCAAGGGTCAGCACCGACTGCAAAAGTTGCAAGAAGAAGTTGGACCTGTACTGCAATTCGTTCATCGCCCCAACACGAAAATACGTCCATGCCAATCGTGGCGCCCGCGCCGATCGAAACGTCGGCGTATCCGCGTTGGTGTGCTCGCTAATCATCCGCCGACCGCCGAAAACTTGCGAATACCGCGCTTCCAAACAACTTTTACCATCAGCACACCAAACAACACCCATCCCGTCTGGGCCAACACGCCTACCAATAGTTCGGTTCGCGAAATCGGTCCGACTAGAGCGGTGATTGGAAATCCGAATGTCCACCTAAAGGGAAGAAACCAACTCAGTCCCTGCACCCAACCGGGCATCAGTGTCATCGGCACCAGTCGTCCGGAGAGCAGAAGTTCGGCCATGAAGTACGCCTCAAACAACGCCGATACTCGGGTCGTCCAGAAGGTGACCATCCCTAATATCCACAGCAACATCGAACGGATCAGATAGGCGCCCCAAATGGCTACAAAAAACACGACACATTGCTCCACGCTGGGGTCGAGAGTGGGACGAAAGGCCAGCGAAAGTACCGCCGCAATCGGGATCCAGAACACGATCACTATCACCTTCCATCCGGCAAAGGATCCAAGGTCGTAATGAATTGGATGCACGGGCCTAAGCAACTGGCCAGAGAGCTCACCTTCCCGGATCCGTTGCTCCCAGCCAAATGGGGTGAAAACAATGTTCATATTGCGCACCAAGGTCCACACGATGTAATAGGCGGCAAATGTTCCGGCCGTATATCCCCCCACATCGCCGCCGCTCGACTTGGCGATCGTGCGCCACACCACGAGGTAAATCGTCGGTTCGACAACCATGCCAACCATGTAGAAGTAGTTGGACGCTCGGTATTGGAATTGCACCTGCATCGAGGTTTTCGCCAACATCCAGTAAAGCGACAGCATTGAGCGCCACCGCGCAACACGCTCGTGGTCTTGGATAACGAATTTCGCAACAGTGTCAGTCACCCGCAATTCCTTCCACGGCAGAACCGGTGGCAAAGACTCGTTCGATCACATCGTCTATCGGGGGATCCTCAATTGTTAGGTCGAGTACCGAATACTGGCCAAGAACTTGTGCGGTAATGCTCGCCACCTCGTCTCGAGGAATACTCAACGAGACGGCCCCATCCGCCACCGACAGCACCGTTCCGAAGCGAGCAAGATCGGGAATTCTCCCGTCGATTGCATTGGATCCGGGAATTTGCTCAAATCGAACCACGATCGTTTTGGTGGCCGCAAATTTCTGCGACAGAGCCGACAGATCACCATCAAACAGAACTTTGCCGTGGTGAATAATGATGACTCGTTTGCACAGCGCCTGGACATCAGCCATGTAGTGACTTGTCAGCACAACTGTCGCCCCGTAACGCCGGTTGTACTCGCCGATAAAAGATCTGATTCGTTTCTGCATCGTGATATCTAGACCTATCGTCGGTTCATCAAGAAACAGAACCGTCGGTCGATGTAGCAAGGATCCAGCTATCTCCATCTTCATCCGTTCGCCCAATGACAAGTTTCGTACCGGCTTCGTAACCAACTCGCCGATCTCCAGTAGGTTGATCAACTCATCGCGCATCTCGCTGAACTCGTGGCGCGGAATACGATAAATGGCTCGATTTAGTTCAAATGAGTCCATTGCCGGAAGATCCCACTGCAACTGATTGCGATTTCCCATTACTAACGCCAACCGTGAAAGCATGGCTGGGTCGCGACGACCGGGTACAAAACCCAGGACGGTTGCCTTCCCGCCGCTCGGCTGAAGTAGACCCGCAAGTATTTTTAGCGTGGTGGTTTTGCCGGCACCGTTTGGCCCGAGGAATCCAACGATCTCACCTGGCTCGATGCTGAACGAGACCCCGTTCACGGCTCGGACTTCACGCACCTCGCGGTGCACCAAGCTTCGCAATGATGCTCGTAGGCCGGCTTCCCGTACCGGCACGGCAAAGACTTTTTCCAACTGCTCAACTTCGATGCTGGCCGGAGGTTTAGACATCCTAAATTTGTATCACGCCACGACTTGCTAATTGAAGATTTTTGAACTTAGAAGATTTCGTGGGCGAGGGGGGACTTGAACCCCCACGTCCTTTCGAACACTGGCACCTGAAGCCAGCGCGTCTGCCATTTCGCCACTCGCCCGAATGGATGCTTCACGCTAGCAATCAAGATCGCGCTACCCAACCGATCCACGACGCAGGCTCAGGTATCGTCATAGTGATGTCGGCAAATGATTGGGAGTCGCGGGAACTGGCGGAAGCATCGCGTGAGCGGTTACTCACCGAGATCGGCATGATCCGAGAAA
>JBDSKN010000033.1:0-7808 GCA_039916865.1 Ilumatobacteraceae bacterium
GACACCCCGGCCTTGCTGAGACCGGCAATCAGTCGGCTGTAGGAGAAATCATTTTGTCGGCATCCGGCGTTGATGCGCTGAATCCAAAGGCTGCGAAATTCGCCCTTCTTGGCGCGACGATCGCGAAACGCATATTGACCCGAATGCAACACCTGCTCGTTGGCCGAACGGAAGGTACGGCTGCGATCGCCGTAGTAACCCTTGGCCTTTTCGAGAATCGCCTTGTGCTTCTTGCGGGCGTGAACTGCTCGTTTTACACGTGCCATAACTGACTCCTTTCAGAAATTTCTATCGTTCGCCAAGTAGGCGCTTGATGCGCTTGACATCGCCGGAATGAACGTCGACCGTTCCATCCAGTCGACGTGTTCGGGTGGACGCCTTGTGTTCGAATAGGTGCTGACGCATCGATTGCTGACGACGCAACTTGCCTGTGCCCGTCTTTTTAAACCGCTTGGCGGTTGTCTTGGAAGTCTTCATCTTGGGCATTTTGTTGTCTCCGGCTACTTGGTCAGTTTCTAAATCGATTAAATGTCGGTCGCCGCGGCCACTGTTGGCGCCACTTCGTCGACTATTACTTCGACAACTGCGGGTGACGCTACTTTTGGCTTGACTACCGACGAGTGATTGTTGTTATTGGATCGCTTGGCAACATTTTTCTCTGGCGAGAGAACCATTGTCATGCTGCGACCTTCCAGTCGCGCATATGTATCGATCCGGGCAATTGGGCCAAGATCTTCAATAACACCGTCAAGAATTTTGGCTCCCAGTTCGGGGTGTGCAACTTCACGACCGCGAAACTGCAGGGTGACCTTGACCTTGTGGCCCTCTCCGAGAAATTCCCGAATGTGACGCACTTTGGTGTCGAAGTCGCCTTTGCCGATCTTTGGTTTGAACTTGACTTCCTTCATGGTGATCTGCACGGTTTTCTTGCGGGACTCCTTCAGCCGCTGCGCTTCTTCGTAGCGGAACTTTCCGTAGTCCATGATCCGACAAACGGGCGGTTCTGCCAAAGGAGCAACTTCAACTAAATCGAGTTCCGCGATGCGGGCTCTTTCGAGTGCATCTGCGATCGTGACGATTCCCACTTGAGATCCGTCGGCATCGACAAGTCGAACTTCACGAGCGCGAATTTTGTCGTTGTACCGCGGTTCATTTGCTGGCGGTGCTATGGCTGTTCTCTCTTGAGCAAGCGGTATGGCCTCCTGTGGAATGTAAGTATCGAATTGAATCAGACTTTTGCTGGTGGGCGCAAACGGATCGAACCGCCGGGCGACAAAGTCGCACTTGCGCACTCGACCAAATCGCACTCACTCAACATCAGGCCGATTGTTTCCGGGACTTTATCTGCGTTGTATTCGTGGTTAGGTGGGAGATTGAATCTCCACTTGGGGCATTATCGTAGCGCAGATGACCGATAATCCCACCGACAGTCCCACCGAATCGACCGACTCCACCGCGTTGCACGAAGCCGAGGCGACTCTCGCCGAAGCGCGCCAACGCGTCGCCGAGACACCGGCCAACGTGGTTGTCGTCAATCATGTGATGGGGCTGTACGAACTCGCCGCGATTCATCTATCGGCAACTCCGCCGAGACTCGATCAGGCAACCTTGGCAATTGATGCCGTGGCATGCCTGGTGGACGGCCTTGGCCCGCGACTCGGCGAGGAACACGCCACACTGCGGGATGCGCTGGCCAATATTCGACTCGCTTTTGTCCAGATCAAGAGCTCTCAGCAGCCCGCAAAGTAACGACGGACGCTTCCCAATTCCCGAAGCGGCTGACCGCCACAAAACTTACTCGTGCACTTACTTCAATGTCGCGGGTGCCATCGCTAATTTCAGCGCAATGAAATAAAAATTTTGTACCGTCGGCGTCGATAATTCCGAGTCCGCGATGGGGATCAAATGACTCGACAATTCCGTAGGTGATTTCTGGGTGCACGATTTAGCCGAACCGTTCGTTGGGTTCTAGTCGCGCACCACGTGACCAACTAAGCGCGTCGAGCACGGGTTTCCCTTCCGGCTGAACGTTTTGCAAACAGATGGCGCCATGGCCGGTGGCGACAACAATGCCTTCCGCAGTCGCTTCGACAATGCGACCGGGTGCGTTTGATACCGGCTTGTCCATCGCACTTGCGGAATGAATGTTTAGTCGCTTGCCACGAAATGTCGTGTGACCGACCCCGATTCTCGTGATTCGAACAAGTTGCTCTGCCGACAGCGTCCAGTCAAATTCCAAATCCTTTGCGTTGATCTTGGCCGCATACGTCGGTTCACCCACTTGAGGGGCTCCGATACCGGCTCCGTTGCGCACGACATCTAGCAGCAGAGGTATCGCTATATGTACTAATCGGTCGCGCAGGCCAACGGCCGTGTCGGTGTCACGAATCTCAACATCGCTGCGTCGGTATACCTCGCCCGTGTCGAGTCCTTCAACTACGCGCATGACGCACACACCAGTCGTACGATCGCCTGCCAGGATGGCCCGCTCGACCGGCGCTGCACCCCTCCACCGCGGCAACATCGAGAAATGCAAATTGATCATCGGCACCTGCGCCAGCGTCGACGCCGGAATTAACTTGCCGTAGGCAACTACGACGCCGAGCAAGGAATCTCTATTCACACCGGAGATATCTTCGATGTCAAGTGCCACGCGCAGATTCATCTCTAGGGCCGCTTGCTTGACCGGGCTCGGCGTGACCTCGGAGCCGCGACCGCGTCTGGTATCGGGTCGAGTGATCACAAGATCGATCTCAATACCTGCTTTGTGCAATGCCCTTAGTGGCGCCACCGCTACTTCCGGTGTGCCAAAGTACACGATTCGGGTGGCCGCCCCGCTGGGAAGCGGCGCCAGAGCAATCACGTCAGTCGCAGGTGGACCGGTTCGGTATTTTGCGATTGCTCCTCAAGTTTTCGATACTCGGCCATTGCTAGTTTTCGTTGATCTGGAGTCATTCGATCAAACATCAACACACCATTCAGGTGATCAATCTCATGCTGAAACAATCGAGCCAGCAATTCATCGGCTTCTATCTCTACGGTGTTGCCGTCGAGAGAAATTCCGCGCACCAATATTTGCTTGGGTCGGAGCATTTCCACATACAGACCCGGAATCGACAGGCAACCCTCGTCGTACACCCACTCCCCGCTTGACTCGACAATGGTCGGATTCAGTAGAACCTGGGGATTTTCATCCACGTCATAGACAAATATCTGCTTCTGCACGCCGATTTGCGGTCCGGCAAGGCCGAGGCCGGGCGCGGCATACATCACCGTGAACATAGTTTCTGACAACGCGACCAGTTTGCTATCGATGTTTGCGATCGTGGCGGCCGCCGACCTGAGAACGGGATCTCCGTACTTTCGAATTTCGGTGCCATTTGGCTGCGCCATACCGTGTAAGGCTAGCGAGCACTATGAGTGACGAGCAGTACTTCGCCAGGCAACCAAAAAGCAAGTCCGCACTGAAGCCAGGTGAAGCGCTAAAGAGTGGCCAACGCATTACGTGGAAAGTCGGCACCACCGAACTGCATCTAATCACCGACAGAGGTGTCTTTTCTCGCCAAGGAATCGATGCCGGGACCACCGTACTAATCGAAAATGCGCCGCCACCGCCGCAGCATGGAACATTCTTAGATCTGGGTTGTGGATCGGGCGTTTTGGCCATCACGATGGCAACCCTTTCGCCGCAGGCAACGGTTTGGGCGATGGACATCAATGTGCGCGCAATTTCTCTCACCCGGCGCAACGCGGCAAACAATCGCTGTCACAATGTCCATGCCGTTGGCCCCGAAGGAATACCGGCAGGCACATTGTTTGATGTCATCTGGACGAATCCGCCGATTCGAATCGGGAAAAAAGACCTTCATCAATTGCTCAGCACATGGTTAGCGCGCTTATCGCCGGAAGGCCAGGCCTGGCTCGTCGTCAGTCGCAATCTTGGATCCGATTCGCTTGTTGACTGGCTTAGGGAACACGGCTATGACGCTTTGCGCCATACAAGTAAACGCGGTTATCGCGTTATACGCGTGGCGGGTCGATCTGAATCTTGAGCCTTGAACCTTTAGGTCTTGGCGTTCCGTGCAATGTGGAAATCAGGTCATTGGCCGAAACCGCTCGCACAATCACATCGTTTTCACCAAGGTTGGCGACATTGACCAGCAGGTGAGACGCGAGATCGGCAGCAAACGTCGATGTTCCGGCACCGGTTATGCGTGCCAGGGAACCAAACGGCGGCATCGATAGCGCGCGCCGTCGTTCGCTTTCGTGCGCTAGCAGCGTGTCGAAGTCAAGCGTCGCCAAGGTTTGGAACAGTTCGTGCCGTGGCGAATGTGTTTGCATCAACAATCGTCCGCCTTCGGTCCGCCTTCGTGCCACCCGGGCGGCCAACGCGATCAGACTCAATGTGATTTCCGTGGCGCGATAGCGCGGCGCAAACAGTTCAGCATCAACGTCTAACAACACAACGGTATCGGCCACATGTACTCGGTGCAGCACTGCCTCCGTGCCAACGAACAGCATCGCCGACGGATCAAAATCGGCATTTGATCTAGGTGAACCGGAAGCCTCGACCACTTCTTTCACTTTGCGCCCGGCGGCGGCGGCCAGCTCTTCGCGCAATCGAGTGATCCCAAGCCTGAGCAAAGCAAAATTGCTCGCGCCGCATGTCAGGCACACCTGTGGGCGCATAGTGGAACATCGCGGACAGACAAAAATTTTATCCGCGGAGAGATGAACGGCCGCGTCGCACATTTCACAATTGGCGATGGCTCGGCATCGTGCACATGCCAACAGTCGCGCCCGACCTTTGGTGTTGAGAACGCAGACGATTCGGCGCGAATGATCTCGCAACTCGGCGATCAGTTCAGAAGACAGGAGCGAGGAAGCCCATCTCTCGTCAATCGAGCGGTCGATGACGCGCATCTCCGGCCAGCCGTCGAGTTGGCGTTTAATTTCATTGCCGCGTATTCGATCTCCCGCTATTACATATGCCGCCACGCTGGGTACGGGAGTTATCAGCAGGCAGGAAATTCCTAATCGACGGGCCCGCTCGATCGCTACTTCGCGGGCGTGCCATGTCGGTGTTCGTTCTTCCTGTAAACCGTCATCATGTTCATCGATCACGATGATGCTCGACAGCCGCGGCGCGCTGGCCCAGATCGTGCTACGAGACCCAATGATCACGTCCACACCTCCGGCACCCTGGGCCCATTCATCGGGATGAACGGCAACGGTAAAACCCAATCCGCGCAGATTGGAAGCCATCATTCGGGCCCGATGGATGGTGGGAATGATGACCAAAGTCGGGCCAAATGTTGCGCACAGCGCGACCTGCTGTGCAAGATCGGCGTGCGGAGCCTTTTGCAACAGAACCGTGTTGCGCTCGCCGATGGCCCAGCGAATCTCGTCGATATCCGCGTCGGATTCTTTACGCCGTGTCGAGTAACGCGGGGATGGCAGCTTCGATACCTGCCTGCTTGGCGATCCGGCGACGCAAAAGGCGCGCAGTCTTCCCGCCCATCTCGTGGTGGCCCACTTGCCAAGTTCGATTATCTCTTCCGAAGGCCCGCAGCCAGTTACGGCAATGATCGGCAACAATTTCGTCTTGTCGAGCTCGGGGGTCAGTCCCGCATCGGGCAGGTCATTGGAGAGTGCGACCACCCACCCCGCGACCATTCGATTGTGCAGTGGCACGCGCACTCGCGAGCCGACGACGATACTCGCTACCAATACTTCGGGAACCAAATAATCGAAGATTTTGTCGATACCGGTGACATCGGGAACGACGCGAGCGATCAGAGTTTGACGGCTGCCTTGAACTCTTTGAGTCGCGACAGCGACTCCCAAGTGAAGTCCGGAAGTTCACGACCAAAGTGTCCGTACGCCGCGGTATTGCGATAAATCGGACGTTTGAGGTCGAGGTCTCGGAGAATTGCGGCCGGACGGAGGTCAAATACTTCCTTCACCGCGGCCTCAATGGCAAGTTCGTCGACGTTGTTGGTGCCAAATGTTTCGATCAAGATACTGATCGGATAAGCCATGCCGATGGCATAGGCGACTTGCACCTCGCAACGTTGCGCAGCACCTGAACCGACTACGTGCTTGGCCACCCAGCGGGCCGCATATGCGGCGGAGCGATCTACTTTGGACGGATCCTTGCCGCTGAAGGCTCCTCCGCCATGGCGACCCATGCCGCCGTATGTATCGACGATGATCTTGCGACCAGTGAGTCCGGTATCGGCATGTGGCCCGCCCTTAACAAACTCGCCCGTCGGATTGATGTGCACGGCAAATTTGTCATTGGCAAATTGTGCCGGAATGACGGGGCGAATTACTTGCTCGATCAGATCGGGGCGAATCACGGTATCGCGCGGTGTCCCCTCGGCGTGTTGGGTGGAGATGAGCACGGTGGTTAGGCGCACCGGTTTGCCATCCTCGTAATCGAACGTCACTTGCGTCTTGCCGTCGGGACGCAAATAAGGAATGGCGCCCGCCTTGCGTACATCGGCCAATTTCTCTGCCATTCGATGAGCAAGCCAGATCGGAAGCGGCATGAGTTGGTCGGTTTCGTCGCAGGCATAGCCAAACATCATCCCCTGATCGCCTGCCCCTTGACTGTTGAGTTTGTCTTCACCGCTCTTGCCGCTTCGGGTTTCTTCACTTGTGTCGACTCCCTGGGCGATGTTCGGACTCTGCTCGTCGATCGAAACAATCACGCCGCATGTGTTGCCGTCAAAGCCATATAGCGCGTTGTCATAGCCGATGTCCTTGATCACTTCGCGGGCAATTCTTGGAATGTCGACATATGCAGTCGTAGTGATTTCGCCGGCGACGACGCACAAACCAGTTGTCAGCATCGTCTCGCAGGCCACTCGGCCATTGGGGTCTTCGGTCAGAATCGCATCGAGCACGGCGTCCGATATCTGATCGGCCATTTTGTCGGGATGCCCTTCCGTGACGCTTTCAGACGTGAAGGTGAAATTTCTCACTGGGGCTCCTCTAAACGGCTTTTTCGAATTCGCACCACACTATCCAATACCTCCCGCGCGATGAGTCGTTTGTCGGCGAGTGCAACCTCGCGAGGCGGTTCATCTCGAAATACAAGAGTGACGGCGTTGGTGTCGTGACCGAATCCGACTCCGGGAATTGCCACATTATTGGCGACAACCAAATCAACATTTTTGCGATTCAATTTGGCCAGAGCATTCTCAACCAGATTCTCGGTTTCGGCGGCAAATCCGACAAGTACTTGGCCGTGTCGTTTGGTGGCACCAAGTCCGGCCAAAATATCCGGTGTTGGTTCAAGGTCAAGTGTCTCGAGCGATGCAATTCGCCCGGTCACAGAATTCTTTTTTAGTTTTTCGGACACGCTCCGTTTAGGCCGCACATCGGCCACGGCGGCGGCCATCACAATTACATCGGCACCACCTGCAACATCAGTAACGGCGTCTTGCATTTGAGCCGCTGTTTCCACTATCACGATGTCGACCCCGTAGGGCACGCTGAGCTCCACCGTACTGATGAGAGTCACCTTGGCGCCGCGAATCGCTGCCTCGGCGGCAATCGCGAAACCCTGTTTCCCCGATGAACGATTGGCGATCACCCGCACCGCGTCGATGGGTTCGCGGGTGCCGCCCGCGGTTACGACCACATGTGTTCCGTAGAGATCGCCTGGCGTCAGCAATTGCACGATCTGATCAAATATCGCCGCTGGATCGGCAAGTCGCCCAACGCCGATATCGCCGCCGGCGAGTCGACCGGAGGCTGGTTCCACGACATAGACACCTCGTTGGCGCAGGGTGGCAATA
>JBDSKN010000034.1:0-5994 GCA_039916865.1 Ilumatobacteraceae bacterium
CCAGAGACACAAGAAATGCAACGCGGGCACAGTTACGTCGACTTCGCTCCCGATCGGGTAGCGATGCAAGATGCCACCGCACAGATGGCACTGTTGCAATTCATGACGGCCGGACTCTCGACAACGGCGGTGCCGTCGACCGTGCACTGCGATCATCTGATCATGGCCAAGGTTGGCGCTCGAATCGACATGGGTGTCGCGATCGACACCAACAAAGAAGTGTTTGATTTTCTCCAGAGTGTGTCGGCAAAATACGGCATTGGTTTTTGGGGACCGGGAAGCGGAATCATCCACCAAGTTGTGCTCGAGCACTATGCCTTCCCCGGCGGAATGATGATCGGTACCGACAGTCACACACCAAATGCGGGCGGACTTGGAATGGTCGCGATCGGGGTCGGCGGCGCTGACGCCGTTGATGTAATGACCGGATTTCCATTTAATGTTCGATGGCCAAAAGTGATCGGGGTCAAGCTCACCGGCTCACTTTCTGGCTGGTCGAGTCCCAAGGATGTCATTTTGGAAGTCGCCAGGGTGCTCACTGTGGAAGGCGGCACAGGCGCCATCATCGAATACTTCGGTCCCGGCGCGGACACGATTTCGGCAACCGGTAAGGCAACCATTTGCAATATGGGCGCCGAAATTGGCGCCACCTGTTCGGTGTTTCCCTACGACAGCAACATGTCCGACTTTCTCAAGGCAACGGCACGCGATTACATCGCCAGCGCCGCCGACCAAGTCGCCAAGCACCTTCGACCCGACGCCGACGCGCTGTACGACAGCTTGATCGAAATTGACTTGTCACAGTTGAAACCACTGATCAATGGTCCTCACTCCCCCGATCGCGCTCATCGCATCGGTAGTGACATCTCTGCGGCGGCCAAAGAAAACAATTGGCCACTTCAGATTTCGTCTGCGCTAGTCGGCAGTTGCACCAATTCTTCCTACGAAGACATAACCCGAGCGGCCTCGATAGCACGCCAGGCTGCCGCTCGAGGTCTGCGGTCTAAGACCGAGTTATTGATAACTCCAGGCTCCGAGCAAATTCGGGCCACGATTGAACGCGACGGATTGCTTGCCGATCTGGAAGCCATCGGAGCCACCGTGCTCGCTAACGCGTGTGGTCCATGCATTGGGCAGTGGGATCGGGCCAAGGAAATCACCGACAAACCCAACACAATTGTCAACTCTTTCAATCGCAATTTCCCACGGCGCAATGACGGTTCGGCAAACACATTGAGCTTTGTTACCAGCCCCGACACGGTGATTGCGCTTGCACTTGCCGGGCGCCTGGATTTCGACCCGACAGTTGACGGCATAACGGCTCCCGACGGAACAGTTGTTCACCTGTCACCGCCGCGTGGCGAAATTCTTCCAACCAAAGGATACGAATCGGGTCAAGACACATTCATCACGCCGCCCGTCGATGGCTCGATGATTCAAGTTGTCGTTAATCCGACAAGCGATCGTCTGCAGCTTCTCGAAGCGTTTTCTGCTTGGGACGGAAAGGACTACTTCGAATTGCCGGTGCTACTTAAGGCAAGGGGCAAGTGCACGACCGACCACATTTCCGCGGCGGGAAAATGGCTTGCATATCGAGGACATCTAGAGAACATCTCGGGCAACTTGTTCGCCGGGGTGGTCAACGCATTTACCAATATTGCCGGGAGCGGACTCGATATCTTGGACGGTACATCGCGCCCATTCCCAGAAATTGCCAAACGATACGGCAGAAACGGCATTCGCTGGTGTGCGATTGGTGACCAGAATTACGGCGAAGGTTCGTCACGAGAACACGCTGCGATGGAACCACGATTCCGCGGCGGTGTCGTTATATTTGCCCGCTCTTTTGCCCGCATTCACGAAACGAACCTCAAGAAGCAGGGCCTTGTGCCGCTGACCTTTGCCGATCCGAAAACTTATGATCTGATTAGCGAACGCGACACCATCTGCGTGACGGGGCTACCACCGGTTCCAGACAAACCGGTTCGATGTGTGATCAATAAGCCCTATGGCGTAACGATTGAATTTGAGGCGCTGCACACATTTAGTCCCGAACAAGTCGAGTGGTTCAGGGCCGGCAGCGCACTCAATATTGTGCGCCAGAAATTGTCGGCCGCGCACTAATCGGTGCCTGGCCGCCGGTCGGATTCGGTCTTCGGATCTCCGCGATAGCCAGACGGGAAAGTGCGTTTGAGTTCATCATCGGTTGGTTCATAGGGCTGACGTGCGCTGGCCGGCAATAGCAAACTGATCGCCTCCATCATCTTGGTGGTGTTCTCATCGGCGAGTTCGTCTGGCGTTCCGTCGTAGTTGAGTTTGATCTGTGGCCCGACTGTGACACTGACTTCTGGTGGATTCGTCACCTGCAAAAAATTCGGCAATCGTGCGTTTCGCGGCCACACCACCTCGGTTCCCCACAGCCCGATCGGGAATACAGATGCGTTGGTCATTACCGCGAGTCGTGCGGCTCCCCACCGGCCGCGAAGCACTGGATCAAAAAACGCTCGTCCGCGAGGAATCGTTCCCTGCGGCATAATCGCCACCATTTCGCCGGCGGCAAGCGCATCGGCCGCCGCCGCCAGAGGTTCTTCGCTTCCCGATGTTCGATCCACGCGAATTCCACCGAGTGCCGCGGCTAGTTGGCCGATGATTGGAGCATCAAACACTTCCTTCTTTCCAAGAAATCGAACAGTGCGCCCGGTTTTGGCGACGGCCATCGCGATTGCCATCGAATCAAAATAACTTCGATGATTGCCAACGAGTATGACCGGACCGCTAGATGGAATCAGTTCGGTTCCGCTAATCGTAAATTTCGCAAAAGGAATCATTGCCGGTCGGGCAAATGCAAGGCCAACCCTTTGCAACTCGGTTCCGACTATAGGAACCTTGGCGACACCCGGTGGAACATCAAAATTCATGATTGGCCATCGACGGGTCGCCGCAATAACCGCGAGGCGGGCATCTGGGTTGACAGCCACCGGATGGCCAACGGCACCAAGCAGGGGCAGATCGTAAATGCTGTCGCTGTACGCAAAACTTTCGCTCAACGAAACATCGTGCTGGGTGGCCCATGTCTGCACCGCCACAAGTTTTCCGCCCGACCATGCAAATGGACCATCCAATTCGCCCGTGTACGAGCCGTCGGGACCAACTTTAAATTTTGTTGCAACGACCGAGTCAAATCCAGCCCGACGAGCGAAGTTCGCCACCAGATCGTGCGGAGTTGTAGTTGCCAGTACCACCTTTCGCCCATGATTTCGATGAAATTCGATCACCGGTGCGGCGAACGGTTGCACAAGTTTCAGCAATTCATCGGTGGCCTGCGCCGCCGCGGAGATAACTTCGTGACGCTGTCGCCCCTTCATCACCGCTACACCCTGTCGGGCCAACAGCATTGACGGAAATGTTTCGCCGACGATGTTGAATACGCGATAGAGCATGTCTTCGGCGGGCGACTTGGTCGAGCCGATGACACCGGCGGCTCGAAGTGCGGCGCTGAAAATCGGGCCCGAGGCCCCGGCCAATAAAGTCCGATCCAGATCGATGAATGCCGCACCCTGCCGGCTGGTTTCCGATTCGGCCACACTGGAAGGGTATTGCCTGACAAATGGGAAAGGCCCCGCTTTGTGGCGGGGCCTCTCAACCGTGAATCCGATGGCTGGGGTAGCCATTATTGGATTCAGTCGGGCGGATCTGGGGGAGATCCACCGCGATCTGTTTTCATTATGCCATACCATCGGGTCACCGTTCAAGGCGAACGAAGCGATACTACCTATCTTTTTTAGAGATACCCTCCACCTTTAGATATGGAAATTCGCCATCTCTCCAGCCTCATCGCAATTGCCGATACAGGATCGTTTTCCGCTGCCGCCAGGGCGCTCGGCACTGTACAGAGCAATGTCTCGGCTCACATATCGCGACTGGAAACGGATCTCGGGGTAACGCTCGTTGAAAGACACAACGGCGAACTCACCGAAGATGGTGCGCGTGTCGTGGCGCGAGCCCGTCGGGTTCTCCACGAACTGGAAGATATTGCCGACGACATCCACTCGACGGACATGGTCATCGAAGGTGAAACACGAATTGGATGTATTGGGACGACGGCTCGCTGGCTGATGCCAAGACTTCTGCTTGGGCTCAATGAAGCGCACCCTAATGTGCACGCAACCGTGTATGAAGGTGCAACTTCGTTGCTTGTGCCACGACTTTTGAGCGGTGATTTAGATGCCGCGATCATCCACTTCCCGATCGATCAACCAGAACTTGCCCTTGAACCATTGTTTGCCGAAGACCTTGTGCTACTCGTCCACAGCAAACACGAGTGGGCATCGCGCCAGTCACTGAGTATTACCGAGTTGGCACAGCAACCAATCCTGTTGCCACCGCGAATGAACGCGTTGAGACGAATACTCGATCGCGTCGCCGCGTCGCACCGAGTCTTGCTCCAGCCGCAGGCCGAAATTGACGGAATGCGTCTTCTCGCCTCGCTTGCTTTTGAGGGATTCGGACCGGCGGTGGTTCCGGCAACGGCGATTCCGACTTGGCTGACCGGAGACTTTGCTCGAGTCGCAATTCCGGAGTTGCCGCGCCGAATAGTTGGTTGGGCCGCTCGACGACGACCGCTTCCAAATCGACCGACTCGGGCGACATTGGACGTCGCCAAAACCGTTATCGGTGATGCAAAGTCATTGCCTCGAGGAGTTCATTCGGACCACGCTCCGCCTCGGCCGACTCGGTCTAATCTCTAGTCGTGACGGTTACCTCCAACAGCTCCGGCGTTCACCTACAACGGGCGGTCAAAGGTGCGGCCTCGGCAGACGTCCGCCAACTTGAACAAGGCAAGCGTTCGGTGATGTGGATAGATGTGAACTCAACCCATCATCGAGGCGCTCTGTCGGCCGCCGCGTCCGAAGTAATCGCCTATGCCGCGAGTACGGCGCGCGATCATGGACTCCCGCTCGTGATGTCGTTGGGATCTTCGGGAGCCGACATCGTCGAGGGCGTAGCGGCGCTTCACGGTTGGGGCCAGGCAGCCCACGCCATCGCAGACTGTTCGGGGGTCGTTCCAATAATCACCATCGTCAATGGACCGGCAGTATCCGGCCCGGCCCTGCTGATCGGGTTGAGCGACTTTGTGATCATGACCGCCGATTCGTACGCCTTTGTCAGCGGCCCAACCATGGTTGCCGAATTCACTGGCATCGAAATCAGTAATGAAGAACTCGGTGGAACAGATGCGCACGCCCGCCAAAGCGGAGTGGCGAGTCTGGTGGTACAAGACGCCGAGTTAGCAATGACCTCGCTCGAACACCTTCTGATGTACCTGCCAAACAATGTTGATGAACTTGCGACTCAAGTTGAAACCGATGATCCGGTTGATCGGCTTACCCCGGAGGCAGGAAAGGCGATCCCGAATAGTTCGACCGGAAGTTACGACGTTCGAAAGGTGATCCGCATCCTGGCCGACGACGAGGAAATGTTTGAACTGCGAGAACGGTGGGCTCCAAATGTCATCACCGCATTCATCACAATTGGGGGCGAATCCATCGGAGTGGTGGCAAATCAGCCGATGGCATTGGCCGGCACATTAGATATATCGGCCTCGCAAAAGGCCGCGCGATTTGTGAGTTTTTGCGATTCATTCAATATTCCACTGCTAACTCTCGTAGATACGCCGGGCTTTTACCCGGGCAAGGATTTGGAGTGGCGGGGAATGATTCGCCACGGCGGGCAACTTGTGTTCGCCTATGCCCGTGCCACGGTGCCTCGCGTTTGCGTGATCTTGCGCAAAAGCTACGGCGGGGCATACATCGTCATGGATTCGAAGACGATGGGTAATGACCTTTGCCTGGCGTGGCCAATCGCAGAACTTGCAGTTATGGGTGCCGGACAAGCGGCGGCAATTTTGCAGCGACGGGCCTCGGCAAAGGAGCGCGCCGCATTCGAATCTGACTACAGCGAGAGACTTCTCAATCCCTATATTGCCGCCGAACG
>JBDSKN010000035.1:0-2912 GCA_039916865.1 Ilumatobacteraceae bacterium
TGCGTCTACGAATCTCGTCGAACATCACGGTCATTTCGCGTCGGGCCAGGTTGGCACCCAAACAGAAGTGCGGTCCACCGGCTCCAAACCCGATCTGTGACGGCATCAGTTTTCGTGTGACGTCGAATTTGAGCGGATCGTGGAAAATATTCTTGTCCCGATTGCCGGCCACGAAAAGCGATGTCCTTCGGACTATGAAGGACCAGCGATGTCGACAATCTGTTGTACGAGTTCTGCAAATACTACCCGTCGTTTGGTGGAACTACGTTGGTAACTATTCCATGTACCGGCACAAGTAATGAGATTGAGATAATTGCCGTCATTAGGTGAAAAAATCTCGCCGGCGCCCTCGTCAAAATCATAGAGGCGATTATCTCGAACTATAAAAGACAGAGATTTCCCTTTGTCATCCCTGATATACAGCATGTCCCCTTTGCGTAATTTATCTAAATTACGAAATATTCCTCCTTCTCCGTGATTCCTCCAGCTGTAATGGCCTGCGATAACAGCGCTTCCTATCTCACCGGGGCGCGGCCCGAGCGAGAACCACGCAACATTAAGATCCTTTTTAGGCACATCCATTGCGCCGCCACGTGTCAGACCCACATACTCGATCGTGGCTTTGACTTTGATAGCCGGAATCCGCAATTGCATGGGGAGTCCACTTGTCACATGTTCCCGCCCCAGCGGATCTACGTCTCTGTCGTAACTATTGGCAGGTAGAACTGAAAAAAGTAATAGGCACAGCGTAGATCCCACGGCGATGATTGCGAGCGACTGTTTTCTTAGGGAATTTTGCATTAATACATGTAGCTAACTTGTTTGCTTTCGTCGGGCTCTCGTGATCAGGAGAAGTGCCGGAATCAGAACAACCAAAGTGATGACATTCCAAGGGGTATTTTGATCATCCGGACCAATCCCGGTATTTGGAAAACCAGGTGTCGCGATTGTGCTAGCTACCGGCGCCGCCACGACGACAGTAGCAAACGCGATATCGGTGGCGGTCAAACCATTGCTGCTACCTGTGACCGTCACTGTGTTAAGCGTGGTGCTTGTGATCTTCATCGTGCAGGCATAAAGCCAGGTCTCGGTGAGATCAAGCAAATTATTGTCATTGAGGTCACCAGAGCGAGCAGAAATTGCTTTGCAAAGATTGTCAGCGATAGCTACATTGCCTATCGCTACAACACCGGGGTTAGTCACTGTATATGTATATGTAACCGACCCACCACCAAACGGAAGGATAAACCTATTTGGCGTCTTTACCACATTAATTAATGGCGGCGGTAACGGCGTGAGAACAACCGTTGCAAATGCGACGTCAGTCGAAGACAGACCACCAGAGAAGCCCACCGCGGTAGCAGCGTTTGTTGTTGTCTCTGTAATTAAAGTGGTGCAACGGACTGTCCATGTCTCGGTGGTCTCGAGATAGTTGTTGGCATTCGTGTCCCCAGAAATGAGGGCCAATGGAGCGCATTTGTTATCACTTACCGTCACATTTGTCATGGTCACTGGTCCGATATTGCGAACCGTATATGTGTAGGTGACCAACCCGGGACCGAGCGGCAGCGCAGGGGGATTTGGAACTTTTACGATCGAAATAAGTGGTGGAAGCGGAGCAGCCTTTGCCAAACATGCCGTTGTAGTAATGGGGTTGGCATCTAGGGAAATTGCACCAGACGTAGTTACGGCGCCCGCCAATAACCTGCCGTTCACTGTGGCACTAGTTCCAACCGTGATGGAAGTATCGGCGAGAATGTTGCCCACAAAGGTCGAAGAAGCGCCAAGAGTCGCCGAACTACCGACCTGCCAATAAACATTGCAAGCCTGAGCCTGGCGAGTAAGAAGAATTTTAGTGCTTGCTGCAGTTGTGAGCGAGGTACCTGGGATCTGGAATATCCAAATGGCATTAGGATTGTTCTCGCCGTCAAGCGTGAGATTACCGGCTGTGAGTTGCGCTGTAGTGGCCGACCCAACTCGGTAAACGCCGGCCGCCAATGTCAAATTGTTGAGTTGGCCGTCACCATTTGGGAAAGTCTGGTTAACGGATCGCCCGGCGATACTCGTGTAGGCGAGTCCCAAAGCAGTGTTGGCATTGGCCGTAGCAGCGTTGGCGGCCGTGTACAGAATTCCCGGAGCGGTCACGGTGCCGGGAGGAAAGTTGCTGACCGAAAAACCAGTCGGACCTGATCCAACGTTTCCGCCAGTAACGACAGTGCCTACACTGTTGACGTTTGAGATCGAAGTGTTTCCCAACACCGAAAAGTTGGCGGCGGTTCCAAGATCGACACCCGCCGGAGAGACATACGCATTTACATCAGTCGTATCCAAGGATACGACCAGTAGCAATGGGACAATCCAAACAATGCTGAATCTCTTGATCACGGATTTAGTGAACATAGAACTCCGTTTCCAATGTGATGGGACCCGTCCACATAGTTTTATCGACTCCCAACAGAATGTAAAGGGCTACCGCCCCAATTTTCTGCCGAATCTGAAGTATCTGGCCTGACTAGCCCATTCACAGGCACGTATAGTCGGAATCCACGGCTGGCACCGACAGGTAATATCGGTCTGTAGGGGTTGATGTTTGGGTATTGATTTCTGATCTCGACCAACTTGAAACCCCACCGACTCGATGTGCCAGGCGAATTCTGGCGGGCCTCGTCGTTGCGATCGGAGCGGTCGTAGCCCTGATTGGCGCAATCATGAATCGACGGGTTACTTCCACGCGCACTGCATCCGCTTGATCCCATTGATGAATGCGCTTTGTAGATAGGCAGGTTCGCCTGCAGTCCGCATCAGCGGCATGCGTCTACGAATCTCGTCGAACATCACGGTCATTTCGCGTCGGGCCAGGTTGGCACCCAAACAGAAGTGCGGTCCACCGGCTCCAAACCCGATCTGTGACG
>JBDSKN010000036.1:0-34419 GCA_039916865.1 Ilumatobacteraceae bacterium
CCGGTCTGCCCCCTGGCATAAAAAGTTCGACTTACTTGGGCTCCGCCAAAACTTCGATTGTCCAGTAATCCGCCATACTCACGAGCAAACGGAACTCCTTGGGCGACCATTTGATCAATAATGTCCACCGACAATTGAGCAAGTCGATGAACGTTTGCCTCACGCGAACGAAAGTCGCCCCCCTTGATGGTGTCGATAAAAAGTCGGTTAACCGAATCGCCGTCGCCTTGATAATTCTTGGCCGCGTTGATGCCGCCCTGTGCGGCAATCGAATGGGCCTGACGTGCCGAGTCGTGGAATGTAAATGCATCTACTTGAAAGCCAAGTTCGGCAAGAGTCGCCGCGGCCGACGCGCCAGCCAGACCAGTACCCACGACGATGATCTTGAACTTTCGTTTGTTGCTGGGATTCACCAACTTGACATTTTCCTTGTAGTTGTCCCACTTCTCTGCAAGCGCGCCGGTGGGAATTTTGGCGTTGAAAGTATTCATTTCACTATCCCTGCGAGGACCGCAATGGGGAACGACACGTTTCCGACCACGATGAATGTGGCAAATGCGGTGGCGAAACCGCGACGCCACGAGTTGAATCGCGGATTACTCCAACCGAGAGACTGGAAAATACTCCAAGCGCCATGAAATAGATGTATGCCAAGCAAAATATTTGCCACAACATAAAACACAGTCACCGGCCAGCGGTCAAGGCTCCGAACAATGTTGTTGTACACCTCTCCGCGAACAAAGGTGGAATCGGTACCGGTTGCATTCACAACTCCAAAGGTGAGATCGAGCAGGTGCCAGACAAGGAACGCCAACACAATGATCCCCGTCCAACGCATGGTGCGACTTGCGAAATTGGCGACCTGGTAATCGCGAGTGCTCTGGTACTTAACCGGCCGCGCCTGATGATTTAGCCGAGTGAGTGACCACGCCGCATGCACGTGGACCACAAGCATGACGATGAGTCCGCCACGAAGGATCCACAACACCACACCCTTTGGTGCGATCGGATATAGCAAGTTCCACAGGAACTCCGAATAGTGATCTATATCGGCGGCACCGAGGTACATCTTGAGATTGCCCAGCATGTGGAAGAGAACGAAACCCATCATTGCGATTCCACTAATGGCCATTACATACTTTTTGCCGACCGCCGTGGAATAGAGATCAAGGAAAAATGGTCGTTTGCGTCGTTTCGCAAGTGCTGTACCGCTCACAGGGACTCGGCTCGAGGAAATTGTCTTGGCCATAGGTAACCGACTTCACGCTAGTTCTTTGACCCTATATATAGGTCTCATTTCGGCGGTTGTGATTGACGTCTCATCCAAGCCGCCAAAGCGCATTTCGCTTGTTGCCTACTGGATTCTCTACACTTTGCGAGACACATTCCATAGGGGCGCCAACCGGTCGTCCCCCCATCAAATAGTTGGAGAAATCACTCGTGACGTCAATACTCGCATCCGAAGGCGGCTGGCAGGAATTCACCCTCAAGGGCGGTGAATGGCTCATTCTTGCGATGTCTGGATTTGCCGCCGTGCTGGCCCTTGCCGTTGGCTGGTTTCTCGCCGTACGAGTACTCAAAGAGGATCAGGGCACGGACAAGATGAAAGAGATCTCTCGTGCCATCCAAGTCGGCGCATGGGCATATCTCAAACGACAATTCCGCACAATTGGCGTGATTCTCATTCCGGTGTCGGCGGTCGTGTTTCTCACCAGCGTGACGATTACTAAGACAAACGGTGATGAGGCCTTGAGTTACGTTTCGTCGGGAATATTCCGTACTATCGCGTTTCTTCTTGGGGGAATTGCCTCCGGGCTCACCGGCTATATCGGGATGACGCTGGCAACTCGCGGCAATGTCCGCACCGCCGCTGCTGCCCGTCGAGGTTCACTGCCACAGGCTCTGCAAATTGCATTTCGTACCGGCGGCGTGGCCGGCATGTTCACGGTCGGACTCGGACTTCTCGGGGCGACAATTATCATCGCAATATTCCAAAATACAAGTTCGGCAATGCTTATCGGATTTGGATTTGGAGGTTCGCTGCTGGCCTTGTTCCTGCGGGTTGGTGGAGGAATCTTTACCAAGGCCGCCGATGTGGGAGCCGACCTGGTCGGCAAAATTGAGGCGGGTATCCCAGAAGACGACCCGCGCAATCCGGCCGTAATTGCAGACAACGTGGGTGACAATGTCGGCGACTGCGCCGGAATGGCCGCCGACCTTTTTGAGAGCTACGAAGTCACACTCGTTGCCTCAATTATTTTGGGCGTGGCGGCATTCAAGTCGATCGATGCGAACCCGGCACTCGGCTTGGTATTCCCACTCGCCGCTCGCGCCATCGGAGTCGTCGCTTCAATCGCCGGCGTATTCGCGGTGCGTGCACGAGAAGGTGAAACCAATGCCCTCAAGCCGATCAATCGGGGGTTCGCGGTTGCCGGGCTAATTACGGTCGTCGGCACTCTGGCGCTGGCGCTGTGGTACGTCGGCAATGATCACTTCAATGCCGGTTGGCGCGTATTTGGTGCCGTCGTCGTGGGGTTGGTGCTGGCCCAAGTATTGAGCCGACTGACCGAGTATTTCACCGGAACAGAGTATGGTCCGGTTCAAGAAATTGCGGCGTCCACCGAAACCGGTCCTGCCACGGTCGTGCTGTCGGGTACTTCGTCGGGCCTTGAGTCATCGGTGTACGCAATCATCTGTATCGCCGTCGCCCTCGGCGCCACGATATGGCTCGGCGGCGGGAACATTCAGTTTTCGCTTTATCTTGTGGCGCTGTGCGGTATGGGCATGCTGGCGACAACCGGTGTCATTGTCTCCGAAGACACATTCGGCCCGGTCGCCGACAACGCCGCCGGGATAGCCGAAATGGCCGGTGAATTCGGTGGCGAGTCGCAGAAAATTCTCGTCAATCTCGATGCCGTAGGCAATACCACTAAGGCAGTAACGAAGGGCTTTGCAATCGGATCAGCCGTGATCGCTGCCGTGGCCCTCTTTGCCTCATACATCGAAACGATCGCCAGTGAACTCGGCCTCAAGGATGCGGCCGGCAGATTGCTGGAAGGCAAGGCAATCTTTTCCGCGCCGGAAACTCAAATCAACGTCGCCGATGTAAAAATATTCATCGGCCTTCTGATCGGTGGATCGGTCGCATTTATGTTTTCTTCGCTGGCGATTCGTGCGGTAGGTCGGACCGCGGGCGTGGTCGTTCAGGAGGTGCGCAAGCAATTCGCCGACGGCGGCATTATGGCCGGCACCAAGCAACCGGACTATGGACCGGTCATCGACATTTGTACCGCCGCGTCGCTGCGCGAACTGACCACACCGGCACTATTGGCGGTTCTTACCCCAGTCATCATTGGATTTGGCGTCAGTTACCTAGCACTTGGCGGATTCTTGGCCGCCGTCATTCTGACCGGACAGTTGATGGCCAACTATTTGAGCAATGCCGGCGGTGCTTGGGACAACGCCAAAAAATACATTGAGGACGGCCACCACGGTGGGAAGGGTTCGGACGCGCATAAGGCCGCCGTGATCGGCGACACCGTCGGCGATCCTTTCAAGGACACCGCTGGTCCGGCGCTCAACCCGCTAATCAAGGTAATGAACCTGGTCTCTCTGCTGATTTTGCCAGCGATTATCAACCTGCGTGACAATACGGCCGGGCGATATTCAATTGCCGGTGCCGCACTTGTGATCCTGGCTGTTGCAATTTCGTTTTCGCGACGCAAGACCAAGAGTTTGGTGGACGCATAGTCGCCACAATGTTGGCCCTGTTCGACATTGAGCGGTGGTTGGACTCTGGTGGCCTCATACTTTTGGCAGGGATTGTCTTTGCTGAATCGGGACTGCTCATCGGTTTCTTTTTGCCCGGTGATTCGCTGTTGTTTATTGCCGGATTTCTTTCTTCGGGAGCGGGAGGTCGGGTCTTACCACCATTGCCGTGGGTGGCTGGCGTGACGGTTATCGCCGCAATCGCCGGCGATCAATTCGGCTATTGGATTGGTCGTCGCATCGGCCCAACTCTTTTTGATCGACCTAAATCGCGGTTCTTCAATCCGCAAAATGTGATTCGCGCGAGTCGATTCTTTGACCGCTATGGGGCTAAGACGATCGTGTTGGCTCGATTCGTACCGATTGTCCGAACCTTTGCTCCGATAGTTGCCGGAATCGGGACGATGAAGTATCGAACATTTGTGACATTCAATATTGTTGGGGGCCTGTTGTGGGGAGTCGGAGTCACCTCGCTTGGCTACTTCCTCGGTGAAATTAGTGCGGTTAGAAACAACATCGAAATCGCCATCGTCGCAATCGTCGTGATTTCGATCCTCCCGATGGGGATTGAAGTAATTAGGCATCGCAGCCGAGTCAAGAAATCCTCCGACCAATAGCGTCTAAGTATGACGATTCGGTATCTCAGCGCGGAGTGGATTAACGCGGTTTCGGATTCGGTTGAGGCCAGCAGTTCCTTGCAGTCGCTCGGTCGCAAACATGTCTTTGGACTTACCCAAGTTGTCAGTGCGACTCCATTCGGCGAGGTGAGATATCACCTCCAAAGCGGCGACGGGGCGGTGGTGTTCGCGGCAGGAGATGCGTTCCCAGAAAATGTGCGATTTATGCAAAGCTACGAAACTGCCACCGCCGTTGCCACCGGAAGGTTGAATTCGCAGGAGGCTTTCATCAACGGACATATTCGATTTAGCGGCGACCATCAATGTCTTATCGACGCGCAGAACATCTTCGCGCTACTGGACGATGTGTTTACCTCGGTCCGATCTAAGACCGAATACAGCTAGGAAATATCAGTTACCGAGGGTGAACGCCGTCATCGACAGCGAACCCAATTCATAACCTTCGATCAATACATCGAGCGACGACCTCGCTGCTTCGGCGAGACCCGCGACGTAAATGACCGGAAGAAAGTGTTCCGGCGTGGGAACCGCGCGAGACGCATCGCGGTGCTCGAGCAGTTTGGTGATTTGGCCGGGAGAAGAGCCGGTTAGTACTCGACGGGCCTCACTATCAAAACGCTGAGCCCAGTCGTCTCCGAGTCCTGGCATGTCCCACCGAATCAACGACAGATTATGAACGATATTGCCGCTGCCTACCACGAGTACTCCCTCGTCGCGCAGTGGTGCCAGCGCCCGGCCAATTTCAAGATGGAAGTCGGCCGGCTTGGTGGCGTCAATGGAAAGTTGCACAACCGGGACATCGGCTTCGGGAAACATGTGACACAGGATCGACCATGTTCCATGATCGATTCCCCACGATGAATGGTCGCTTGTAACCGGGTGCGGCGCGATCAAATCCACCACGCGCTGGGCAAGTTCAGTGCTTCCCTTGGCCGGATATGAAAACTGTGAAAGTCGCGGTGGAAATCCGCCGAAGTCGTAAATCTGACGCGGGCTTTCCATTGCCGTAACCGCGGTGGCACCGATATACCAATGAGCCGAGACACAAAGTATCGACTTGGGGACGCCGAAAAACTCAGTGACGTGTGAACCAAATTTGTTCCACGCCACCGTGTATTTATTGTTTTCAATTGCGTTCATCGGACTGCCGTGTCCAATAAACGCCGCGGGCATCAAGTGCTACCGCCGATTTCTATGTGTAGTACGGGTTCGCCCCGCTGGAGTGATCGGTGAGGTCGCGTACCTTGGAGATTGCCGGCACCAATTCGCCAATCATTGTTTGCACACCCTCGAGCATCGTTTGGCGACTCATTGAACATCCGTGGCATCCCCCACCCATCGTGAAGTAAGCGGTTCCCTCGGTGTCGTGTCCCGCAAAGGTGACGAAACCGCCGTGCGCCGCAAGCGCGGGATTCACATCGGTGGCAACAATTGCTTCGATCTGGGCTGAAACCTCGTCATCGCGAACAAGGCCCTCAATATTCGGAGCCAAGGGCTTGTTCGGATTGCGAATGAGCAATCCCTGCGATTCGGAATGATCAATTACCGCGTTTTGCAACGAATCGAGGTCTTTTAGCGGAATGATTACTTTCAGCCCATCGATTGTCCGCACCTCGTCACTGAAGGCGGCCTTGGTAACGATGTCAAACGACAAGTCGTAGCGGAAGTCCGCACCCGGTTCGGACAAAATTTCTACCCTCAAGCCCAAACGATCAGTCTCGGGTTCGGCGTCACGAAGTTCGATGAGTTTGGCGTGCGCCAATGCCGTAATCGTAATAATCGTGTTCGACTTGTCGACTTCGGTAGCCAATGGTGCAAACGGGCTCACGCAAAAATTCTATCTGGATCTGGTGATATCTGCCCCGACTGTGGCAATCTTTAGCCATGAACCAAGGCAGTCGGCGGGCGATCTATGCGGCCTTTGCCGCCAATCTTGGAATTGCAATTGCCAAATTAATCGGGGCGATCATTACTGGTTCGGCCGCATTACTCGCCGAGACGTTCCACTCCCTCGCCGACACCGGCAATCAGGCGCTCTTGCTTGTCGGCGGAAAACGGGCGAATCGCAAGCCATCCAAGGAGCACCCATTTGGCTACGGTTCGGAAAGATATTTTTGGTCGTTTGTCGTCGCCCTTGTGCTGTTCAGTCTTGGCGGATTATTTGCCCTGTACGAAGGCGTGCAAAAGCTTCGCTACCCCCACGAGGCCTCAAATCTCAGACTGGCCATCATTATCTTGACTTTTGCAATCGTTTTGGAAACAATCTCTCTTCGCACCGCCGTTAGGGAAGCAAACAAGTCAAAATCAAGCAATGTTTCGTGGTGGAGTTTTGTCAAGAATTCGAAGGAACCCGAGTTGCCCGTTGTGTTGCTGGAGGATATCGGCGCCGAGATCGGCCTATTTCTTGCATTGACAGGGGTGATCGTTGCACATATCACCAACAACTCCCGTTGGGACTCCGTTGGGTCGCTGGCAATCGGTGTGCTCCTCATTGGAATCGCCTTTGTACTTGCCGTGAATATGAAGAGTCTGCTTATCGGTGAGGCCGCGACCTCTGAGGTCCAGGACTTGGTAACCGCCGCACTGATCGATCACCCGCTCGTCAACAGGATCATCCATATGAAAACTCTGCATCTTGGACCAGAGGAAATTCTTCTCGCCGTCAAGATTGAGTTCGACCACGGACTCTCGGTTGCTCAGTTGGCGGTGGCAATTGATGACGCCGAGGTGCGGGCGCGTCATAGCATCAAGCAGCGGCTGGTGATATACATTGAGCCAGACATCATGAACTCTTCCCCGACCTTGTAGTCTGAGTCTGTACGCACGGGGAGTCCGCTGGTTCGGCGGGCTGAGAGGGTGGTCGCCGCCACCGACCCACACACCGGTTGGGTAATGCCAGCTATGGGAGCGAGGCGATGAAAAATCCATCCACAAGTTCATTTAAGGAACACAGAGAACTAGCAACAATCGTTGTCATTGGTGGTCAACCTCCGAATTCGTCGGTCGCCGGGTCGCTCCCCGCCTACGACTTTGTCATCGCCGCCGATTCTGGCTTGCACGGCGCCCAGGCCCTCGGGCTTACCGTCGATGTTGTCATCGGCGATATGGATTCGGTGGATGAACATGTTCTGGACAAGGCCACAAGGGACGGAGTGATTGTCGAGCGAGCATCGCAAGATAAGGATGCTACCGATACCGAACTGGCGCTACTTTTTGCGGCTGAGCGCGGAGCCAAATATATTGTCGTGGTCACCGGTGGCGGCGGTCGCCTGGATCATCAACTTGGAGTACTCAATGTTTTGCTCCATCCTCGCCTAGCCGACATCAAGGTGGAGATGTTCTGGGACACGGCTCAAGTTTTTTTACTGCGTGGACCCGGAACGGCGATTATTCGCGGACGACACGGCGAGATGGTGGGTTTGTTACCGATCGGCGGGGATGCAATTGGCATCACGACGGAAGGACTTGCCTGGCCCCTTGAGCGCGAAACGATTCCGGCGTATTCCACTCGTGGAGTGAGTAATGAATTTGTTGGCAACTTGGCCACGATTGCTCTCTCATTGGGACACCTACTTATTATTCAGCCACACGCATTGGAGAACTGAGATGAGAAACACTCGCCACGCAATTTCATTGACTTGCATTGCAGGTCTAATAACCATGGCATCGGGATGCGCTTTGAAATCTGCAACCGTCGACTAGATCGCCACGACAAACGCGACCGACACGACATTGATCGAACCGATCACACTCACCCTGTTGGCTCATGACTCGTTTACTCCCAGTGATGGAATCTTCGACGCATTCACCGCCGCCACCGGTATCCGCGTGAGCGTCGTGACGGGCGGAGATGCCGGTGAGCTGGTTACCAAGGCCGTGTTGACCGCCGGAAATCCAGAGGGCGACATTTTGTGGGGAGTGGACAATACCTTGCTCTCGCGTGCCATCGATGCGGACGTGTTCTCGCCATATCAATCGAAGAATTTGTCATCTCTCGATCCTGCAAGCGCGGGTGGAATCCACGGAAATGAGGTGACTCCTGTAGACACCGGAGACGTGTGCATCAACTACGACATCGCCTTTTACGCCGAACAAAATCTCACTCCGCCGCTAACTTTGCGGGCGTTGACCTCGAGCTCGTATCGGAATCAACTCGTAATTCCCAGCCCTTTAAGTTCTTCGCCCGGCCTGGCATTCTTTCTAGCCACGGTCGTCGAATTTGGAGAAGACGGATGGCAAGAATACTGGAAACAACTTCGCGCCAACGGAGTGCTCGTGGTCGACGGCTGGACCGAGGCCTACACCGTCGAGTTCTCCGGATCTTCGGGCAAAGGTGATCGCCCGCTAGTGGTGAGTTATGCCTCGAGCCCTCCAGCCGAAGTCCTATTTTCAAATCCGCCGATCAGCGACGCGCCAACGGCGGTCGCATCGCTGACCTGTTTTCGGCAGATCGAATATGTCGGTATCCTGCGCGGAACAAAACACGAGTCGGAGGCACGGCTACTGGTGGACTATCTCACGGATGTCGCGTTTCAAGGCGATCTGCCGCTAACCCAATTCGTCTATCCGGTGAACGTAAATGTCGTGTTGCCAGAAGCCTTTACCAAGTATTCGCTGCGGCCGGAGAATCCGTTGACAATGGAACCAAGTGTCATCGCGCAACACCGTACGGCGTGGCTCGATGAATGGACCCAAATCGTCTTGCGCTAGCGACGGCGAATTGTCGAATAAATGTCCACGTCGAGATCTCCTTATCGCGCCAGCGCTCCGGCTCTGGCGTTGTTTCCCGCGTTGGCGATTGCGGTATTTGTTATCTGGCCACTAGCCAATATCTTTTCTCGGGCATTGTCGTGGGACGCGATATCGAGGCTGTCGCGAAATTCATCGATCCACCAGGTGCTGTGGTTTTCGACTTGGCAGGCGCTCGCCAGCACGTTGATTACCCTATTGGTCGCCACTCCAACGACGTATATATTGGCTCGCTATAGATTCGTCGGCAAGCGAATGCTCCTCGCATTGGTAACGATTCCATTCGTACTTCCGACTGTCGTGGTTGGGGCGGCATTTCTTGCCGTGCTTCCAAATTCAATGCATCGTTCGTTAGCAGCAATTCTCATCGCTCACACTTATTTCAATATCGCTGTCGTGGTTCGAATGGTTGGTCGTCGCTGGGAGCAGATCTCTCCACTGCTCACAGACGCGGCCGCAACGCTTGGCGCATCACCGCTGAGGACATTTCGGACTGTAACTTTGCCGATACTCGCCACATCGATTCGTTCGGCCGCGGCCGTGATTTTTCTACTTTGCTTTACGTCATATGGAATTATTCGCATTCTCGGCGGACCATCACGGGCGACTCTGGAAGTCGAAATTTATACAAGGGCGGTTCAACTTGGGGATCTCCCAGGTGCCGCGGTGCTTAGCCTGTTCCAACTTGTGATTCTCGCAATTGCAATGTGGTGGTGGATTCAACCCACCCCTGGCGCAAACAACCTGGCGCGAATTCAGATGTATGCAACGGTGCCGCGAACCGTTCGGCAACGTCTTGTGGTGTATGTAGTCGGCACCGCTACCGCAATTGTTATCTCGGTTCCCCTGGTCATGGTGTTCGTACGCTCCGTAACAACAGGCTCGGGAGTGAGCCTCAAAGCTTGGCGCATGATTCTCGGAAATCACGCCACTGGTTTGGGTACGCGGCCCCCGCTGGCCGCTTTTTGGACATCGCTTCAATTTGCAATCACGACCGCCTGCCTCGCTGGTGTTTTCGGACTGGCGGCGGCCGGGGCGATCGCATATGGCAACCGTCGTATCGGCCAACTTGAGGCGCTGGTAATGCTTCCGCTGGCAACGTCGGCCGTCACGCTTGGTCTTGGACTACTCATCACCTTTGACAGTGGCATCACCGACCTGCGTTCCCGATGGATCATGATTCCAATTGCCCACTCACTCGTGGCGCTTCCTGTTGTAGTTCGAGTGATCCTGCCGGTGATTCGCTCGGTACCCCAAGGAGTTCGAGATGCCGCGGCCACCCTGGGCGCAACTCCCTGGCAGATGTGGATGACCATCGATCGATCGTTGATCACCCGGGCATGGGTGATGTCGCTGGCATTCGCCGGCGCTATCTCGCTTGGTGAGTTTGGTGCGAGCAGCTTCCTAACCCGCCGCACATCGGCAACACTTCCAACAGAAATAGCCCGGCTACTTGGCCGTCCGGGAGACCTGGTCCAAACTCAGGCATTTGTGTTAGCAAGTTTGCTGATCGTGTTCATTGCCGTATCTCTCTTTGCGGTAGACGGTCTTCGACCGGATCGGGTGGCCACATAATGCTCCATGTCGACAACATCTCGGTGATGCTGGGCGCCACAGAGATTTTTCACCAACTATCTCTTGATCTGGCAACCGGTGAAGTAGTTTCGGTGGTTGGACCGAGTGGATCGGGCAAGACGACCTTGCTGCGAGCAATTGCCGGTCTGCAGCCCCTGGTATCTGGGCGGATCTTCGTGTCCGAACGCGATGTCACTGGAATTCCTACCTATCGTCGCGGAATTGGCATGGTGTTTCAGGACAACCAACTTTTCTCACATCTGTCGGTTTTCGACAACATTGCATACTCGCTTCGAATCAAAAACACCCTCAAGGCGACTAGACAACGACAGGTTGACGACATGCTTCGACTCGTTGGTCTGGCAGGTTTTGGCAAGCGCTCCACCACCGAACTCTCCGGAGGAGAAGCGAAACGAGTCGCAGTGGCTCGCTCGCTCGCGGCCGAACCAGAGGTGTTGCTGCTGGACGAGCCCCTCACCGGTCTTGACGGGGAACTTCATCGACGATTGCTCGAGGATCTTTCCGTGCTGTTGCGGGAACGCGGTACCACGGTCGTGCATGTGACCCACGACCACGCCGAGGCATGCGAACTCAGCAATCGAATCGTTGACATTCGAACACTTTCGCACTAGATATCCAAAGTACTCTTGGCGTTCATGACCCAGGCACCGATTCGTGTTGGATTTTTGGGGACTGGGTTTATTGCCATCTACCACTCAAAGAGTCTGAAACGTGGGGGCGCCAACGTCGAGCGGGCAGGAATCTACGACCCCGATTCGGAACGAGCCAACGCATTTGCCAAGGCCAGCGGGCACTTCGTATGCGACTCGGAGGATGAAGTCATCGTCTCGGCAGACGCCATATTCGTGTGTGCCTGGACATCGGAACACCTGCGCCTGGTACGCAAAGTAATTTCCGCCGGTAAAGCAGTCTTTTGCGAAAAACCACTTGGTCGAACCTTGGCCGAATCGCAATCGCTGACCGATGCTGTGCTGACCAGCGGAGTCATTAATCAAGTCGGACTGGTACTGCGCCACGCACCGGCCTACATCTGGGCTCGCGAACTAATTACCGACCCCCGAGCAGGGCGAGTCATGAATGTGGTATTTCGCGACGATCAGTTCATTCCAATTCAGGGTTACTACGCCTCAACCTGGCGTAGCGACGTAGAGCGCGCAGGCGCAGGCACGCTGCTCGAACACAGCATCCACGATGTGGATATGTTGCGATTTCTGGTCGGCGATATCACCGAGGTCGCCATGCGATCATCAAACTTCCACGGGTATCCGGGAATCGAAGACTCTGTGAGTGCCGTCTTCCGATTTGAAAACGGCGCAGTCGGGACGCTTAGTTCAATTTGGCACGACAACTTGACCCGTCAAAGCCAGCGCCGGGTCGAGATCTTTTGCGAACATCGAACCATATCAATTCACGGTCATGAATGGTTCGGACCGATTGAATGGAACGACGCCAATGGCGACGCAGGCTTGCTTAAGGGCGACGACCTGCTGGAACGAACCGCGCCGCTCGCCTACGGCGCAACCAACCCTGACATTGCTTTTATCGATGCCGTTGCCAACAACACTCCCGCATTCCCGACGGTTACAACCGCCCTCCAGTCTCATGTCGTTGTCGATGCGATGTATCGCTCGGCATTTGATAACGGGGCGACGGTAACAATCAGTGATTGATGGAGAGTCACCAAAGTGGATTGCTGAGAGCTGTTCTACGACCGAAATCTTGCCACTTCGAACAGCGGTACTGCGCGACGGGACTCCATCCCAAGATGCTCGTTACGACGAGGATGACATGGACGGCACGGTGCATTTTGCCGTGCGCGACGATGGCGAAATTGTCGCTACATCAACATGGCTGATTCGCCCGTGGGCGCAGGATCCGCTCGAATTGGCAATCCAATTACGAGGTATGGCGGTGGCCAAGCGTCTGCAAGGTCGCGGGCTCGGGAGTCTCGTCCTTGCAGCCGGGTTTCGTCACGCCATGGATTTAGGTGCAAAATATGTGTGGGCCAGAGCCCGGGACAGCGCGCTCTATTTCTACAGCCGCCACGGCTTTGCAATTGTCGGCGATGAATTCATCGACGATAAATCGGGCGTCGGTCATCACCTCGTCGTTCAGTCAGTAGCGCCAAACGACGTTTGAAACAGGAGAGTCATATTCGGGGACGGAACGATAAGTACTTCTAGATCCCAAGTCCCCGGATAGGCAATGTTCACGGTGCCACTGAAATGATTTGGTCCAATCCTGATCAGTTCAATCGGGATATTCGGAATGTCGCGATCTTGCAAAGCCATCCGAGCACTTGCGCTAATAACTTGCACAAGTGCGCCGCCGGGCGGAGTCACGATGACGTGCAATTCGGCTAGACCCACTCGTGTTGGTGTAATCGTGACATTTGCGATGACACTTGATCGAACCAAGGTGGCGGTGAATGGTTCGGCTGCTTGCAACTGTCGAGGTGGGGTTCCAATTAGCAGTGCGCTTATCGCAACAACCACAAGTCCAACAAATAGTTCGGTGCCGATCACTCGCCGGACGGAAGCGGGACCATTCAATTTCAGTGTCCGGCGCGATAATAAACCAAGACTCACGAGAACGGCTACCGCCGTGGTTTTGATCAGTAATGTTCGTCCGAAGTCCGAGGAAAACAAGTTGCTAAATCCATCCATCATTAGCCACGCCTGGGAAACCCCGGTGGCGATGATGACAATCACCATCCATGTCGCGATCGCGGAGAATCGACGAACCACGTAGCCGTCGTTTTCGTGGTACCAGCGGCTTCCTCCGAGACTCAACAACGCAATGCCACCGATCCACGACGACACGGCCGACATGTGCACGGTGTCGATTCCAACACTTAACAATGCCGGATGTTGTACGACTGGATGACCGGTTAAAGAAAGTGTGGCGACAATTCCGATACAGAGAACTAACGCGGAGGCCGACCACACCAACCTAGAGATGTGGCGACGAAAATAGATAAGTATTGCGATTGCCGCTAGCAGAACCAATCGAGCGACTGTGGCTTGACCGTACGTCGTGCGCAAAGTCTGGCCCAGTAACGAAAGGTTGTAGAAATTTGTTCCGGTGGCATTGGGACCATAGGCGACCAAAGTCATCAGTGAACCAAATACGGCAATGAGCCAGGTCCCGAAAGTGACCATGACAGAACGCGAATCAAGATCCGCCGGTCGCTTCAGCATTCCGCGCATCATCATTGACCCAATTAAGCCAATCACGCCGACATAGACGATCCAGCGCAAAAGGGTTCGAACGTAGTTGACAGATGGATCTTCGTGATAGGAGTGCAAAAGGGTGGCTTCTAAATCGCTGGCACTTTCTTGCTGAGTACCGATAAAAAACTCAAATGCCCCTTCAATCGGATGACCGTCGGCCGAGGTCACGCGCCACACCACGACATACGCCCCGGGCTCGAGGTGCGGCGAGATGGATCGCACAACTGAATGATCGCCGGAGTCCCTGCGTGCATTGCCGCTTGCGATTTCCGAGCCGGTCGAATTGAGAATTCGAATGCGTGCAAATACAGGTTCGATTGACTCGCTAAAAAACAACGAGATTTGGGTTGGCGACTCGGCGAGCGAGCTTGATGCTGCGGGTTCGCTGTTGAGCAACTCCCCATGAGCCAAGGCTGCGGTGGCAGGCGACAGTATCGAAATGAGAACTGCCATTGCGGCAAGCGCCATTGTGCCAGCGCGCTTCATCGAACGCGTCGGTTCAAATTGGATCGGGCTTTGGTAACCCCTCAACTTCAATTCGACCAAGCAACCATGCCAATCGGTGATGAGGCGGAAGTTGTAAAGCGATCGCCGGTAAATCTGTGAGGCCCATGGGCTTCCTACTTCGCCACAGCATCGTTTGCGCCTCCAACTCCAGGCGCACATACATATCTGACCATTGCTGCCAGCCAAATCCACGATCTAGATCGGCATGGTGCACTTCCACTTCGCGCCAGCGCAGGAACACCAGATCCGACATCGCAATTACTGCCCCGCGCGCCGTGCGACCCTGACCGGCCCAAGTGGTTGGCGTGGACCGTGCCCATTGCGCTTCAAGTGAATAGATACTTGTTCGAACATCGTTTATCAGTTCGGCCGCAGACCTGGTCGCTCCGTCTTCGATGGCTTGGTTCCGAGCCTGAACGCCCCCCGGGTATTGGTCGGCAATCTCTCCACCACCGGCCGCGACAAGCAAGTGGGCGTGGCTATCAGCGTTACGAGCGAGATGGGTTAGCACATGACCTCGCGACCAATTTGGCAACTTGGAAGGATCTCGGCTCTCGGCATCGGTGAGACCATCCAACGAGCCCAGCAGCAGTTGATGAGCGGCGGCACATCCGGCCACATGTTCATTAATCATTCGATCATCTCGGGTCATCCTCAGCCACGGTAGTGGCTAGACAACTAGATACTGGAAGCGCGCTGCGGAATGACGACAACGGTTCCATCGGGTTCGTGATGAACCCGTGCCGAAACACCATAGAACTCGGCAAGAGTTTCGGCGCGTAAGACCTGCCGTGCGGTGCCAACGGCGACACGATATCCCTGGTGCATCAGCACGAGTCGATCTGCATACAGCCCGGCAAGCGTGAGATCGTGCATGGCCGAAATCACCGTTAGTCCCTGCTCACGGCGCAAACCATCTACCAATTCGAGAGCGTGCTGTTGGTGTCCAATGTCAAGTGCGCTTGTGGGTTCGTCGAGAAGCAACACCGGTGACTCTTGGGCAATTGCACGAGCGATGACCAGCCGTTGGCGCTCGCCACCGGAAAGGGTGCCAAGACTGCGACGAGCAAACCTGACCAGATCCAATCGATTCAATACGTCCTCGACCACATCATGGTCGTGACCAGATTCACTACCAAAGTGGGCCACATATGGGTTTCGCCCGAGTAAGACATACTCGTACACGTTCATGTCTTCGGGAATCAGTGGTAGCTGCGGAACATAGGACACAAGACGCGCACGCCAGCGATTTGATTCATGCCGAATTTCGGTGCCGTCGAGCGTAATCGATCCGGCGTATCCGACCAGCCCGGTTGCCGCGCGAAGGACGGATGATTTACCTGCACCGTTGGGTCCGATGAGACACAACCACTCCCCACTTTGAACGGTGTCACTGAATTGGTTTACGGCAATCTCGGACCCGTATGTCACATCCAAATTAGAAAACGAAATGGTCGTCACTTTGACACCTGTCTCGTGCGCAGTAACACCAAGAAAAACGGCGCACCAAGAAACGCGGTGACAACACCGATGGGCGTCTCTGCTGGATCGGCAAGCACCCGGCTTGGAATGTCGGCGACCACTAAAAATGCCGCGCCGAACAGCAAACTCAGCGGCATCACGCGTCGATAGCTGGCACCAGCGACAAGCCTTACGGCATGCGGAACGATGATTCCGACAAATCCGATGAGCCCACTAACAGCAACCGCCGCAGCGGTGCCAAGTGTGGCTGCCAAAACGACGACAAGGCGGACCCGACGAACATTTGCACCCAATGCGATCGCTTCGTCCTCACCCACGCGCAGCAAATCCAAGAGACGACGATGCAACAACAACACGCACGAACTCACCAACACATACGGCAAGATAAGGCGCACATCTCCCCATGTGGCCGTCGATAGTCGACCAAGTATCCAGCTGTACACCTGTCTAACAACGTCGTTGTGACGCTGCAACACAAACGCTTGGATCGCAGTCGCCAGCGACGTCACCGCAACGCCAGCGAGAACCAGAGTTGTGGTCGATCGCTGCGCGCCGAAGGAAGTGCCGACAATATATGTCACAAATACTGCGACGAGCGCACCGCTAAATGCTGCCAGCGGCAACGGGTCAACGATCCAATTCAATGTGCCAGCACGATTCAACGAGAACACTACGGTGGCACCCAGACCGGCGCCCGCGGCCACGCCTAACAGGTACGGATCGACGAGCGGATTACGAAATACTCCTTGATAACCGGCACCCGCAATGGACAGCATCGAACCGACGAGTGCGGCCAACACGACTCGTGGCATTCGGATCTGCCAGATGATGTTCCATTCGGCGGCCGAAATTCCGCTACGAACTGAGACAAACGGCAGTCGATCTACAAGTTCGAGTGGAATTCGCCACCAAGTCGGCCCGGCCGGACCGATCATCGTGCCGACGACTAGTGCGATCACGAGTACCGCGACGCTCGCCGGCAACCACCACCGTTGACCCCGTGGAAGTTCAACGGCCTCCACGAACGGCAGCGTTGTTGCAAGTGCCATAACTTACGGCTTACGAATGTGCAAGCGCTTTTGTTATCGCCGCACCAACAGCCTTGACTAGTTCGACAATGCGAGGTCCCCAGCGCGACGCAATGTCGTCATCAAGTTCGATCACATTGCCGTTGACTACCGCGGTCATCTGGGACCAGCCGGCCCGTGCACCGACCGTGTCTATCGTCTCGTTACAGCACTTGGTGTCGGCGAGGAAGATGAGATCGGGATTACTGGAGACGATCGCTTCCGCCGACAACTGTGGATAATCATTTCCGGTCTCGGCTGAGTCAGCAATGTTTCGCAGTCCAAACAATCCGAAAATCTGACCGATAAAAGTATTCGAGGTCACCGAATAAAAGGTGTTATCAAGTTCGTAATAGTACGAAAGTGGGGAGTCTGGCATCTTGACGGCGGCCACTGCGGCGGCAATATCGGCCTGAATTTGCGATGACATCTGAACCGCCTCCGCAGCGTGACCGGTAAGCACACCCAGTTGTTCAATTTGTTCGTACACATTGTCAAGGCTTGTAGCTCCATCACCGATATAAACAGGAATACCGAGCGATTTCAATTGATCCACGAGTCCACCAGGGTCATACGACGCGATCACCAAGTCTGGATCAAAAGTGCTGATCGACTCAATATTTGGTTCGTACCCGGACAATTTCGTTCCAAGTGCAACCGCCTCCTGCGGATAATTCGAAAACTCGTCCACCGCGACAACTTGCTCGCCGGCTCCGATCGCATACAGCATCTCGGTTGCCGTCGGTGATAGCGACACAATTCGGACGGGCTGCACATCGAGCGTGAGATCACCAACCGTTACCGGATATGTAGGTTGGGCCTCCGTCGTCTGGACCGCGACGGTCGTATCGGCCGTGTCCCCCGACGACCCGCACGCGGCGAGAAATACCGATGCACATAGAAAAAGGCGGGCAGCACCCGCCTTGTGGAATTTCTTCATAATTTTGATCTCCTTGCTCTTCTTGCGAGAGCGGTTGACGAAGTGTCGAACCAGGCGACCGGACTTATGCTCAAGACTTTCTCGAGCAAATTACCGTTGCGAGACAGTGCCGGAATTTCACCGGACTTCGCTGGGAACTACACGCTTCGACTATTGCCGAAGTGAATTCAGACTAGCGCGGCGATGCGCCTCATGCCTTCCTCAAGATCCTCATCGGCTAACGCAAAACTAAATCGTGCGTAACCGGGGGCACCGAAGGCTTCACCAGGTACAAATGCCACCTTGGAATGTTCTAAGACCAAATCGGCCAACTCCAGAGTGGTAGTGGCCGTTGACCCACCCAGGTTTCGATTCAGCAAACCACGCACATTGGGAAAACAATAGAACGCACCTTGGGGTTTCATGCACGAAATTCCGGGGATGGCATTGAGCATCTGATGCATCACCAATCCGCGCCGAGCAAATGCTGTGCGCATCATTGCCACTGCGGCCAGATCGCCGCTGACGGCTTCGAGAGCGGCGACTTGGGCGATATTGGAGACGTTAGATGTCGTGTGCGACTGAAAGTTGATCGCGGCCTTCATTACATCGGCCGGTCCGATCATCCATCCCACCCTCCAGCCGGTCATCGCATATGTTTTGGCTACTCCATTGACGATCACGCACTGATTGGACAGTTCGGGTACTAGCGCAGAGATTGAAGAGAACCTGTGATCGCCATAGGTGAGATGTTCATAGATTTCATCGGTCACAACCCAGATTCCGTGCTCATACGCCCAGAGCCCAATATCGATTGTTTCTTTTGGGGTGTACACCGATCCGCTGGGATTGTTGGGGGACACAAAGAGCAACACCTTGGTGCGTGGTGTGCGGGCACGCTCGAGTTGGTCGACGGTGACTTTGAATTCGGTCTCTTCTGTGGTGTCAACGAAGATGGGAACTCCGCCGGCGAGCAGAATCGACTCGGGGTAAGTTGTCCAATACGGCGCCGGGCAGATGACTTCGTCGCCCGGGTCACACAGCGCCGCAAATGCGACAAATACGGCGTACTTGCCGCCGTTGGTGACGAGCACCTGCGATGCGCTACAGCTGACACCGCTGTCGCGCAATGTTTTCGCAGCGATTGCCTCTCGTAAGTCGGGCAAACCTGCCGTCGGTGTGTAGTGATGATACTTAGGATTACGAGCCGCCTTAACCGCCGCTTCAACAATTCGTTCGGGGGTCGGGAAATCGGGTTCACCTGCCCCAAATCCAATGACACGCTCACCCTTGGCGTTGAGTGCTTTGGCCTTGGCATCGACGGCCAATGTCGCCGATTCGGTGATCGCTGTCAATCGAGCCGACACACGAGCCACGGGGTTTTGATGTTGCACCACGGATACCATGCTTACATAGTGACCGCGCTCAAGGCGAAACGATTTGTGATTTCTTCATGAACATCGATGACGTACTTGATGCCGAGTGGGATGCAATTAGTCCGTTGCGTAATCCCGTTTTGGTGGTGGCCCTGCGAGGTTGGTTCGATGTCGCGGGGGTTGCCACCGGTGCCCTCGAATGGTGCATCCAAGATCGCACAATCACGGTCGTAGCGAGTATCGACCCCGATCCATTCTTTGACTTTACTCAGGAGCGACCGGAGACATACTTGGATGAAGACGGCGAGCGCCACATGCGGTGGCCCGAAAATGAGTTCATCGTCGCCCGTTTTCCGGAGGGAGCTAGGGACCTTGTATTGGTGTCCGGTGTTGAACCACACATGCATTGGAAGACTTTTGCCGATTGCATCATTCGGTGCGCCGAAAAACTTCAGTGCGAGGTGGTCGTCACAGTCGGGGCCTCTGCCGAGGCGGTTCCGCACACCCGCTCACCCGTGGTTTTCGGTAGCACGACGAATGAACAATTGGCGTGCAGATTGGGGCTCAGCCGCCCGCACTATCAGGGGCCAACAGGGGTCGCCGGGGTTATCCACGAACGACTAGACCGAGAAGGAATTACAGGGGTGTCCTTGCGCGTTGGGGTGCCGCATTATCTTGCCAATGCGCAACATCCAAAGTCGTCTGCCGCCTTGCTCCGCCATCTTGAACATGTCCTAGGTGTCCCCACATCCCATGGTTCCATGTATGAGGAAATTCAACGCTGGGAAGAGCTTCATAATGCTTCGGTGGATGGCGACGAACAGGTTGCCAAATACCTAGAGATGCTGGAGAGCGAATACGATCTCCGAACCGAAACGACGCTGCCCTCGGCCGATGATCTGGCCGCTCAATTTGAGAAGTTTCTGCGCGAACAAAATGACGGGAAAGAGTAGCTGGCTACGGCAAAGTGGCGATCTTGGCCATTTCTGCCTGCAAGGTCGAGATTTGTTCATTCGTCAGCGGGACAAAGAGCGCATCCGCACTGATCTGCTTGAGATTGTCGACGAAGAACTTAACGAATGCACCGACGGCCGGCTTCGTGGTGATCGAAAGATTCTTCACATAGATAAACAACGGTCGCGCCATTGGATAGGTATAGGCCTGGACGGTCTCTTCTGTCGGATCTACGCAGCCATCACCTTTGTCTAACTGCATTGCCGCGATGGTGTCGGAGTTCTCGATCGCATACGAGAGACCGAAGTAACCCAGTGCACCAGTATCGCTTTGAATACCACGGACAGTGACATTGTCATCCTCAGATGTTTGGACATCTTTCTTGCGGACAACCCCACTCTTTCCGTTGACGAATTCGGTGAACGCATCGAATGTGCCCGAATCAGTGCCGGCGCCGAATAGCGAGATCGGTGTGTCGGGAAAGTCAGCACGAACCTGAGACCATTTGGTGACGGCACTGTCGGGCTCCCAAATCTTGGTCAGCTCGGCCATTGTCAAGCATTTGGCCCAGGTGTTCTTGGGGTTAACGACAACCGCGATTCCATCGTTGGCGATGATCACCTCGGTGTATTCGATACCCGCATTGACGCAGTTTTCGGCCTCGCTTGACTTGATTGGGCGCGATGCATCAGAGATATCTGTTTCACCCTTGCAGAATTTTTCGAATCCTCCGCCCGTGCCAGAGATTCCAACGGCGACCTTCACTCCCCCACTGCCCATCACGCTCTTGGTAGTGGATTCGAAATACTTGGCGGCAACCGCCGTGAGCGGATACACCGTGCTTGATCCATCGATACGAATACTTTCGTTGCTGGCACTGGCAAGCACGAACTGATCTTCTGTAGTCGTTGTCCAGGCGAAACTCGCCTTTTTACTGTCATCGGTTGAGTGAATTGATGTACCCGGAATGATCTCGCAACGAATATACCCAGAATCAACAACTTGAATTTTATAGGCATCTTTCAGTTGGCACGAGTCGCCAAGCTGCGCACCTTGTGTTGATTTGGATGAGGAACATGCGGTTAGTCCCGCGATTACAGTCACAACGAAAAATTGTGCCAGCCTGCGCCTAATTGATGCACTACTCATAGACAATCACCCCATCCGTCCGCTGATGTACTGCTCGGTGCGTTCATCGGCGGGGTTAAAGAAGATTTTCTTCGTGGCGTCGTATTCCACCAGAACTCCCGTCGGCCTGGTGGCGTTGGAACCGATTTCGGTATTGAAAAATGCCGTCCGATCGCTGACGCGTGCCGCTTGTTGCATGTTGTGAGTGACGATAACGATCGGATACTGGGCCTTGATATCCATCATCAAATCTTCGATTCGAGCGGTGGCGATCGGGTCGAGCGAAGAACACGGCTCATCCATGAGCAATACGTCGGGATCGACCGCCAGGGCCCGAGCGATGCATAGACGTTGCTGCTGACCACCCGACAATGAGTACGCCGACTGCTTAAGTCTGTCCTTCACTTCCTCCCACAACGCCGCTCGGCGAAGCGACTGTTCGACAATCTCGTCTGTTTCGCTCCTTGACGGCTTGCCGTTTACTCGGGGTCCAAATGCGACATTGTCGTAAATTGATTTTGGAAACGGATTCGGTTTTTGGAACACCATTCCGATTCTGCGTCGCACCTCGCCGGCATTAGCAAGAGGTCCATACAGATCAATCCCACGATAGAAAACGCGTCCGCCAACTTTTGCAGTCGGAATCAGATCATTCATTCGATTAAAGCAGCGAATGATGGTTGATTTACCGCAACCTGATGGCCCTATCAGTGCAGTAATCTCGCCGCGATGAATTTTCAGGTTCACATCTCGGACGGCGAGAAAGTCGGCGTAGTGAACTTTGAGATCCTGCGATTCCATCACCATTTCACCCGTGCCGCCCGGCTGCGCATCGCCGACCGCGCGATCTACTCTCAAACTCACTCCAAAGACTCTAGTGGTGTCGGCGGTTGCGGGTGGTTTTGATGTAGTCAATGTCGAACTCAAGTCTTCTACCATGACTTTCTGCTTCGATCGCGAATGATGATTGCAATCATGTTCAGTGCGACCAGTAGCAGGAGGAGCACAATGATGGTTGCGGCTCCAACGGCCCGAAATTCGAGCTGAGCCTCGGTGGCGTATTTGAAAATGGCCAGTGGCAACACCGTGTAATCGGAGTCAAATCCTGTTGGATTTGAGCTCACATATGCGAGTGCACCGAGCAAAATAAGTGGAGCCGACTCTCCGAGGGCCCGCGAAACGCCAAGGATGCTTCCCGTGGCAATTCCGGGCATCGCCGCCGATAACACCTGCTTGCTAATGGTCTGCCACTTTGTAGCGCCGAGCGCGTAAGCCCCGTCGCGCAAACTTGAAGGGACGGCACGAAGCGCCTCGCGTGTCGCCACGATCATTACGGGTAAAACCATCATCGTCAGCACGGCGGAGGCCGATCCAACGGTGAAACCCCACGACAGCGGTCCGCGAACAACGAATGCCAGACCGAGAATTCCAAACACAATGCTTGGCACCCCGGCCAGGGTTTGAATATTTAGCGAGATTAGGCGATGGACCCTGCTCTTGGCGTTGGCGAATTCCTCTAAATAGATTGCGCTGCCCAGTGCCAGAAGCAGTGAGACCACACCGGACGTGATCACTACCCACAGAGATCCGAAGATTGCTGACTGAATCCCTGCGTCTTCGGGGAAAGGTGAGGGAAAGTTTCGTATCAGATCGAGATTTAGTCGCGACCGTCCCTCCAGAAACGAATTGAGCACAAGCACTATCAGTGTCATAACCGCCAGCAATGTGGCGAACCACAACAGGCCAAGAAAAATTCGGTCACGAGACTTTCGCCAGGCGCTCGTGCTGTCGTGTAAGTCTGCCTCGTAGCGCGAAGGTTGGACGACGGTGTCGCTCACTCGTACACCTCCCTGAACCGCTTGACTATCTTGCGACTTATCAGATTCAGAACGAAGGTGATTACAAACAGAAGCGATCCGACGGCGAAAATCGTCCGATATCCGGTGGAATCGGTTGGCTGATCACCCATTCCGGCAAAACCAATGAAGGATGACATCGTCTGCATCGGTTGGCCGGGATTGAAGGTGAACACGGCGGAGCTTCCGGCCGCCAGCAAAACGATCGTGGTTTCGCCAATCGCTCGCGACATGGCGATCACCCCAGCGGCGATAATTCCGGACAGTCCGGCCTGAAAAATCACCTTGGTGCACACCTCGCGCTTCGTTGCACCAAGGGCATACGCGCCTTCGATGAGCGACTTGGGAACTGCGGCCATTGCATCTTCTGCCAAAGTCGTCATCATTGGGAGAATCATCAGCCCGACCGTGATTCCCGCCGCTAGCCCGCTGTAAATCCCGACATCGCCAAGCGGCCACACCTTGGCGGCGATATTTGGAGAAACAAAATACAACGCAAAGAATCCAAATACAACCGTCGGTATTCCGGCCAGTACTTCGAGCAGTGGCTTGAGTATTCGACGGGTGCGGTCGGATGCGTACTGGCTAAGGAAGAAGGCAATCGCCAGACCGCAGGGCACGGCGATAATCACGGCGATAAGCATGATCATGAACGTGGCGATTACAAGAGGCCAAACTCCGAAATCCGGCGGTTCGTAAAGCGGATACCACTGCACATTGCCAAGAAACTTGGCAATGTTTACCTCACCGAAGAACTGAACGGTTGGTCTGACCAGCGATATCACGATTCCGGTGGTAATTACTACGCCGCTGGCGGCAACTGTCGCCAACACGGCAACGACAAATTTCTCGTAAATCTGTTGGCGGCGCTTTCGCCCCGAGGGTAGAAGATCGGTAACTCCGGTGAGCGTCGAATTCATGTGTTGTCGTTACCTGATTTGTCGTGTCGTGCTAATGAACCGCGCTAATGAACATAGTCCCGAAGGGGATTGCTACGAAACTATGTTCATTGGCGGGGCAAAGTCAGCAACCTGGCAGCTACTGGCGCTTACTTACTCACTCGTGGCAACTTGGCGATCTTGGCCATTTCCGCCTTCAATGTCTTGATCTGCTTGTTCGTCAGCGGCACAAAGAGCGCATCGGTGCTGATCTGCTTGAGATTGTCCACATAGAACTGCACGAATGCGCCGACTGCTGGCTTCGTCGTGATTGAAAGGTTCTTCACGTACAGGTACAACGGTCGTGCCATTGGGTAGGTGTAGGTCTGGACGGTCTTTTCGGTCGGCTCGATGCACCCGGCACCCTTGTCCAACTGAATTGCCCTCACGGTCTTGGAGTTCTCGATCGCGTATGAGAGACCGAAGTAGCCCATCGCACCTGTATCACTCTGGACCCCGCGAACCGTGACGTTGTCATCCTCGGAGGTCTGGACGCCTTCCTTGCGGACGACTCCACCCTTGCCGTTGACGAATTCTGTGAAGGCATCGAATGTACCCGAGTCGGTGCCGGCGCCGAACAACTTGATGGAAGTGTCGGGGAAACCGGTTCGAATGTCGGACCACTTGGTGACCTTGCTGTTGGGCTCCCAAACCTTCTTCATCTCGGCCATGGTCAAGCACTTGGCCCAGGTGTTCTTCGGGTTGACGACAACGGCGAGACCGTCGTTGGCGATGAGCACCTCGGTATAGGCGATTCCTCCCTTGGCACAGTTTGAGGCTTCCGACGATTTGATCGCTCGTGACGCATCCGAAATGTCGGTTTCGCCCTTGCAGAACTTCTCGAATCCACCGCCTGTGCCGGAGATACCAACCGTGACTTTCACCGACTTTTTTCCCATCACGCTTTTACTAGTGGTCTCAAAATACTTGGCCGCGACGGCCGTAAGCGGATAGACAGTGCTCGAACCATCAATGCGGAGGGTTTCATTGTTGGCGTTAGCGAGTACATACTGCGCTTTGGTTGTCTTGGTCCAGGCAAACTTGGCCTTCAACTTGGGATTAGTTGTGTGAATCGAAGTTCCTTTAACAATTTCACAACGAATGTAAGTAGACCCAACCTTTTCAATCTTGTAGGCATCCTTCGATTTGCATGAATCGCCAAATTTGGCGGCTGATGCGGGGCTAGCAATCGCGATGGCGGCCGCTCCCATCACCAGTGTCGCTACAAAAAATTGCGCGATCCTGCTTTTTGCTGATGCTGTGGTCATGGGGTCAATTCTCCTTGTGGTTGACGAAAAATTCTTGTTGCAGGTAATGGACCTGCGACAAATCACAACCTACGGGGAGGACGCGAACGACATCTAGAAAGCACCGAAACGGTGCCTCAAGTTTTGGTGAACATTTGGTGAACTGCGACCGGTTGGCCGGACGCCGATCTAAAACCAGCGGCCCTAGCCGCCCGACACCTCGGTCACCTTTTGCTTGCCCTTCGTAATCCACGGCATCATTCCCCGCAGCTGGGCACCGACCTTTTCGATTGGGTGATTCTTGCCAGCGTTGCGCATCTCGGCAAAGCGTTTGCGTCCGCTGTCGCTCTCGGCAATCCACTCATCGGCGAATTTACCGGACTGAATCTCGTCAAGGATTTTTCTCATTTCTTTCTTTGTGTCGGCGTTGATGATTCGTGGACCTCTGGACACATCTCCGTATTCGGCCGTGTCGGAGATTGAATAGCGCATTCCGGCGATGCCCTCTTCGTACATCAAGTCGACGATGAGTTTCACCTCATGCAAGCATTCGAAGTAGGCCATCTCTGGCTGATAGCCGGCCTCCACAAGAGTTTCGTATCCGGCCATGATGAGCGATGTAAGACCACCGCAGAGCACAACTTGTTCACCAAACAAATCGGTTTCGGTTTCCTCGGGAAAGGTCGTCTCAATCACACCGGCTCGGGCCGCGCCAATTGCTTCCGCATAGGACATGGCCAGTGCCTTGGCCATGCCGGTTGCATCTTGGGACACGGCAATGAGTGCGGGCACTCCGCCGCCTTCGGTATAGGTGCGACGCACGAGGTGGCCCGGTCCCTTTGGCGCAATCATGATCACATCTACGCCGGCAGGGGGTTCGATCCGATTGAACCGAATATTGAAACCGTGCGCAAATGCGAGTGCCTTACCGGCCACAAGATTGGGCTGAATGCTTTCTTCGTAGATCTTTTTCTGCTCGGTGTCGGGCGCCAGCATCATGATCACATCTGCAAATTTGGCGGCGTCGGCGATCGACAACACGCGCAAACCGGCTGACTCGGCCTTGGATTTTGACGACGAACCTTGGCGTAGGCCGACCACAACGTCGACACCCGATTCCTTGAGGTTTAGGGCGTGGGCGTGACCCTGCGAACCGTAGCCAATGATCGCAACCTTCTTGGCCCGAATCAGCGACGGGTCAGCATCCTTTTCGTAGTACACATTTGCGGCCACTATTTTGCCTTTCCCTTGGGTGCACTTTTTCGTGCAATGCGATCGAGTTTTGGCAGCGCCACTCGCCCGGTGCGCTGCGACTCAATGATTCCATATTGGCGCAACAGTTCGGAAAAGTCGTCGAGTTTTTCTGGGGTTCCATCTAGCGAAACGATCAGGGCGTCCGTACCTACGGACAGAATCTTGCCCTCAAAGATATTTACTAGTTCGAGGATCTGTCCTCGCTCGTCTCCCGACGCCTTGACGGTGACCACGACCAACTCGCGCTCGACGGAACTGCGGGGGTCAAGCTCGGAGATGCGCACCACATCGATTAGTTTGAACAACTGCTTGACGATCTGCTCGAGTGGTGCGGATTCAACATCGACGACGATTGAAATGCGGCTGTAGTCGTCCTGCTCGGTCGGCGCTACGGCAAGAGAAAAGATGTTGTATCCACGACGGGCAAACAACGATGCCACACGCGCCAATACACCCGGGCGATTCTTCACCAATACCGACAACATGTGATGCGTCACCGCCGTGCCGTATGGATTGTTGCCGCTCATCGCAGGAACTCCCGTCGCGACTGTTGCGAGGGCTGCACGATGATGTCGTCATTGCTCTGACCGGCGGCGACCATCGGGAATACTTTTTCGCCGGAGTCGACGCAAAAATCGATCACTACGGGCCGATCGTTAATTGAATTCGCCTTGTCGATTGCCGGTTCAACCTCGGATGGGTCGTCGACACGAATCCCGACGCAGCCCATCGACTCGGCCCACTTGGCAAAATTTGGCACGTCGGTGGAGAGATATACCTCGCTGTATCGCTCCTCGTAGAACATTTCTTGCCACTGGCGGACCATGCCGAGATACGAGTTGTTGAGGATGCCTACTTTGATCGGAATGCGCTCCAGTGACGCCGTGACAAGTTCTTGGGCGGTCATTTGGAAACAACCATCACCGTCAATTGCCCACACGGTTTTGTCCGGGCGACCGACCTTTGCTCCGATCGCCGCAGGAACCGCGAAACCCATCGTCCCCAAGCCTCCGGAATTGACCCATGTATATGGTTCGTTGAATCGCCAATACTGGCTGGACCACATCTGATGCTGACCAACGCCCGAAACCAGAATTGTTCCTTCGGGCGCGGCATCACGAAGTTTCTCCAGGCAAAATTGCGGCTTAAGCGCATCGCCCGGTTCGCTCTGATCGTAGGCGAGGGGAAATTGTTCCTGCCAACCGCTAATGCGGCTGCGCCACGAATTGAGATCGGCTTGCACCGTGTCACCCTTGAGTAAGTCCTTGATCGCCTTGACCAGTTCTTCGATTACCAAACGACAGTCGCCGACAATTGGAACATCGGGCTTGCGCACCTTGCCCTGCTCGGCCGGATCTATGTCGACATGAATGATTTTGGCTTCCGGGGCGAATGTATTTACTCGACCCGTAACTCGGTCATCGAACCGAGCCCCTAGAGCGATCAGCAGATCGGCCTTTTGCATCGCAGTCACCGCCGTTGCCGTGCCGTGCATTCCCGGCATCCCCAGGCATAACGGATGGTCATCGGGAAATGCACCGCGAGCCATCAACGTTGTGACAACCGGTATCTGAGTAAGTTCGGCAAGCGCCCGCAGTGCATCGGCCGCGCGTGCCTTGAGCACGCCGCCGCCGACATACAGCACCGGTCGCTCCGAGCGCAGAATTAACTGCGCGGCCTCCTTGATCATTCTCGAGTGGCCTTTGGTCGTCGGCTTATAGCCGGGCAGGCTGTCCAATACCTCGTCGTCGGATGGCCAGTGCCAGCTCATTTTGTTTTGCAACACATCCTTGGGTAGGTCTACAAGGGTCGGTCCCGGTCGACCGGTACTGGCAATGTGGAAAGCCTGGCGAATTGCCATTGGAATGTCATCGGCGCTCATCACCAACTCGTTGTGCTTGGTGACACTGCGGGTGATGCCCACCGTGTCACATTCTTGGAACGCGTCCGAACCAATTGCCGAGGTTGGAACCTGGCCGGTGATGGCAACAATTGGAATCGAGTCCATGTAGGCGTCACACAATGGCGTCACCATATTGGTTGCGGCGGGACCACTCGTCACCATCGCCACGCCCGGACGACCGGTGACATGGGCATACCCTTCGGCCATGTGGCCCGCGCCCTGTTCGTGGCGCACCAGAATGTGTCGAATCGATGAATCGATGAGCGGGTCGTAGGCGGGCAGAATGCATCCGCCCGGAAGGCCAAACATCACCTCTACGTCTTGCATTTCCAAGGACTTAATCAACGCTTGAGCGCCGGTGAGTTGGTCATTGAATTTTGCATTTCTGTGACTCATGAATTCTCGACTCTGTTGGATACGGTTTTTGGGGATTAAAAAAGCCCCCCTATTGGGAGGCTTGGGGCACGCGCGGCGATAGCCGGCGCGCCTAGTGAATTACTACTACTGCTGCTGTGAAGTTAGTGGCCCTGGTTGACATCCCTCTCAGTCTGTCAGGGCCAAGCGGGATCGGCAACCGTCATTCGGATAAATCTTTGCTTGCGGTAGTGGGTTCATTTACGATTAGTAGCCAACACCACCACCCGCCGCTCCATGTTGGTCGGCAGTCCACTGGTCACCGAGTTTGGACCGGTGCGAATGGCGGTGGGAAATTGAGCGTCGATCTTGGTCACGATTCCGCGCACTCGCTTGGCCAGATAAACGCACACAGACTCGGCGCGTTTGATGCTCAACAGGCTCACTACTTTGAATGGATTGGGGTTGGCGTAGCCAACACAGGTGACCTTGTCGCCGCGCCGCAAATTTGCGCTGTAGGACAAGAGACGCTGCTGCTGTTGGGCGTTAAGCAATGTGGCATTAGGCGAGAAGGACGGCAGCACCAACCTGGGGATGACGCGAACGGCAGTGGGCTCAGGTGCGATGGGGAGTGCGACGATCGAGTTAGTTGGAGTGGTGCTCGGTGTCGTCACAGCGGAAATCGTCGTCGTGGTCGTACTTGGTGCCGTGGTTGTCGTGGTTGTCGCGGTTGCCGGAGTAGCGAATGGAACTACGTTGGCCGATGTGCCGGATGCGGCACCCATCGCCACGACATTGAGCGCTCTGACGCGAAATCGATAGGTCGACGAGTTGGTCAATCCGGAAATCAGAGCACTCGCAGTCGTCGAGACGGCGTCGCTCGTCACCGACCAAGTTGCGCCGCCGTCGATCGATGACTCGATCACATAGTCGGTTACCGCCGACCCGCCGTTGACCGTCGGTGCAGTCCACGTCAGCGATGCCTGTGAGTCGCCGGCGGTTGCGCTCAGCGAAGTTGGTCGACCGGGTTCGGTGAAGGCATTGATGGTGCGACTACTTCCCAGGTCGATCGCGGACAGGTTGTCGCCGATCGTCAAGGTGCTGTGGCCGGCTCGCAGGGTGCTACCCGACCCGCGCCGACCGCTGCCGCCGTTGCCCCAACATTTCACCGTGTCGTCGTCGAGCACGGCACAGGTGTGCGCCGCGGCGGCGACGACCGCTCGGGCGGTGCGCCCGGTGCCGAGTGATACCGCGGCGAGCGAGTCGCCCATTTCTGCTAACTGATCTCCCAAGTCATTTTGATTGCCGTAGCCAAGTCGTCCGTCGGCACCACTTCCCCAACACTTGACTGCGTAGTTATCCAAAAGAGCACAGGTATGCGATGCGCCCGCGGTGATCGCAATTGCAGTTCTTCCCGTTCCCAATAAAACGGGTGTCAACGAGTTTCCCATTTCGTTCGGCTCATCTCCGAGATCGGCCGTGTCACCCGACCCCAGGCGACCGTTACCTCCCGCGCCCCAACACTTGACACCGCCGTCATCCAGCAGGGCACAGGTGTGCGCATCGCCGGCCGCGATTGCCCAGGCGGTCCGCCCCGACCCGAGCGCAATCGCCGCCGCCGCAGAAACCGAGACACCGACGCCGTCGCCGATCGTGGCGAGGTTTCCCTGACCAAGTTGGCCGTACGAATTGTCGCCCCAGCACTTGACGGTGTGGTTGTCGAGCAGGGCACAGGTGTGATTGGCGCCGGCGGAAATGGCGCGAGCCGAGCGCCCCGACCCGAGTGCAATCGCCGCCGCCGAATCTCCCATTTCGTTTGGTTCGTCGCCAAGAGTTTGGGTGCCGCCATAGCCGAGTTGGCCGCTGGCGCCGCGCCCCCAACATTTCACCGAGTCATTGTCGAGGAGGACACATGTGTGCTGTGCACCGGCGGCGATCAGCCGGGCGCTACGACCGGCGCCGAGTTCGACCGCCAATAGCGAGTCGCCCATCGACAGCGAAGTAGTTCCCCGAGAAGTGGTGTCCCCTTGGCCGAGTGCCCCATCCACTCCGTAGCCCCAGCACTTGACGCTGTAATTGTCGAGCAGTGCGCAGGCATGGGACGATCCTGTGGCGATGGCTCGGGCCGTCCGCCCCGACCCGAGCGCAATCGCCGCCGCCGCAGAAACCGATGTGCCAATTCCGTCGCCGACGTTGGCCGTACCACCTAGACCAAGTTGGCCGTCGGCCCCGAGCCCGAAGCATTTCACCGTCGAATCATCAAGGATCAGGCAACTAAATGCATCGCCGGCATCGATGTAACGCGCGCGAGCCAAGGCGAACGAGGATTCACCCGCGGCCGTGGCGGCGACGGCACCGGACGCGTCTGCCTTGACATATCGAGTGTCGTGACCGCCGATGATCACCGCCAGCGAAATGAGCAACACGACGATCCGCCGAAACATGAAACGACAGTAGAAATGTTGCATTAGACCCAGCGAAACTGTGGGACGCCTGTTCACGGAGGCGACATAAAGGTTCATATTCCACAGATGTAATTTGACATCTTGATCAATAAAAATAAGACGATCATCGCTTGGGGGCGCCGACACCTCGGTTCGGTTCGAATCCGCCGATTACCAGCATTCCCGCTCCGATGCATTTAATTATTCACTTTTGTCTATTACATCTTGCATCGCCAATGCAGATACTTGCCTGAATCTACTGTTGTACCATAAGGTGGACACAGCATTGGCTACCGTTAACGACATCAGTGCAGATGGCCGCATCGCGCGTTCGCGGCGTACCCGAGCAGAAATCTCAAACGCGCTATTGCAATTGTTAGAGGAAGGTCACCACGAGCCTCCGGCCCAACAAGTGGCCAGTCGGGCAAAAGTTTCGGTCCGCGCGGTGTTTCAGCACTTCGATGACATGGAGAGCCTGTATTTTGAAGTGGTTGACATTCAGGCCCGGCGCATCATGCCGTTGCTCGCCACAGCTTCTGGTCGACGATCAACACTTACTAAGGCTCGGCAAATAGTCGAACTGCTTGATGACCTGTACTCGATGACGGCACCAATCCACAACGGCGTTCGATTCAGTGTCGCCGCGCGAGGCTCAAAGAAAATTGGCGAGACTCTGAATCAGTTGCGTCAAGCCACCTCGACACACATTCAAATGTCATTCATCTCCGAACTAAGTCGGCACAGTAACCCACACGATGCGATATCGCGGCTGGAAGCCGTAATCTCGTTCGAGATGTGGGACCATTTTCGCCGTGTGCAGGGTTGTTCTCGCCACAAGACTCGGACCCACATGCTCGCTCTGCTGATGGATGCGCTTGGGGCGTAGCCTAAGAGAGCCTCATCGTTTTCAGGAGAACTCATGACCTCAAATCCGGTAACTGTCGCCCCCGCAAATGGTCGGCTGGGTGTGCTCGTCGTCGGCCTCGGCGCGGTGTCGTCGACCCTGATCGCCGGAGTTGAACTAGTTAAGCGCGGACAAGGACTGCCGATTGGTTCGCTTACCCAAATGGGCACGATCCGACTTGGCAAGCGAACCGACAATCGAAGCCCGCTGGTAAAAGAATTCGTTCCCCTCGCCGCGCTTGAAGACATTGTGTGGGGCGCATGGGATGTTTACCCGGACGATGCCTACGTGGCGGCTTCACGGGCAGGGGTACTGGATGGCGGCAAACACATTGAATCGATAGCCGAGGCCCTGCGCGAAATTCGCCCGATGCCGGCGGCGTTCGAACGAAAGTACGCCCGAAATCTCACGGGTGAACACACCAAGGGCGATATCTCTAAGCGTGCAATGCTCAATTCAATTCGCGAAGATATCAATCGCTTTCGCGACGAAAAGAGAGTCGATCGCTTGGTGATGATTTGGTGCGCCAGCACCGAGATTTACATCGAATCTGGACCGCAGCATCAAGACATCGAATCATTCGAAAAAGCAATCGACGCCAACCACGAGATGATTTCGCCGGCAATGCTGTATGCCTACGCCGCACTACTTGAAGGCGTGCCTTTCGCCAACGGTGCTCCAAACCTTGCCGTCGACACGCCAGCCTTGCGCACCTTTGCTACCGAACACAACATTCCAATCAGCGGCAAGGACTTCAAGACCGGGCAGACATTGATGAAAACCGTCATTGCGCCGATGCTCAAGGCACGACAACTTGGCTTGTCGGGTTGGTATAGCACCAACATTCTCGGTAATCGAGACGGCGAAGTGCTTGATGCGCCGGAGAATTTTAAGACCAAGGAAGAAAGCAAGCTCGGCGTACTGGAAGACATTCTCGAACCTGCCAAAAATCCCGACCTATATGGCAACGTCTTCCACAAGGTAAGCATCAATTACTACCCGCCTCGCGGCGATAACAAAGAGGGTTGGGACAACATCGATATTTTTGGTTGGCTCGGGTATCCGATGCAGATCAAGGTCGACTTTCTGTGCCGCGACTCGATTCTCGCCGCACCTCTCGCCCTTGACCTGATCCTATTTAGCGACCTTGCCCAGCGGGCAGGATTGGGCGGAATCCAAGAGTGGCTGTCGTTCTATTACAAAAGCCCGCAGGTGGCACCCGGGCTGTACCCGGAGCACGACCTATTTATTCAACTAACCAAGTTGAAAAATACATTGCGCTGGATTATGGGCGAGGACCAGATCACACACCTTGGTCGCGAGTATTACGATGCGGACTAACTCTCGTCCCGTGTTCGTTGCGGCGGCACTCGATGCCGCCAGCGTGTTCGTGTTTGTGGCGATCGGACGGCGAAATCACGACGAAGATACGGCGATAGATGGTGTGCTGCGCGTGGCCGCGCCGTTTCTGATTGCACTTGTCATCGGATGGCTGGTGAGTCGGGCCTGGAGCCGACCGATGAGCATACGCACCGGAGCCGTCGTCTGGGTTGTAACCGTCGTTGTCGGATTATTGTTACGCAATGTGGCGTTCGACCGTGGAACCGCGACCGCATTTATTGTCGTCGCCACACTGTTCTTGGGCTCAGTGTTACTTGGTTGGCGCGCAATCGCCGTCCGGTACGCCGCCAAACGCCCTTAGCTCACGAGAACGAAATTCACTTTCACTCCACTCAAGCGAGTTAACCGACCATCAAGCGTCAGAATTGGAAGATGTAATTCCTGGGCGAGAATTACATAGTGTGCATCAAAGCAACTCATCTTTAGTCCGAGATTCCAGAGTTCGGCCTGAAATTGAGAAACGTGAATATAGGTCAAGGGAAGCTCGGCAATTACGTCCGCCGATTCATTTGCCTCACGAATTGAAATCTTTTTCGTGAGGATCATTTTCTTCAGCACATTGTGGACTTCGGCAATAAATATTTCTGGTGTAAAGAGCTCCTCAGATATGGCTTCAAGGGCTCGCTTACCAACCTGAGAACGAATAGCGATCTCCGCACCAACTGATGCATCCAAGATCATCTCTCGCCATCCCGCGCAGC
>JBDSKN010000037.1:0-5347 GCA_039916865.1 Ilumatobacteraceae bacterium
TTACGACTCGATATGACATATCGATTAGCTATTCAGAAGTAGCACGCCGCCAACGCAGAAATCCTTCCATGAATAAATCCAATTCACCATCCAAGACTGCAGCGACATTTCCAGTTTCAACTTCGGTGCGGACGTCTTTCACCATTTGATATGGCTGCAAGACATACGAGCGAATTTGGCTCCCCCAACCAACTTGCGCCTGCTTGCCCGCAATCTTTGAAAGCTCTTCTTCGCGCTCCTCTTCGACTCGCGCGGCAACCATTGTCTTGAGACGCTTCAACGCACTCTCGCGGTTTTGTAGTTGCGATCGCTCCTGTTGCGAGGTGGCAACAAGTCCGGTCGGTTCGTGCACGAGTCGAACCGCCGACGATGTCTTGTTGACATGTTGTCCGCCTGCGCCGGATGCACGAAAGACCTCCATTCGAATATCACTTTCGATAATTTCAACATCTGGTTCTTCAAGTATCGGCCACACCTGCACATTGGCGAAACTTGTTTGTCGCCGTCCCTGATTGTCAAATGGGCTGATGCGCACAAGTCGATGAGTTCCCCGTTCGGAGGTGAGCATGCCATATGCATAACGCCCTCGAATTGTGAGATCGGCCGACAAGATCCCCGCTTCGGTTCCTTGGGACACGTCCCCAATTTCAATAATGAAATTCTTCCGCTCCGCCCAGCGTGTGTACATGCGCAGGAGCATCTCGCTCCAATCTTGGGCGTCGACTCCACCGTCTTTAGCGTTGATTTGGAGTATCGCATCGACTTCGTCGTGCACGCCGGTGAACAAGCTGCGCAATTCGAGCGCATCTAACTTTGTCCGCAGGCTAGCTATCCCTAGTTCTAAGTCGGGTTCCTGACCTTCATCGTCGACTTCACGAGCCATTTGATGAAGGACTTCGAGATCATCAATTGTTGCGGACATTGAAGTGAATTCATCCAAATCGGCCTTCAGATTTGAATACTCGGCGTTCACCAGTTTGGCGTGATTTTGGTCATCCCACAGGTCCGGACGGGAAACTTCGATTTCAAGCGCTTGAATCCGCAATCGACTCGAATCGACCTTCAAATAGACAAACGCTTCGTCAATGCGGCGTCGAACTTCGCTGAGATCATTGGAAAAGTCTCTCATTATCTCAACCAGTACTTGCGAGCGTTATGAGCGTCCATGACACATCTTGTATTTTTTACCCGATCCGCACGGGCATGGAGCATTTCGTGGAGTCCTCGACCAATCTTCGGCCGACTTGACCACCGTCCGTTGCGCCACCAGCGGCGCCGGAGTTTCTGATTGACCGTCTCCAAGTCCGGCAAAACTTTCGGTACTTTCGGTTTCGAAGGATGTCTCCTGCACATTTTGGACTCGAATTGGCGCGACTTCGTTCTTGACAACCTGGACATGCATTACGTATTTGACAAAATCTTGGGCAATTCCCTTCATCAATGTGCCAAACATCTCGAATCCTTCGCGCTGCCACTCGGTAAGCGGATCCTTTTGACCGACTGCCCGGAGGTTGATCCCCTCCTGCAAATAGTCCATTTCTTCGAGATGCTCCCGCCAGCGCTGGTCGATGATTCGTAGCATCACTTGCCGCTCGACTTCTCGCATTGTCGACTCGCCAAGTTCAGACTCACGCGTGGCGTAATAGGCCGAGGCATCGGCCATGACTATGTCGTACATTTCGTTGGTATCGGCTGAGTCCGACAGGCGTTCCGTGGTGATCGTGCTGGGCCAAAATGAAACTAGTTCTCGAGAAAGTCCGTCTAGATCCCACTCGTCATTGGCTTCGGCCACGCAGTGACTTTCAATGAGTGAATCAACCGCCTCGGCGAGGTACACCATGGCCGCAGCTTTCAGATCGAGACCTTCAAGAATCTGATCGCGACGCAGATAGATGATCTTGCGCTGTTCATTCATAACCTCGTCGTACTTGAGAACATTCTTTCGAATTTCTCCGTTACGTTGCTCGACGGTGCTCTGCGCGCGTTCGATTGCCTTGGTTACCATCTTTGCCTCGATGGCTTCATCGTCTGGCAATGCTCGTCCCATAACCCACGACAGCGCGCCAGTAGCGAACAGCCGCATTAGCTCGTCGTCGAGGCTCAGATAAAATCTACTTTCGCCTGGGTCTCCTTGGCGACCGGCTCGACCCCGCAATTGGTTGTCGATACGCCGACTTTCGTGGCGCTCGGTTCCAAGTACATATAGCCCTCCCAATTCACGAACTTTGTCGCCTTCCTGTTGGCATGAAAGGTTGAACTGTGCGACAAGATCTGTGTAACGGGCTTGCGCGGTGGCGCGAGCCGCCAGCGACTCGGGCGACATTGCGCTAAGCGGTATTGGCAAGGCATACTCATCGAGGAGGGCTTCCGGATCGTGACCTTCGCTGAGTACTTTGTGACGAGCTAGTCCTTCAGGATTGCCGCCGAGAACAATGTCGACTCCTCGACCCGCCATGTTGGTCGCCACCGTGACGCTTCCCAATCGACCAGCCTGAGTAACTATCACGGCTTCACGCGTATGTTGCTTGGCATTCAATACTTCGTGAGCAACCCCGTGCTGTTGTAATTTGCGGGAAAGTAGCTCACTTTTTTCCACGCTGACAGTGCCAACCAGAATTGGCTGTCCGGTCGCATTTCGAGCAACTATGTCCTCGATCACCGCCTCAAACTTGGACGTTTCGGTTTTGTAAATGAGATCTGCCTGATCCTCTCGAATCATTTCACGGTTGGTTGGAATCGGAACAACCTGCAAGCCATAGGTATTCATGAGTTCGGCAGCTTCAGTTTGCGCCGTCCCGGTCATTCCCGCCAGTTTTCGATACATACGGAAATAGTTCTGCAATGTGATCGTGGCCAAGGTTTGATTTTCTTCCTTAATTCGAACGCCCTCCTTCGCCTCCACTGCCTGGTGAATTCCCTCGCTCCAACGACGCCCTTCGAGAATCCGACCGGTGAACTCATCAACAATTTTTACTTCCCCGTCTTGAATGATGTAATCCTTGTCACGGTGATACAAAACCGCTGCCTTTAGGGCAACCTGCAATTGATGCACGAAATTTTGCTGCACTTCGTCATACAGGTTTTCGATTCCCAATTGCTGTTCAACTTTTTCGATTCCGGCCTCCGTCGGAACGACTATTCGCTTATCTTCTTCGACTTCGAAATCTTGATCGCGCTTGAGGGAGCGAACAATCGACGCGAATTGGTAATACAACTTTGCGGCGTCGGCAATTCGACCGGAAATAATGAGCGGCGTGCGGGCTTCGTCGATCAAAATTGAGTCGACTTCGTCGACAATCGCGTAGTGATGACCCCGCTGAACCTTTTCAATGGTTGAGGCCGCCATGTTGTCGCGCAGGTAGTCGAATCCGAATTCATTATTGGTGCCGTGAGTAATGTCGGCGCCGTAGTCAATTCGTTTCTCGGCAGGTGATATGCGTGAGCCCGGGACAACCAGTCCGACAGTGAGACCCAACCAGCGATGTATAGATCCCATCCACTCTGAGTCGCGTCGAGCCAAGTAATCGTTGACCGTGATGAGATGGACTCCATTTCCGGCGAGCGCATTCAGGTACGCCGGAAGAGTCGAGGCAAGAGTTTTTCCTTCGCCCGTTCGCATTTCGGCGACCCAGCCGGCGTGAAGTGCGGCACCGCCCATTAGCTGGACGTCATAGTGGCGCTGGCCGATCACTCGATCGGCCGCCTCGCGAACGACCGCAAAGGCCTCGGCCAACAGGTCATCGACGGTTTCACCACGCTCGAGACGCTGGCGGAATTCAGTTGTCTTTGCCCTCAGTGCCTCATCACTTAAGGCGCCAATCTCGGTAGTCCAGGCATTGATATCGGGGACTAGCCCGGCCAGCGCCTTCACTTTTTTGCCTTCGCCGGCGCGGAGAATTCGATCCAGAAGTTGCATGCGACCTTTGATGCTATCTGCGCGACCCAAGCGACGGAGTCGCAGCCACCGCGACGGTACATACCTTTCCCACACCTGCCGCATAGAGAGCATCCGCTGCGGCGCGAAGTGTGGCGCCAGTTGTCACCACATCATCCACTACTAAGACATGTCCAGTATTCCGAGTTCGGCGTGCCCGAAATTTTGGGCCGTGCAGTCGCTGCTGACGACTCGCACCGGTCTGACTGTTTGGACCTTGGTGTATTAGCAGCGAGCGGCATGGGCGACGAATTATTCGGGCAACTGCGCGAGCGATTAGTTCGGCTTGATCATGCCCACGCTGCCGCCGATGCAATCTGCTTGTTGGCGCCCAGGTGACAATGTCTGCCTTTCGATGATCGGATTCGAGTCGCCTAACCAGGACTTTTGCGAGCAAGCGAGCCGTGGACCGTTCGTTGTGGTACTTGAGACCAAGTATCAATTCTCGGGCACGACCGTCGAATGCCACCGCGTAGGCAACCGACGGGGGCGCTCCTGGAACATCGCGAACGATGCTTGCTAGCAACACATCCTGACAGTCGGTGCAAATTGAGCGCATTTGCGCTGCGCAAACTCTGCATTTGGAGTGAAAGAACATGATCGACTAGCCGATAATTCAACGAGTACGGTAGACGGGTGCCGAATTCATTTAGCGCGCCGCTTACCGACCGACCACTGCAGCGAATCGTTCGTTGTACCGGTGGGCTTGCTCTCTTCGGAGTGGGAATTTCATTGCTGGTGCGAGCACAATTTGGACTCGCACCGTGGGATGTGTTCCACCAAGGAGTCAGCGAGCACATAAATGTCCAGCTTGGAACAATAATTGTGCTCACCAGCATCGCCGTGATGTTGCTATGGATACCGCTTCACCAATCGGTTGGGCTAGGAACCATCCTCAATGCATTGCAGATCGGTCTGACCGTAAATATTGTTCTACCAGTCATTCCCGAGATACACGACCTGGCCATGCGCGTCGTACTAATGATCGCCGGCATCGGAATCGTCGCAATCGCTTCGGGCTTATACATTGGCTCGGGCCTTGGCCCGGGGCCCCGCGACGGCCTGATGATCGGGCTCAACGCAAGGGGTTACCGAATAGGTCGGGCGCGCACGCTCATTGAAGTCATCGTTCTCATTGCCGGAATCATCCTTGGTGGACAGGCGGGTATCGGAACCTTGCTATTTGCCGTTGGAATTGGGCCGTTGGTGGAACGAACTTTGCCGATTCTAAAAATGAACGCCCGACGGATTACTTGACGTATTAATAACGATAAGTCTCCGGCTTGAATGGCCCGCTTGGCGAAATGCCGAGATAGTCAATTTGTTCGTCCGAGAGTTTTGTCAATACAACGCCTAGAGCATCAAGATGCAATCGCGCAACTTTTTCGTCCAAGTGCTTCGGCAAAACATAGA
>JBDSKN010000038.1:0-4443 GCA_039916865.1 Ilumatobacteraceae bacterium
ATAAATATTTCTGGTGTAAAGAGCTCCTCAGATATGGCTTCAAGGGCTCGCTTACCAACCTGAGAACGAATAGCGATCTCCGCACCAACTGATGCATCCAAGATCATCTCTCGCCATCCCGCGCAGCACGGATCGTTTCGATAATGAATTTCGAATCGACATCTATACCTGGACGCTTTAACAGCTCTTCCTTCCAACCGAGGCGAAGTGACCGTTGCAGATCCTTTCGAAGCACGCTCAGCATGTATTCACCCAGAGTGCAGCCAAGTTCTTCGGCTCTGACTCGCGCCTGCTCATGAATGTCCTCGGGAACGTCCTTTACTTGTATTGCTGACATGGCATGACTTTAGCATGCTAAAAGCATGCTAACAACGGCTTCTTCCCGGTGCAGAGCACGGATTTTGCCAACCGTTATTCGATGACGTTGGTGATTGCCCCGGTTTCGGCCCCCTGCACGAGTTTGGCAAATTTAGCCAACACGCCGCTGGTGTAGCGCGGCGGGTTAGGTTTCCAGCCTTTGTGACGCTCGGCGATCACACTTTCATCAACCAGCAAATCAAGTCGCTTCGATGCCACATCGATACGAACTCGATCGCCGTTTTCAACGAACGCGATCGGCCCACCATCGACGGCCTCGGGCGCAACATGTCCGACGCACAGTCCCCATGTGCCACCACTGAAACGGCCGTCGGTGATCAGGGCACAGTCCGATCCGCGACCGGCTCCCTTCATTGCTCCGGTGACGGCCAGCATTTCGCGCATTCCCGGACCACCCTTTGGACCCTCGTAGCGAATGATCAATACCGTTCCAGGAGTGATGTCACCGGACACGATTGCCGCCATCGCGCCATCCTCATCATCGAACACCCGGGCGACTCCCTCAAATGCGAGTTGATCGTTACTCAATCCGGCAATTTTGACGACGGCGCCGCGTGGCGCAAGCGTGCCCCTGAGAATATTGATTCCGCCCTGCGCATGAATCGGAGCCGAAAGGGAATGAATGACTTCACCATCGGGAGCGGCGGGATCGATTCGGGCCAAATTCTCGGCCAATGTTTTTCCGGTACATGTGAGCACGTCACCGTGCAGTAGACCGGCGTCTAGCAGGTGTTTCATGACCACAGGAATTCCACCGACACGATCTATATCTGTCATGTGATACTTGCCGGCCGGTTTTGTATCTGCAATGTGTGGCACCTTGGCGGCGATGCGATTGAAATCATCAAGATCTAGGGCAACCCCGGCTTCGTTGGCAATGGCTAACAGGTGCAATACCGCATTGGTGCTGCCGCCGAGGGCATTGACAACCGCAATCGCATTTTCGAACGACTTCCTCGTCATGATGTCACGCGGAAATATGCCTAATCGCGCCAAATTCATTACCGCGGATCCGGCCTGTTCGGCATCCGTTTCTCGACGCGGATCAATTGCCGGTGGTGACGCGCTGCCGGGCAAACTCATGCCCAAGGCTTCGGCGACGCTGGACATCGTGTTGGCCGTGAACATTCCGCCACAGGCGCCTTCGCCCGGACAAGCATTTTGTTCAATATTGTTGAGTTCGTCCTGCGACATTGTGCCTGCGGCACATGCGCCAATGGCTTCAAATACAGTGGTGATATCGATGTTTTTGCCTTTGTGCACACCGGGCAGCGTCGATCCATTGTAAATAAACACGCTTGGCAAATTCAGCCGCGCCGCCGCCATCAACATCGCCGGAATACTTTTGTCACAACCGGCAAGTCCAACAAAGCCATCAAAGCGTTCGGCATGAACCACGGTCTCGACGCTGTCGCAAATAATTTCGCGACTGACCAGCGAGGCGCGCATTCCCTCGTGGCCCATGGAAATGCCGTCACTTACGGTAATCGTGCCGAACTCAAGGGCCACACCGCCTGCATCACGCACGCCTTTTTTGGCGCAGGCCGCTAAGCGACGCAACGATGCATTACACGGTGTCACCTCATTCCATGCGTTGGCGATGCCGATTTGCGGCTTATTCCAATCTTCATCGGTGAGGCCAACCGCGCGCAGCATCGCTCGTGATCCGGCACTCCGGTTTCCGTCGGTTACATCGCGACTGCGGGGCTTAATATCCACTTGGGTCATTGCGCTAAACGCTACTGCTGGCGCGATGTTGGCTAAGCCTTGGTTACCACAACCTCTGGCGCAAGTTCGACAACCTTGCGCCGGTACAGCACCATTATCGGGATGAGATAGGCAAGATATGCCATTACCCGAATGCGCTCGGGCGATGAATGCCAACCAAAGAGCCCCTTCAGGAAGTCGTACACGGTGCCCTTGGCCAACACGCCGGTTTCGATGGTCCACGCCGGTGAAATGAGCCAGCCCGACTCCCAACCGATTAGTTCACGCAATTCATGCACCGCCTTGCCGGCAAGTCCGGCGGCGAACAACAACAGCAACACCGCCGTGACATTGAAAAACGTCTTCAAATTGAGGCGACTTCCGCCCTTGTAGATGAGGGCGCCGATGGCAATTGCGGCGGCAAGTCCGATCAATCCGCCGATGACGACCGACATCCCCGATGCAGTCGAGGTTTCTGCACCGAGCAGAAACAAAACTGTCTCTAAACCCTCACGGACGACCGCGACGAACGCAATCGTGAATAGTGCCGCGCTCGTTGCACGATCGACCTTGCCTCTCAGATGAGCCCCAAGTGAACGAGCATTGGTTCGCATCCAAAAGATCATGTATGTCAGGACGCCCACCGCCGCGACGGCGATAGATCCCTCGACCGCCTGCTCAACTTTGCCGTGCAGACCGTCAATGAATACGTAGATGAGGCTTCCGGTGACGAGACACACGAGCGTGGCCAGTCCGGTACCGAGCCATACCGAGCGGGAATCGGCCTGCCGATCGGTCTTGCGCAGGTAGGTGAGGAGAATCGTGATAATCAGCGAGGCTTCAAGACCCTCGCGCAGTGTGATGATAAAACTTGAGCCCATTAGCCAATGTTAGGCATACCTAACATTGGCTGTCAAATCCGCCTATCTATTGCCTGGCCGAGTCACGGCGGGACTGTAACAACGCGGTGACCGCCTTGCCGCTAGCTTTGCCTTGCGAGGACTTCATCGCAGCGCCAACCAACGCGCCGAGTGCCTTTTCCTCACCGGCGCAATACTTGTTCCATGCATCGCCCTGGCTAACAATGACGCCGTCGACAATTTCTGACAGAGAAGTTAGGTCGAGGGCGCGGAAACCTTTGGCCTCGGCGATTGCCGCTGGATCGCCCCCGTTCGTGGCAATAATTTCGGCCAAAATCGTCTTAGCCTGCGTGGAAGTTATCTTTGCGTCCCGCTCGAGAACTGTTAGCGCAGACAAATCGCCTGCCGGAACCTTCGGTGAAGATCCCTCGTCGGCAAAACCCTGCTGCACATAGACCAATGCTCGATTGGCATCTCCACCGGCCGCTGCAACCGACAACACATAGTCGTCTTGTCCTCGCTCAACTACGACGTAAATCGCCTCGCTTTCCTTGTCGACCGCTGCGGCTCTGGCTAGACGGTCACGACGCGCGGCAGGCAACATGGGCAGCGACTTGCGCACCGAATCGATCCATTCTTGATCGGGATCAAGCAGCACTAAATCGGGCTCAAGGAAGTACCGGTAGTCATCGGCGTCCTCCTTCGTTCGGAGGGTGTGTGTTCGACCTTCGGCGTCATCCCAATGCCGAGTCTCCTGTCGAACGGCGCTCCCATTTTCGAGCAGATCCACTTGTCGCCTTGCCTCATACTCAATTGCCTTACCGACCGATCGCACCGAGTTGACATTTTTGATCTCGCATCTGGTTCCGTATGGCTGGTCCGATTTACGCACAGACACATTGACATCCACACGCATCGAGCCTTCCTCCATCTTGGCGTCGCTTGCCCCAATCGCAAGGAGAATCGCTCGTAGTTCGGAGACGTACTGTCGCGCTTGGTCAGACGTTCGAATATCCGGCCGCGACACAATCTCGACAAGCGGCACGCCGGCACGGTTGAAATCCACGAGCGAGTAGTCACTGCCGTGAATTCGACCGCTGCTACCTCCGAAATGCGTCGATTTACCAGTGTCTTCCTCTAGATGGGCGCGTTCTATCCCGATGCAAATTTCGCCTGGCAGCATCAGAAATCCGTTCACGTTCAACGGTTGGTCGTATTGAGTGATTTGGTATGCCTTCGAAAGATCGGGGTAGAAATAGTTTTTGCGGTGAAAGGTCGAGGGTTGTACGGTGCAGTTAAGCGCCAGTCCGAGTCGCATCGCCAACTCAACGGCGTGGTGATTGAGTACGGGCAAGGCACCGGGTAGACCGAGCGTTACCGGATCGATGTTTGTGTTGGGCTGGTCACCAAATCTGTTCGGGCTGGCCGAGAACAACTTGGTTTTGGTGTCCAACTCGACATGTACTTCCAGGCCAATGACCATTTCCCAGCCATTGGG
>JBDSKN010000039.1:0-3391 GCA_039916865.1 Ilumatobacteraceae bacterium
GAATCGACTAGTTGCTCCTCAAACTCTGCCTTTCCGTTTGTAAACGCGGCAGAGACGAAAGGACATAGACATGGCTGATGCCATTTCAATCTCGGCGCCAATTAGCGGCACCGATAAAACACTCACATTCGAGACCGGAAAATTGGCCTTGCAGTCGCAAGGAGCAGTTGTTGCCACAATCGGTAAAACCACGGTTCTCGCCACGGCCAATGCGGCCAGCGGAGTTCGCGACGGTATCGACTTCTTCCCACTTACGGTTGATGTCGAAGAGCGGGCATATGCTGCCGGCAAAATTCCCGGCTCGTTTTTCCGCCGCGAAGGTCGTCCGAGCCAACAGGCGATTCTTACCTGCCGACTCATTGACCGACCTTTGCGCCCGGCATTTCCGGATGGTTTTCGCAATGAAACACAGGTAGTAATCACGGTCATCGGCGCCGATCAAACAAACCCACACGATGTACTGGCGATCAATGCCGCGTCCGCCGCGTTCATGATTAGCGGTATTCCATTCGACGGCCCGATCGGGGCGGTGCGTCTTGCCTATAGCCAAGACGGAACCTGGATTGCTCATCCCACATTTGAAGAGGGCGATGCCGCGACATTCGAAATTGTCGTCGCCGGTCGCGAACTCGACAATGGAGATGTTGCCATCATGATGGTCGAAGCAGGCGGAACCGAAAAGAGTTTCAGTTTCTATGCCAACGGCTCGCCAAAGGTAAGCGAAGAGGTAATTGGTTCTGGGTTGGATGCGTCCAAGCAATACATCAAGGACTCCATCAAATTGCAACGCAAATTAGTTGCCAGCGTGATCGCCACGAGCGGAGCAATTGAGCCGCTCAAATATACGCCGGTTCTCGATTACTCAGATGAAGTTTGGGCCGCCGTTGAAAAATCGGCTACCAGCAAACTCGCGCCAGCTGTTTCAATTTCGCTCAAGTCCGAGCGAAACGCGGCTATTGACGAAGTAACCAAAGCGACAATCGACGAACTTGCGGGCACATCGATTGCGCCGGGTCATTTCGCCGGTCAGGAAAAGCAGATTAAGGAAGCTGTTCGTTCACTTACCAAGAAGCTCGTGCGCAAGCGCGTCGTGGAAGAAAACATTCGCATCGACGGTCGTGGTCCAAGTGACTTGCGCCCGGTCTCGGCCGAGGTTGGCCTGTTCCCAACCGCCCATGGCACAGGTCTGTTCCAGCGCGGTGAAACGCAAGTTCTCAGTGTGCTCACCCTGGCTATGCCGCGGATGAATCAGATGATCGATTCGATCACACCGCAAACCACAAAACGCTATATGCACGACTACAACATGGCGCCATGGGCGAACGGTGAAACCGGACGAGTAGGTACACCAAAGCGGCGCGAAATTGGCCACGGGGCACTTGCCGAACGAGCGTTATTTCCTTTGGTCCCAAGTCAGGAAGACTTCGCGTACGCGATGCGCCTTGTGAGTGAAGTGCTGTCGTCAAATGGCAGCACCTCGATGGCCTCGGTGTGCGCATCGAGTCTTTCGCTGATGGATGCCGGAGTACCGATTATTGCGCCAGTTGCCGGAATCGCGATGGGACTCATCTTCGATCAGGGCAAGTACATCGCACTTACTGACATTCTCGGTGCAGAAGATGCATTTGGCGACATGGACTTTAAAGTCGCAGGTACTGCAGATGCGGTCACCGCATTACAACTTGACACCAAGATCGACGGAATTCCAAGCGAAGTTTTGGCCAGTGCATTGCAACAGGCCAAGGTGGCCCGATTGAAGATTTTGGAAGTGATGCAAAAGACAATTGCAGCACCACGCTCCACGGTCGCCGATAGTGCTCCAAAGATCGTCACCTTCACAATTCCGCTGGACAAAGTGGGCGAAGTAATTGGTCCAAAGGGCAAGGTCATCAACACGATCCAGCAGGAGACTGGCGCTGACATCAATGTCAGTGACGACGGAGCAACGGGAATCATCACCATTGGTTCGCCGGACAGCACCAAGGTGGAAGAAGCTCGATCGCGCATTCTTGCGATAGTCGATCCGCCGACTGCTGAACTTGGGGCCACCTATACGGGGCGAGTTGTCAATATCGCTCAATTCGGCGCGTTCGTCAACATCCTTCCGGGTCGAGACGGGCTCGTTCACATCTCAAAACTTGGCGGCGGCAAGCGTATCGCTCGAGTCGAAGACGTGCTGAATCTTGGCGACGAGGTACAGGTCCGAGTCGATGACATCGACGACCGAGGCAAGGTAAGCCTCAGCCTTCTTGGTCCGGACGGGCAACCAATCGGCGGCAGCGATGCTGCTGGAGAATCATCAGGAGAGCGTGCTCCTCGCGAACGCACAAATGACCGTGGACCCCGAGATCGAGGAAACGATCGTGCAGACCGCGGTGATAGTCGTCGAGGCGACAGTCGCGGCGGTCGCGGAGACAATCGACGCAACGACAGTCGCGGAACCAGTCGAGGCGAAAGCCGCGACGGTGGTGCGCGACGCGAACCAAACCGTGGAACGTCCGCTCCAAGTGACGTTGTATCGGTGAGTTTCGAGGACGAGTTCAACAACGAAGAGCGCAACGGGAAATAGCCGCTGCAAACTTCGTCTACGCTCAAACCCATGGTGCGTGTCGGAGTAATTGGCGCCTCTGGGCGTATGGGCGCCACGGTGTGCGATGCCGTGGCCGGCGACCCACAACTTGAACTTGTTGCGGCGGTGGATCCTGCTAATCCGGGCGCAATTGTGCACGGGATTACGATCGCGGCCGAACTTCGGGCGTTGGCCGATGCCCATGTTGAAGTCGCGATCGATTTCACTTTGGTCGCTGCAGCGCGAATTACTCTTCCCTGGCTAGCGATGCACAGTATTCACGCTGTCGTCGGAACATCTGGTTTTACCGAAAACGACTTGGCGACGTTTCGTCAATCCTTTAGCGCCAGTAACTGCCTGATTGCTCCGAACTTCGCCATCGGTGCAGTGTTGATGATGCGATTCGCTGAAATTGCCGCCCCATTTTTTGATTCCGCTGAGATCATCGAAATCCACCACGATGGCAAATCGGACTCGCCTTCGGGTACGGCAATTGCCACCGCCCAGCGAATGGCGGCGGCGAGCAGCACATGGGCCGATGATCCGACCAAGATTGAGGCGATCGCCGGTTCGCGAGGAGCCAAGGGTGCGGCAGGAATCCCGATTCATGCCATACGAATGCGTGGAGCAGTAGCCAATCAAGAAGTGATTCTTGGTACACAAGGTCAGACATTGACGATTCGTCACGACACAACTGATCGGGCAAGTTTTATGCCCGGTGTACTGCTGGCATGCAAGAAGATCGCCGAACACCGGGGGCTGACGATCGGTCTTGAGACCTTTCTCGGACTCTAACTATTTCAGTGCTTTAATGGCTTCCGC
>JBDSKN010000040.1:0-70872 GCA_039916865.1 Ilumatobacteraceae bacterium
AGCGACTTGCGCAGATCGAGGCCGACTACCGCGAGTTGGAAGCAAGTCTGGCAAGTCCGGCAGTTCTTGGCGACCAGGCCAAGCTGCGAGATGCTTCACGTCGATATAAGCAACAGACTCCACTTGTCGAATGCATTCGCGAATATCAAGCCACGGAGGGTACTGCACAGGCTGCTCTCGAACTCTTGGAAGGCGCCAAAGGCGTCGAGCGTGAGCAACTTCAAGCCGAACTGGAAGTCGCTCAAACTAGGCTGGCCGAGTTACAGGATCGGTTAAAAGTTTTGCTTCTACCAACCGATCCAAACGATGGCAAAAATATCATTGTTGAAATTCGTGGAGCCGAAGGTGGGGAAGAGGCGAATCTCTTTGCTCACGATCTACTCGATATGTACAAGGCCCATGCCGCTCGCCAAGGATGGACAGTTGAAGTTCTGTCGTTGGACAATTCGCCAATGGGCGGCATCAACCAAGCCGTATTGCTGTTTAAGGGCGAATCGGCATGGAAGCGGATGCGTTTCGAAGGCGGCCCACATCGCGTTCAGCGCGTACCGATTACCGAAAGTCAAGGCCGGATTCACACCTCGTCGGCAACGGTGATGGTATTACCTGAAGCCGAGGAAGTGGATTTGCAAATTGACGAAAAGGATTTGCAGATCGATGTGTATCGAGCAAGTGGGCCAGGTGGTCAGGGAGTGAATACCACAGACTCTGCAGTTCGAATTACGCACCGTCCAACCGGCGTGGTCGTGGCAATGCAAGACGAGAGAAGCCAATTGCAGAATCGAATGCGAGCGATGGTCGTGCTTCGTTCGCGATTACTGAAATTGCGTGACGAGGCGATTGCCGAAAAAGCATCCGCCGAACGCAAGGCCCAGGTCGGCAAAGGTGGCCGCGGCGAAAAAATTCGCACCTACAACTTCAAGGAGAACCGCATAACCGATCACCGAATCGGTTTCACTCTGTATCAATTGCAAGACGTTCTTGCCGGACACTTAGACCCGGTGATTGATGCACTAACGGCCCAGTATCAAATCGAGCAGTTGGCGGATGCCAGCAACGACTGAGCTAGCTAGGTGACACTGAATAACCCGATCTCATGGGGCGAGTTGCTCGTCGAAGCCGAGGTTCAACTGACTGGCGCAAATGAGGCGCGATGGATATGCGAACTTGCAAGCGGGTGCGACCGCGATGAGTTTCAGCTGATCCTGAATGATCATGTGAGCGTCACTATGGCTAGAAATGTTTACGATATGTTGACTCGCCGCCTAAGCGGTGAACCACTGCAATATGTGATGCGAAGATGGTCGTTTCGGCATCTTGATGTGATGGTCGATTCACGCGTGCTCATTCCTCGACCCGAAACCGAACAAGTTGTTGAAGTAGCACTTGGGTTGGCTCGCCAATTTCATCCACAAACTTCGAATCCGCTAACCATTGTCGACCTCGGAACTGGAAGTGGGGTAATTGGGCTTTCGATAGCGAGCGAACTTGCGCTAGGCACGGCCAAGGTTTGGCTGACCGATTTATCGGAAGACGCGTTGCACGTGGCAAGGGCAAATTTGTCGGGCATCGGTCGCGCCGCTGAACATGTCCGTGTACTTCACGGTAATTGGTTCGAGGCACTTCCCGAGTCGTTACGCGGTGTCATTGACTTGATCGTTTGCAACCCACCGTATATTTCCGATGGCGATCCAGAAGTTGAATCCATTGTGGATAAGTATGAACCCCATTTCGCCTTGTATTCCGGTCTAGATGGCCTGAACGCGTTACGCGAGATCATCATCAATGCCCCGGGATGGCTGACAACCGGAGGGTGGCTTGTGTGCGAGATCGGATATCGACAGGGAGAAAGGGTGCTTGGTTTTTTCGTCCAAGCCGGATTTTCCGAGGTGGAAGTCATCAATGATTTAATGGGACGCCCGCGTGTCGCGTTTGGTCGCAAGTGACTCTAAATTGCGAGGGCGCGCTTGAGAAACGCGAGTTGGTGCAGTAGCAGATTTTCCGCCACTACCTCCTGTGGCGTCATGTGTGTGACACCGCTAAGTGGCAAGACTTCGTGCTCTATGCCATGGGCGAGTAGTGCACTCGAGAGTTGCAGGGAGTGGGCAGCAAACACATTGTCGTCGGCGAGTCCATGAATGAGTAAAAGCGGACGTCGTAATTTACCCGCCGACAAAGCCAGGGACGCCTCGTCGTAGTTTTCTGGGTATTGGTCGGGATGTCCGAGGTAACGCTCGGTGTAGTGAGTGTCGTATAACCGCCAATCCGAGACCGGTGCGCCGGCAACCGCCGCGTGAAAATGCTCAGGTTCCCTCAATACCGCCAATGCCGCGAGATACCCGCCAAAACTCCAACCCCTGATTCCGACCTTTGAGAGATCGACATTGTCGACGAGTCGAGGCAACTCGTTGAGTACCTCTAATTGGTCGGCAAGTATCCCGGTCGCCAGATCGCCACAGACGCTTCGTTCCCACAACGAACCTCGGCCGGGAGTGCCTCGTCCATCGGCGATGACCACGCAGAATCCTTGATCGGCGAACCATTGGGAAGTTAGGTAGGCGCCCTGGGCACAGACGACACGCTGAGCGTGCGGACCGCCATATGGATCGAACAGAACCGGAAGGGGCATGTCCGTTCGATAAGCGGGAAGAACTATTGCGGTAGCAATTGCATATGCTCCAACGCGATGCAGAGAGACATTCGGCCGGACTAGCGGAGTCTCCGAATGCGACAACAAGGTTGGGCCGTTACGAATAAAAGTTGAAGCACGCGGTTCGATCATTGTCGCGCGACGGACAACGACGGTGTCACCTCCAATTGATCCACCGTGTACACCGGCTCGATCGGTGAGAATCTCGACGGAATTGTTGCGTAAGTCAACTCTGGCGAGATGAACAACCGTCGGATCATCGATTGGATTGAAGGTAATCAACACTGCTTCACCAGACTCGTGGGATACGGATCGAACCTGCATCGATGAGTCTGTAACTGCCGATCCGTTAATACATAGGGCCCGAGCGTTGTTTCTCTCGCCGCAATGCAGAACCCGGTCACCCTCGAGTAGCTGTGGAACTCCAGCGACGAGTTCAACCCAATTGTCATCGGACTCTTCGTGTTGCAAAGTCATCGAGCCCGTCAACGGATTTATCGAGTGCATCTGTACTCGGCGTTGATCTCGGGTTTGTGTGGCCAGAAGAAGTCCGTGTCGATTCCAGTGCACGGCATTGAGATATGGAAACTCCGCTTGGTTCCACTTGACACGGAGGGACTTGGACTCGAGATCGAAGATGTGGAGTCCAACTTGCGCATTGGCTGTACCAGCAAATGGGTAGCGATGCTCGCGTGGCATCGCTGTGGGATGCGACGCATCACCTATCCACGCGGTAGACACCTCGGATGTATCAACGCGACACGCCGCGACCATCGTGCTCTCGGGTGACCACCAAAATCCGCGCTGTCGTCCCATTTCCTCTGCGGCGATAAATTCGGCCTGCCCCCATGTGATCTCAGGGTTCGGATCATGGGCCACCACGGTCTCTTGTCCATCGAGGCTGCACACGCACAGCGATCCGTTGCGGACATAGCCCACACGATTGCCATCGGGACTTAGATGTGGATCAAAAATTGCGCCATCGCCCGCGGCTGAATCTTTGGCCGCCGTGATAGTTATCTGCCGCGAATTGAGAAGTTGGAAGTCTGCTAAAAACAGCCGGCCCCCCAAGGCGAAAACTGCTCGACGAGCCTCCGAATCACACGAAAAGCCGACAATGCCACCGGAGCTTTCGCGAACCCTTTCGCGCCGCGATTGCTCCGCATCGGAGTCGTCACCAGGGGAACCGCTCCGATCTGGCCGGTTGTTGAATTCATCGGCGAGCAAGAGTCGAGGATCTGCGACACAATTCTCCGAGCCCGTATCCACATTGCAGACCCACAGCGAATTGACCAAGTCGGATCCATTCGCTGATCGTAGAAATATGACCCGCTTACCGTCGGATGAGACGACGACATTGCGAGGTTCGCCAAGAGTGAATCGTTGTGTGCGAGCGTTTTGTCGGGGAAAAGTGTCACCAATCATCCGTGGCTACCGGGTCACCGAATCTTGGACACGCAGGGTTCCGCGTCCATCAAGCATCCCCGACCTTCCAACCCATTCCCCATGTGTCATTGCCGCGACTAGATCGACGTCGCGTGATGTCGCCCACGCCCGACGTCCGTCGGCAAGCAATGCCGACGCGCACAATGTTTCGGGCGAGCCATCGCGATCATGTATCACGCTGTACGCCTCGATGGTCGCCGGACCTATGGCCTCTGTCGCGGTTGCTACGGCGCGACGCGGTAGGGCATCGATGTGGGCCTGAGGCGAATCGTGGCGGAAGCCACGGGTCGGAGGCGTAGTTGCGTAAACCCCAAATGCATGCTTTGTGGCGTATCCGCCATTTGCCCACACAAGGGCAACCTCGTTCGCTCTTTCGCGCAATTCGACCATCACCGTGGCGATCGCATGCATCACATAGTTATTCCAGGGACCGCCGGCAAATGACAACCCACCGGTGCAGGTGAGTTGCTGGGAAATCGGAATTCCGAGGGATTGTGCACCAAGTTGGACGGCCGAGGGAAAACACGAATAGAGATCAATGATGCCGATTTCACCGATGTCTTTGTTGGCGAGTTGTAACGAAAGCGCGCCGCCGAGTTTGACGGCCGGAGTTTCCGAAAATGTGTCTCGATGGGAAATGAAATTGTGTTCATGACAATCGGTTCCAGATTGTGGAAAAATCCATCGATCACTTGAAATACCGAGAGATCGGGCCCGTTCGACCGAGCAGATGATTAGCGCGGCGGCCATATCCACGTCATTATTCGAGTTCATCCTCTTCGTGTACGGAAAGCCAATTGTCCGATTGTCTGGACTTGGCGTGATTATTTCGCTAGGCGAGAACTCTTGCTGAGTCCAAGCATTTGGATTGCTGGCCGCAACTGTGCTGAAGCGCGACCACAACCCACCGATGTGCCGCTGATGATCTTCGACCGAGCGATGGCTGGCGGCACGCAGGGCGGTTTCAAACATCGGGTAGATCTGAATCGGCATAACAATTTTGCGTTCTAATTCGATTTCGTGATTCAGCGCCAAGTCCTCGCCGATGAGTTCTGGATCGGAAATACTCGTATCCCCGATCGCCCAGGCAAGCGTGACACCGTTCTTTCGTGCGCGGTTGCGAGTTCTGGTGGCCTCGCCACCAACGAGTATCGCCAGATCAAGCCGACCCGCCTGAATTTCACGAGCCGCGAGATTGACAAGTGCTTGCGGCGCATTTCCGCCGTTTGGCGTGACGCCGCAACGGCCGGGCGAAAGGCCGAGCAGATCGGCAACTCCGCGGGCCGGATTCTTGTGCTTGGTGGACAATGACTTAACCGCGAACATCGCATCGGGGTTTGGAATCTGGGCGAGTGTTGCATCACTAATTGCGCGAGTAATTGCCTTCGCCATTAGTTGGATCGGATCCAGCGCCGCATCTAGTTCTTCGGTGCGTTGAACTACCTGTCCTTGACCAACGAGTACCGGTGCGCGCGGATCAAGAGTCATATCAGTCAACATTATGTGCCTAAACCTAAGTCGGACCTATGCTCGTGAGCGATGCCTAGCCCGGCTTTCTCCGACACGCTCCCTAAATTTCGACAAGACATACAAGGCCTTCGAGGCATCGCTGTACTTCTCGTCGTGATTTATCACACTGGATTGGGCTTGCCCTGGGGTTTCGTCGGAGTTGACGTGTTCTTTGTCGTCTCCGGCTTTGTCATAACACAATTGCTTGTAGGCGAACTCGAGAAGACCGGGCGAATTAGATTTCGCGAATTCTACGCGCGAAGAGCACGCCGGTTGCTTCCGGCTCTCGCGATCGTTACGGTCTTTGTGCTCTTGGCATCAGTAATTCTGATGTCTCCGTACGGCGAACAGCAACAAGTCGCCAAGACATCGCAGGCCGCTTCGTTGTTCGTAGCGAATGCGTATCTATTTTTGCAGGAATCGTACTTTGCGATGTCATTGAATCCATTTCGACACACGTGGTCGTTGGCCGTTGAAGAACAGTTTTACCTGTTCTTTCCAGCATTTCTAGTGGGACTTTGGAAACTCGGGAACAGATTTACAAGTGTGAATCGACGAATATTCGTGGCCTGTTGCTTAGTCATGATTTCCCTTGTCTCATTTGTACTCAGCGTGCTTTTGTCATTCGGATTTCGGCTTGTGCAGTTGCCAACACGTTTTGCCTTCTTTGGTACACCGGCGCGAATTTGGGAATTCGGTGTGGGAGTTGTTCTTGCGCTCCTACTTCCATTTATCGGCAGTGTCTCCCAAGTGAGAGGTTTACTGTTCGGAGTAAGTGGGGTGTTGGTATTTCTGCTCACAAGTTTACGGATTTCGTCTTTCACCCCTTTCCCGGGTGTCGTCGCGCTTGGGCCAGTCTTTGGCACCGGACTGCTGATTCTGGCTGGATCAAAGAGCAGGGTGGTGTACCGGGTGCTCGCGGTACCTCCCCTTAACGTCATCGGAGACGTGTCATATGGGTGGTATATCTGGCATTGGCCGTTGATTGTCTTTGCGGATATCGTCTTTCCGGCAAGTACGACTGCGATGGTAATTTCCGCACTAATTGCACTTGTCGTGGCTTTTGTGTCCTACCGACTTGTCGAGCACCCGATTAGGACCAACCATGCCATCGTTGGACTTCGAGCAATTCGCCTTGTGGCAATCTGCGTTATTGGACCACTTTTGGTCTCAGGAATTGTACTAGTCGGTGCGAGAACCGGGCTCGGTCTTCCCAGTAGCAATACAAGGGACCACAACCCCAGTCTCGCAGATGTCTTAGGTTGTCAGGCCACTGACGAGATGTTTGATCCAACGCGTTGTGTTGTCTTACCGAATACGGAAGATACGAGCGTCGCCAATGATGCAAAAACAGTTCTCTTGATTGGGGACTCTCAAGCCGGAGCCGCAAGTGATGGAGTCGCAAATGCGGCATCTCAATTAGGCATGAAGTTTGCCGTTTGGTACAACAACGGATGCCCCGTTTTTCCGAGACCAACCGATGAACGAGATGACTGTCCATTTTTCCAATCTCATCTTCGCCAATTGATTTCGCTTACCCGACCAAGTGTCATCGTGGTGGCAAATTCGTCGACTCTCTACACGACTCGCGGCGCGCAGCGCGGTGGGCTGACGATTCGCCTTGATTCGGGCGAATTGGCAAAGAATTTCGGAGAGTCGGTTCAGTCATGGGTTGAGGGTATGCGAGCGATTCTGGGCTCGGACCTCTTTAGTTCAATCCCGGTGATCCTGCTGCAGGAAGTGCCGTCAAGCGATTTTACACGGGTCTCACTTTTTCGAAGAACAGTGCAAGAGTCGGTCGTATCGTTGAACTATTTTTACGACAGAAACCATGTTGTGTCCAAAGAACGGCTATATCTTGAAGAATTGAATAACCTAGAATTACTGGATCCGGCGGATGTCATTTGCCCGAATGGTCAGTGCATCTCAGTATTAGCAGAGCACTCTATTTATGGTGATCAATATCACTTGAGTCCGTTTGGCAGCCGACTGTTGACCGATAAACTCACGACTCTCATCAATAGTCTCGTTGGTGGACGGTGATCTGCGATGGCAACTAATTCGACGCGCCGCATTGCAATTGGCTCAGATCATGCTGGATTCGAACTTAAACAACACCTCATCGGGGTAATGCAACGCGACGGCCACACCGTCGTTGATCTCGGCACAAACTCAACCGAGAGTGTCGACTATCCGCCGATATGCGCCGCAGTAGGGCGCGAGGTTCGCGATGGAAAAGCCGACATTGGAGTTGTGTTAGGCGGCAGCGGCCAGGGCGAACAGATGGCGGCCAATAAGGTACGAGGCATTCGTGCTGCGCTATGCAACGACGTTGATCTGGCAGCATTGGCTCGCTCGCACAATGACGCCAACGTGTTATCCATGGGCGGACGAATAGTGTCGTTTGAGTTGGGCGAGGAAATCCTGCGGATCTTCTTGGCCACACCATTTGACGGTGGCCGACACGAACGTCGGGTCGAACAATTGACCGAAATTGAGCGACAGGAAGGATCGCGCTGATGCCTTGGCCATCTGAAACACTCCGCGACGATGCCGTGTTCGGATTGATCGACAAAGAGCGCACTCGCCAGAGCACAGGTTTGCAGTTGATCGCCAGCGAGAATTTCGCCTCTCCCGACGTGATGGCCGCAACTGGTTCGGTGCTCACCAATAAATACTCTGAGGGCTACCCACACAAGCGCTACTACGGCGGCAACGCCGTAGTCGATGAGATCGAGTCACTTGCGATCGAGCGCGTAAAACAACTTTTTGGCGCCGATCACGCCAACGTCCAGCCACATTCGGGGGCCAGTGCAAACATGGCCGTATATCTCGGGCTACTTACGCCTGGCGACACGGTGCTTGGCTTGAGTCTCGCTCACGGTGGACACCTGACACATGGATCACCTGTGAACGCGAGTGGAATCCTGTATAACTTTCAGTCGTATCGGGTCGGCGGTACCGACGAGCGAATCGACTTCGACGAGGTTCGCAGTTTGGCCAAAAAATACCGGCCTAAAATGATCGTCGCCGGCACGACGTCATATCCGCGACGTATTGAGCCAGAGCCATTTAAGGCAATCGCCGACGAGGTCGGGGCATTGATGATGTTCGACATTGCTCACATCGCCGGACTGGTAGCCGCCGGTGCGCACCCGAACCCCGTGCCGTACGCAGATGTCGTTACTTTCACTACTCACAAGACCCTGCGAGGTCCCCGCGGAGGATGCATCCTCAGTTCACACGCACATGCCGCGGCTATCGACAAGGCCGTGTTTCCGGGAAGTCAGGGCGGTCCGCTCGAACATGTGATTGCTGCAAAGGCGGTCGCATTCCATGAGGCTCTGCAGCCAAGTTTTCGTGAGTACGCATATCAAATTGTGAGTAATGCTTCTGCACTTGCAGAGGCCCTGGTCAAGCAAGGTTTTCGCCTCGTGTCCGGAGGCACCGACACACACATGATGGTTGTTGATTTACGTCCATTTGATCCCGATCTCACGGGGAAAGAAGCGCAGTTGGTCCTGGATCGGGCCGGAATCACCCTGAACAAAAACAATATTCCAAATGATCCGCGGAGCCCGTTTGTAACTTCGGGTGTTCGCATCGGTACTCCGGCGGTTACCACGCAGGGCATGGGACTGACCGAGATGCCGATTATCGCCGATCTCATCGCCACGACATTGCGTAATCGAGCCGACGCGTCCGTAGTTTCCGATGTTCGAGCCAAGGTGGCCGCGCTATGTGCCAAGTTTCCCTTGTATTGACAAGGGCCACGGTGCGACTGACGGTGACGACGTAATATCGAATTCAGCGTGATAGACCTAGGTGGTTACTTGATTGTCGGCGGATGTGCCGCCGTTACGACCGCCGTCAGCACTCCCATTGTTGCCTTGGTCGCCCGGCGTCGAAATTGGATGGCCCAACCCGACGCGCGCAAATCCCATCCGGTCCCAACGCCAGACGTTGGCGGAATTGCGTTTTTCATCGGATTAATTTCGGCAATTGCACTAGCCGGGCGGATGGGAAGATTTGCGCCTCTGTTCGACAATAATTCGGAGATTTTTGGAGTCGTAATTGCCGCAACCGTGATTTTCGTACTTGGATTTGTGGATGACATTCACGAGATATCCGCACCAATGAAGGTGACCGGAGTCGTCGCAGCGGCGCTTGTGCTGGTGTGGTCGGGTGTCACGATGTTTTACTTCCGAGTCCCATTCCTTGACGTGTTTGTGCTGTCGAACGACTGGATTCCGCTGTTCACTGTCTTTTGGCTGCTCGGAATGACCCAAGCGATTAATTTGATCGACGGGCTCGACGGGCTCGCAACCGGAATTGTCGCCATTGCTTCCGGATCATTTTTTGTCTACAGCAAGCATCTCGGCGATCTTGGCCTGCTCGCCGAGCCAAATATCGGACCGCTCATTGCAATTATCACGCTGGGGATTTGTATCGGCTTTCTTCCGTTTAACTTCAATCCCGCTCGCATTTTCATGGGTGATAGCGGCGCGCTCGTGCTTGGGTTGCTGATGGCCACATCCACCAGCGTCGTTGGTGGTCGAGCCGATCCAGCCTCACAGGCGTTTAGCGGTCAGACGTATTTCTTTCTGGCGCCGCTATTCATTCCTCTTTTGGTGCTCGGTGTACCGATTGTTGATGTGCTCTTTGCGATTTTGCGGAGGACGGTTAGTCGACAGGGCATAGCCACCGCCGATCGTGGCCACCTTCATCACCGACTCATCGATTTGGGACACGGCCCGCGCCGCGCGGTCGTTATTCTGTGGGCGTGGACTGGCCTGCTATCCGCCGTGGTGTTGTATCCGGCACTGAGTTCGGGATCTACCAACTTCATTCCGCTCATAGTTGCGGCATTGGTGCTTGCACTTTTTACTGTCCTTCATCCCAGATGGAGTCGGGAGCCGTAACCGCCAACCACGTGAGAAGTCAATTCACAAGTTCACGAACGCCGATTTAGGCGAACGAACATTGACTCGACCGAACAACGAGATCAGCGGTTTGGCATGCAACCGTTGCGCCGTCTAGTTTGTACTTGTATTCACAAGAAGCCGAAAAGCCTCGGATAGCGGCGATCGGCACGTCACTTCAGGTCGTACGGTGAAATTACTCCCCAAAGTATTGGTTCCCAAAAAATCACTGGCTGGTACTGACGACTCTCTCGGTCGCGGACCCGACATCGCACTGAGCGCGGCGGTCTTTCTGATCATCGGTCTGGCCGTTGACTCGGCCACTCACACACGTCCTTTGTTCACAATTGCCCTCGTCGTGCTATCGCTCGTAGGAAATTTTGCCCGAATGTGGTACGTCTATGACGACCGGATGAAATTTCTCGAACTCGAACGACAACAACGGTCGCTCGGGCATCAGAGCCATCAACCTAAGGCATCGTCGGTGAAATCGTGACAGGACCGTCAGCTATTTCGGTGTTCGCAATGAAGGACACCGGGCCGGCCCCCGAAGCGGCAATCGTGCGCGATCTTGTCAAGCGCGGCCTTTGGATTGCCCCCGTGCTTGTTGTACTTGGGGCACTTGTTTGGGGCGTTAACGGTGCTTGGTCAACGGCATATGGGTTGGCGTTGGTGTTGGGTAATTTCGTTGTGGCGGCGGTGCTTGTCAGTTATACGGCCAGGATCTCGTATGCGGTGATGATGGGTTCGATGATGTTTGGCTATCTTCTGCGCCTGGCAATAATTTCTATCGCGGTTTATGCGGTGAGACAAGCGTCATGGATCGAACTTCTCCCGCTTGGACTCACTATCATCGTGGCGCACCTTGGTTTGCTGTTCTGGGAACTTCGGTATATATCCCTGTCACTTGCTTTCCCCGGACTTAAACCGCCAACTTCCCAACCCACTGATCAATCACTCACCACGTAGGACGACCAACACCGTGTTTGCATTTGAGTTTCCGCCGATCAACCAAATTCTCCGCTGGAAAGACGTCGTTCCAGGCATCAACAAGGTCGTCATCATTTCTATGCTGGCCGCGTTAATTGGGATCTCGCTGTTTCTAATTGCGGCTCGCGCCGAGGCGCGCAAGGCACCCAAGGGAGCGCGCAATCTTGCCGAGATCATGGTCGAATTTGTGGAGAAGAACATCATCATGGAGACCATGGGTCGCGAAGGGCTGGTCTGGACCCCATTTTTGCTGACGTTATTTGTGTTCATTTATCTCTGCAATGTCCCAGGAATTATTCCAATCATTCAGATGCCTGCCACCGCGCGAATGGCTATCCCGGCATTTCTTGCGATCATGGTGTGGGTCATTTACAACGCGCAAGGAATCAAGCACCAAGGTTTCTTTGGCTACTTCAGGTCGGTGTTGTTCCCCCCGGGAGTACCTAAAGCGCTTTATGCGCTGGTGACACCAATCGAATTCATCTCGACACTCATAGTCCGACCGTTCTCGTTGATGGTGCGACTTTTTGCCAATATGCTGGCCGGCCATCTACTGCTTGTCATCTTTGCCCTCCTATCGGAGGCATTGTTTCAGGCACGAACTCAGCAATTATTTCTGATTCCGCTCGGGGTTCTTCCATTCTTCATGCTGATATTTCTCACCGGCTTCGAGCTACTTGTCGGATTTCTGCAGGCATATATTTTCACTATTCTTACCGCGGTGTATATCGCCGGCGCAGTTCACTCCGAGCACTAATCGCAATGTTAAAAAGACATTAGAAACCACAAATTAACCAACAAAACAACAGGAGACACATAGACATGGAAGCGTTATCTCGAATTGCGGCGGTCGTCGTAGATCCTGCAGAGGCAAAGAATGTTGCCGCTGCTGCCTCGGCGGGTTTCGCCTATGGTCTGGCGGCAATAGGACCCGGTATCGGTATTGGAATCATCTTCGGCAAGGCCATCGAAGCTATGGCCCGCCAACCAGAATCTGCAGGAATGGTTCGCACCACGATGTTTCTCGGAATTGCCTTCACCGAAGCACTGGCACTGATCGGATTCGTCGTCTTTATTTTGCTCAAGTACGCCTGAGCGATACGAAAGTTCAGGAGCCCTCAACATGATCATCCATGTCACCACGTGGCAAGGAAACCCGGTGCAAGCGCACGTTTTGTCTGGATCGGCTAGCGGCGATACCACCGCGGCAGAAGTTCCGAACACCGGACCCAATCCCATCTCACCGGAAGGCAAGGAACTGGTTTGGGGTGCTGGGTCATTTCTGGTGTTTTTAGTCCTGATGCGGCTCTTCCTGTTTCCAAAACTGAAAAAGGGTATGGATGCAAGGTACAACGGCATTCAATCGGATCTCGAATACGCGGATGCCACGCGCATTAGTGCGCGCACCGAAGTCTCTCAGTACGAATCGGCGATGGCCGATATTCGCAGTCAAGCAGCTATTCGCATTGACCAGGCGAGGCAGGTACTTGACTCGGAGCGCACCGCGGCTATTGCTGAAGTCAATTCACGAATTGCTCGGCAACGCGCGACCGCAGAATCTGAAGCAACCGCGGCACGATTGGCAATACAGGACCAAATTGCCTCCGCCGTTGCGACCGTTGCCGAACGAACTACACAAATTGCAGTCGGCAAGAGTCCGGATGCATCGGTTGTTCGGCGCGCAGTTAGTCAGGCAATGGCGGCAGGAGTCAACGCATGATCGGTCGAATCGTTTCCCAATTGGCCTCGGAAGACCCAACAGTCACTCACAATTGGCTCCTTCCAGAAACCGCCGAGATTATCTACGGGGGATTGTCGTCGCTGTTGGTCTTTGGTTTGTTGTATAAATTTGCCGGACCTGTAGCAAAGAAGGCCATGGCCGCGCGTACCGAGCGCATACAAAAGGAACTTGACGGAGCGGCCCAGGCGCGCACAGTATCCGAAAGCGATGCTGCTGAAATTCGAAAGGCGCTCGGCGATATTGATACTGAGCGCTCGCGGCTACTCGCGGAGGCCGATGTCGACGCTGCTGCATTAATTGCAGACGGTCGAGTTCGCATCGCTAGCGAAATTGCAGATTTGGAGTCCAAGGCGACTGCCGACCTGACTGCCGCGCGTGGTCGTGGGACGGAAGAATTGCGTGCCGAGATCGCGCTGCTTGCATCGCTGGCCGTGCCGTCTGTAGTACAGGCAACACTTACCGACCAAACGAAGCAAGAATTAATTGAGGCATTTATAGCAAGTGTCGGAGCGAGTCGATGAGCAACGCCGGTATCGAGGCATATGCGCGTGCGTTATTTGAAATTGCCCAGGCCGAGGGCAATATCGACGTAGTCGAAAACGAATTGTTCCGAATGGCTAGGGCGTTTGAGTCTAACGAACAACTTCGCAGCACACTGACCGACGCCACAATTCCGTCGGAACGCCGGCAAGGCATTATCGACCAACTTCTTGGTGGCAAAGCATGCAATACGACTACTCAATTGGTGTCACTCGTCGTTGGAAGCGGGAGATCGCGTGAACTGCCAGCAATTATTGACATGCTTGTTAAGCGCGCATCGAGCGAAAAGAAACTTGAAGTTGCCGAGGTTCGAAGTGCGGTCGAACTCACAGATGATCAGCACAAGCGACTGGCCGCCGCGCTCACGATAGCGACGGGCAAGCAAGTAAGTCTCAAAGTGGTCGTAGACCCAACCGTGATGGGCGGTTTGGTTGCCACGGTTGGTGACGAAGTCATCGACGACACTGTGCGTACCCGTCTTGAACAACTGAAGTCGCGAATCTGAAGGGACAATCAACATGGCTGAAATAACACTCTCCGCAAGCGATATTGCGAACGCGATTACCAAGGGACTCGAGGGCTACAAGCCGTCGGTCGAAGCGCGAACCGTTGGTCGAGTTACCGAAGTTGGTGACGGTATTGCTCGCGTCAGTGGATTGCCTGACTGCGCGGTCAATGAATTACTCGAGTTCGCCGACGGATCGGTCGGCTTGGCACTCAACTTGGATGAGGATTCAATCGGAGCGGTGGTCTTAGGCGATTCAGATGGAATTGAAGAGGGACAACCTGTCAAGGCCACCGGCAAAATTTTGTCAGTTCCGGTTGGCGACGCCATGTTGGGTCGCGTAGTTAACCCACTCGGTCACCCGATCGACGGCAAGGGCGAAATTGTGGGGGCAATTTCCCGTCGTGTCGAAGTGCAGGCACCTGGAATCATGGGTCGCAAACCGGTTCACGAGCCGCTTCAAACCGGAATTAAAGCAATAGATGCGATGACTCCCATTGGCCGCGGACAACGCGAACTGATCATCGGTGACCGTAAGACGGGAAAGACCACAATCACCATCGACACGATCATCAATCAACGCGGTCTGGGCGTGAAGTGTATTTATGTAGCAATTGGACAAAAGGGATCGACAATTGCCCAGACTGTTGAAGTGCTGCGGCAACACGGTGCGTTGGAATACACAGTGGTCGTTGCCGCACCGGCGTCGGAACCGGCACCGTTCAAATACTTGGCGCCTTATACAGGCTGCGCGATGGGTCAGCATTGGATGGAAAACGGCGAACACGCGCTAGTCGTGTACGACGACTTGTCCAAACAGGCGGAGGCCTATCGCCAAATGTCGCTGTTGCTTCGTCGGCCACCGGGTCGCGAGGCCTATCCAGGCGACGTGTTTTACCTCCATAGTCGATTGCTTGAGCGAGCCGCAAAACTCAGCGACGCCAATGGCGCGGGTTCACTAACCGCATTACCAGTAATTGAGACCAAGGCCGACGACGTTGCGGCTTATATTCCAACCAACGTCATTTCCATTACCGACGGACAGGTATACCTCAAGGACAACTTGTTCAAATCGGGCGTACGACCGGCCGTGGACGTCGGTATCTCCGTATCACGTGTAGGAGGAAATGCCCAGATCAAGGCAATGAAGAGCGTTTCAGGAACCTTGAAAATTGACCTGGCCCAATTTCGCGAACTTGAGGCATTTGCCACATTTGGGTCAGAATTGGATCCCATTTCCAAGGCCCAGTTGGAACGCGGTTACCGTCTTGTCGAATTGCTCAAGCAGCCGCTGAACAGCCCAATGCCGGTGGAGGAGCAAGTCGTGTCAATTTTCACAGGGACTAAGGGTCATTTGGATGACATCGCCGTGAGCGATATCCGTCGTTTCGAAAATGAGCTCCTTGATCACATGCGTTCTCGCCACTCTTCTGTACTCGCCGGAATTCGGCAGGATCCGAAGGCCGATGTTCCCAAAGAATTGAGCGACATTGTCATCGCGTTCAAACAATCATTTGCTGCCACGACCTCATTGGTTTCGGCAGATCCAACGCGTACGGATGCCCAAGAAGTTGGCGACGCCGCAAGCGCAAAGACTTTGGCTACGGAGTAAAGTACACATGGCCGGCGGACAAGAGCGCATTCTACGCGGACGAATTCGGTCTGTGCAGGCGACAAAGAAGATCACTCGGGCTATGGAACTCATTGCTGCCTCGCGCATTGTCAAGGCCCAGCAGCGGGTTGTTGCCGCCGTTCCCTACAGCGAACGAATTACCGATGTGGTCAAGGACTTAGCCGCCGGCGGCGCCGTAAGTTCGTCTGTATTTCTCAAACAGCGCGAGAACATTCGAACCGCGTGCTATGTCGCTATCACCGCGGATCGGGGCATGTGTGGCGGTTACAACACCGGAGTCACGCGAGCAACTGAAGGCGAAATTAGAGCTGATGTACTGGCGGGCAAAGATTACGTTGTGGTACCCGTCGGTCGAAAGGCCGCTTCGTTTTTTCGTTTTCGCGGATACAAACTAACCCAAGGCTTTTCCGGATTTTCTGATGCGCCAAGCTACGCCGATGCTAAGCGCATTGGCGAATTCGTTACCGAGCTGTTCCTGTCAGGCGTTGTGGATCGTGTCGAGCTGGTGTACACCCGGTTCGTATCTTCCGGAAACCAGGAAGTCGTGCGACGGCCACTTGTCCCGCTGGAGTCGCAAGTCGTCGAAGGTGGAGACGGGAAGCCCAGTCAGGCCGCCGGTGGGTATGAATTTGAGCCGGAGCCCGAGATCATTCTTGACTCCCTATTGCCTCGTTATGTCGAGGCCCGTGTGTATGCCGCGCTTCTCAATGCGGCCGCCAGCGAACATGCGTTTCGACAGCGGGCAATGAAATCGGCGACCGACAATGCCGACGAAATTATCAAGAGCCTTTCGCGCATCATGAATCGCGCTCGTCAAGATTCGATTACCACCGAGATTATGGAAATTGTTGGTGGAGCCGAGGCCCTCGGATCCCGTAATTAGTTGTAGAAACAGGAGCAAACTATGAACACATCCACAGTCAGCCCAGCAACAGATCGCAAGGATGGTCGAGTTGTGGCAATTGCCGGTCCGGTAATTGACGTCGAGTTTCCCCGCGGATCGCTGCCGGAGCTCAATCGTGCACTTGAATTCACCGTAACGGTCGATGGTAAGCCCAATGTGATTTTAGCCGAGGTCGCCCAGCAAATTGGTCACAGCCGTGTACGCGCGGTATGCATGAAGCCGACCGACGGATTACGCCGCGGAACCGCGGTACGAGACACGGGCCGTGGAATCACGGTTCCGGTTGGTGACATCACCCTCGGTCATGTGTGGAACGTGTGGGGCGATTGCTTGGATGGCGATAACGCCGAATTCAAGGATGCGGAGCGCTGGGAAATTCACCGTCCTGCGCCGGCCTTCGACACTCTGGAACCATCGATTCGAATGTTTGAGACTGGAATTAAGGTCATTGACCTGCTCACTCCATATCTAGCCGGCGGCAAGATCGGACTGTTCGGAGGCGCGGGAGTTGGTAAGACAATTCTGATCACCGAAATGATCAATCGCGTGGCTTCGAATCATGGCGGCGTCTCCGTGTTCGCCGGCGTGGGTGAGCGCACTCGTGAAGGCACAGACCTACGAATCGAAATGGAAGAGTCGGGTGTGTTCGAAAAGGCCGCACTTGTATTCGGACAAATGGACGAACCGCCTGGTGTACGGCTGCGAGTGGCACTGTCGGCTCTAACAATGGCCGAATACTTTCGCGATGTGAAGAACCAAGATGTGCTGCTGTTCGTCGACAATATATTCCGGTTCGTTCAGGCAGGCTCCGAAGTATCGACCTTGCTCGGCCGTATGCCGTCGGCCGTTGGTTATCAGCCAACGCTCGCCGATGAAATGGGCCAGTTGCAAGAACGCATCACCTCGACACGCGGCCGGTCGATCACCTCGTTGCAGGCCGTATATGTGCCGGCCGATGACTACACGGATCCAGCCCCGTTCACAACATTCACATTTTTGGATGCCACCACTGAACTTTCACGACAGATTGCCTCGCTGGGTATCTATCCGGCAGTCGATCCGCTGGCCTCGACTTCAACGATTCTGTCCCCGGAAGTGGTCGGCGAGCGTCACTACAACGTGGCGCGTCGCGTGCAAGAAATTCTTCAGCGCTACAAGGAACTGCAGGACATCATTGCAATTTTGGGACTCGATGAGCTTTCCGAAGAGGATCGCCTCACCGTTTCTCGGGCTCGCAAAGTTCAAAAATTCTTGTCTCAACCACTTTTCGTTGCCGAGGTATTCACTGGTGTCAAGGGCGAGTATGTAAAGACCGCCGAGACGGTGGAGAGTTTCGAAGCGATTATTAAGGGAGACCTGGACGAAATTCCGGAACAGGCATTCCTCAATGTGGGCGGAGTTGAGCAGGTCTTGGCAAAGTCAAAGTCATTGCAGGAATCGACTACGTAATGGCCGAGTCGGGCACACTTCGCGTTGAAGTTGTTTCGCCTGAGCGCGTGCTGTTTTCGGGTGACGCGCGACAAGTCATCACGCGAACAGTGGTCGGCGGAGAGATCGCATTTTTGCCGGGGCACGCTTCGTTCTTAGGTGCGTTGGTCGAAAATCACACTCGGATCTACCTTGTCGACGGGACGGTTCAAGACCTTGCCGTTCATGGCGGGTTTGTCGAGGTTGCACCCGATCATGTGACGATCTTGTCGGATGCGGCAGAATTGTCCGGCGACATCGATATCGAACGCGCTAGGCGAGCTCAATCGCGGGCCGAGGAAGCGATGCGTAGCGAACATGATGCGACGGTGGAATCAGCACTTCGGCGATCCCATGTACGACTTGTCGCAGCTGGCGGGCTCGCCGAAAGTCGCACTTCGGCACAATAAGTATGTCGTTGTGAGCGAGACTTATCCGTTCACATGTGGCCTGATCACTGGTGCTTCAAGCGGAATCGGGGAAGAGTTCGTACACATACTTGGTGAATCTCACATTCCGTTGGTTGTAGTGGCTCGGCGAAGAGATCGACTGGAGGCGCTAGCTGCCAGGTATTCCAACGTCGAAATTCTTGTCGCTGATCTGTCCACGGACGCTGGGGTCGAGTTGATCGAGCATCGGATAACCGATGAATCTAAAATGCCGATAGATCTTGTGATCAACAATGCCGGGTTTGGATCTTCAGGTCTTGTTTCCGATCTGGATATCGATCGACTGAGTTGCGAGATTCGACTCAATGTGTTGGCCCTGACGCGAATTTCACACGCGGCCGTGCGTGTGATGCTGGGGCGGGGACGTGGGTTTCTACTAAATGTCTCGAGCGTGGCAAGTTTTCAGGCAAGCCCCGGTCTTGCTGTGTATGCCGCTACCAAGGCCTATGTCACTAGTTTTACCGAGGCGCTGCACGAGGAACTGCGCGGAACCGAGGTCCGAGTTACGGCCCTGTGCCCCGGACTTACACACACCGAGTTTCAGCGAGTTTCGAATACAACCGGACTGGAGTCAAAGTTTCCTGAGTTTGCGTGGCTCCAACCGCGAGAGGTCGCCGAGGTCGGCCTAGATGCCGTGGCCAAGGGCGAGGCGCTCGCCATTCCGGGCGCGCTATATAAAGGTCTCAGCGCACTGTCTTCGGCGTTGCCTCGTGGAGCCACCCGCCGACTAAGCGGATTTCTTGCCAACATGCGCAAATGAGTAGATAAATCCGGTGACCAGTCAGACTCGGCGTATTTGGGTCTTTGTTTGCATTGGCGTTATTGCAGGGTTTCTTTCGGGAATATTTGGCGTCGGTGGTGGAATACTCGTCGTTCCCGGGCTAACCATTCTGGCGCGAATGGATCAACGCTTGGCCCACGGTACGTCGCTGGCCGCGATTGTGCCAATCTCTCTAGCCAGTTTGATTACCTATTGGGGTCACCACTACGTGGACTGGCCGGTCACATTTTGGCTTGCTTGCGGTGCGATTGTTGGCTCGGTTCTCGGGACCCAATTACTTGCGGTGACCTCACGGCGAACTCTGGGGATTACATTCGCCTCGGTCCTAATCATTTCGGCAATTCGACTCTTCATTGCCACCCAAGGTAACGGTCGTGACGAATTACACGCGTCGCTCTTTTTCGCTCTAATTGCACTCGGTTTTGTCGCCGGAGCATTGGCCGGGTTACTAGGCGTGGGTGGCGGAATCGTCATCGTGCCGGCCCTGGTCGTCCTATTTGGAATCCCCTCTGTAATCGCCAAGGCGACCTCAATTGCGGTCATCGTGCCGACCGCAATTATGGGCACAATTCGAAATCGAACGGCGAAAAATGTCGATTTGTCGGCGGCTTTGATTGTCGGCTGCGCAGGGGTTATCTCGGCAATCGCGGGCGGATTCATATCTGCAGCGTTGAGCGACACCGTGTCCAATATTTTGTTTGCCGTTTTGCTCGTAGCGGTCGCGACGCGCATTATCTTCGAACAATTGCGCGTTGCACGGGCCTAGCCCAAGCGCGTGACCAACTCATCGTGTAGCAAACCATTTGACGACATCAAACTTTTTGCACGCCAGTTACTCTTCCCGTGTCGGTCCGTGACTCGACCGCCCGCTTCCTGAACAATCGGATATAGCGCTGCGATGTCATAGGGCTGTAAGCCGATCGCGTCTATCGCCACATCGATAGCACCCTGGGCCACCAGCATGTGTTGCCAAAAGTCGCCAAATCCACGAGCGCGTAAGGCATCGACCTGCAACTGCTCCAGTGATGACAGGCGCCCGATGGCCGACCAGCCAGTGTTCGGAGTGAGGCTGACATGGGCTTCGCTAATTATCGGCACGGTACTCACCCGAATTGGCGCGCCGTTGCAGAATGATCCAGATCCCGATGTGGCCCACCAGCGGTAGCCGAGCGCCGGCGCCGACACCATTCCCAACACAGGAATTTCATTGTGAACAAGTGCGATTAGCGAGCCCCACACCGGTACTCCGCGAACGAAATTGGTGGTTCCATCGATGGGGTCGATGACCCACTGAAATTCGGCGTTGTCGGGGCCGCTCATTCCGAGCTCCTCGCCGTAGATGCCATGGTTCGGTCGATCGCGCCACAGAACAGAAGAAATCGCACGTTCCGTTGCGCGATCAATTTCCGTGACTTCGCTATCGTCTGCCTTTCGCTCAATTGAGAATTTCCGCGATTGGTAGCCAGGCAGACTTACCGCGTCGGCCGCGTCGGCCAACCGCACGGCCAACGCAAGTTCGCTAACAAGCGAATCCATGTCAATTAAGTCGAACGAAGGCTAGATACCAATTCGGCGATTCCTTTGGCGTCGAGGCCGAGTTGAGCGAGGATTTTGTCCGGCTTGGCATGGGGTATAAACCGAGTAGGAACTCCGAGAATCTCAATGCGCGGTGCAACTTTTCCTGTTGGCGCAGAATCTTGGGTCACGGCGTCGGCGATCATCATTCCAATTCCGCCATCACGAATGCCGTCCTCGACGGTGATGACCAGCCGATGCTGCGCTGCGTCGTGAATCATTTCGACATCCAACGGAACACACGAGCGAACATCCCAAAGCGAAATCTCCGTACCTTTGTCGGCGAGAATTTCGGCGGCCTTCTCGGCATTGCCAACGAGCTTGCCGATAGCGAGAATGCAGACCCCATTCGTCGGATCGGATCGAAGCCTCCGCGCACTAATTCCCGAGCCGATGTCGTCATCGGCAACATTGCGAGCCAACCCCTTTGGATACCGAATTGCCACCGGACCGCTGTCTGCCAATCCAATTGAGTCGGCCAGCATCTGCTGCAGTTCCTGCGCGCTCGACGGCGCGAGCACTCTCATCCCTGGCACCTTAGAAAGCATTGCCAGGTCGTATGTGCCATGGTGACTCGGTCCGTCGTCACCAGTTATGCCGGCTCGATCGAGGCAGAACACGACCGGAAGGCGGTGCAGGGCAACGTCGAAAAGCACCTGATCCCAGGCCCGATTAAGAAAGGTCGAATACAACGCGACGATCGGTCGAAGACCGCCCATCGCCATTCCGGCCGCCGCTGTGACGGCGTGCTGCTCGGCAATTCCGACATCGAAAAAACGATCGGGAAAATGTTCTTGAAATGGAAGGAGTCCGGTCGGTCCCGGCATGGCTGCGGTAATTGCCACGATACGCGGGTCGAGTTCGGCAAGTTTGATGATGCCTTCGGCAAAAGCCTGCGTGTAGCCGGTAGGGATTGACTTCGGTGGTCCCTTTAGTTGGTCGAATACCGGGGCGTCGTGCAGATTTTTTTCGTCATCATCTTCCGCGGGAGGGTATCCGCGACCTTTTTGGGTGATTACGTGAATGACAATCGGACCCTCGGACACGCGCTCCTCTGCGGCCGTAAAGGCATGTTCCAGGGCCTCCAGATCATGACCATCAATTGGCCCGACATAGCGCACGCCGAGGGCCTCGAAGAACGCCGGAGGCTGCAGAAACTCTCGTACCCCAGCCTTGAATGCCTCTAACCCTCGTTCGGCCTGTGGACCGACGAGGGGCAGGTCGCGCAAAAATCGTTCGAGCTTGCGTTGCCGCCGGACGTAGACCGGATTCAAACGAATGTCGGTGAGTTTGCTGGCCAAAGATCGTGTAACCCGATCGATCGGACGGGCGGTTCCATTCGATTCATCGGAATTTGTGGGCGCCTGGGTGAGATTCGAAATAGTCGGCGCGTAGCTGCGTCCATTGTCATTGAGCACGATGATTACGCGCTTCTTACTATGGCCCAGATTATTGAGCGCTTCATAGGCCATTCCACCGGTCATCGACCCGTCGCCAATAACCGCGACAACATGCCGGCGATCTGGAGCCAATCCCGAATCGCGGGCGACCGCCAATCCGTAGGCGTAACTTAGGACAGTTGAGGCATGACTATTTTCGATGAAGTCGTGGATACTTTCTTCGCGACTTGGGTAGCCGGACAATCCATTGGCTTGACGAAGTTGGCTAAATCCAAATCGGCGACCGGTCACAATTTTGTGAATGTAAGCCTGGTGACCGGTGTCCCACAGAATTGCGTCGCGCGGTGAGTCGAACACTCGGTGCAAGGCCAGGGTAAGTTCTACGGCTCCAAGGTTGGAACCCAAGTGACCTCCATTTATCGCGACCGACTCAACTACGAAGTCGCGAATTTCACCGGCAAGTTCCTCCAATTGAGGAATACTCAAGGTTCGTAGATCGCTGGGTTGACGGATATCGGCGAGCGTCATACCACTCTTACGCTACCTCCATGACAAGCCAAGGTCAGTTTCAGCGGCTTGCAGGCAACGCATTTCATGGAATGAAGTACTGTTGATGAGGAGTTAGTCGATAAGTGATCGGAGGTCACAGTGAGCGATTCAAAGCAGAAATTTCAATCATCAAGAGGTATGAGCAAGGGCATAACAATTATTCTCGTGGCGGCGGCGTTAGGTATTGGCGGAGTAGCAGTGGCTCGAGCCGCAACATCCGGTTCTACGGTGACCGTTTGCGCAAATAAGGTATCTGGGTCGTTGCGCTATTCCCAGGGCGGAACATGTAGATCAACTGAAAGAAAATTAGTGCTTGGACAAACTGGTCCGACCGGTGCGACCGGTGCGACCGGTGCGACCGGTGCGACCGGTGCAACTGGTGCCACCGGCGCATCTGGCACGGCATCGCCGGTAACAATCAATTCCCAGACTGGGTCGAACTACACGCTGGTACTCGCCGACGCCGGAAAGTTCATCACGGCATCGTCAACTACGGCAATATCAATTACGATTCCAACGAACGCGACCGTCGCCTTCCCGATCGGAACCCGAATTGATCTCGGTCAGGTCGGTTCCAACGGCTTGCACATCACTCCAAGTACCGGGGTGACCTTAAATGGCGGAACGGTATTTCGTAGTTTTGACTCCGGATCATTTCAGCACGGCGTTTTGTTGAAGACCGGAACAGATGCATGGGTATTGCTGCTACCGGTGCCGATTCCGTAGTCGCATCTCAATAAATTGGTTCAGAATAAAGAAACAGGGCGGTCTCGCGACCGCCCTGTTTCTATTAGTTGGAATTGTTGCTGTTAGGTCACTGGGTGGGGGGCGTCCCTGAGTCCCAGTCTGCGGTTGTTCCAATTGTGCAGGGTCGTACCGATTGCAAATCCAACACCAAACACGATCAGACCGCCAATTCCATCGAGCCAAAAGTGGTTCGCGGTGACGACAATACACAAAAGAGTAATTGCCGGATATATGAACAGCGCCGCCCGCAGCCATCGCTTACGGGTGAGCGGCCAAAGCGCAAATACGCACCACGATGCCCAACCAATATGCAGCGAAGGCATTGCGGCATATTGATTTGACAGAGTTGCACCCGGTCCCTTGTTGAACGTCCACGGCCCGCCGTAGGAACTGATTGTGTCGACGAAGCCGAAACTGATCGAGTTGCCGTAATTGCGCAGCGGAGATTCAATGCACGCACCGCCGCGATCTACCGGAGGGCATGGTTTATCTAGCAATCGAGGTGGCATAAGTGGAAAGACAACAAACCCAATGATTGCCAACCCGGTCATCGCGGCCAGGGAGTTTCGCCATTGAGGAAAGACGTCGGGGCGCTTCCGATACAAGATAATGAACACGGTCAGTGTCACGAAGAAGTGGGCCGTTCCATAGTACGCATTCATTAATTTGATGAACCACAGGTGTGGCAGGAACAAATCTTGAATCGATTCCTCGTGGTAGAGACCGAGCCAACGTTCAACCTCGATTATTCGGACTGCATTTGTGAATGCGTGCAATGGCACTTGGACTCCGCTTACAAGCGCCGATCCATATTGATTTCGAACCAGGGTGTAGCCGGTGTAGAAGGTGGTGAATATAATCGCTTCTTTCCACCACACGGTCTGATACCGCCGTCCGACCGTGGTCTGCACACTTGCACAAGGTTGATCGTCCACAGAGAGATAGTAGGCGTTGCTGACTGCACCGCAATAAGTCGGTGTCGTCCATTCGGTAGGCTGGCGGAATGTCTCCCAGTGCATCAGCCCCACCATTAGTTGAAAGTCAAGTGCTGACCAAAGTGTTGGCCAAAGGCCGTAGCACCGGCGCCGAGTTTGCGGAGATATATATAGAGGACAAGCGCTCGACATCGGCCGGGTTAGATGACGGCAAGGTCGAGCAGGTCACGAGCGGGCGCGATCGGGGTGCCGGAATTCGAGTGGTTTCCGGAGAAACCACGGGATTTGCCCACACCTCAGATCTGTCGGAGCGGGGATTGCTGGCCGCGGCCCATGCGGCGGCAACAGCGGCCAAGCAGGGAGATGGCGGAGTGCACACGATTTCACTTGGTCCGCTCGTTCGTCACCAGGTCAATAATGTGCGTATTGCGCCCGATGAAGTCGCCAAGGCCCGCAAGGTTGAAATGTTGCAGCGAGTTGACGCAGCGGCACGTGCGGTCGACGGGTCCATTGTTCAGGTTTCGGCCGGCTACGGCGATTCAATGAAACGAATATTGATCGCCAATAGCGATGGAGTATTTAGTGCCGACGACCAGGTTCGTACTCTCTTCCGAGTCAGTGTGGTTGCTAACGGAGACGCGGGAATGCAGACCGGAAGAGACTCACTCGGACAAACGATTGGGTTCGAGCTATTCGAGGAACACGATGTCGAAGAACTTGCGGTGCGCGCCGCAAGGCGTGCAATAACGAAACTAAAAGCGCGCCCAGCCCCGTCCGGGAGTATGCCTGTGGTTATCAAGCAGGGCAGCGGCGGCGTGTTGTTCCACGAAGCATGTGGCCATGGGTTGGAAGCCGACCTGGTCGGCAAAGGCGCAAGCGTGTATCGCGGACGGGTTGGTGAACTCGTCGCCGCACCTTTCATCACTCTTGTCGACGATGGAACTATGACCGGTGAGTGGGGTGCGATCGGCATCGACGACGAAGGGCACCCATCACAGCGAAACGTGCTCATCGAAAATGGCGTGCTCACCGATTACATGTGGGACTTCCTCCGCGCCCGCAAGGAAGGGCATCGCCAGAGCGGAAACGGACGGCGACAAAGTTATGCCGATCTACCAATGGTGCGGATGACAAATACCTTCGTACTCAACGGAACTTCCGAACCCGAAGACATCGTCCGGTCAACCGAACGCGGAGTTTATGTTGCTCAATTAGGTGGCGGCAGCGTCGATACTGCCAGCGGCGATTTTGTATTCGGAATGACCGAGGCATATCTCATCGAAAACGGCGAGATTACCGAGCCGCTGCGGGAAGGAAACTTGATCGGTAACGGGCCACAGGTACTCAAGGACATCGACTTGCTCGGCAACGATTTCGCGATGGGTAATCCAGGTACGTGCGGAAAGGATGGACAGGGTGTCCCAGTCGGGGACGGCCAGCCAACACTACGTGTCAAGTCGCTGACCATTGGCGGTACCGCGGCGTGAGTGTTGAGGTTCCAGATTTACAGGAGATCGCCGACCGAGTTGTGGCGAAGGCCTCCAAGGGAGAGCAGATCGAGGCATATGTGGGTCGCGGAGGCGAAACGGCAATTCGCGTTTACGAAGGCACGGTCGAGCATTTTGTTTCGGCGCAAAGTGAAGGCGTCGGAATTCGCGTCATCAGAGATGGCCGCACAGGCTTTGCCTATGCCGGTACTCTTGACGCTTCTGCAGTGGCCGAGGTTCTTGCCGAGGCCCGCGACAATGTTCAATTTGGGACTTCCGATGAATTTGCGGGGCTCGCCGAGCCAGATGGCGTGGATCCGGTCCCGCAAAAATTATGGGACGACGAGCTCGCGAATTTTCTTACAGCCGGCAAGATCTCGATTACCAAAGAGCTTGAGCAACTTACCCTCGGAATCGATTCGCGCATTCGCGTCGAAGAGTCAAACTACGACGATGGATGGGGAGAGACTGCTGTCGCCACGACCACTGGCATACGCGAATCCGGTCGAGGAAACTCGTGTTATGTCTCTGTTGCGACCCTGGCCGATGAAGGAGATGAAACACAGACCGGATACGGTTTCTCGGTCGGCGATTCGCCCAGCCAGTTCAATCTAGAAAAAGCGGCTCGTGAAGCCAGCGATCGGGCGACACGACTATTAGGAGCAATTAAGCCACCAAGCAAACGGGTGACGGTGGTACTGGACCCGTATGTCACCGCCCAATTTTTAGGGGTGATTTCCAGCACGCTGAATGGTGAAAGCGTGTCCAAAGGTCGCAGTTTCTTTGCTGATCGGCTTGGCGATCAGGTGGCCGATTCTCGCATCACGCTGGTGGACGACCCGACGAATCCGCTCGCATACACCGCCACCGATATAGATGGTGAGGGTCTGGCCGCGCGTCGAAATGTACTCATCGAAAATGGCGTGCTGAAGAAATTTGTTCACTCGTCGTACAGTGCCCGCCGATTACAGACGGTGAGCACGGGAAACGCAGTGCGCGGTGGTTTTGCCGGTTCTCCCGGTGTCGGGTGTATCGCCATGCAACTCACGCCCGGTTCAAAGACTCAGGACGAACTCATTTCCGAAGTGGAAGACGGCGTGTGGGTGCAGATGGTGCAGGGTCTGCACAGCGGGGTGAACCCGATCTCGGGTGACTTTTCGACAGGCGCGTCCGGATTGCTCATATCAAATGGACAGGTTGGTGCACCGGTACGCGAGTTCACCATCGCCAGCACACTGCAACGGATGCTGCTCGACATAGTTGCTCTTGGCAACGATGTCGACTGGTTGCCGTCTCATGCCGCAGGCTTGACGATGGTCATTCGAGATGTCACCATGAGCGGCGCCTAAGCAGTACAAGTGTCAATTTTGCACGCCGTAATACTCGGCATCGTTCAAGGCCTATCAGAATTTCTGCCGATCTCCTCGAGCGGTCATCTGATCGTTGTGCCGTGGCTGTTCGGCTGGGATGATTTTGCCAGTAGTGTTGCGGCGGAAAGAGCATTTGATACGGCGTTACATCTCGGAACTTTAATAGCGTTGTTGTTTTACCTGAGAGACGAGTTGCGCTTGTATATTCACGATGGATTGCGAGCCGTGTTCGTGCCGTCTCTGCGAAGGTCGGTGCACGGTCGGTTGGCCTGGTTTTTTGTAGTCTCCTCGTTGCCCGCGGCCATTGTTGGGGGCATCGGTGATGCATGGATCACCGAGCATTTGGGTAAGCCATGGCTGATTGCAAGTTCGCTGATTATCTTTGGGGTCATCTTGGTGTGGGCGGATCGACAGAGTGGTCAGCGAGATGTGGAGTCGTTTACCGTTCGGGATGCCGTGACACTTGGTGTGGCCCAGGTTCTGGCTCTCAACCCGGGAACCTCGCGATCGGGAATCACAATTACCGCCGCGCGAAGGCAAGGGTTTTCAAGGGATGCTGCCGCACGAGTGTCATTTCTCATGGGCGTGCCGGTGATTGCTGGTGCCGTTGCGTACAAACTACTCAAGCTGATTTCAGATGGCGTGCCCGACGGATTGCTCGTGCCCATTGCGGTCGGAATCGTGGCATCGGGAATTTCTGGCTGGTTCGCGATGTGGGGGATGATCCGACTGCTGCGCACCCGTAGTTTTGCCCCCTTCGTGGTGTACAGGGTGGTGGCCGGAATTGTAATATTCGGGCTATTGGCAAGCAACGTGCGCTAATCAATGCGAAATCAGTATTTATAGCGCGACAACAAGCGTGGCATCGCCGAGGGCGGCCGCAGTGGCCACGCTTGGTGCAGAAGTAGCGGGAACCCCGATGACGACCTGGGTAATCAATTCCATACTTCCTTTAGTCGACTCCTCACCCCTGGTCGAAACAACCACCGCATTGGCGACGAGGACGACACCATTGGCAATAACATCGACACGATCGCCGGCAGACATTGGTGGCAAGGCTGTGGGCGCTGTTATAGCCACGGTTCGCCAACCGGCAGGAACAGCGGATGTATTCGAGGATTTTTCGCCAACATTGATCGAAGTAATAACTTCACCGACCCCGATACTTTGCTGAGCGAAAGCAGTTGTGGGGAGATGAATTAGGACGGTGGTGGCGACAAGGGAGGCGGGTACCCGTAGCGGTCGAACCTCGGCGGCTGTCACCGCGTCTCCGATTGCGATGTTTGCAGTCGCGACCAATACCGTGAAGTTGGCAGCCAGCTGACTCTTTTGGGATTGAAGTTGGATGACATTCACAAAGAACACCCCAGCCGCGATGCCTGCACCTAATGCAATCGCTCGATGTCGAAGGCGGTGGTCGCGGCATAGCCTCGAGTATCCGGCACGGACAACAGAATTGGCTCGTGCTACGACCGGTGTGATGTAGTTGGAAAATTGAGCGACCGTCGCGGAGTTTCGGATGCGCTGAATCACAGCAGAAATGTGTGCTGATCTAATCGCCTTGAACCGAATGTTCGACTTGAGCCGAATGTTACGGAGTGACGGTAGTTACCGGTGTGCTTGTCGATACCTGGGCGGGTGTACTTGCCGGGGTGCTACCCGCTGGGGTGCTTGCTGGACTCGAACTTGTGTCGGACGAACTTGAAGAATCCGGCTTAGCCACGGAGTCTCCGTTATTGGTCGATTCGCTTCCGGCTGAAGTTGGGGTGGTAGGCGCACTTGTGGACGAGGATTTTGTCCGACTGTCTGTTTTATAGAATCCATCACCCTTAAATGACACTCCCACTGGGGTGAATACCTTTTTGACCGGGCGGACCGTGCCGTCGGCGGGGTCGGTCATCGTGGTGAACGGGTCATCGGAAAAGGCCTGTTGGACCTCGATGATCTTGCCGGAGTCAATAAATCTATAGACATAAGTAGGCATGGGACTAGTAATTCTAGGATGTTGAGATGACAATGCGCACCGCAGTTATTCCTGCAGCAGGTTTAGGTACTCGATTCTTGCCGGCCACGAAGTCGGTGCCCAAGGAGCTATTGCCGATCTTTGATATCCCGGTAATCCAGCTAGTGATGGACGAGGCGATTGGCGCTGGGGTCGAGCACATCATTGTGGTTTCAAATCGTGCCAAGTCGGCCATCGAGGCGTATCTTGCCCCATCGGCAGATGTGGTGAATCGGGTACGCAATAGCGGTCGGACGGATCTGGCCGATCGACTGGCCCGTCTTGGAGTTGACGTTCGGGTGAGTGTTGTCTACCAGGATGTCCCGCGCGGCCTTGGACATGCGATTGGCTGCGCCCGAGAACTCGTCGACAATGCGTCGTTTTCCGTGCTATTGCCAGATGAGGTGATGGGTGATGAGTCGTTACTAATGGCGTTGTTCGATCTGCATGAATCAACGGGAGACAGCGCGATTGGATTGAAGCGAGTAGATCAAAGCGCGGTATCGGCGTATGGATGTGTTGGTGTTAGGACCGGACCGGACCAGGCGGGACTGGTCGAAATCGCGGCCGTCGTGGAAAAGCCAGCGCTAGCCGATGCACCAAGCGACATCGTGATCATCGGTCGCTATGTTTTTGGGCCGGAAATTTTTGATGACATCGCAACCTTGCAGCCCGCCGAAAATGGCGAAATCCAACTTACGGATGCATTACGGATTGCCGCTAGCACGGGCTCGCTGCGCGGCATAGTGAGCGACATTGAGCGTCACGACACGGGCACCCCGATGGGTCTGTTGGAGGCTGCCGTTGAGTTAACGCTCAACCATCCAGATGTCGGTCGATCGTTCGAGCAATGGCTGCGCGCTCGCCTACATTGACCACGATTGCAGGGCATAGGCTCGGTTCATCGGCTCGACCAAGGGGAAAGAAATGAGTCAACTACAGGTGCAAATCGAGCCCAAGCAGGTGGGCTTTTCGGCCGATCGGCTGACGAGGATTGACAATTACTTTCGCCAGTATGTGGACGACGGTCGATTGCCCGGATATACCATCGCCGTTTCTCGTGGGGGCCATGTGGCCCATATGAGTACCTTTGGCCAGCGCGATGTAGAAGCGAAACTGCCAACCACCGCCGACACGATGTACCGCATCTACTCCATGACCAAACCAATTACTTCGGTTGGTTTGCTCATGCTGGTCGAAGAAGGAAAGTTACAGCTCACTGACTTGGTGAGCGACTTCATTCCATCGTTCGGAAATACCAGAGTGTGGCGGGGTGGAACGGTTCTTAAGCCGATTACCGAACCGATCACTGAACCGATGCGTGTATGGCACTTGCTGACCCAAACTGCCGGATTAACGTATGGCTTTTTGTATTCGGATGTCGTGGATGACATGTATCGTCGTGCCGGTTTTGAAATGGGTGTTGGTCAGAAGCAATCCCTTGCCGATGTCTGCGATCAGTACGCCGCTCTACCTTTGCTATTTCAACCCGGAACTTCGTGGAACTACAGCGTTGCCACCGATGTTCTTGGTCGAGTCATTGAAGTTGTGTCGGGTGTTGCGCTGGATCAATTTTTCTCCACAAGGATTCTCGGTCCGCTTGGGATGTACGACACCGCGTTCTGTGTTAGCACCGAAAATCACGATCGACTTGCGGCTCTCTATGGCGCGAATGATTCAACCGGCGGGCTGAAACGGCTAGAGGTACTTGGAAATGACGCAAAGTCGATGCCCACATATCTTTCCGGAGGCGGCGGGCTAATTTCCACGGCGTTTGACTACTTCCAATTTCTGCAAATGCTTGCCAACCGAGGTGTATTGGGCGATGTGCGTCTGCTTTCGCCAGCGAGTGTCGCCCTGATGACGATGAATCATCTGCCAAACAATCAAGACGTGTGCACGTTCGGACGTGCCGTTGGCGAAGAGATTTACTTCGACGGGCTGGGCTTTGGACTTGGAGTTTCCGTGGTAATTGATCAAGCCAAAACTCGCGGGCCATGTCCGGTTGGCACATTTGGTTGGGGCGGTGCGGCGAGCACAGTGTTTTGGGTTGATCCCGTCGAAGAAGTTACGGCGATGTTTTTCACCCAATTAATGCCCTCGACTACCTATCCGATACGCCCTTATTTACGGCAGTTGGTATATCAGGCGATTACCGATTAGCAATATGATTCCGATCCACGAAGCGCAGCAGGTAGTGCTCGATGCATGCTCGGTGCTCGTAGCCGAACCTACGTCGTGCGAGGACATGGACGGTCGCGTCTTAGCCCAGGACGTGGTGGCCGGCGAGAGTGTGCCCCCGTTCGCCAATTCGGCCGTAGACGGTTTTGCCGTTCGGTCGCCCGATGTGGCGGTGGTGCCGTGTGACTTACGAGTGATTGGAACATTGGCCGCCGGCGCGGCATCGTCGTTTTCGTTAGGTGTCGGGGAAGCCGTTCGGATAATGACCGGTGCGCCGATTCCGTTAGGAGCCGATGCGGTGGTGATGGTCGAGGACTCGCAAGACCTTGGTCGCGACCGAGTCCGATTGTCCCGCGCGGCTCGGCATATGCAGGCGATTCGTGCCGAAGGCAGTGACGTGCAAATTGGCGACGTGGTGTTTGCAAACGGAAGCTTGCTCACCGCGGCCGGGGCCGGAGTCTTGGCCAGCATTAATGCGCGCGAAGTGCTTGCCTACCCGCGAGTGCGGGTCGCCTTGCTTTCCACCGGAGATGAATTGATTACCGACGGGTCGCCGCTGCGACATGGTCAAATCCGAGAGAGCAACTTGACCATGTTGGCGGCAACGATTGCGGCAACTGGATGTGATCTACTTAATTTGGGAGTCATCGCCGACGATCAAGATTTGCTGGAGAAAACCTTGCGCGACGTGTCGTCGAGGTGCGACGCAGTTGTAACCTCTGGCGGGGTGAGCATGGGTGACTTCGACATTGTCAAATCAGTGTTATCGCGTATAGCTCAGATGAAGTGGATGCAACTGGCAATCAAACCGGCCAAACCTTTTGCCTTCGGCCAACTCGTCTCGGTCGACGGTCGCACTATTCCAATCTTCGGACTTCCCGGCAACCCGGTGTCGTCGCTTGTTAGCTACGAATTATTGGCCCGTCCAGCGCTGCGCAAAATGATGGGCCACACCGCAAATTTGCATCGCCCGACCGTGCTGGCGATCGCGGACGCAAGGCTGGAGCGAAAAACCGACGGCAAGATTCACTTCATTCGAGTATTCGGTTCGTTTGGCCCAGATGGTCGATTGCATGTGCGGGACAGTGGCCCACAAGGAAGCCATCAGTTGGCCGCCACCGCCCTGGCCAACGGCCTGGCCGTCGTACCCGACGGAGATGGCGTGGCCATCGGCGGCGAAGTGGACGTAATGCTATGGGCGTAGGCTCTTTCCGTGGAATTGATTGATCCGTACGGTCGAACGGTGAGGGATCTGCGGATCTCGATCACAGACCGGTGCAATTTTCGCTGCACATACTGCATGCCGGCCGAGGGAATGAAGTGGTTAGACCGCTCAGAAGTGCTTACCTACGAAGAGCTGCACCGCGTCGCGGGCATTTGTGTCAATTACTTTGACGTCGATGGCATTCGCCTGACCGGTGGCGAACCGACGATGCGGGCCCATCTAGCAGTCCTGGTGGGCAAGCTCGCCACGCTCGTGGTCCCTCGCTCGGCAAGTTCGCCGCGGGCCGGAAAACCCATCGATTTGGCCCTGACAACCAACGGCGCCACGCTTCGTCTCATTGCTTCCGAACTGCGTTCGGCGGGGTTGCAGCGAATCAACATCAGTCTCGACACCCTCAGTCAGAAGCGCTTTTACGAAATGACTCGCCGAGACGAATTGGAACATGTGCTGGCCGGAATTGAAACGGCCATCGATGTTGGATTCTCGCCGGTAAAGATCAATGCGGTCATACAGCGTGATGTCAATGACGATGAAATAGTCGACCTGGCCGCCTTTGGCCGCGACCGGGGAGTGGAAATGAGATTTATCGAATTCATGCCCCTAGATGCGCAGGGTTCGTGGGAAGGTCGCCAGGTTGTGGGGCAAGATGAAATAGTCGCCGCGATCCAGGCGGTGTTTCCAATTGAACAGATGTCTGCACGCGGTGCGGCACCGGCCAATAGATGGCGTTATTTGGATGGCAAGGGCACGGTTGGGGTCATTCCGTCGGTAACCAAACCATTCTGTGGCGATTGTGACCGAGTGCGGCTCACCGCCGATGGCCAGTTCCGCACGTGTCTGTTCTCTACGACCGAGTTCGATCTGCGGGCACTCCTGCGCGGGGGAGCGAGCGACGACGTTGTCGCCGCTGAAATCAAGCGTGCGGTTGGTCTGAAATGGGCCGGGCACAACATCGGTAGTGTCACCTTTGTCCGCCCCCACCGCTCGATGAGCCAAATCGGGGGCTGACCGTTTTGAGTGATGTGAATTTTTCGCATCTCGACCCGCTGGGTAGAGCGCGCATGGTCGACGTGACGCCCAAGGATCCGTCGCATCGTCGAGCCGTGGCCCGCTGCAAAGTGTTTATGAATCCAGAAACCACTACCGCAATCGCCAATCGTGAAGTTAAAAAAGGTGATGTCATAGCCGTGGCCCGAGTTGCCGGGATACAGGCGGCAAAGAGGACCTCGGACATGATTCCGCTGTGTCACCCCCTGCTCATTGGTGCAGTGAATATCAATTTTGAAATAGGTGACGATCACGTCGCCATCGAGGTCCAGGTCGACACCGTGGATCGTACCGGGGTCGAGATGGAGGCCCTGCATGCCTGTTCGGTGGCCGCCTTGACGATTTATGACATGTGCAAAAGTGCCGATCGGGCCATGGTCATTGGCGAACTCACTCTGTGGGAAAAGTCTGGGGGGCGCCAGGGGACCTATCGCCGCACCGTCGGACAGGAGATATAGGAGGTCGGTCATCGGCCGCCAGGCATCAACTTGGTCACAAAAGCAGCGGTTTTAGTCACATCTGTAGACGAAAACTCCCTGTTTAGGTCGTTTCTGTAGTCAATCTGTAATACAATCTGACAAGCGGTCGTGGGACCGTCCAGCCCTAAACAAACGAGGCAAGGCGAATGAGCAAACTGATCCTGCTGATAGTTGGTGCGGCATGGATGGCGGTGCTTCTCCCACCTCTCGTGCGGGCCAAACTCAACGGTTCGCCATCAAACTCGGTGAGTAATTTTCGACGCCAACTCTATTCACTTGAAAACAGTGGCGGTCGGCGTCCGGTCGGCCAGCTCCGCGGGATGGCTAGGCCATTGGCCCCAGCGTCGCGGCGCGGGCAAACCATGGGCCGACTTAGCCATGTAACGGCACCTCTTGTGCGACCGGAGGGCGTTCGCCATCATCGTTTAGGAATGAACACCAGCCCGCAATTTGTTTTGCGTCAGCGTCGCCAACATCTTGTCGTTGGCCTGGCCGTACTAGTCGCGGCTTCGCTCTTTCTTGCCTTTACAACCGGATCGACGGTGATGGTATATGTCTTCACGATGAGTCTGCTGTCTCTCATTGGTTATTGCTATGTGCTCGTGCAACTGCGCCTCAAGCGCGAAAACGAGCGATATGTTCAGCATTTTCGTCGTGTGGCCTGACCAATTTTAGTTCCACACCGATTTTCCGTTAGGCATCTCGTACCCAATACCCGCTAGGGTTTGTCGAGAAATACGGGGCTGTAGCTCAGTTGGTAGAGCGGTACGTTCGCAATGTACAGGCCAGGGGTTCAATTCCCCTCAGCTCCACGCAACAAGACCTAGGCCGACGTAAATACGGACGGATATGAGGATGCAATGGCAATGACATGGGATCAGGCAATTGCTGCCGTGACAGGACCGGGCCAGATCTTTGAATTGGTCACGGCTCAAATTTCTGGAATCGAAGTTCAGGTCTACAAAAACGCGCCGGCTCACTTGGGGCAGGTTTTTGCCGGAGCCCGAGCCCACGGCGACAAGACCTTTCTTGTGTATGAAGCCGAGCGTTGGTCGTTTACCACTGCGATGGACAAAGTGGATGCCTTGGCCGACTTACTTGTCAACACCTATGGCATCAAGAAGGGCGATCGGGTGGCGATTGCGATGCGTAATTATCCCGAGTGGGCGGTGTCCTTTGCCGCAATCATTTCGGTGGGTGCAATTTCCGTTTCGATGAACTCCTGGTGGACCGTAGATGAAATGGATTTTGCGCTGGCAGATTCTGGCTCCCGGGTCTTAATTTGTGACCAACAGAGATTCGACGTGGCGAAGGAAAGTTGTCTGGCCAAGGGAATTCGGGCCCTGGTCGTGCGGGCCTCCCAATCGTTACCCGATGGGGTCGACAGGTGGGAAGACGCAGTTATTTCTGGCAAGGCACATCCCGGAGCAGAGATTTTGCCAGATGACGATGCCACAATTCTTTACACCTCTGGCACAACGGGTCGGCCAAAGGGCGCGGTATCAACACACCGAGCGATAATCAGCGCAATTATGGCCTTTTCGTCACGCAACGCGATTCTCACGGCGTATGGCAGTCCTCCGCCAAGTTCGGGCGATTTGCCGACCTCGTTCATTCTCATAGTTCCTCTATTTCATGTCACGGGCTGTGTTCCCGTGATGCTCAGTTGTTTTATCGCCGGATTGAAGCTTGTGATTATGTACAAATGGGATGTGGAGAAGGCCCTAGAAATGATCGAGAGAGAGCAAATCACAAATTTTGTAGGAGTTCCGACCCAAAGTTGGGATCTCGTCAACTCGCCTTCGTTTGAGAAATTCGATACATCCAGCCTGCGCGCTGTCGGCGGGGGCGGGGCGCCGGCACCAACTACCCTCGTGACCAAAGTTGCCAACAGCGTCAAACAAGGAAATCCACAACTTGGCTATGGAATGACCGAGACGAACGCGTTTGGCCCCGGCATTAGTGGCAAGGAGTACCTGGAACATCCGACGAGCACGGGCAGGGCAGTGCTGCCGATGCGAGTGGAAGTGCGCGATGAGCAACTGGTTCCAGTTCCGATCGGTACGGCAGGCGAAATTTGGTTCTTCGGCCCGATGCTCATTCGTGGCTATTGGAACAGACCGGATGCGACGGCCGAGGTCATTGTTGATGGATGGCTGCGCTCGGGCGATATTGGCCGAATTGACCAAGATGGATTCGTCTATGTCGAGGATCGGGTCAAGGACATGATCCTGCGGGCCGGCGAAAATGTCTACGGGGCGGAGGTCGAGAGTGCCATTTATGAACACCCGGGAGTACACGAAGTCGCGGTCTTTGGGGTGCCCCATGAACGACTTGGCGAAGAAGTGGCCGTGGCGGTATTGCCCAACGATGGATTCTCACTCACGGCCGAGGAGTTATGGTCCTTTCTCGACGGCAAGATAGCCAAGTTCAAGATTCCGAATCACGTGGCAATAGTTTCCCAACCGCTGCCACGGAATGCGGCTGGCAAATTTGTTAAACGAGAGCTACAAGACCAAGCGGCAAACGGCACGCTAAAGATGGTGGTTCGTTAGCAAAGTTTTAGGTTTGCATTTCCTCGGGTGGTCGAATGTGGCGAAATTGCCAAAGTAAAATCAGATCGTAGGTGATCTTGATTGCCGCGCAGATAAGTAGGGGCCAACCAAAAGTTGATTGATCGAGCATCCAGCCAGCGGCGATCGGCGGCAGGGCCGAAGCAAGACTGCGAGGAACATTCGTAATGCTGGCCGCCGCCGGACGTTCGGGCGGGGTTACAACCGCCATCACATAACTGATTCGTACTGGCACATCCATTTGCGAAAGCAATCCGCGGAGAATGAAACAGGCCATTGCTAGCCAGACATTGGGCATAAACACCACGGCTATGAGCAAGACGCTGGCCGGAATGTGGGTGAACACCATTGTCCGGACCAGTCCAATTCGCCTGGCAATGCGCACGGCAATTAGCGACGACAACGCCGAGAGCACCCCGGCGGCAAAAAAGATAACTCCAAGGTCGGCAGTCGACAGGTTGAATTTGTGAAATACCCACAAGGCAAAAATTGAAGGTACGGCGAAGCCTCCGCCGAATGAGTCAAGGCTGAACAGCGCCGCAAGTTTGTAAATTGTCGCTCGTGATGGTCCGAGCGCAGACCCAGGCGAACTTGCTCCGCTTTCGATTGCGGGTGAGAGCTGGCGATACAACACCAACATTGCAACGCCGGCGAGGGCGTACAACCAAAACGTGGTCCGACTACTGCCCACCTGGTCAAGCCCCAGGCGTTCGCCAAACCAAACCGGGAGACCGGTGGAAATCGCTCCAATCGATCCGATTAGGGCACCGATGAGGTTGTAGGCGGCAAATAGATTCGTTCGTTGTCGGTCGCCGACGGTTGCAGGGAGCAATGCCTGTTCGGTCGGGAGGAAGACGCTGACATCGCCACCCGATGGATTCATAGTTCCGATTGCGGCAATGATCACAAGCGCCACGAAGGTTGTGGCGAAACTGAACGCGATGCCGGTGACGATCATCAACAGCGAGGCAATCTGCAATAGCCGGCGTCGCAGAAATCTGTGCCCAACTAGCCCAACCGCGATGGTCAGCACTGCCGACCCAAGGAGCGAAGCAGTGACAACCGCTCCAATTTGGAGTCCGCTCAGCCCAAGTAAGAGGAGGTATCCCGGCAACATGACATACACCAATCCGTCAACGAAGGCGCGAATACCTCGAGTGATGAGGAGCACCTTGGCATCGCCGCTCGCCTCGGCTGGGAGGAGTGCCCTGCGTCGTTGCACGAAGGCAGGCTAGTTCGCCGAAGATGTGGGATTGAGTCTGGCTACTAGTGTCTTGCCACGTGCCCCCAATCAATTTGACTACCGAACCCGGGGTTCGATTTGACGCCGTGACGATCGGAAATGCATTGGTCGATGTTCTTGCTTCCGTCGACGAAAAATTCCTCGTGGACGAGCAACTAGTGAAGGGCTCGATGATGCTCGTCGACTCCGTCAGGTCGCAACACCTCTATTCCCGAGTCGCACGGGTGACCGAGTCGAGTGGCGGGTCGGTAGCCAACACCGCGTATGGATTGGCCAGTTTGGGCGGTCGGGCCGGCTTCATCGGCAAGATCGCCGACGACAAACTCGGTGCCACATTCATTCGGGACATGAACACGATCGGTGTCGGATTTTTCCCCGGGGAAACGAGTACTACCGAACCAACCGGACGCTGCATCATCGTTGTTACGCCTGACGGCCAACGGACCATGAGCACGTTTCTTGGGGCGGCCGCGCTTCTTGAATCATCCGATATCTCCCAGGAAGCGGTCGTTGCAGCGGCCGTTTTATTTCTTGAGGGATACCTGTTCGATCGCGTCGAAGCCAAGCAGGCCTTCCGCACCGCCGCCTCCTATGCCCATGCCGCTGGTCGCAAGGTCGCACTGACATTGTCCGACTCGTTTTGTGTCGATCGCCATCGCCAAGACTTTCTGACATTGATTAGCGACGAAATCGATATTTTGTTCAGCAACGAACTTGAGTTGTTGTCGCTCTATCAAACCGAGTCATTCGATCAAGCCCTTAAATTTTTGCGTCAAAACTGTGAGTTCGCCGCCGTCACTCGGGAAAAGAGAGGTTCGCTTGTCATCAATGGTCACGAACTCGTGTACATCCAAGCCGAACCGGTTGAGCGGGTCGTTGATGCCACCGGCGCCGGCGACATGTATGCGGCGGGTTTTCTCTACGGATTTACTCGAGGTAAGTCGATTGAGGAATGTGGACGGATCGCCTCAATCGCCGCTTCGGAAGTAATTACCCACGTTGGTCCACGTCCGAGTGTTGCCTTGTCCGACCTCATTCCGCCGAATCTGAAGTAGCGGCATGACTCAACTGTCAATACGCTTCAGAGCATGACCGTTCTTGGAAATACCGTTCGACATCCGATCGATCATGTCGAGGTATTTTCGGCGCCCGCCAATGTCACATTGGTGCGATTCACCAGCGACGAAGTTACTTCGGTTTGTCCGGTAACTTCTCAGCCCGATCTTGCCAAGGTGGTCATCGAGTACGGGCCCGACCAGTTTTGCATTGAGTCCAAATCGCTGAAGTTGTATCTATGGCGTTTTCGGGACATGGCCATGTTCGCCGAAGGATTTGCCGCCGAGATTGCCAACGAAGTGATGACAACTGCGACTCCACATTGGGTGAAGGTCGAGATCACTCAACGGCCGCGAGGCGGAATTGAAGTGCACGCTGTAGCCGAACGAAATCGTTAATCGCTTTTACAATCCGAGAGTTAGTGACCCGATTAATCCTCGGCCGGCAGATAACCAAGATGCAGGTCGCCAAGTTTTACCAGCGTCGAAGCCACCCAGCCACCGAGCGCGCCGAAATGCTCGTCGAGTAATTTACTTGTGCCGTCGGCGAGAGTTTCCTCGGCTAATTCGTATGCACCTTCGTAGGTAATCTCGAGCGCGAAATCGACTGGGTAAGGACTGTCGCTTGAGTGACAGATCTCAATTGTGATGTTTTCGCGCTCCAGTCGGTCGCTACCAATCTTTGGACTATTGGCAACCGCAATGTCATCGACTATCGACGGATCTGGCTGACCCTCCAACCGCTGAACCCGAAAGACAACTTCGATCTCGATTGCCGGGTGTTCGGAAAAAACTTCCTCAACGTACCACTTGCGATATGTGGCTTGACTCCAGCTCGGCCAGTTGAACGTTACGTGGGCTACGACTCGCGGCGGGCGCCCTTCGCCCGGGAGGCCATAACTTGTTTCCCAAACCAAGTCACCAAGCAAAACGTCGGACTGAAAGTGTTCTTCAAATGCTTGGCGCTCAAGAAATGCGCTGGTAAAGGCATCTCGCAGCGCGCTAATGGCATCGGTAAACACATGGTCGAGCATCGTTGGATACTTTACTCGGCGGTTGACATCGTTGCTTCGGCGTGTGCGAGAATTGATTTATGAGCCTGGTGCTACTCGATATTCGACAAGGTGTGGCAACTTTGACCTTGAATAATCCGAGCGAACGCAATGTCTTGTCGTCCCAAATGGTGCATGACATCCTCGACGCGATGGACGCCATTGAGGCAAACGAAAGCGTAAGTGCCATTGTCGTGACGGGTGCCGGATCTGCATTTTGTGCCGGGGCAAAACTTGACGACCTCGAGAACGCTTCCGAGACTTCGCTCGGCGAGATATACGAAGGATTTCTGCGCATTGCTCGCAGCCCGTTACCAACTATCGCCGCCGTGAATGGGGCAGCGGTTGGCGCCGGCATGAACCTGGCCCTTGGCTGCGATGTGCGAGTCGCGTCCCGTCGGGCCCGCTTTGATTCCCGCTTTTTGCACATCGGAATCCACCCCGGCGGTGGTCACACATGGATGATGCGTCGGATCGTAGGCCAGCAGTCAACAATGGCTGCGGTTGTGTTTGGAGAGGTAATAGATGGCGCCGAGGCTGAGCGCCTCGGGCTGGCATGGAAATGCGTTGACGAGGACAAACTTGTCGAGGCAGCGCACGAAATGGCCGCCCGGTCGTCGATGGTACCGCGCGCTCTACTTACAGCCACCAAGCGAACGATTGCAGAAATGGCCGATATCGCTACCCATATCGAGGCCGTAGAGCGAGAATTGGCGCCGCAGCTGTGGAGCCTTGACCAGCCGTGGTTTCCCGACCGTATCGCCGAAATGAAGGCTCAAATCCGTAAGAACTAGGTCGATATTCTGTGGCGGGTGTAGGTTAGAAACAAGGGGAGCTAGCACATAGAAATTCGTTACCTGATAAACAGGACGGAGGCAGAGATGAGCAAGCGTCATCAACATCGCCAACTGGTGTTGCCACCCAAAATTGAAGTTCGGGCCCATGCCCATAGCGAGCGTCATCGAGTGAACGCAAAATTACACGAAGTGACAAATCTCGTCAGTCATGGGGTAGAGCCGGACGATGTCACCGAACCCGGCCCAAATTGGAAACCGATTCGGCATCACGACTCCGAGGTCGGTCGTGAGTTGAGTCATCGACCATTGTTCCGACACTGGAAAACCAAGGCCTGGAAGCGTCGCAAGGTAACACGAAAGCAGCGGGCTCAGGCACTATTTGCTCCGCGGGAAATCGCCTAGCAACACTTCGCAGTGTTCACAGCCAAGTTTTGGCGAGGTGCTCGGCTCGGTTTTCCCATTCTTCGACGGTAAATCCATACCGGATGTGGTCTTCCCAAACTCCGTTAATTTCCAGGTACCTCTGGGCCATTCCCTCCTCCCGAAACTCAAGTTTTTCCATTACCCGCCGACTATTGATATTTCGTGGGATGATGCACACTTCGATTCTGTGAAGTCTCAGTTCATCAAAGGCAAAGCGAGAAAGCAGCACAACGGCTTCGGCAATGTAGCCATTTCCGGCTCGAGCCTCATCAATCCAATATCCAATCGTGCAACATTGCATCGCACCACGAATCACATTGTTCAAGTTGACCTCGCCGGCGAAGACGCCATCGACAAATATTCCAAAGGAGAAATTATTTCCGGTTGTGCGCTCTCGATCTCGAGCCGAACAACGAATTGAAAATGCCTCGCGATTTTTAGATGGATCGGCCGTATTTGGTGGAACCTGCGGTTCCCAAGGTTGTAACCATGAGTTATTTCGATTTCGGACTTCGCTCCATGCTTCAAAGTCTTGGGAACCAAGCGGGCGAAGCATCACTCGCTTTCCATGCAGGCGCAGCGATGTTCCTGACACTCCGGCGGGGTGCATTATGCGTCGAGCGGCCCGAGTCATATCAACATATTCGAGTGCAGTTCGGCGATGATGCCATCAAGGATATTGCGGGTCGACACGATAATCGAATTCAGCTGCAGTTTGCGCATGATTGCTACTAGAACACAACTTCCACCGACGATTATGTCGGCGCGCTGAGCCGGCAAACCTGGATTGTGTTGACGATCAGCCAGCGACTCTGTGGCTAATGTGCGAAATACATCCTCGACCGCGCGTCGAGTGAGCACCATGCCGTGCAGTTGGGCGGCATCAAACGAGTGCAGTCCAAGTTCAACGGCGGCCACAGTGACGATTGTTCCGGCGACACCAATAATGCGAGTCGCATCCTGAATGTCCGGCCGTTCGCGAAGGATGTCCTCAACAAAGTCGGTGGCTAGTCCGATGGCATTGGTGAGTTCCTCCGGGCGTGGTGGATCATGGTGAAGTTCCTTTTCTGTGATGACCATCGCACCAATGGGGATGCTCACCACATGTTCGAGCAATGTTGTCCCGATCATGACTTCCGTTGAACCACCGCCAATGTCAATGACGAGAGTGCTCTCGTCGATCTGAGCAAAGCCATCCAGGGCTCCCCGAAAAGTTAGCCGCCCTTCGTCGAGGCCCGTCAGAAGTTCTGGAGTCACCCCGATCGTCGAGTGCACGGATGCGAAGAAGGGCGCCACATTCGACGCCTGTCGACAAGCCGCCGTTGCAACAACTCGAACCGCATCAACGCCATGGCGATCAATAAGTGATTTGTATTCGCCCAATTGTCGCAATGTATGCGCCATCGCCTCGTCGTCAAGTTGACTTGTGTGGGCTAGTCCCTTCCCAAGGCGGGTGATATGAATTTCGCGGACCAACTCATGCCCCTCGGTATCGACAATTAATAGGTTGGTCGAGTTAGTGCCAATGTCAATCGCTGCAAGAGTCTTGGCCGGACGTTGCGCCGAAAATTTGGTCGATGCCGAGGCGGCATAAGTGGAGGTGTCTGTGCCGAGTTTGTTGGCCACCCATGAACCGACCGGGTCATCGCCGCCCGCGAGCCACCAGGCATAGTGGGCATGAAGGCACTTCACCCCGAGACGCGTGCCACCTACGCCACCATGCGGTCGCGGTCCTGAATACGACGAGGAAATTTGGGAGTCGCGCTCGGCGGCATATCGGAGATGGGCTTGAGCAATGAGGTCATCGTCGATCTCGGATTCGGCTTGGGCCACGCCACCGGACGCTTCTAGTCGTCCTATTTGGAGGGATTCTGCGGCGCCGACGAGCCAGTATCTGGTCGGCATCGGGGTTCCGTCATCGAGAAACGGGGCATTCCGAACAACCACTGGATCGCCCAATCCATTGCGTACGACGATCTCAAAGTCGCCCTGGGGCGAGCGGCCGAGAAGTGTGGCGATTCGCTCCCGATCAGCCGGCGTTGTCGGGTTAGAAGATGACACTGAGCATGATTATTAGAGCGGCGATCGCAACTACCACAGGTATGGCTCGCTTCAACATTGGCACTCCGGCTGTCTGCAGCAAATTAATGGGGACTACCTCGGTCACCGGATTCGATGCACCGGAACTAATGAGTTGATTGAGGTTGTCTGCGAATTGGGCAAGCAATTTGTCGCTCACATCGGCTAATGCGCCGCGCCCGAATTGGGCAACCTTTCCAGAGATCGTGAGGTCCGTGTTTACGGCACACTTTGTGCTGGTCGGACTCAATGCGGTGAGTTTGGCGGTTATCAATGCCGCAGCATTTCCCTTGCCGGTTAAGTCGCGTCCCTCGGCCTTGAGAGCTGCCGTGTACTCCCCATCATCGCGAGATATAAAACTTGCTTGTCCCTTGAATTGAGCCTGGATCGGCCCAACCTTGACCTTGACGTGACCGCGATACACGTCACCTTCGACATCGGTGAGTTCGGCACCCGGAAGGCAAGGCGCGATTCGTGCCAGATCGGTGAGGATGATCCATGCGTCGGCGATGGGAACATTGACGATGAATTCGTGATTGAGTTCCATTATTTGTCTTCTCCAAATTCGATGTTCATTCGTTTCAGGTCTTCGAGTGTGTCGATGTCGCTGGACGAACCTTCACAGGGTACTTCTTCAACAAGATTGCTGTATATCTGAAAAACTGATCGCGCCCCTTCGTCACCCAAGGTTGGCATAGCCGACCAAATCTCGGCATGTAATCGAACGGGATTACCGCGTTTGGACTGATACGTGGCAACTGCGATGGGCGATCGTGAGTCGGCCACGGCCCGCCAGGCCGATGCCCGTACGAATGGTTGGTCGCCAAGTCCAACCACCAACGCTTCGGCCCCTTGCTCGCGGGCCATGACGATTCCCACCTGCAAAGAACTGGCCAATCCGGTGCGCCAAAGTGGATTATTCACGACACTTACAGCCATGTCGCCAAGTGGCAATTCGACTGCGCCCGTGACCACGACTACCGGCCCAATGCTGGCCTCGATCGCTGCTTGCAACGCCCACAGGTACAGTGCTCGGCCTGCGACGACGGCATGCAGTTTGTGACCGCCACCCTCGAATCGCGATCCAGAGCCGGCGGCCAGAATGACCGCCACGGTCCTTGGCGGTGAGACTTTCACATCCCCAGCCTGCCCGAAGCGGTCTGTTTCGACATCATGATCGGCATTCTCGGGCAAAATTCCATATTGGGTATGGAGATAATGGATGACTTCAATATTACAGTTGTGTTGCATAAACTGACATGTAATTGACATATATCGCTCAATCGCCCCCCGATTGAGGATCAGTCAAAATCCCGTCCACCATGTCAAATCCTTTGCGCACCCGATCCTTCGCAGCGTGGTTGACCCGACCAAAGGTTTTTGTGGTCGCATTAACTCTTGTCGTTGGTGGCGCCTATCCGGCCTTTTCCAGTCCGGCCCGGGCAGTTCCGGATAAACGGATTCCGGAATCCACGGAAAAAGTTATCTCATCTACCGCGATCCAGGCACTCAATGCACTCAATCAATTTATGATCAATGGGAATCAAGATTCGTTTGATCTCTATCGTGTTTATGCAAATCAATTAGCAATTCCAATTGCGGGTGCACTTGGGCTTGATGCCAATGAGTTACAACTTTCCTGGGCTAGGGCCGACCTACCGCATCAACGGGCACTCATTGCCGGCTTGACACAGATTGGTGTTCCATATCGATTCAATAGTTCGGTTGCATTCAAAAGTTTTGACTGTTCGGGATTGACTTTTTATGCCTGGGGCGTCTCCGGCATCAATGTGGCTCGCAGTTCAGCCGCCCAGTTTTACCGTGCGCGGGGAATTAATGAGAAGCAGGCACAACCCGGCGATCTCGTCTGGCGCCCTGGCCATGTGGCGTTGTACCTGGGTGTGCCGGGAGCGGTTTTACAGGCACCAGACCGGGGTCGCAATGTGGAAATTCAGTTGATGAACGAACGAATTTCGAGTTGGGTCCGCTACGCAGATCCACTCGAGTGAATCGGTCCTTTAGAGTTTCGCAGCGACGGTGCCTTGTGACCCGTTCGCTGAGCAATAATTTCCGCGCAGATTGAGATGGCCGTTTCCTCGGGCGTTCGGGCGCCGATGTCCAACCCGATTGGTGACATCAGTCGGGCAAGTTGCATTTCGTCCACTACTCCCACCTCGGCGAGCCGCTCGAGGCGTTTGGCGTTTGTCTTCCGGCTTCCCATTACGCCGATATAGCCAACCTGCGAGGCCAGTGCACCGATAATTGCGGGTACATCAAATTTTGGATCGTGCGTCAGAATGCATACAGCATCTCGCGTCCCGAGATTTTCCCCCCGTTCGTCAAACAACGGACTCGGCCAAGACACGAGCACTTCGTCCGCCATTGGAAATCGTCGTTTTGTGGCAAAGACTTCACGGGCGTCGCACACGACAACCCAGTATCCGAGCACCTTGGCAACCCGGGCAAGTGATGCGGTAAAGTCCACCGCACCAAAGATCCACATGATCGGAGGAGGGGCAAATGAGTCGATAAAGACACGTACCGTCGGCGTATCGCCTAAATCTTCCGGCGTCGTCTGCCCATCCGGTCCGTAGTGTCGCACCCCAGTGCGTCCGGCTTCCAGTTCGCCGATCGCATCTCGCGATGCCACCCGGTCAAGTTCGCTTGTCCCGAGTGAGCCTTCGACCCGACCATCTTGGGTCACCAACAACATCGAACCAATGTGCGGACCATCGATGACGGTGAGTAGCGCTACCGGCAGATTTTCCCTAATTCGTTGGGCAAAAAGTGGAAACAACGATGTCATTCGTGTTTCACCAGGTGAGGGGCGCGATGAACAACTGAATGACTCCGCCGCATGTGAGTCCGACTGCATAGGCCTCGTCATCCGAATACCCAAATTTTACGAGTCTCGGTTGGTTGTCACCGTTTAAGATGTCGAGCGCCTCACTCACGACAGCCCCTTCGACGCAACCACCGCTTACAGATCCGACTACCTCGCCGTCTTCGTTCACTGCCATCGATGCGCCGGGTTCTCTTGGTCCGGAACCTTCGATATCGATTACCCTGGCCACGGCCACTCGTTTGCCGGCCGCCCGCCAGCGGTCTAGGTCATCCAAAAGTTCACGCATGAGTTCTCCTTTTTCCTTCCGAACCCGCGAGTTGATTTCCAGAAATCACATCGGTGAGATGTTCCAGCGACGCAAGCGAATGACCTTCAACAAAGTGATCCACAAACGGCAATGCGGCAGCCATGCCGCGGGCTAACGGCGCATATCCAGGAGTCACTTTCAATGGGTTGACCCATACCACGCGATACGCCACCCGTTTCAATCTCTGCATTTGTTCGGCCAGAATTTCAGGATCGCCTCGGTCCCAACCGTCGGAAAGCACGACAACAATTGCACCTCGTGCCATGCCGCGAACCCCCCATGTGTCATTGAATCGGCGCAAACTTTCGCCCAGTCGAGTTCCGCCACTCCAGTCCGGGACTTGTGCGGAGGCTAGGGCCAGCGCCTTGTCTGGATCGTGATTGGAGAGTTCCTTGGTAATCCGAGTTAGTCGAGTTCCAAATGCGAAAGCCTCCACGCGCTGTCTACCCATCACTGCGGCGTGCATAAAGCGAAGAAGCGCCCGTGCGTACGGTTCCATCGATCCCGAAACATCGAGCAGTACCACTAAGCGACGAAGTCGCTCGCCGGGCTCGCGCCAGTATCGAAGGATTGGCTCGCCCTCATTGGCAAGCGAGGCTCGTACCGTTCGGCGTAGGTCATGCTGACTAGAGCGACGCTGACTGGAATGAAAGCGCATTGATCGTCGTGGCTGCCCGGCGAGGCGCAACCGATGCATTAATCGCTGTGATTCACGGAGTTCGTCTTCGCTGTATTCGGCGAAGTCTTTTTCCCGCAACGTTTCGGCGGCCGAAAATCGCAGAGTCAGGCTTGGCTCATCCGAATTGCCATCGCCGTCTGGGTCATCCTGGTTGTCTGATCCCGCGTCGTCGACAAGCAATGTGGCCGGAATTGACTCGGGATTCTCGTCGCTTCCCGGCCCAGAGCGCTTCTCCCAAAACACGGCAAAGGCACTATTAAAAAGTGTTCGATCCTCGCTTCGTCGGACAAGAGTTGTATGCGCGGCCCAGTACACATCGTCTCGACTTGCAATTCCAACAACATCGAGTGCCTGCACAAACGTCAGCACGGAATCAAGTGGAACATTGAGTCCGCATCCTCTTAAGACGCGAGCAAATGCCACGGCCATATCTTCTGCTGGCGACACAACCGTTGGCGACATCAGTTTTGGTTCATGCCTCTGTCAAATGCTTGCTTCACCAGTTGCGCAACACCTTGTTCGCGAACCCGATCGTGATCTTCGCGATACTTGAGCACCACACCCAACGTGGATTCAACCACTGCGTCATTGAGCTCACGAACACCGAGCTGACCAAGGGCGGTCGCCCAATCGATTGTCTCGGCGACTCCGGGTGGTTTATACAGATTCATAGTTCGCAGCGACTCCACTGCCGCGGCAACCTGTCGAGCCAAGGCTTCGGCGACCTGTGGTACCCGGACGCGGACAATTTCCACTTCACGCTCAAAATCGGGGTGGTTGACCCAATGATAAAGGCACCTTCGCTTCAATGCGTCGTGTACGTCTCGTGTTCGATTCGAGGTAAGGACAACGATCGGCGTCACCTTGGCTCGATAGGTTCCTAGCTCGGGCACGGTGATTTGAAAATCGGAGAGAACCTCCAATAGGTACGCCTCAAACTCGTCGTCGGCGCGATCAATTTCATCGATCAGCAGTACCGGTGGCGGGCCGTCGCGGTGATCGATCGCCCGCAAAAGTGCGCGGCGGATGAGAAATCGCTCGTTGTATAACTCGTTTTCTAATGAGGCCGTCGCCTTCGACGATGCCTCACCAGATGCTTCGGCCGCTCGAAGGTGAAGCAATTGGCGTGGATAATCCCAGTCGTAGACCGCTTGCGATGCATCGATTCCCTCGTAACACTGCAGGCGAATGAGCTCACCGCCAGTCATCGACGACAGAACTTTGGCCAATTCGGTCTTGCCGACTCCGGCTTCTCCCTCCAAAAATAACGGTCGCTTCAATGTGATGGCAAGGAAGACGGCCGTGGCAAGGCCATCATCGGCCAGGTACTGATGTGCGCCAAGTTGGTCCCGAACATTGCTCACCGATGCGAGTGATCCCGAATTCGTTGAACTCGCATGATCCATGACTTCAGGCTAGGCGCGGGGGGCAGAAATGCTACGAGTCGGTGCCGGGCTGTAGCGTTTTCTCGTGGATCTCGGAATATCAAATCGAACGGCCGCCGTGGCGGGTGCGTCGGCCGGGCTCGGTTTCGCCAGTGCTAAGTCGCTCGCCAATGAAGGTGTTCGCGTAGCAATTTGTAGTCGTGACGCAACTCGAGTTAGAGAGGCTGCTCAACTAATCGGCAACTCGTGCATCGGAATAGTTGCCGATGTTTCAACATTGGAGGGCGGCCAAGGCTTTATTCGCCAGGCCGCGAAGGCGCTAGGCCGTATCGACATTCTTGTCGCCAATGGTGGTGGACCACCAGCGGGAAACTTTGCCACGACACCCGCCGATGCGTACATTGCCGGCCTGCAACAAAGTTTGCTGTCGGTCGTGGGTATGTGTACCGAAGTCGTATCCGAAATGCAATCTCGTGGATGGGGCCGCATAGTTGCCATCACATCCATAGCGGTGCGCCAACCAATTCCAAATCTCATACTTTCCAACACCGCCCGCGCTGGAGTCACCGGATTTCTCAAAACACTGGCTCGCGAGGTTGCCTCGAGTGGAATTACCGTTAATTCGGTGCAACCAGGAATTCACTCCACAGATCGAATTCGACAGTTGTATGGATCGACTCCCGATGCCTCTACTTTGGGAATTCCAGCCGGATTCGTCGGCGATCCGTCTGATTTTGGTGCATTGGTGGCGTTTCTATGCGGCGAATCGGCAAAATTCATCACCGGAACGAGCATTCAAGTCGACGGCGGCTCATATTCAGGTTTGTTGTAGCAACCGATGATTCAGCACACGGTGATGCTGACGTGGAACGATTCGGTACCCGTCGGACATGCGGATGCTTGCGTCGATGCATTGATCGATATGTCCAAAACAATAGACACGATTCGTGAGTACCGCTGCGGTGCCGATCTGGGATTGGGCGCTGGGACCGACGCTCGGTTCGTCATCGTCGCAACGTTCGATAATGTCGAAGGTTGGCGCCACTACGACGAGCACCCATTGCATAACGAGATTCGGGCCAAGTTTTTCAAGCCATATGTGGCGAAACGCGAATCGGCGCAATTCAACTTCTAACTTGTAAAGGCAGTCAAAGCATGACAAAGAGTCGAACGAATCCCACGGTCGATGCCTACACAATCAATTTAAAGAAGTGGCAGGAAGAGACCAAGAAGTTGAGGAGAATTCTTCTTGACTGTCAGTTGACCGAAGAATTGAAGTGGAGCAAACCTTGCTACGCGTATCAGAAAAGTAACGTTGTCATAATTCAGGGATTTAAAGAATACTGTGCGCTTCTCTTCTTCAAGGGTGTGTTGCTAAATGATCCCAAAGGCATTCTCAAAAAGACCGGGGTGAATACGCGGGTGGGGCGACAAATTCGATTCACCAATGTGAAAGAAATAATCAAGATGGAACCAATCTTGAAATCCTATATTTATCAAGCCATTAAGGTCGAAAAGGACGGCTTGAAAGTGAGTCCTGCAAAGAAATCAGAACTCATTCTTCCTGAAGAATTTCGAAGCAAGTTACGGAAAGACTCTGCTATGAAAGCCGCATTTGAAGAATTGACGCCGGGACGGCAAAGGGCATACGGTTTTTATTTTTCTGCGCCAAAGCAATCGAAAACTCGGGAGTCAAGGATTGAAAAGGTTAGAAAGCAAATTCTCAGCGGGAAGGGATTAGATGGTCGGTGATTCGGCCGAGACCGCATGACGGGGGGCGCGTTCCCAGCGATTTGCCACCCACAAAACTATCCACACATATAGCCAACCCAGAACTATGTCGGTGACCCAGTGCTCGCCAAAATAGACGAGACACAGCGCCATCGAGGCGGGCAATAACAGCGACACGGCTCGACACCATTTCGGCATTTGCTGCCAGAAGAAAGCCACTACCAGTAGCGAAAACGCCGCGTGTAGCGATGGCAGCGCGGCAACCGGATTAGTGATCGCCGCTCCGCGTTCGAATAATTTCGACACCGTTGAGAGTCCCATATGACTCCATGCACGGGCGGTGATGCGTCGAATTGGCGCGATAAATCCGTTGCGCGCAGCCATCCACGGCGGGGCTACTGGAAAAATCACGTATGTCACCACTCCGGTGGCGAGCAAAATACCGAGTCGACGCATGTATCGCAACCATTCGGCGCGATTGCGAATCCACAGGACTACGGCCACCGAGATAGGGACGATGAAATGCGTCATGTAGGTAACGGCCAACGGGTATTCATACCATGCCAGATCGGACGAAATGTTGAGGTGCTGTTGAATCCATACGTTCGGGTCATGTCCAAGAAACAGCGCCCGATCGATGTTACGAATCACGGTGAAGTCAACCGACCGGCCTAGTTGGTCGGCCATTCCTCGGCTGTAGTCGTATGCAAATAGCAACAATGCAAAGAACGACCAGTCCTTCAACATTCTCCATTGATCTGGGAGCGGTTTACCAATGTTGGAGCAAACGAATGCCGCAAGTATCCACGAAACAATTGCTACCCGGTCAACGGGCAATCCAAAGTATTTGGCCGACCAAATGAACAACGCAACGAAAACCGTCAGCGAGACGACGCGCGTGCGATTGGGATAGCGACGAAGTAATTCTGAAATGAGCGGTCTTACTTTTTGGATGCGTCCTCGAGCGCGCGACGAACCAATACCTTGGCGAGATGGACCCGATATTCGCGGGATGCATTCAGGTCGTCCTGTGGTGCCGCCTCCTTAGCCGCGAGTTCTGCCGCTTCGGCAATCGTCGCGCCACCGGTCAGCGCGGTGCTCACGCTCGATGCCAAAATTGGCGTTGAACCCATGTTCACAAGAGCCACGCCGGATGATCCGTTGCTACGCCAAGCGGCCACTCCGACGATTGCCCAGTCTTGAGCACGACGATTGAATTTCTGAAAACCCCATCCGGCCCCAGTCATCTTTGGTACTCGAATCTCGGTCAGCATCTCGCTAGGGTGTAATGCGCTCTCCAGGAAGCCCATATAAAAATCCTTGGCCGCAATTGTGCGCTCTCCCTTTGGCCCCTGGGCGACATATGTTGCGCCAAGGGCCAGTGTCGTGGCCGGCAAATCGCTTGCAGAGTCGGCGTGGGCGAGTGACCCGCCGATCGTTCCTCGATGGCGAACCTGTGCGTCTCCAACTTGAGATGCGGCGTGGGCCAATAGCGGAATGTGGGCTTTGAGCACATCGGAAGTTTCGATGTCCATGTGGCGGGTGAGTGCACCGATTGCGATGTGGTCACCAGCGTCCTTGATGTAGGACAGGTCGCCGATACGGCCAATGTCGATGAGCATCGCGGGCTGAGCCAGGCGCAGCTTCATTAGCGGAATTAGGCTGTGGCCACCGGCGAGAAACTTGGCATCGTCGCCGTATTGGCCGATCAGCGAAATAGCTTCGGCGGCGGAAGTTGCTCTTTTGTATTCGAATGCTGCAGGTATCACGGTGTATTCCCTCTCCTAATATTTGATGCTTGATCTCTCATGATGTGGCTTTAGCGGCCTTGATTGCTAGCCATACATGGTGTGGCGAGGCCGGCATGTCCATGTGCGTGACCCCGAGCCCGGACAATGCATCGATAACCGCATTCATCACGGTTGGGGCGGCCCCGATAGTGCCGGCCTCACCGATTCCCTTGACTCCTAATTGATTGGTAGGCGATGGCGTGACCGTGAAGTCTGAAGTAATCGATGGAACATCACTTGCTGCTGGAACGAGGTACTCGGCCAAGGTAGAAGTCTTGAGGTTGCCATCTTCGTCATATATTGCTTCCTCGAATAGTGCCTGGGCGAGCCCTTGAATTACGCCGCCGTGTACCTGACCTTCGACGATAAGCGGATTGATCTGCACCCCGCAGTCGTCGACCGCGACATATTTCAGGACTTCTACCTGACCGGTTTCAATGTCAATCTCTAACGTGCACATGTGGGTGCCAAATGGCCACGAAAAGTTTGGCGGGTCGTAGGTGTATTGCGCCTCCAGATTCGGCTCCAGCCCGTCCGGCAAATTGTGCGCGGTGAATGCTTGGAAGGCAATGGCCGCCAGGGGCATGTTTCGATCGGGCGATCCTTTGACATTGAACACACCGCCAATGAATTCGAGGTCATCGGCAGAACACTCCAATTGATGAGCGGCTATGAGTTTGGCCTTATCGATGACTTTGTCACAGGCGCCGGCGATGGCCACGCCACCGACGGGCAGGGAGCGTGACCCATATGTGTCAAGCCCGAGCGGGGCGATGGCGGTATCGCTGTGCAGGACATCGATGTCCTCGGCCGGAATGCCAAGTTTTTCGGATGCAATCATCGCCCACGAGGTCTCGTGGCCCTGACCATGGGGCGATGTTCCGGTGACGACCTGAACCTTGGCAGTTGGCAATATTCGAACGGTGGCTGATTCCCAGCCTCCGGCGGAATAGTTGAGCGAGGCCAGTACTCGTGAAGGCGCCAGGCCGCACATTTCGAAGTAACTGGTCATGCCGATACCGAGACGTTTTGTAGCGCCGGTAACATTTTGCTTCGCTTGTCGGGCACGGACTCCGGCATAATCAGCCAGGCCGGCGGCTTTTTCTGCGGCGGCCAGATGATTGCCCGAATCGTAGGTCAATCCGCTAAAGGCTGTGTACGGAAATTGCTCCTGTTGAATGTAATTGCGCTTGCGCAAATCAAATGGATCAATGCCCATCTTGCGGGCAAGGGCATCCATGGCGGTTTCGATCGCGTATGTGGCCTCAGGTCGTCCCGCGCCACGGTAGGCATCCGTCGGGGTCAGGGTTGTAAATACTCCGGTGCAGCTGAAATCGTAGGCATGTGGAATGTCGTATACCCCGGCATACAGAAATGCGCCCAGTAATGGAATCCCTGGGGTGACGAGTTGAAGATAGGCACCCATGTCTCCGATGATGCGAACGCGAATCGCGGTGAGTTTTCCGCCTTTGTCGGCGGCCAATTCGATATATTGCACCTGCCCACGACCATGAATGGTTGATTGCGCATTTTCGCTACGTTCTTCTACCCACCGAACTGGAACATTGTGCTTACGAGCCAATCCCACGCACAGCAATTCCTCGGCATAGACATTTAATTTCGAACCAAACCCACCGCCAACACTGGGGGCAATCACGCGAACCTGTTGCTCGGGAATACCAAGAGTCAACGCAGTCATAACTTTCAAAATGTGCGGAACTTGAGTGGATGAATAGAGGGTGATATCGCCTCCAAACGGTTGTGGCACGGCCGCTACCGCCCGAGTCTCCATTGCCATCGGGAGCAGGCGCTGTTGAACGTATCGCTCGCTCACCGTGTATGCGGCACTCGTGAATGCCTCCTCCACACACCCCTCGGTGGCCTCGATCTTTAGGTTCCAGGTGTAGCTCCTATTGGTGCCGAGTTCGTCGTGTACCAACACATTGTCGGTCATTGCTTCTTCAAGATCTACGACGGGCTTGAGGACCTCGTATTCCACTTCGATGAGGTCAAGGGCATCTCGCGAAGCAGTTTCCGAAGTGGCGAGAACCGCAGCGACACCGTCTCCGACATAGTTCACGGTGCTGATCGCCAGTGGAAAGTGCTGAGGGCTCTTCATGTCGGCAGTTACCGCCCATGCACATGGCATCGGCCCGGCCCACATCGATTGCAGGTCAGCGCCGGTATACACCGCCACCACTCCCGGCAATTCTGCCGCAGACTTCGAATTGATCGAAATGATTTTGGCGTGAGCGTGGGGGGATCGCAGAACCGCGAGGTGCAACGCACCTGGAATACTCAGATCGTTGGTGAACTTGGCTTCCCCCGTGAGCAATGCCGGATCTTCGCGCCGGAGGAGTCGAGTTCCGATAATCGTATTTTGGCGAACGTCGGTCATTGTCATAAAGACCTCCTACTTTCCGGCGGCAGCGAGAACCGACTTGACGATGTTGTGGTAGCCGGTGCAACGGCACAGGTTTCCTTCGAGACCTAGTCGGACATCGCGTTCGGTGGGCTTTGGATTTTCATTTAACAGGCCAATTGCGGCCATCACCATTCCAGGTGTGCAGTAGCCACATTGCAGACCATGATTTTCCATGAATGCCTGCTGCATTGGATGCATCACACCGTCCTTGCTCAATCCCTCGATCGTGGTGATCTTGGTGCCGTCGGCCTGCACGGCCAAGATTGTGCAACTCTTTACGGCTTCGCCGTTGAGATGCACTGTGCACGCGCCGCAACTCGAAGTGTCGCAGCCAATGTTGGTGCCGGTGAGCCCTAGTTTCTCGCGCAGATAATGAACTAGCAATGTTCGGGGTTCCACCTCGTCGTCGTGAGTGTCGCCATTTACGGTGATGTTGATCTTCGTCATCTTCCCCCTCTTAATTAGTCGTATGGCTCGAAGGCGGTACAACTACCTACGCAGACATCATGCCTCACGGCCTTAGCCAGCGTCTAATGGAGATCGGGCGGTCCCTGATCTGGCTTATCTAGGCTTACTTGTCGAGTTTGGCCAATCCGCGTTTGGCAAATATGAGGGCAAGAATCGACATGCCGAGTATGGCGACAAGGCCGCCCCATGTATTGGCCCAACTGAGAGAATCGACGGATGATTTTGATACCAATCCTTGGCGGGCAAGTCGCAAAATATTAGTGACCGGATTAATTCGAGCCACGGCATGGAGCCATCCGGTGGTAAGAGGTAGCGGCACTTGGGCCGGAGTCAAATAAAGTGCCACGAACATTGATAGCTGCATGAGTGCCGCACCCCGCATATCGCGAAAGCGAAATGCCAATCCAAGACCCCAACCCAAGCAAATTGTGGCGATGCCAAGAGATGCCGCCACGAGAGTTGCAACGCCAGTGACGCCAGCCGTGAAGCGAACTCCCAGAACAAAGCCGAGTGAAATCACAAAGACGCAAATCAGAATTGCCCGCGACCAGGCCGCGATTAATGGTCCGATAATGAGCGACCAACGCGATGTTGGCGACATTCGCAGACGATCGTAAAATCCCGTTTCGATATCACGAATCGCGCTAAATCCAAGGCCAACTCCGGCGAATGCCGAACCGAAGCAAATTCCGAGCGGCATGAACCAATTCACCGATCGACTCGTTGGAAAATTCGGCAATTCGGTGATCGCCGCGAAGGTTCCGGAAAATGCAATAGTGGTAAACACTGGCATCAACATTGCCGGAACAAATGCAGACGGCAATCGTCGGATATTTCGCAGACCGCGAACCGCTAGACCCCATGAACTTCGAATCGTTGAGGATTCGTCCTCGTCGCCGTTTGAAGTCACCGCCATCGATGAAGTGTTCATCTAGCCCCAAGCCTTCGACGAAGCTCAGTCAAAGCCAAAACAAATCCGAGAACGCAAATTCCTATCGGAATCAAGATTGCCTGGGCGATTGCCAGCCCGCTGAATCCGTCGAGGACCAGCGAACGGATCCCTTCCACGAGATAGGAAATTGGATTAATGGTGGCAATTGTTTTGTACGTTCCATGCATAGTTTGGCGAGGAAAGAACACGCTGGAAAAGAAGAGCAAAACAAAAAGCAGTGGGAACGCTCCCTGCACGGCTTCGGCAGATCCGGTACGAATGGCCACTGCTGACATTAGGGACGAGATCCCAAGGGCGATAAGTCCCCCCGAAATAATCATCGCTCCGATTCCGAGAAGTCCTGCCTCCACGCGCACTCCGAATGGCAGTAGAGCGAATACGAAGATGGCTGATTGGGCCGCGCCAAACAGCGCACTGCCCATCAGGTTGCCAATCAGGATGCCGGTGCGTGCAGTCGGCGCGGCGAGCAAGCGATCAAAAAACCCACCTTCGATGTCCGTGGCGAGAGCGGCCGCGCCAGTAATGCTGCCAAACAGGACACCTTGAATGACCGTTGACGCCAAGGTGAATTGTAAAAAGGAGTCCACCTTCGGAAATCCGGGAAGGCGTGTTGTTTTACTGAACGAGGATGCGCTTAGTGCGGCAAAGAAAAGCGGAAACACTAACGATGGAACTATCAATACCGGTTGACGCAAGATCGCCAGTGTGGACCGTTTGGTGAGAGCCACGGTTTGGCGTGTGGCAATCGCTACCGTCATTGCGTCTCACCTTCGAGGCGGTGACCGGTCGCTTCGGCGAAAACGTCATCGAGGCTCGGTTCATTGAGTTCAAGATGTGAGACGCGCACGCCGGCTTCGTCAAGTTTGCGTACGACATCCGTAACCGCCTGGGCTCCCTGCCGGAGTCCGACACCAACTGCGTTGTCCCCGGTCGGGCGAATTTCGCCAAATGTCACCAATACCGCCGTGGCGACTTCGAGCTGTTCCTTAGACACATTAACTATTAGGGTCGGAACGCCGACGCTGGACTTTAAGACTCGAGGCTGGCCCTCCCGAACGATTTGCCCTTTATCGATGATCGCGATTCGATCGGCAAGTTGATCGGCTTCCTCTAGGTACTGCGTTGTGAGCATCACGGTGGTGCCCTCACTATTCAACCGACGCACCTCATCCCACAGCGCGATTCGACTCATCGGATCAAGCCCGGCTGTCGGTTCGTCTAGGAACAGCACAGTAGGTTGGTGAATGAGTGAGAGCGCCAGATCGAGGCGTCGACGCATGCCGCCGGAATATGTGCCGACGCGACGATCGCCGGCCGCGGTGAGGCCAACCCGCTCCAGCAATTCACCTGCCCTAGATTTCATTTTATTGGCGGGAATTCCGTACAGCACGGCCTGCAACTGCAGCAATTCGGTACCGGTCATGAGCGGATCGATTGCCGCATCTTGCAACGCAACCCCGATGCTGCGTCGGACGGAGTCTGCCTGCTTTACAACGTCAAATCCAGCAACTCGAGCGGTCCCTGAAGTCGGTCGTAGAAGCGTCGTCAGCATTCTTACTACGGTGCTTTTGCCGGCACCATTTGGTCCAAGAAATCCAAAAATCTCACCTTCGCTGACGCTGAGGTTGATTCCGTCAACCGCCTTGAGGTCGCCGAAATGACGGGATAGATTTTCAGCGACGATGGGGTGCTGTAAAGTCATCCGCTCAGGATAACTGTCGACCCTAAGGTGAGACGATGCGGGGATCGCCAATGCGATTTATCGTGCTGCTTGTATTGCCTTCCAAACACGCTCGGCGGTGGCGGGCATATCAATGTGACGAACGCCCAAGTGAGATACGGCATCGATTACCGCAGACTGAACTGCTGGCGTCGAGCCGATGGTACCGGATTCGCCGATGCCTTTGGCGCCGAGCGGATTTCGCGGAGTCGGAGTTTCCATGTGTACAACTTCAAAACTTGGAAGTTCGGCCGCCGAGATAAATGCGTAGTCGGCAAGATTCGATGTAATCGGGTTTCCATCTTGATCGAATCGGACTTCTTCCAATAGGGCTTGGGCCGTGCCTTGTGCAATTCCGCCGTGAATTTGTCCTTCTAACAGCAGCGGATTGAGCACGCGACCGGCATCGTCGCACGCGACGTGTCGGATATGGCGAACTTGACCCGTCTCCGTGTCGAGTTCAACGACCGCCAGGTGCGCGCCAAAGGGGAAAGTAGCACCGCCCGCAGTGAAAGTCGTGTCCTGCACCAGACCGCCGCTTGCGGCCACCGCGGTTGAAATGTCGGCCCAAGTTTTGGAGACGGCGGGAGTGCCAGTGACATGAAATGCCCCAGACGCCTTGTCGAACACGACATCTGATTCATTAGCTTCGAGCAACTGAGCCGCATGGGTCCGTGCCTGTTGAACGAGTTCGATTGCGGCCTGTTGTACCGCGGCACCACCTTGCTGCAGCGATCTCGAGCCCATTGTTCCGCCCCCGACCGGAACAAGATCGGTGTCGCCCCACACGACATCAATCTTGCTCATGTCGATACCCGTCTCTTCGGCGGCAATCATGGACCAGGCGGTGACGTGCCCCTGACCCTGAGGCGAGGTGCCGGTGTAAACGACCGCGCGACCATCGGTGAGCACCTCAATTTTTGCAACCTCGCCCGGGGTCGTGCCGCCTGTGATTTCAACATAAACACTCACACCGATTCCGAGTTGCTTTACATCCCCGCGGGCGCGACGCACGGCCTGCTCTGCGCGCAATTTGGTGTATTCGGCGGCAATGAGCACCTTGTCGAGTGCCGCCTCGTAATTGCCAACGTCGTAGGTTTGGCCAATCGACGTGGTGTGTGGTTCATCAAATTTGGCGATGAGGTTAATTCGTCGAACCTCGGTTGGATCCTTTCCAACCTCGATGGCGAACAGATCCATCGCCCGTTCAATTGCCGCGGTAGCTTCGGGTCGTCCGGCGCCACGATAAGCGACAGTTGGGGTGGTGTTGGTAACGACCGAAGTCGTTCGACACTCGATTTTTGCAATGTCATACACTCCGGACGACATTGGCCGGGTCATAAACGGCGCCAAAATCGCCCCGATATCGACCCAGGCACCGGAATCCTGAATCACGTGCATTTGGTATGCCTGCACCTTGCCTTCGCGCGTGCCACCAATCTTGATGTTTTGGATTTGAGCGCGGCCATGGCCAAGTGCGGTCATTGATTCGCTTCGTGTTTCGTTCCAGCGCACCGGACGACTAAGTTTCTTGGCGATTTGACCGAGCAATAGCTCTTCCGGGTAGGCCCCGATCTTGGCCCCAAACCCCCCACCCACATCGGGAGTGATGATTCGCACGTCTCCATCATTCAGATTGTTGGCCTTCTTGACTTCGTCGCGCGCCCCCTGGGCGTGCTGTGTCGAGAGCCATTGGTAAAGGCGTCCATCGACCCATGCCGCGGCGGCGCCGCGAACTTCTAACGGACACGGTGCGACCCGTTGATTGACGAATCTCCCGCTGATCACAACTTCACATTCATCGAAAATTGCGTCACCGGAATTATCGGGCATGCCCAGTGCCGTGCTATCGAATACCACATTGCTGCCGCATTCCTCGTATATCAGAGTCGAACTTGTCATCGCCGCCTCGACATCGACGAGCACCTCGAGAGGGTCATATTCGACAATTACTTTCTCGACCGCGTCCTCACCCTGGTCGGCAAGTTCGGTAAGAATCACGGCAAGAGGTTCGCCTACATAACGAACTTTTTCGGTTGCCAGCAATGTTCGTTTTGCCGTTGGATTAAATGTCGCGGCGACGGGCTGAAGTCCAAGATCGGCGGCGGTATAGATAGCGATGACCCCGGGGGATTGCAAGGCCTGGGTCACATCAACATTGGTGATCTTTCCGTGGGCGATACTTGCTCGCACATAGGTTGCATGGGCTGCATTGACTAGAAGTGGCTCGTTTTGTAAGTCGTCCACATACACACCACCAGTTGTCAAAAACTTGGGGTCTTCCTTGCGCAAAACGCGGTTGCCGAGAATGCTGCCCGCCACATGAACTCCAGTCTGGGTCTTGCTCATCGCAAGATTGAATCAAAACGTGCTAGCCGAATGCTAGCGAACGCCGTCAGTTATGGCTTTAGCGGATCAAGCGAAATGAGCCCGACGGTGGCTTTTTGCACCGCAGCGAGGGATCGCACAAGCAAAATATTGGACACCACGGAGTATGGCCATCGCTCTGGAAGCACAGTCGACATGGCTGGGAGATCGATCATCGGAACTCGCCGCTCGTTCGGATGGAGATATCCAAGCTGGCTGCGAATCGCTTCCTGCAGCCCGGCGTCGGTCTTGAGGTATGTCACCTGGTCCTGCAGCGCTTCATTCGTGTCTTCAAATCCTGCGTATTCGGTTTGGCGTTCGGATAGGAGTGCGCGTTGATTGAGCCAAGTGCGAACCGGCAAGATGAACAGGGCAACCACGAGGGCAAGGATTACCACGGCCCCAATCGGAATCGCCGCCAGCCGCAGAGATCGATTTTTTACGATATGAATTTCGGCGCTGGACACCCTTCCATTGTGGCTGGTGGCATCGGCGAAATGGTGGCACGCGGCTATATCTATATGCGCGGAGCGAGGGCCCCTCTGCCGATAAATCTTGCCCGTGAGCCAAGTTCTTCCTCGATGCGCAACAGGCGATTGAATTTGGCGACACGTTCGCTTCGTGCCGGAGCTCCCGTCTTGATCTGACCGCATGTTGTAGCCACAGCCAAATCGGCAATTGTTGTGTCTTCGGTTTCACCGCTGCGATGACTCATCACGCTTGTGTAGCGGTTGGCGGAAGCAAGCTTGATCGTCGCAAGTGTTTCGGAGAGGGTGCCGATTTGGTTCACCTTTATCAGAACGCTATTGGCGATTCCTTCCAAGATTCCGCGCTGCAATCGATTTACATTTGTGACGAACAAATCATCACCAATGAGTTGAATTTGCGAACCCAATTTCTTTGTCAGGGTTGACCAGCCACTCCAGTCATCTTCTGCCATTCCGTCTTCGATAGAAATAATTGGATATTTGTTGACCAGCCCTACCCACCACGTGGCCAAGTCTTCGCTGGAGAATACGGCGTTTTCTCCGACCAGATGGTATTTACCGTCCTTGTACAGTTCGCTCATCGCGGGGTCGAGTGCGATTGCAATGTCCTCGCCCGGGCGATATCCGGCGCGTGCAATCGCGTCCACCAAGGCAATTATTGCGGCTTCGTTGTTTTCCAGATCGGGGGCAAAACCTCCTTCGTCGCCGACGGCGGTGCTCAACCCGCGTTCGTGTAACAATCCTTTGAGAGAGTGATAGCACTCGACTCCCCATCGCAGCGCTTCACGATAGGTACCCGCACCAACTGGGACGATCATAAATTCTTGCAGATCCACATTGTTGTCTGCGTGTACGCCTCCATTGAGAACGTTCATCATTGGTATTGGCAACAGGCAGGCATCGGATCCGCCGATCGATTTGTAAAGCGGTAGATTTCTTTCGTTGGCATTTGCATGCGCACAGGCAAGGCTGACGCCAAGAATTGCATTGGCTCCTAGGCGAGACTTGTTTGCGGTGCCATCCAAAGTGATGAGCGCGTTATCAACTGCAGCCTGATTGCCGGCGTCGGCTCCACGCAGAGCATCAAATATTTCACCATTTACATTGGTAGTAGCTTGCAGTACACCCCATCCGCCATAACGAGCACCGCCGTCGCGCAGTTCGACGGCTTCATGTTCTCCGGTTGAGGCGCCCGACGGCACGATCGCCCGACCCCTTGCTCCGCCAGCGAGAATGACATCGACTTCCACTGTCGGATTTCCTCGTGAGTCTAGGACTTCGCGCCCAACGATTCGATCAATCTTGCTCATGCAACCACGCTAGTCAGTCGATTTCTTGCTACTAGTCAGTCGGAGACGCTTTGCTTCGTCCCACAGCGCATTGAGTTCATCCAGTGATGCAGTCGTGATATTGATATTGCGTTCAAACGCAAGTTGTTCGATGTATTCGAATCGGCCGCGAAACTTATTCGCCGCGGTTCGTAGGGCAAGTTCGGCATCGTGGCCAATGTGTCGCGATAGATTCACCACACTAAACAACAGGTCGCCAAGTTCCATGCGCACGATGTCCGGATTTTCACCACTTTCAATGGCCCGTCGAAGTTCGGCGGTTTCCTCGGCAATTTTGGCATATGCACCCTCCGCGTCCGCCCAGTCAAAGCCGACATCGGCCGCCCGCTTTTGAAGCTTGGTGGCCAAAATCAGCGATGGAGAGGAAGATGCGACACCGTCGAAAGCCGAAGATCGTCCAGAGTTTTCCTCCGCCTTGGTATCGCGTTCGGCCTGCTTAACGGCATCCCAAGTCGCAACCACCTCGTCGGCGCTGGTGACCTTAACATCGCCAAACACGTGGGGGTGACGCCGCACAAGCTTGGAGTGGATTGCACGAGCGATATCAGACATTGAAAATCGACCCTGTTGCTCGGCGATTGCGGCATGGAACTCAATTTGGTACAACAGATCGCCAAGTTCCTCGATTAGTGCTTCGTCAGTGGTGTGGTCCTCACTGTCAAGGGCTTCGAGTGCATCAACCACCTCGTAGGTTTCTTCGAGCAGGTATTTGGTCAGGGAATCGTGTGTCTGTTCGCGATCCCACGGACATTGGCGTCGAAGAATTCCAGCCAGGTTATGCAGTTGGGCTAATTCTCCGGCTATTGGACTTGATAATTGCGGAATGTACAGCGACGTGAGGTGATCGGCATTAACTATTTGATCCAGTTGCTTCCATGTGGTGTGTTCAATTCGTTGATCGGAAAGTCCTAGATGATGGAGGAGAATCACCGGTTCATCACCCGTGAGACTCTCGTACGCCAACTTCACATCGGACAACACCCATTTGGAGTGCACCTGGGCGACGAGCAGAGGACCACGTTCCCCGGCGGCTTCGATCGCGAATCGGTGCCCGTCGACAAGTCGGACTCCGGCATTGACAGGGTCGATGCCGATTGCCGCCCATGCCAGGTCAAGAAAACTCAGCGACGGCAAAATCCGAACGGTAATACGCGGGTCGCTAGCCAGCTGTGTCACGCTACTTTCGAGCACCAGCGGCGAGCCAGGCACGGCGTAGAGCACTTCACCATTCTCGATTGCGGCCGCAATCACTTGCTCAGCAATCGCTAAATACACCTCTTCAAATGTCTCGTGGTGGTCGTATAAGTCATCAAAACTTGTAGCCCGCGGTAACAGGGAAGCGGTCGGGTGCTTGCGTGTGCGAACAAATTGAACTTCGATTCGTTCGATCGCATCAAAAGTGGCTTGAGTGAGTGCGTCTGTTGGCCCCGGTCCAAGTCCGACGATCACCACGACCGGAATCACATCGGGACGAGTCATCTACTAGTTCGCAACGATTTCGCCAGTGGCCGGATTCCATCGTCCGTACGACGACTTCACCGAGATAGATGCCGTTGCGAGATGGCCGGTGAGCAACATGTGACCCGGATCGGTGGCCAGTAATTTTGTCACGGAATCGGAAATTTCGGCGAATGGTCGGATCAAAATTATGTGCCAGCCAAAACTAGATTTCACCGGACCATAGGCGGCCCCGGCCTTGGCTTGCAGTGCGCCCTGGGTAAACCCGATGTCAAATTGTGTCTGGATCTGCGACAGAGCCAAACACTCGTTGTTGCTGTCACCCAAAACTCCACCCGTTGTCGTGGCTCCCGGTTCAATCGAGTAGATTCCCGCAAGAGTGGCAAAGTCTTCGCCGTCGTCGAGCAGATTGAGTATTTTTTGGGCCGTGGATTTCGTTGCTACCAAAATATGACGCAGGCACATCGCCCCTAATTTGGCCGGACGATTGGAGTACATCACGGCCAAATCATCCGTGTCTGGAACCGCGACCCGTTGCAAAGCTAAGTCTTGGCTGTTTAGTTCGACGATTAGTTCCTTTAGCGCGGGATCTAAAAGCGAAGTCTGCCCGTCCTGCTCGAGTTGAGTCAAAACGAGGTTGCGGTCGGCCTCGGTCACCGATTGACCATGAACAGCAAGTAGTTGAGCTGTCGCCTGACCACGCAGCAGGGCTCCCAGAACGGAGCGAGTTGTCTCGCCGGTGATTCGTCCGTCAATCAGCTCAAGCTGGTCGGCGTCGGCCAGCTGTTGCACCGTTTGTTCGAATTCGTCCACGCTAATTTCATCAGAACCGATGCGCAAGGCACTCGTAGTAAAGCTATTAGCGCACGCAGTCAAGGTAAGAATTGCAATGGCGAAGCCGATATGAGATTTTGATCGACGCGGCATCGATGTCACTTTAGTTCGCGCAAGAAACCAACAAGAAACGATGTTTCATTTCCAGAACTGACTTCGCCCGACTTTTGGTCCGGTCGAGGCAAATCAATCGTCACCTGTTTCATGTTCTCGTTGTACATAGAGCCCTCGGCTATTCGCTGCAATCGCATGGCCTCACTGGCTTTCAGCGAAACCGGAAACATTTTCGCGCGGCGATTGGCCACCACTAGTTCGCGAATACCAAGGCGGTGGCACTCGGCTCGCAATTGGCCGACGACGAGGAGTGCCTGGGCGGGTATTGGCAGTGGGCCGTATCGATCTAGCCATTCGGCACCAATGTCATCGACGTCATCTCGCGAAGTAACGGCCGCCAGTCGACGATAGGCATCCAGGCGAAGTTCTTCCTTAGACACATAGTCGACGGGAAGGTATGCCTGGGTTGGCACATCAAGTTTCAATTCCGGAACAATCTGAGGCATTGGCTCATTTTTCATCTCGGCAACTGCCTCGGTCACGAGTTGGCAATAGAGGTCGTATCCAACCGCAGCGATGTGGCCGCTTTGGGCCTCGCCAAGCAGATTTCCGGCGCCTCGAATTTCCAAGTCTCGCATCGCAATTTTAAATCCACTGCCAAGTTCGGTGGCCTCACCGATCGTGCGGAGGCGCTCGTACGCCTCCTGGGAAAGCGCCCGGTCGCGGGGGTGGAACATGTAGGCATACGCGCGGGAACCGCTGCGGCCAACGCGACCGCGAATTTGATGCAATTGCCCAAGACCCAACAGGTCGGCGCGCTCAACCACAAGTGTGTTAACCGTCGGCATGTCGATTCCACTTTCGATAATCGTGGTACACACCAGCACATCAAATCGTCCTTCCCAGAAATCGATAACCGTTTGTTCGAGCGAGCTTTCATCCATTTGCCCGTGGGCCACGGCTATGCGAGCCTCCGGGACCAGTTCGCGAAGTTCACGAGCTCGATCTTCAATCGTTTGTACTCGATTGTGAACCCAGAAAACCTGTCCGTCGCGAAGTAACTCGCGTCGGATCGCCTCGGTGGCCACGCGCTCATCCGTTTCGCCAACGAAGGTGAGAATCGGCTGTCGATCCGCCGGCGGAGTCTGCAGGAGAGACAGGTCACGAATTCCAACGAGGCTCATTTCTAAGGTTCGTGGAATTGGTGTTGCGGTAAGGGTGAGAACATCGACGTTTGTCTTTAGTTTTTTCATTAATTCTTTGTGGCTGACGCCGAACCGTTGTTCTTCATCCACTACCAAAAGTCCTAGATCCTTGAATTTCACCGACTCCTGTAAGAGCCGGTGCGTGCCTATGACGCAGTCGATTTCTCCACTAGCGAGTCCACGGATGACCTTCTTTGCCTGAGTCGGAGTGAGAAATCGCGACAGCGTTTCTACTCGAATTGGGTATCCGGCGAACCGGTCGCTAATCGTGTTCCCATGCTGCGAGGCAAGCAATGTCGTGGGCACGAGTATCGCCACCTGTTTTCCATCTTGGATGCATTTAAATGCGGCGCGAATGGCAACTTCGGTCTTACCAAATCCGACGTCGCCGCACACGAGTCGATCCATTGGGACTTCACGTTCCATATCGGCCTTGGTCGCCTCGATCGCCAATCGCTGATCGGGAGTTTCGACGTAGGGGAACGCCGCTTCCATCTCGGCCTGCCACGGGGTATCGACCGAAAATGAATGACCCCTAGCCGTGACTCGTCGCTGATAAAGGACCACAAGTTCCTGCGCGATTTCTCGCACGACCGAGCGCACTCGTTGCTTGGCCCGAGCAAAGTCGCTGCCGCCAAGTCGGTGTAATGTCGGCGACTCGCCGCCAACATATTGGCGCACCGCGTCAATATGATCGGTCGGAACATAGAGTCTGTCGCCATCTTTGTAGGCGAGTAGCAAATAATCACGCTCCGATCCACCCATTGATCGCGTAACCATTCCCTGATAACGGCCAACACCATGGTGATGGTGAACCACATAGTCGCCGGGTTTGAGATCTTGAAATACCGTCGTGGAGTCGCGCTTTCGTGCCCGTGGTTGGCGGTGCGTGCGACGTCTGCCGGTGAGATCGGATTCGGAAATGATCGCAAGTTCACATCTAGGCAGTGTGCAACCATGATGCAACGGCGCCACGACAACATAAACGCCAGGTTGTTGCAGATCAATCGAGTCGATTGGCAATTTAGAGCAGTCGGTCACCGCGACACCCTGTTCCCTGAATACTTCGGTGAGTCTCGTTGCGGAACCGGCACCTTCAGCAGCCAGAATCACTCGCCATTTCTTTGCCACCAATTGCATAATCCGCCGCGCCGTTGCCTCGGCATCCCCGGTGATTGGTCCCCATCCACTGGACTGCACCGTGGGAATGTCTAATGCTTCGGCCGGTGCGACGATCGACAAAGCATGAAGTGACTGTGACTGGTCAAGTAAGTGATCGATCTCGGAATGCAATCGAGGAAATGACTTTTCGGCATCGCGGGCCCATGTCGAGGCAAGGGCCCGAGCCAGATCGTCTTCCTCTGCTAGGAGGTCGCGGGCGCGGTCGCGCATTCGGCGCGGATCTATGAGAACTAGTCGTGAACGTGAATCCAACAGGTCTGTCAGCAACAGTTCTTCATCAACGAGCCACGGAAGCCAGCTTTCCATCCCATCGAAAATCGCCCCGTCGCTCAGACGATCCCAATGTTCACGACCCCAAGGCTCACTGGCTACAAGATCGCGCGATAGCTCACGAGTGCGTTCGTCCAGTTGCAATTCGCGGGCGGCGAAAATCACTGCCTCGGTCAAATCTTCAGTGCTTCGTTGATCGTTCACATTGAATGATGTAAGCCGGTCGACTTCGTCTCCCCACAGGTCAATTCGAACGGGGGTATCGGCCGTGGAAGGAAAGATGTCAATGATGGACCCGCGTCGGGATACCTCACCGCGATGCTCGACAAGTTCTTCGCGACGATATCCCTCATTGACAAGGCGACCAAGCAAAGAGTCGGCGTCGATTTGATCGCCCGGGTGAACAATAATCGGGTCCACCGTGCGGGCATTTGAACCAAGTTTTTGCAGCAGCGCGCGAGTCCCGCCGACGACGACTCGCGGACGCAGTGAGCCTTGAAGGCGCCATAACACTTCGAGTCGTCGACCCATTGTCTCGACATTCGGACTTACGCGCTCAAATGGCAGGGTTTCCCAGGCCGGAAATAGCAACGCCTCGTTCGGTCCGAAGAATTGGATTAAGTCGTCATGCAGCTGAGCCGCATCCGTTCCCGTAGCCGTGGCGATGATCAGCGTGGTGGAAGGCGATCGCTGGGCAAGTCCGGCGATCACCGTTGCTCGCGCGTTTTGCGCGCAGGCGAGCATTGAGTTGTTGCCAATGCTGGCACGAAGACCAGGTTCGTCACTCGCAATGGTTGCGATAACCGAGGGAAGCATGGGTGTGTCTATTTCTACAGGGAGTTAATCTGCTGCATGGCCAAATCGAGTCCACGACCATAAATTAGTTGCACGGCATCGGCAGCGACATGGACCGCAATATCAAGAAGTTTGCGTTCATCAACCGGAACGCGCGATAGCACGTGACTGGCGCCCGAGTCCTTCGATAATGGCTTTCCGACTCCGATTCGAACTCGCACGAATTCCTGCGTTTTCAAGTACTTAGCGATCGAGCGCAAACCATTGTGACCCGCCAGTCCGCCTCCGACCTTGATTCGAACCACGCCCGGCTCAAGATCTAACTCATCGTGAACGATAATGACTTTGTTTGGGTCTGTAATTTCGTATCGACGAGCGACCGCTCCAACTGCCTCGCCGGAGTCATTCATGAAAGTCGTTGGAGTCGCCAAAATCAAATTGCCGTCGCTGTTTTGTACCTCGCTAATGAGTGCCCGATCTCGACTCGATTTCAATTTCACATTGTTGCGTTGGGTCAATATATCGATAACTTCAAAGCCGACATTGTGTCGACTCCCAACATATTCGCGACCAGGGTTACCAACTCCGACGATCAAATAGTCAAATGGAGTTCCTTGCCGCTCGCGTCGCGCGGCGCGACCGAACAACGACATAAAAATTAGGAAGCGGCGGGTTTGCCGTCGCCTGTGGCAGGTGCGCCAACTACTGGCGCGGCGGCGCCGGCGAGTACTTCACCTTCGACAGGTGCAACAACCGCAACTTCAACTTCAATCTTGGTGACCAGTACGGTGACAATTACGAGATCGGGATCGGCCACCGCCGTAACGCCGCGTGGAAGCTCAATGTCGCCGAGTCGGATGACGTCGTCCATTCCCATGTTTGTGACATCTATGAGAATTTCATTTGGAATGTTGTTTGCGGCGGCACGAACTTCGATTCGATCGACTGTTGGATCAACAAGGCCACCCTCGGCCAACACGGCCTTGGCAGTACCGGTGAGGTGAACGGGAACCGCCATCACGATTTCTTCGCTCAGGTCTATTTGCATGAAATCAATGTGGCGAACTCCGCGCTTGACCGGGTCGCGCTGCATCTCTTTAACCACGGCCGGGTATGTCTTGTTTCCGACCTGTAATTCCAGAATGGTGTTGGTGCCGGCGGGACCAGATAGTGCAATGCGTAATTCACGACGCTCGACCGTGATCGAAACTGGCTTCATGCCGTGTCCGTAGATGACGGCCGGAATATGATCCCGGGTCAATAATCGGCGCGATTCGGCGCTGCCCGTGTCGCGGCCGACGTGAGTATTCAAGATGGTTGGCATAACGGCGGCTCCGACAGTCGGCAATTAATAAACGGCTCTGAAGTGTATCGGTATCTCAGATCAAATAATCAAGCCTGGTTTTCTCCACCAAATAGTTCGCTGACACTCGTGTCGTTGAACACCGCGGTGAGGGCATCGGCGAGGATTTTGGCTACGGAGAGCACCTCTATCTTGGCCAGGCGTTTTTCGGTCGGAAGCGGCACGGTGTCGGTGAGTATCACTCGAGTTATGGGAGCCTTTTCAAGTCGTTCGACGGCTGGACCGGACAAAACGCCGTGGGTAGCCATTGCCCACACTTCCCTCGCGCCGCGCTCAATGAGCAATTCCGCTGCGCTAACGATTGTTCCACCCGTGTCAATCATGTCGTCGGCAAGGACGCAGAGTCGGCCCTCGACATCGCCGATGACTTCTTTAGCAACGGCAATATTTGTTGTGTTCTTTGGCCGTCGCTTGTGAACAAAGGCGACGTCGGCATTCATGTCGACGAGGTGTTGGGCAAATCGTTCGGCAACTTTTACCCGGCCGGCATCTGGTGAGACGATCACAACGCCGTCGCGAACATTATTTCGCAAATATTCCTCGAGAACTGGCATCGCCGTGAGGTGATCGACCGGCCCCTCGAAGAATCCTTGAATTTGGCCGCTGTGGAGATCAATTGACACCATGCGCTTCGAGCCAGCGGCCTTGAACATGTCGGCAATGAGTCGCGCAGTTATCGGCTCGCGTCCTTCGGCCTTGCGATCCTGCCGTGCGTATCCGTAGAAGGGGCATACTGCGGTGACCCGCTTGGCAGATGCCCGATACGCCGTGTCGATCATGATTAGCTGTTCCATGATCGAGTCATTGACGCTGCGACCATCGACTCCACAATGCGTCTGCATAATAAATACGTCGCCGCCGCGGATGCTTTCGCCGAATTGCGGCCGCAACTCACCGTTGGCGAATTCGATAATATTTGCCTCACCCAGTTGTACCTCGAGGTGCTTAGCTACCCTTTCGGCGAGGGCAGGGTGAGTGCGGCCCGTGTACAGCGCCATTCGCTTGGTGGTGACTTTGTCGATTGTCTTGTTCATTGTTGCCCGTCGCTCGTCATTGGCTCTCACCAGTGTAGAACGAACCAGCGACGCGAGTTCCGGGGAGAGGACTCGAACCCCTATATACGGGACCAAAACCCGTTGTCCTGCCATTGAACGACCCCGGAGTAACGGCTATAGAGTAGCCAACCAATTTGCTGATATGGGTCGTGGCGCCGATAGAGTTTTCGGCGCTATGGGTTCACTCGTCAAACGTCGTCGCAAGCGCATGCGCAAGAAGAAGCACAAAAAGATGCTTCGTCGCACCCGTCACCAACGCAACAAGTAAACCCGACTTTTCCCGCCTATCCGATTGCCGGGTGGGTCTTAGTTACGAGCACCGTCGCCTCGGGTAACTCGTCGGCTAAGTACTTGTGATCACCGAATATCCACCAAGTTGACCCACTTCCAGCCA